>JAGYNZ010000017.1 GCA_018399745.1 Deltaproteobacteria bacterium | reverse complement strand
GCGGCTTGGTACGCTCAAATTTTTGCTTGCTCACGATAATCCTCCACTAAATTATCAGGCACTGGTTACACTACGTTATATATATCTTCTATCTTGTCATCAGAGCCGGTAACAACTCATCGACAACATCAAATGCCTGCAGTTACCATCTATAGTGTGCAAATGCCTTGTTGGCCTCGGCCATACGGTGGGTATCCTCTTTCTTTTTAAAGGCCATTCCCCTTTTATTGTAAGCATCCAACAACTCTCCGGCCAATCGCTGGGCCATGGATTTTTCCCCCCTCTTTTTAGAAAAACCCACAAGCCATCTTATTGCCAGTGCCTGCCTGCGGTCTGTTCGAACCTCAACCGGCACCTGATACGTTGCACCGCCAACCCTTCTGGATCGTACTTCCAACACGGGTTTTATATTCTCCATCGCCTGTTCGAAGACCTTGACAGGCTCTTCTTTAGAATGCCTTTCCACGATCTCCATGGCATCATAGAAAATTCTTCGGGAAACACTCTTTTTGCCCTCACGCATCAAACCATTAATAAACTTGGATATCAGAGTATTCTTATACTTTGGGTCTGGTGCTATAATCCGCTTAGGGATTTCTCTTCTCCTTGGCATAATCTTCTTACCCGTGTCTTATATTTGATTTCCGCTGAAAATACCCTATTCCCTGCATTATTTCAATTTCTTTATCGTTATGAAACACCCTACAAAGACTTTATTATTCAAAAAAACCCGCACGTCACATTTGGAAATTATGATCATAATGGATTTTCACAAAAAAACCTGTAATGCAGTATGTCGACTAAATTATTTAGGCCTTTTTGTGCCGTACTTTGATCTTGCCTTGCGTCTATCTTGAACCCCAAGGGCATCCAGTGTGCCTCTAATAATATGATACCGAACACCTGGAAGGTCCTTGACACGACCCCCGCGAATCAATACGACTGAGTGTTCCTGAAGGTTGTGGCCGATACCTGGAATATAGGACGTGACCTCCATGCCATTGGTAAGACGTACGCGGGCTACCTTCCGAAGGGCAGAATTAGGCTTCTTCGGGGTCGTCGTATAGACACGCGTGCATACTCCACGGCGCTGCGGACAGGAGTCCAGGGCAGGCGCCTTGTTCTTCTTTTGGATCTTCTTGCGCCCCTTTCTGACCAGCTGATTGATAGTCGGCATCTGTATGCTCCTTCAGAATGTTACCTCTAAAAATTGTTCTTTATAAAAAATAAAAGAGGCTTACTCCTCTTTCCAATAAGGGAAAGTGAGTCGCCTCAAAAAGAAAGCCCTTCTTAATACTGAGTTAGGCAAAACTTGTCAAGGCCCATTATCATTTTCTGGATAATTCATAAAAGAAGTTTGCAATGCTATCAAGGTTTAGACATCTTTATGAAGTAGGACAATCAAACAACTATTGATAGATAATTCTTTATGAATAACCTGAAATTATTGGATAATTATTGAGTAATCGGGCAAGACCTTCCAAAGTGGGCATTAAAGCTGATTCTTCATGGGGTTCAAGGGTCATGACAGGGGTCTTGCTCCGGGCATAAAGCCATGAAAAAAGGCTATCAAAATCAAGAATTCCTTCTCCAATAGCGAGGTGATCGTCATGCACTCCCATATTATCGTGAAGGTGGATCTGACCCAGTCGATCACCCAGATCTTTCAGCCATTTGTCCAGGCTGATTTTTGAAAACACATGCTGATGACCAAAGTCAAGGCAAAAACCAAGAAGCGGTGATTTGATTTTCCGGAATATATCTTTATGTATCTCTGCGTCCAGCTCATATACATTTTCGAGCATTATGGGAATATTGAATTGAGACGCGTATTCCAAGAGAGTAATCATGGATTCCGCGGCATTTTTCAGCCAGTTATCTACTGAATTAAAATAGTGCTTATAGTCAAAACCGGTATGGCACACTATAGACCTGGCCTCAAACAGAGATGCAAGATCCAATGCCTTTTTTATCCTCTCCAGAGTGACCCTGCGGACTTTTGGATCTATCGCACCTAAAGAAAGGTCTGAATAGGGCGCATGGACAGTACAAATCAGACCCTCTTTTTTAAGAATCTTTGCTACTTTTTTAAATGTGGACCGCTGAAATTGGTCCAGGATCTCACCGTTTAATCCTATCTCAGGGTTAATACGTTCTTGCAGGAGGCATGGGAGATACTTATTGACAAGCAAATCAAAAGGGCAGCATACAAAGACCTGCTGTTTGATCCTCTCAATATCCATTATTTGGCCTCCTGATATTTCGCCTCCTGACAAGCTCACAGACATCCTCATAGCATGCGTCTTCGTCAAAACCAGGGCAGTCGGCCCTTATGGCATCCCATGCCTTCTGATCTTTCAGTATGCTGGGATGAAGAGGCCATCTTCTGCATTCAAAGGGTTTGACCTCGTGTATCTTGCATAATCCATCATCGCCATAAAAGATGCAATGGCCATTAACAATTTTCATTTCTATCCTGTTACCTTTTTTCACGCAAAACTTGCGAAGGAAGTCAGCCAAATCAAGGTCCAAAAAGATGGCCATAGCCTTCTGTTCCGCCTGAGACAGGGAGACAGTGCTACCTCCCTGGCAACAGTGACCACAAAGTTTACAGGAAAAAACTTCTTTATGATTCATAGATTCACGGATCCGGGATTTACTGAAAGACCGTACCTTTGAACAATTACATCGCGTATTGTATAGGATCTGTAACCCCTGCTGCAGCAAACCCCTTAATTCGCAGAAGGCAGGAATCACATTTTCCACAAGCTGAATTTTGGTTTTGGTAACATGACCAGGTGAGGTGCAGAGGGGCTTTCAGGGCCGTGCCCGCTTTTACCACCATCCCCTTGTCGTAATCGATTAATGGAGTGATAATCTCAATATTCGTTTGAGGCCGAGTCCCCTCTTCTATGAGCAATCTGTAGGCATCGAAGTACGATCTCCTGCAGTCAGGATAGCCGGAACCATCCGCTTCTATGGCACCTATATATATGTATCCGGCTCCGATCACCTCTGCCCAGGAGACCGCTATGGCCAGCATATGGGTATTCCTGAAGGGGACATATGTTACCGGCACCCCGGATTCCCCCAGACACTTTTCCGGCACGGGTATTATTGGATCTGTAAGGGCGGAACCGCCTATAGACTTAAGATAGGAAATGTCGACCTTCAGACGGTGACGAACCGCATAGTGATCAGCTATGGCATCAAAGGCCATGAGTTCACGCTCTTCGGTAAGCTGGCCATAGTTTACATGAAGAAAGGCCAGACGGCAACTTCGTGAAGCAATAGCAGCAGCAACGCAGCTGTCAAGACCTCCGCTTACCAGGCATACACTAAGGGGAAGGGATTGATTAGAATTCACTTGTCAACAGTTCAAACCTTTCAGAGATGCTTGAGAATGAATCTATAATGTTTAAACGCATTTTAATTCCAAATAAATGATTCCACAAGTTGGTTACTGCACATTAACAGACAGCGGGTTTGAGTTTTTCGTAAACTTCCTGTTTGCCTTTATACCCATTGAACTTTATAAGTTGTCCTGTTATAAGACATTATTAGTTATTTTAGGAGGGGTATTTGGTAATGGAAAAAGTGGCGTGTGAGGTAACTCAGGAACAAACTTTAACTGCCGCCTCTGACAAAGAGGCAGCAAACTCTCAAGAAGATTCACATGTTTTGGAAAAAAATTCGCCGTCAGAGGAAGCCGGTGAAATGGATCAGTTTGAAGACCTTTTTGAGCAGAGCCTTCGTACTTTTCAGGAAGGAGAAATCCTCGAGGGCACCATTGTCCGCGTCGACAAAGAATCTATTATGGTCGACGTTGGATATAAGTCAGAAGGCCTGATACCAATTCGGGAATTTCTCGACGAAAAAGGTGAGATAACGGTCTCTTCGGGAGATACCGTAGAGGTACTGCTTGAACGTTGGGATCCTGACGAGGGGATGTTAAGACTCTCTCATTCCAAGGCCCTTCGCCGTCAGGTATGGGCAGAAATAACAAAGGCATTTGAAGCGGAAACTCCCATAAAGGCTACCGTGTCATCCAGGGTGAAGGGTGGCTTGTCCGTGCGAATCGGCGACCGTAAAGGTGGAGTAACGGCCTTCTTACCCTTTTCTCAGATAGACCTCATGCCTGTTCGTGATCCAGAGGCCCTTTCAAACCAGACCATAGAATGTGCTATCCTGAAGTGTAATATACGTAGAGAGAATGTCGTGGTTTCCAGAAGGTTCCTTTTGGAAAAAGAGATGGCGGGGAAAAGGGTTAATACCTTGGCTTCTCTCGAGGAAGGGCAGGTCCGGGAGGGAGAAGTCAAAAATATCACTGATTACGGCATATTTGTTGATCTCGGAGGGATCGATGGACTTCTCCATATCACTGACATGTCATGGGGACGCGTAGAACATCCTTCCAGGCTCTTTAATGTGGGCGACACAATTAAAGTAAAGGTCCTTACATTTGATCGTGAAAGTGAAAAGGTCTCCCTGGGCATGAAGCAGCTTACTGAGGATCCCTGGTTACGAGTGGAAGAAAAGTATCCTATGGGAGAAAAAGTGACAGGCAAGGTTGTAAGCCTCACTGATTATGGCGTCTTTATGGAGCTCGAGGAAGGCGTAGAGGGCCTCATCCATGTATCTGAGATGTCGTGGACAAAGCGTATACGTCACCCCTCCCAGATGGTCAATGTGGGAGACATTGTCGAGGCGATTGTGCTTAAAGTTGACTCCAAGGCTCAGAGGATATCTCTGGGGCTTAAGCAGATAGAACCCAATCCGTGGGATCTGGTTGAGAATCGCTATCCAATCGGTACTGTCATTGAGGGAACAGTAAAGAATATCACTGAGTTCGGTCTATTCATAGGCATTGAGGAAGGTATAGACGGGCTTGTTCATATATCAGACCTCTCCTGGAGCAAAAGGATAAAACATCCAAATGAAATCTATAAAAGAGGGGAAACTATACAGGCGGCAGTACTCAATATCGATAAGGAAAAGGAACGTTTTTCCTTAGGCGTTAAACAGCTTCATCCGGATCCATGGGAGTCGGTTCCGGAGAGATATCCTGTCGACAGCCAAGTCGCCGGCAAGGTAACGAATGTAACGGATTTTGGTGTATTTGTTGAACTTGAAGAGGGAGTGGAAGGCCTGATTCACATTTCTGAGCTGGGGCCCGGCAAGATCAAGACCCCGGTCGGCATGTTTCAGGTGGGAGATGAAATAAGTGCCAAGGTTATCCATGTAGCACCACTGGAAAGGCGTATAGGCCTCTCTGTCAAGCGGATATCTGAAGATGATGAACGTTCACACTTTGATAAATACAGCGGCATCGATAAATCCGCCGCCAATACTTTGGGAAGCCTGCTTCAGGAAGAATTAGTACAGCACAGTCGTGCACACGCTGAAGAAGACGACAAAGATCAGAAGGAATAAGCTGGGCACATGCAAGAGTTGCGGACGCGCAAAGAACGCCGATATGCCCATCCGTTATTGGTAGCCCTCGCCACTATCGGAGGGTTCACCATACTCATCACGCTGGCCTTTTTTCTGTTAATATTATGGACAACAAAGGGCGTGGTTACCCGTCCTTCTCTCTACCACGGAGAAAAAATCGGAGTGGTGGATATCAAAGGCCTTATCACCGAGCCGGAGGCAAGCTTAAATGCACTGCGGGAGTTTCGTTATAACAGGGAAGTCAAGGCGGTAGTAATTCGCATTGACAGCCCTGGTGGTGCAGTGGGGGCATCTCAGGAACTATATGAAGAGATCTCCAGGCTGAACCAGGAAAAGCCTGTTGTGGCCTCCCTGGGCACAGTAGCGGCATCAGGTGGATATTACGCGTCTCTGGGCGCCAGACACATCGTGGCCAATCCCGGCACGGTGACAGCAAGTATCGGGGTTATTATAAAGGTGCCTAATATAGAAAATCTGCTGGAAAAACTCGGGATCAAGACAACCGTGGTAAAGAGCGGGGTCTTCAAAGATCTGGGGTCTATTACCAGAGATATGGCGGAAGACGAACGTACCTTGCTCCAGGAAATAATGCAGGATATACAGAACCAATTCGTAATGGCGGTTTCCAGGAGTCGAAATATCCCTGAAGAGCAGGTTTCGACCATTGCTGACGGACGTATTATGACAGGTCGCCAGGCACTGGATGCAAAACTGGTAGACCAACTGGGCAATTTCAGCGTAGCTGTGGACAAGGCTGCCAGCTTGGCAAAAATACAGGGAAGGCCGGAGCTTGTCTATCCAAGGAAAGACCGTCTTTCAATCATTAGGGGACTTTTGCAGGAAGAAGGGGTAAAAATCCTGGGCAATGCCCTCAGGCGGCTGCTGGGATCTTCCACAGAAAATCCAATTTCCTATGGGATCTGAGCGACCACCACACAGTGTGTTGAAGGGTGATTTTGTTGTACGTCTGCAGCAGGACTTTTCGCAACACCTGAAAAAAGACCTTGAAACCGTCGTAGACGTAGTTTTCGACACGATGATTTCTGCCCTGAAAGAAAAGAGAAGGATAGAGATCAGGGGAATAGGTAATTTTTCGCTACATAGTCAGAAGGGACGTGAGTTTGTGAATCCAAAGACAGGCCTGCTAACAATATGTCCTGCAAGCTATCGAGTAGTTTTCAAGACAGGCAAAGATCTCAGGTGCGTGGCAAGCAAAAAATCTCAGACTAATGGCACGCCCAGAATATCCAACCCGGACAAATCGAAACAGCGCCTGAAATAAAGGTTTAATTATTCGAAACGAAGATATGGCTTTGTTTCACATATTGATATTAACAGCACTGAAGGTACTCACCGCAACTTGGACGCTTTAGCTCAATTGGCAACCTTTTAACATCTCTTCAGGAAGAAAGGTGTTCTGCAAAAGTCGATACGTCACCTTTACCCTTTCTGAGTATCAAAGGCTCGTCGTTCACCAACGATATAACGCTTGATGGCACCGCAGGAATAATTCCGCAATCCACGACTATAGCGCATCTCTTTCCCAAGATCTCATTCATCTCTTTGGGGTCCGACCATACAGGTCCATCACCTATGACGGCTGATGTACTTATGAGCGGGTTCCCCAGTGCCCCAGCTATTGCCTCACAGACCGGATGATCTGGAATACGAATTCCTACCGTACGGCGTTTCGTAAGCATCATTTTGGGGACTTCTCTGGATCCCTGTAGAACAAAGGTGTAAGGACCCGGCAGAAAACGTCTCAATATTCGGTATGCATAGTCCGTCACAAAGGCATATCTGCTTATGTCTCTGAGGTCTGCACACACGAAACTGAAGGGCGAGCTTTTATGGAGTCCCTTGATTTGATAAATTCTCCTAATTGCTTTCTTGTTAAAGATATCAGCTCCGATTCCATAACAGGTATCTGTGGGATATACGATTATTTCTCCCCTTTTCAACACCTCTAATATCTTGTCTATCTGCCGAGGTCTGGGTCTTTCAGGGTCTATTTCCAGTAACAATTACTATCCTCCACGATTTTTTTCCACGAGGGACCGGTGAAAACAACTTGGCATTTTCTACCTGGAGCTCAGCACATCTTTAATTTTTACCCGACATTATTGAAAAAAAAAACAATATAGAGTAGGTAATAGAGCCTGGGACCAACAAATGCTGTTTCACTCAGTTGCCTGATACAAATTAAGGCAAAAAATCGGACCTCCCCCTTCAATAGGGACTTTTTTAATAAAAGGAACTTCCATCTATATCATGTCCGAGTCCATGTCCAGAAATTTTTTACAAAGGAGAACCTTATTATGAGACTAGATCCGACCAAAATGAAAGACTGGCAGATTTCTGAAGCCGCCGAAGAAAACATGAAGACCGTGTATCAGCTCGGTGAAGAATTGGCCCTTGAAAAGGAAGAACTCCTCCCTTATGGCCACCACGTGGCAAAGATCGATTACGCCAAGGTGTTGGAACGTCTCAAGGACGAGCCGGAAGGGAAATACATAGACGTGACCGCCATTACACCTACTCCACTGGGTGAAGGTAAGAGCACCTGTGCGGTAGGTCTCATGGAAGGCCTCGGTAAAAGGGGCGTAAACGTGATGGGTGCTCTGCGCCAGCCATCCGGAGGGCCCACTTTCAATATCAAGGGAAGCGCGGCGGGGGGAGGGCTTTCGCTGGTCATTCCGCTTTCGAAATTCTCTCTGGGGCTCACAGGTGATATAAACGCCATCATGAATTCCCATAATCTGGGCATGACTGCCCTGACCGCCCGTATGCAGCACGAGTCCAACTATACGGACGAGCAGTTGGGTCTGAGGGGGCTGAAGCGCCTCAATATCCACCCCAAAAGTGTGGAATTCAGGTGGATAATGGATTTCTGCGCCCAGGCATTGAGAAACATTACGATCGGATTGGGGGGCCGAATGGACGGTCTTACCATGCAGAGCGGATTCAACATAGCCGTCAGCTCTGAAATCATGGCGATACTTGCCATAGCCAATGACCTCAAGGATCTCAGAGAACGTATAGGCCGTATAGTACTTGCCTATGACCGCACAGGAAAGCCCGTTACAACGGAAGATCTCGAAGTGGCCGGCGGCATGACCGCCTGGATGGTGGAGGCCATCAATCCCAACCTCATGCAGACGGTTGAAGGCCAACCCTGCATGATCCACGCAGGACCATTTGCCAATATCGCCATAGGCCAGTCTTCGGTTATCGCCGACAAAATAGGATTAAAGCTTACTGACTATCTGGTAACTGAAAGCGGCTTTGGCGCTGATATCGGCTTTGAAAAATTCTGGAATCTGAAATGTCGCTTCAGCGGACTCAAACCCAACTGTGCCGTGATAGTGGCCACAATCAGGGCACTCAAGTGTCATGGAGGAGCGCCCATACCTCGCCCAGGCCGTCCGATGCCCGAGGAGTACAACGGTGAGAATGTAGAGTGGGTAGAGAAGGGATGCGCAAACCTGATCCATCATATTGAGACTGTGAAAAAGGCGGGGATCAACCCGGTAGTCTGCATTAACGCATTTTACAATGATACCAGGGACGAGATCGCCGCAGTTCGCAAGATAAGCGAGCAGGCCGGTGCAAGGGCGGCCGTATCCGAGCACTGGCTCAAGGGTGGAGACGGCGCGCTGGAATTCGCAGACGCAGTGGTCGATGCCTGTGAAGAAGAGGCGGAATTCCGCCTCTTATACGATCTCGATATGCCTATTCGAGAACGTATAGAGCTGATCACCAGAGAGGTATATGGCGGAGACGGTGTAACCTACAGCCCGGAGGCCCTTGCAAAGGCCAAGGCCATGGAAAAGGATCCTGAGATCTCCAAGCTCGGCATGTGCATGGTAAAGACCCATCTCAGCCTGTCTGACGATCCGAATATTAAGGGCGTGCCCACGGGATGGAATTTGCTTGTACGGGATATACTGACTTACAAAGGGGCGGGTTTTGTGGTCCCCGTCGCCGGTGCCATAAGCCTCATGCCCGGAACCGGCTCTGATCCGGCCTATCGCAGGATCGATGTCGATACGGATACCGGAAAGGTCAGGGGTCTGTTCTAAACCCGGAACAGGTGCCTCGTACGCAGAAAGATCTCCGCCCCGGAATCCGGCGCAGGCAGTATCTGATAAGCCAGCTCGCAAAGGCAACGGACAAGGATGAGTTAAAGTATTAGTGAATATTCTTCATTTACCGGTCTATCACGAACAAAACAATCATAATTCCTTGTTGTCAGGCCGATGCGTGCGCCAGGCGGTGCCCTTTTCGCGAAATGTCTGAAGGGCGTAATAAAGCGCCGGGACCAAAAAGATCCCAAAAAGCGTTGACGCCAGCATTCCGCTGAAAATAGTGGTCCCGATAGCACGACGGCTGGCCGCACCCGCGCCGGTGGCTACTACCAGAGGGGTCACGCCCAGAATAAAGGAAAAGGCCGTCATCAATACAGGACGAAATCTGATTCGCGCCCCCTCCACTGCGGCATCGGCTATGGTCAACCCTTGTTCCCGCCGGTCCTTTGCAAATTCCACAATAAGAATGGCGTTTTTGCTGGCCAGACCCACCAGCAACACCAGGCCGATCTGGGCATAGATGCTGAGGTCGAGCCCTACGATCCACAGACCGACCAACGCTCCCAGACCGGCAACAGGGATCGAGAGAATAATGGACAGCGGGATGTTCCAGCTCTCATACTGACCCACAAGAAAGAGATAAGAAAATACCAGGGCGAGGGCAAACAGGATTGTAACCTGACCACCGGCTTTCTGCTCCTGAAAGGATATTGCCGACCAGTCATAGGCATATCCCTCCGGCAGTGTCTTGGCCGCCGTCAGCTTCATCGCCGACATGGCATCACCGGAGCTGAAACCAGGGGCGGCTCCGCCGTTGATCCGGACACTGGTAAACTGATTATAACGATTCACGATCTGTGGGGCCAGGACCGTGCTAAGTCTAACCAGGCTGTCCATGGGCACCATATCTCCGTTATCGCTGCGTACATATAAATTACCAATATCTTTGGCCGCATTGCGGTACGGTGCATCGGCCTGGACCTTGACCTGGTAGACCCGTCCGTAGAGATTAAAATCATTTGCATATCTTGACCCGAGCTGGGCCTGAAGGGTTGAGAATACTCTGCTGACCGGTACCTTAAGCGTTTCGGCCTTTGTACGGTCAAGATCCACGAAGATCTGAGGTGTATCGGCTGTATAGGTACTGAAAACCCTTGTCAAGGCAGGATCCTGATTGGCGGCTATGACCATGGCCCGAGTTACAGCAGCGATTTCCTGTGGGCTCTGGTCCCTCAGGGCCTGCAGCCGGAAGTCGAATCCGCCGGTTGTGCCAAGGCCCTGGATAGGCGGAGGGACAAAAGCAAAACTGTTGGCCGAGGAGATGGCAGCCAGCTTACCTTGGGCCTGCCCTACGATGGCATTCAACTGCAGACCCGGACTCGTGCGCTCATCCCAGGGATCCAATACCCCGATACCAAATCCGACATTTTCTGCATTCCCGCTGAGCAGGCTGAACCCGCTCACTCCAATGATATCCTGAACACCCTTAATATCTTTAAGCTCTTTGGTGATCTGTTGCATAACCTCAGCAGTGCGGTCAAGCGCAGAGGCCTCAGGAAGCTGTACATTAAACAAAAAGGCCCCGACATCCTCTTCCGGCAAAAAACTGGTGGGACGGGTCTCAAACAGGTAATAGGAAATGCCGAAAATACCCACGAAAATCAGCAAGACCACGAGCAGCCGCCGGATCAGCCATACAGACCCGGCCACGTACCGGTTGCGTGATGCGTGCAGTGCCCTGTTGAACCAGGCCAGAGGCCCTTGCCTGGCTGGCTCTGTTTGCCTGAGCAAGACGGCACATAGCGACGGACTCAAGGTAAGGGCAACGATTGAAGAAATGACGACTGACGTGCACAAGGTCACTGCAAACTGTTTGTAGAGCTGTCCTGTGATGCCCGGCAAAAAACCCACTGGCACAAACACGGCAAGCAGCACCAGGGTGGTAGCGATGATCGGACCGGTAACCTGACCCATGGCCCTGATGGTAGAATCTTTTGGGCTCAGGCCTCTTTCCTGCATTACCCGGTGGACATTCTCCACAACTACAATAGCATCATCGACTACCAGGCCGATGGCCATGATCAGGGCAAAAAGGGAAATGGTGTTGGCGCTGAAGCCCAGGGCCAGCAGCACAGCGAATGTACCCACCAGCGAAACCGGTATTGCCAGGGTGGGAACCAGGGTGGCCCTCCAGTCCTGCAGAAAAAGAAAGGTCACGCCCACCACCAGGAAAAACGTGATAAACAGCGTCAAGCCGATCTCACGAATGGCTGCGGACACATATTTGGTAGTGTCGTAAATGATCTGGTATTGGACATCGTCAGGCTGACGCTGGGCAAGATGTTTAAGCTCGGCCCTGACATCCTTCATGGTATCCAGGGCATTGGCACCAGGCGACCTGTAAATCCCCATACCAAGGGTCGGAGAGCCGTTGAGAATTGACGTGGTACCGTAGGAAACTGCACCAAGTTCTACACGGGCAATGTCGCTTATTCTCACCAGGCCACCTTGGGCATTTGCACGGACAATTATGTTTTTAAAATCTTCGACGTCCCTGAGACGCCCCTTGGCCTGTAATGTAAACTGAACCTGCTGGCCGTGAGCGGCAGGCGCTGATCCGATTGAACCGACTGCCGCCTGGACATTCTGCTCGTGAATGGCTGTTATTACGTCGTCCGCGGTCATGTTCATGGAAGCCAGACGCTCCGGGTCCATCCAGATACGCATGCTGTATTCAAACTCCCCAAAAATAAAGACGTCGCTCACGCCGTTGAGGCGTACCAATGCATCCTTTATTTCCCTGCTGGCGTAATTGCTCAAAAAGAGCTTGTCCCTGGTGCCTTCTGGAGAAAAAAAACAGACGACCGCCAGCATATCAGAAGAGCGTTTGCGTACACTTATACCCTGCTCGGTCACTTCTCTCGGGAGTTTGGGAGTGGCTAACTGCACACGGTTTTGAAGATTGACCTGATCGATGTCCGGATCGGTACCGACGGCAAAGGTTACCGCCAGTTCATAGCGTCCGTCATCAGAACACGTAGAGGCCATGTAGAGCATGTTATCAACGCCGTTTACCTCCTTTTCAATCGGCGCAGCCACGTTGTCAGCCACGACCTGCGCATTGGCTCCTGGATAGACCGCAGTCACGCGGATTTCCGGAGGAGTAATCTGTGGGTACTGGGCCACGGGAATATTCAGCATGGCAATCAGACCGGCCAGGAGAATAATAATCGACAGCACCGCGGCCAGGCGCGGGCGTTCAATAAAGATTCTGGAAAACATGCATTATCTCCTGTTCTGTTCGTCTTCAGTGACGGTCTTTACAGTCTGTCCGGGCTGGACTTTCTGCACCCCCTGCACGATTACCTTCTCTCCGGCCGCCAGTCCTGATTCAACTGCCCATTGGGTATCGATGACCGGTCCGGTAGTGATGCGACGCTGAACCACCCGCTGCTCGTTATCCACGAGCAGCACATAACGCCCCTCATGGTCTTCCTGGACGGCTGCCTGCGGCACCATCGGAAGTTGCTTGCCCTGACTGTGTCTTATCAGAACAGTTACATACTGTCCCGGCAGCAGCACACCGTCACGGTTGTCAAATACAGCCCGAATCGCAATAGTACCGGTCTTGGCATCCACTGTATTATCCATAAAATCCAGGTGTCCGGCGTTTTTAAGGATTTCGCCGCCGGGCAGTTCTATACGCGGTATCAGGGTGTACCTCTTTTTATCCGGCAAGGAGGAGTCGTCAATCGCTCTCCTCACCGCCTTCAGATCATTTTCACTAATGGAATAAATGACGCGTATCGGATCCAGTTGGACAATTCGCGCCAGGGGTCCCGAATCAGGTCCGACCAGATTGCCCTTGGTGAAAGCAGTACGGCCTGTGCGTCCCTTGATTGGTGCCCTGACGACAGTGTATTCCAAATCGATTTTAGATAACTCGAGATCGGCCTTGGCTTCCTGCAGCTGAGCCCTTGCATAGAGCTCGTCTGCCAGGGCATTGTCGATGTCTAAATCGGAAACCAGACCTGGGCTCATGGCTCGAAGCCTGTGCAAATACCGACTGGCCTTAGTGAGTGTCGCCTCGGCTTGGGCCACCTTGGCCTTGTCCACGTCAATCTGTGCACGATAAGGCGCCTGTTCGATAACATAAAGTATGTCACCGGCACTAACATCACTTCCCTCCCTGAACTTGACCTGTTCAAGAAAACCATCGACTCGCGCCCTCAGGTCTACGCTCTGTATGGCCTCCACATGGCCCACATATTCCGCCGGGGGATTTACATCGCGTTCAGTGACTGCTGTAACCGTCACCAGCGGAGGCGGTCCGCCGCCCTCATCTGGCGGAGCAGCAACCGCTCTCCACGACAAAACAGATATGAGAAAGAAGGCTGCCAGTATATAGTATATGGTATTGGCAGGGACTTTGAATGGCCTCAAACGTCTATGATTATACAAGACAGACATGGACACTGGCCTGAATATTGGAAGGAGACAATTAACACTGATTCTGTGATGCATTTTTTCGGTTTCTCCATTTGTTTTTATCACTTGTTTAATACTCCATTAAGAAACATATCTCTGATAAACGGGACGTTCGTTTCGTATGGATGCTGCTCCGGGTCCTCCATCCAGCAGAATAGAAATGCATTGGTGAGACCTTCCAGGGCCACCGCCATGTGATAGGGATCCATTTCGCGAAAGACCTTCCTGCGGACACCGTCTTGAAGTACGGAGACCAGTCGCATGATGAATTTGTCATACAGCCTTTGTATGTCTTGATCAAGCCCCGCCCTGATGTTGAAACTGGCACCGCGGGTTTCTGCAAAATAAAGGCGCAATATTGGCAGATTATCCGTAAAAAGCCGCGATTTGGCAACAATGTAGCCTTCAATCACTGTCAGGACATCTTTTTCCTCGGAAAGGACTCCCATAAGGACACGGTGGTATTCCTCTGCCTTTTCCATCACGAGGGCCTTATAGAGATCCTCCTTGTTTTTGAAGAACTTGTATAGAGTGCCAATGGCAAACTCGGCCCTTTTCGCAATCTCGTGCATTGAAACGTTGTGAAAGCCTTTTTCCGAAAAAAGCTCAAGCGCAGCCGCAAGCATCTGACGACGCTGCCTGAGTTTCTCCCTTTCTCGACGCGAGAGTTTCACTTCTTGCATTTTTCGGCCTCCGCATAGTCAAGTGATGCCAAATTTCATGAACATGACGTCATATTAAATAAAGTGACGTACGATTCATCATTTTAAAAGAAGACATTTTGGTGTCAAGCAGAAATTTTAAAAACCCTGATCTGTACGATGAGATGTTTGAATTTAGATGAAGACCTGTATCCATCCTGTCATCCATCAGCACCCGTGCTATTTCATCAGCAGCAGACTGAAGGCCATGATCAGCATTCCCGCGACCAACCCCAAAATACTGTCGTGTCCCCTGCCGTAAGCCCTGCTTGTGGGCAAGAGTTGATCCAGGCTTATGTAAACCATGATGCCTGCTATGCCGCCAAAGAGTATTCCCATCACCTGAGATGGAATCAATCCACCTTCGCCGCACAGGAAGAACCTGATAGCCACATAAGCGATTCCAGCCCCAACAGGTTCAGCCAGTCCGCTGATTAGGGAATATGTGAATGCCTTCTTGCGATCTCCGGTGGCATAGAAGATTGGGACTGAAACGCTTATGCCTTCAGGTATATTGTGGAGAGCAACAGCTGCAGCAATGGCAACGCCGAGGCTTGGATCCTGAAGGGCGGCGAGAAATGTTACCAGACCCTCAGGAAAGTTGTGAATGCCTATTGCCAGGGCTGTAAACAGGCCCATTCGCATGAGTTTCTCATGACGGATGCCACGATTGTAAATTTTTTCTCCCCATTCTTCTTCATTCTGTGCGACCGTTGCCTCGGAATCCAGAAGGTTAACGCATGGTTTGCGCAGCAGATCTGTCTCTTCTTCCGTACGGGTCTCGTGCGGGTTCTTCGACATGGGGATCAGTTGGTCTATCATGCCAATCAGAAACATACCACCGAAGAAGGATGCCGCATTAATCCAATGCCCCCAATAATCGCCGTATTGCGCCGTCAGAGCATCAACGCCTTCATAAAAGATCTCCACGAACGATACATAAAGCATTACACCTGCCGAAAAACCCGTTGCCACCGAGAGAAAACGATAATTGGTTCTCTTGGCCGTAAACGCGATGAAACTGCCAATCCCAGTGGCCATTCCGGCAAACACCGTTAACCCCATAGCAATCCAGACTTCATTCATTTGAGATTACTTCCTGCTCCTGCTTAAAGCTTCATAATCTGGGGAAGAGAAAAACGACATTGAAAAAAAATTCTTTGGGAAATTTTTTTCTGTAAGTGGAAAAAAAATACTCTTATCCACCTCTTTTTGCAAAACAGTGCTCCAAATGCGGAAAAAACAAAAAAATAAAAGTGAAAAAATGGTATTTCTTTTGCAGAACACTACTTTGTCAAGAATGGCCCGGGTTACAGTGGTTGTCACAATCAGGACAAAATAAGAAAGATATAAAAGCTGGAATAATACCACAGGTAAAGCACCCTACAAAACAGAACATAAAATTAAATAGTTATAGGGAGAAAGGAGCATAAAACAGAAATGACAGTGAAGACCTTTATTTTGTCAATACTTACGACTTTTTTATTTGCAGGAGGCGCATCAGCCGTTCCTATAGTTGGCCCTATAACAGATAATTTACTTCAAAATTATTTTGATTATACATCATTAATCCCCAATTCTGTTAATTACCAAATGATACCCGCGGATTATCTGCTTGTTGAGGAAAAACCTGATTCAGACCTTTATGATAACGAGCTAACGATCATAACACCAACCTATGACTATTCAGCATTCTATTCTGAGGCCAGAATGTTTGTTTCCTATAACAGCACTCTGGCAAAGGGTTCAGATAGCCGCCTGTTAGCTGGGGATATTATCGAACTTAGAGTAATTCCAACAATTAATAGCCAGTCTCCCTCTACCTCAGAGGCTGTCGCTATCATATTTATGGGTCTTGGGCTATTCAGCCTGGGAGAATTTGCTCGAAGATTCCAGAAAATAAGGGAAATATATGAAAATTGAAACGTTAAATCAGATAATGTAACTGAAGATTTGTGTCTTCTCCCGATGCCACATTTGAGGCCTTCAGTTTAAGCACAATTTCACCTTGCGACCATTCAAGAAAACTCGAAAAAGTCCAGCCTCAGCAAATTTTGACATCATGACTCTTATAGAGTAACTTTCCCGTCCAATTACAATACTTTTCGTCTAACTTCATGAATCGTCCAGAAGGCGATTGCCCATCACTCTTTTCTGCCACTCTTTTTAAACTGCCCAAAATGCGATATTCTATCAGTGAATCGATCATGATGAACACAAAAAAATAAGGCGGGGGAGATCGTCGTGACATGGAGAAAATAACCACCACAGGAAAAGCGAATAGGGATCCTGTTCGATTGACGGATAAAGACATGGAAAAAAACATAACTGAAAATCAGACGATTCCTAAAATCGGGGAACTGTTGGTCAAAGAAGGAATTGTAAAGGAAAAGGATATTGAAAAGGCCCTTGAAATCCAAAAAAGGGAAATTGAAGAGGCAAGCCAATCCCTGGGTACACTCCTTGTTAAAAACGGGCTGATTTCAGAAGACCAACTCCAAAATCTCCTGAATCATCCCTATCTGCGAAAACGCATAGGGAAGTTAGCGATCCAGAAGGGATTAGTTGATGAGAAACAGCTGGAGGAGTGTCTCAAAAACAAGAGGCCTGATGAGCTGATCGGCGATGCCCTGATAAGACAGGGACTTGCCACAGCTAATGATGTAAAGGGTTTACTGATTCAACAGGTCGGTGGAACGAAACTGGGTCAGCTGGCGCTAAAATCCAATATCATAAGTGAAGAAGATCTCAATAACATGATAAATCGCAGAAGATATCAAAGGACCCTGGGCGAAATATTATGTGATTTGAATATAATTACACCCATAGATCTCAATCGTATTCTCAAAAAGTATAATAAACATCAAAGACTTGGAGATATTTTAGTAAAACAGGAAATAATCAGTGAGCAACAGCTTAAAGAGGCCCTTTACGAACAGAAACATGGTACTGAGTACTTGGGCAAAATACTGATAGAAAAGAACTTTATTACACATGAACAACTCTATGTCACTTTATCCAGGCAACACAATATTGAGTTTAAAAGACTCGATGGTTTTCATCTAAGCCAAAGCCAGATAGACACTCTTTCTGCACTTATTGGTAAAAATTATGCGGCAAAAAATCGAATTCTGCCTCTATCCTGCGAAAGAAACCGGCTTACGGTGGCGGTATCAGATGTCGATAGCCTTCAGATTGTCCATGACCTGAGTTCTATGTATTCCCTGTACAGGATTGACTGTGTCCTGGTAACCCCTGAAAAATTTAAAGCAATTTTCAGGACTCTTTACGGTGAGGCGTTAATAGATACCGAAACGGTGGATGAAGTAAAGCAAGTCGAAGATGTGGAGAATGTTGAAGACCTCGAAGATGTAGTAATCGATCTCGAAAAAACCGATTCCAGGAAGACACGGTCAGACATCTATGGCGTATCAGACATGCAGGTACAGGAGCTTGTTAATCACATAATCAAGTACGGCCTGATGAAGAATGCCAGTGATATCCACATAGAGCAGGACCGCAGAGACGTCAAGATCCGATATAGAATTGACGGGGTACTTCAGACCTTTACACAACCACGTCTTGATACAAAACTGAGGGAATCGATAGGAGAAATCATTTCTAGAATCAAGATAATGTCTAACCTTGACATAGCTGAAAAACGCATACCGCAGGACGGGGCTTTTAGAATAAACTATTCTGACAAGACACAATCCGGCAAAGTATCTGTTGACTTCAGGGTTGCCGTGTGCCCGGCTATAATTGGAGAAAACATAACGATAAGGATACTCGATCCTCGAAAGGCGAATAAGGGCCTCGATAACCTGGGTCATTCTCAACATGTCCTGAAACCACTTAAGGAGCTCCTCAAGAGCCCCGCAGGAATGATCCTTCTGACAGGCCCGACAGGGAGTGGAAAGACTTCAACCCTTTATGGTGCGCTGCAGTTTGTATACGATCCAGGGCTCAAAATCATTACCGCGGAAGATCCGATCGAATACAGCATCCCTGGAATCATGCAGACACAAGTCAATACCAAAATTAATCTTACATTTTCAAGACTGCTCCGATCCTTTTTGAGACTTGATCCGGATATAATACTGATCGGCGAAATGCGGGATAGTGAGACGGCAAACATAGGATTTGAAGCTGTACAGACAGGACATCTTCTTTTAAGTACACTCCATACAACTGATTCTACAAATGTTATTTCCAGGCTGCATGGCCTTAACGTTGAACGCAACCAGGTTGCTTCAGGCCTGATGGGAGTGATTGCCCAGAGGCTTGTAAGAAAAATGTGTCCTTCATGCAGTTCAGAATACATCCCCACCGAAAGCGAATGGAGTCTGTTGTTTAATAAATATCCTGAAGACCTTATTTTCTATCAGGCAGAAGGTTGTGAACTATGTGATTATACAGGATATAGCGGGCGTACTCTGGTTTCGGAATTTTTTGTCATGAACAAGGATATCGCCCTGGCCCTCATTAGAGGGGCCAAAGAAAACGAAATCAGGAGGATGGCCATAGAGGATGGAATGAAGACAATGCTTGACGACTGCATTCTGAAATTGAATCAGACAACATTATCTGAGATTATAAGGGTCATGCCCCATGAAATGATAAAAGAATTCAAGTCGAGGGATTTCAATACATCGCCTGCAAGGACGTTAAAAAGTGTTACAGGCCAAGGCATGTAATACCTGGATTGTGCAGAAATATTTATTGGATTGCGGCGTGCAGGCTTTTACCCGCAAGGGGGTCTCAGTGCCAAACCCCATAGCATTCATCATTCATGGATCAAGGTTTTTATTGACCCTTTTTACCTGTGCATAAAGGACTTGCCGAACATGCAGGCATTAACAACGAAATCGTGGCACAGCCTGGAGATCGAGGAGATCACACGGACGATTGAAACCGATCCCGCCGAGGGCCTGACTGAAGAGGAGGTCCTTTCACGGCGGAAGGCCTTTGGGGAAAACACCCTGACTCAAAAAATGGGGCAGGGACCTGTCATCCGCTTTCTGATTCAATTCAATCAGCCCCTGGTGATCATTCTCCTTATGGCGACTCTGGTCACCCTGTTTCTTCAGGAATGGGTGGAGGCCGGGGTCATCTTCGGGGTCGTACTTATCAACGCTGTAATCGGCTTCGTACAGGAATCCAAGGCCCTCAAGGCCATCGATGCCCTGGCCCGTGCCATGGTGAGCAATGCAATGGTTCAAAGGGCCGGCAGACGTCAAAAGGTCCCGGCACGGGAGCTTGTGCCTGGGGATGTCATCTTTCTGCAATCCGGCGACAAGGTCCCGGCCGATGTGCGTCTCTTTGAGATTCGGGAACTCCGAATCGATGAGAGTACACTTACCGGGGAGAGCCTTCCGGTGCAAAAGGAGGATGTGAGGCTCCCTGAGGAAACCGTCCTCTCGGACCGCCGGAACATGGCCTACTCTTCCACCTTGGTGACCCATGGGACATGCAGGGGCCTGGTGATTGCCACCGGCGACCACACCGAAATCGGGCGCATCAACGAGATGATTGCCTCGGCCGAGGTCCTGGCCACCCCGCTGACCCGAAAGATCGAACACTTCAGTAAAGTACTTCTGTATGTGATCATTGCCCTGGCGGCCTTTACCTTCCTGATGGGATATTTGCGGGGCCAGGACTGGGTCGAAATGTTCATGGCCTCGGTGGCCCTTGCCGTGGGAGCGATACCCGAGGGGCTGCCTGCGGCCATGACCATCACCCTGGCCATCGGGGTCTCACGCATGGCCAAACGGAACGCCATCATACGCAAGCTGCCGACGGTTGAGACACTGGGAAGCACCACCGTGATCTGCTCGGACAAGACCGGGACCCTCACGCAGAACCAGATGACCGTAACCGAACTGTATGCGGGCGGCTTTTCTTATGCTGTATCCGGAGTGGGCTATACACCGAAAGGCGATATCCGTCCCATGAAAGATGGACCCAATGCGATTGACAACTGGGCATTAATCGAGGTTCTGAAGGCAGGGGTCCTGTGTAATGATTCCACAGTGAAGCAGACCGGAGAGACCTTTAGCGTAGAGGGAGATCCTACAGAAGGGGCACTCATCACATGCGCGGCCAAGGCCGGAATCGTTCCGGAGACCCTGCACCACGAGTTGCCGCGTATAGACAGCATTCCCTTTGAATCTGCCCGTCAGTATATGGCGACCTTTCATGACCCTGGCCCGGGCCAACCCAGAATCGTGTATGTAAAGGGCTCCATCGAAAGCCTTTGTTTAGAGTGCAGCTCCTTTTTCAATAATGCCGGTCAGGTAGACATCGTAGACGCAAGGGAAATCCACGACCGAGTGGAAACCATGGCCAGCGATGGTCTCAGGGTCCTGGCCTTTGCCCGCAAGGAGGTCCCGGCCGGAACCACACGCATTACCCATGAGGACCTTCATGAAGGGCTCACCTTTCTGGGTATTCAGGGCATGATCGATCCTCCCAGGCCGGAGGCCTTGGAGGCTACAGGGGTCTGCCAGAAGGCAGGCATTCTGGTCAAGATGATCACTGGCGATCACGCGGGTACTGCCGCGGCCATTTCCCGGCAGTTGGGGCTGTGCGGGGAGACCTGTTCCGTTCACACACGGGAGGTGCTCACAGGGCGTGATATCTCACAACTTGGAGCTAAAGAACTGGTGAATATCGCTGAAAAGACCGCTGTCTTTGCCCGGGTGTCGCCGGAGCAGAAACTGCGGCTGGTGGAGGCCCTTCAGAAACGGGATTACGTGGTGGCCATGACCGGGGACGGGGTAAACGATGCCCCTGCTCTCAAACAGGCCAATATCGGGGTTGCCATGGGCATAACCGGCACCGATGTCTCAAAAGAGGCAGCCGACATGGTGCTTACCGATGACAACTTTTCCACTATAAAGGCAGCAGTGGAAGAAGGACGCGGGGTCTTTGACAACCTCACCAAGTTTATTACCTGGACCCTCCCCACTAACGGCGGGCAGGCCATGGTAATCTTGTTGGCCGTTGTCCTGGGCGTGGCCCTTCCTGTTCTTCCCCTGCAGATTCTGTGGATCAACATGACCACTGCCCTGCTGTTAGGACTTACACTGGCCTTCGAGCCCAACGAGCCAGGCCTCATGGTCCGTCAGCCCAGAAATCCGAGGGAACCGATCCTTAGCCGAGCCCTGATTTTCAGGATCATGCTGGTGAGCCTGCTGTTGCTCATCGGGGCGTTCGGGCTTTTTGAAATGGAGTTGCGCTCTTCCGGCAACGAAGACCTGGCCCGGACCATGGCGGTCAATACCTTTGTCTTTGGCCAGATGTTCTATCTTTTCAACTGCCGCTCCCTCACCCGGTCATTCTGGCGATTAGGGATTTTTTCCAATGTCTGGCTGTTGGGTGGGGTGGCCGTTATGACCGGTCTTCAGGCCCTGTTTACCTATGCGCCTGTTTTCAATACCATCTTTCAAACCCGGCCCATGGGAATTGTTCACTGGACAATGGTACTGGGATACAGCGCCCTGATCAGCTGGATCATCGGCATGGAGAAGCTCGCACGCCGCAGGTGGCGGAAGACGGGATCTGAAAGTGTTTAAAGAAAATTCTTACCGTTCATCAGAAACCCCGGTTCAGTATTTGGAAATAACTATTTGGGAATATCTATAATGTGGATGAATGCTTGGACGGCAGATAGGCCTGGCCTGTAAGAAGGCACGGGGCAATACGTATATTCCTCCGTATTGCCCCGAGTTTTTTAATTCACCTGTATATCAATATGCGGGATTGCAGTCAGCACTTCATATGTGTCTGAATCCATCAGAAGCACGGTAGCCCCGAAAATAGGGGCATTCGAAGTGATCCAGATATCTGCTATGGTATTGCTGAATCCGAAGTCGTTGAGCTGCCTGACCATCTTCTGATATGGGCCAAGGGTATATGTCTTGGTTGTGGGCTGGTTATTGGGATCATCACTGAATGCTGTAGCCGTGACCGAAACAGTAACATCAACACCATACCAGTTGGCTATTATGATATAACTCTTCCAGTAAAAAGGAGGACCCGGAATGTCAGGTACTGCTGGAAACCAAAGCGCATAGGAACCTGGCACAGCGGACTCCAGATGCTTGGGGAGGTCGGCCTGTGATACGGTGGCGGCCCCCGCCAGTCCGAATGAAAACATTACGCATATAACGAGCAAAATTCCCAGAATCTTCTTTTTCATTTTTCCTCTCCTTTTTCTATATTCTATAGATGATTCAGACCTGGTGTAACGTTCTTTTGTCAAACTTTTTGCTGAAAAAACGACCTCACCTCCTCTCTTCTTTCGGGCCGAATCTCTCAAAAAATTCAGAGACATCCGGCTTTCTCATTACCACATACCATGTATCTTTCTTTCTTGTCCAGTACTCTTCTATCTGACTCTGCTGTACCGGCAGGGATAACAGCATGGGGTGAATCAGTTTGACGGCCACATCGACCAGTACAACGGCGTTTTCACCTTCTATGGTGATCTCTTTTACATGGACTGATTTATATTCGGCATTGGAACGTTTTGACTTTAATCGCTCGAAATACGGAGTAAGTTCCTGCTTGAGATCAGGGTCAACAAAGGTCCTGGCCTCATCCCAGTCCCCGATGGTCTTTGCCTTCCAAAAAAGATTGACCCTTTCTCTCAGTACACCCTCTTCATCCCTGACGGATCCAACGGTAGAATTCGTGGCACAACCGGATGCCATACATGAGATTATCATGGCCATGATTATAAAACCAACAACCCTTTTCATATCAGCGGAGCCCACTGAAAATCATGTGGGGTAAAAACATTACCTCACCCACATCTTCTTTGATAGTTAAAATAGCTGCCCCGAACAATTCCTCTGAGCTGCAATCAAGAGAAAACGGCTCATTTAGAATACCGAACCCCTTCATATCCATTACGATTTTCCCAAAGGGATCAATACTCATAAACTTCAGGGTATTATCACCGCTTGAGCCTACTGCAAAGGCCTCTACAGTAATAGAATAATCCATGGGATTAGAGAAAAAGATAAAGGAACTCCGGCCTTCCTCGACGTTTATGTAAGGAAAGGCGATCCTCCCCATTGCTGGATAAAAGGTTACCTCAAAATGCAGCCCGTTGCTTGTTGATCCGCCAAAGGTCTCAACATAAACAGACCCTGTTGAGGCCCCTTCCGGAACCCGGCATACAATCTTCTCATCAGTCCAGGAGATTACAGGGGCCGCGAGATTATCCTCAAAGATGACCTGGCCGGCAGTCCCGCCGAAGCCTGTCCCCTGAATGGAGACCTCAGAACCAGCCGGGCCCCTGTCGGGAGAAATTGTATATATATAGGGTCCTGTTATGAATTCTGTAAGTGCCCTATAGGCGTTTATGCGGCCGCCGGTCAAAATTTTATCTTGGAGATCGGCATTGGTATCGACTGTCCTCAGGATTCTATCCTTTACGTCCGCCACTGAGCTATACGGCCTTTCTGCAAGTATAAGGGCCGCCAGTCCGGTAACATAGCCCGTAGCCATCGAAGTCCCGCTGAGAGAGGAATAGTCATCGCCTGGAATCGTACTCAGGATATTGACGCCGGGTGCTGCCACGCTGATAGTATTACTGCCTTGATTTGAAAAAAACGCCAGCTCGTCGGACTGATCTGATGCGGCAACTGATATGATGTTGGGAAGTTTATAGCTGGCAGGGTAACTGGGCATATAATCGTTATTCGTTATTTCGTTGCCTGCTGCCGTAATAAATAGCACCTCTTTTGCGTTTTCAATGGCATGCCTTTCAATTTCTGAAAAATAGTTTCCGGAAAAACTCATATTAATGACCTTTGCGCCACTGCCTGCTGCAAACTCAATAGCCTCGATCTCGTCGGCTATGCTTCCGCTTCCATCAACCGCTCTGATAAACTTGACACCCATTATTGACACGCGCCAGTTGACGCCGCTTATGCCTATGGAATTGTTCCCTTCCCCGCCAATGATCCCGGCAATATGAGTCCCGTGGCCCTCATCGTCCATGGGGTCTCCGCTTCCAGTGACACAGTTGATTCCAAAATAGTTGTCTATATATCCATCTCCGTCATCGTCTATGCCGTTATATCCTGGTCCGAAGGCCTTCCAGTCTTCATCATCGTTTTTCCAGAGATTATTTTTCAGATCCTTATGTGTATAATCGATACCTGTATCAGGAAGGGCAACTATGATCCCCTGATCACCCTTTTGTATTTCCCACGCATCTCCGCTCTGGATGTTTTCAAGGGCCCACTGTGCATCAAAAAGAGGGTCATTCGGAATCACTGACTTGATATACCGTCTGTAGTTCGGCTCGGCGAATTCTACATCGGGATAGTTGGCAAGCCGCCTTGCTGCACTGACTGCCGATTCATCTTTTGACAGCCTTACCAGGTAGACGTTGTTTTTCAAGTCTTTAATAACATCGACGTCCAGTGTCCTGAGCATACGGGCCTGTCTGTGGTTTGCTGCATCATCCTGCTGCCTCAACTGGATCAGTACTTCACCATCTATATACGGTCTATATTCGCCGGCAGAAAGCCCGGACGCCGTGTTCAGACCTGATATGATCACCAGAAAAACAAAACATTTTTTAAGGATATTTAAACCGAATGTCATCTATAGTCCTGTTTTAGAAATTTTATTACTTTTAATCTAAGCCGCCCCGGTGAATCCTCAAATAAAAATTTTGTGTACACCTCAAGGGTTATAAATAAAAGTTTCTATATATATGGGGCACTGAATACCGTATGACGTATAACATGTCATGCAGGAAGAAGGGAGAATAAATCTTCAAGTCTCTTACACTTATCTTATCGGCCCTGTTCGTTTCACCCGTAATTCCCGAGAGATCAAAATCTATATTCTTCATATGCCGCTGAAAGCTCTTCAGTCCTCCTGTCGTAATTTTGCCTGAATTCTTTATATTCTCTGTAATTCCATATTTCAACAAGGTCATGACTGTTGATATTCACAAATGATAATGCATGCGCTCCGGCAGAATCACAATATCTCATAATATATTGACTTTTAACAAAAATAATATATTTTTTGCAAAAGTAATACATTATTTGATACCAAGTTGAATATGTTTAAATTATCAAAGAAAAAATCTAATAAGACAATAACTTGTAATGATTGCGAGTTTTTCAATAATGATCCCAAAAAACTGGAATTATTATTCCCTGGCATTCTTATACTATCGTCTTTTTATTCATCATCCAGAGGTGATGCAGGTATATGTAGCTATCATGATTTATTCCTTTTACCTGGCAGTATATGTAAACAATTCAAGAATAAAAATGTACAATCTATACTGAATACCTCGCAAAACAATTCCCACACCAAATTGAGTCATTCCTCGATAAAAAATGACCAGCAGGACATCGGTTGCACTGCGAAATCGGTCAAGAGGGACTTTATGAATCCCTCGGACCGGAACGCTTCCAGCCATGTCTGACCCCATATAACGGACTACGAACGGCCTGAAAACAAAGGGAGAATTAATAGTATGAAGAATTTGTACTGTGTTGTTTTTTTGGGTTTTTTTTTGTTCGCCGGTGCGGGTAACTGCCTTGCCGAGCTGACGGCTGAGGAGTTGCTTCAAGTGCTTATTGAAAAAGGAATAGTCACTGAGGATGATATTATCAAGATAAGGCAGGGACGTATAAAGGAAATCAAAAAAGAGCAGAAACCGTCTTTGAATGAAAAGGAGTTTGTTGTTAAGAGCGCCCGTAAACCCATGACCTGCAACTTCAAGGGGCGTGTACAGCCACGGTACACCCATATTGAAAATGGCGATTTGAATGAAGTAACCCATCAAAATGCCTTTGATGACTCTGAATTCGACGGGTTTTCAATGCGCCGTGTGCGTCTTCGCTGGTACGGTGACGTTACTGAGCGGTGGAAATACCATGTGCAGCTCAGTGTAGACGGCGATCATAATGAAGACAATCTGGATCCAGCGACACCTGATTATGAGCTAAAAAAACAGGACATCGGCGTAAAACTCCAGGACGCATATTTTGTCTATAAGGCGCATCCTTTGATTAACATACGGGTTGGTCAGTTCAAGTCGCGTTTTTCCCCGTCTTATACCACGGCCGGACCGCAACTTCCTCTATGTGAACGCGCCCTGGTGATAGATAAGCTCGCTCGAAAGCGTGAGATCGGAATCAGCCTGGAGTCACCCAGAAAGGGTGAATGGGACGGGCGGACACAGGGGGCAAAAATCCACGACGCGCCGTTCTTTTATGCAATCGGTCTGTACAACGGCAACTCATTCAATCGTATGCGTAATGATAACGAAAATTTCATGGTCTCCGGCATGTTTCTCTGGCGCCCGTCGCCGCACCTTGTCTTAGGCACAAGCTATGCCTACGATCAGACCGGCTATGACTATGAAACCACGGTCCTTGGAAGGGCGGAAGAGGTAGATGGCTATTATGCGTATCCGATAGCTCATCACAAGGTTGCCAACAACTTGCAGCTTTGGGATTTTAACTGCGCATTCGACTGGAAGCCCGTACACCTGCAGTTCGAATACATAACGCAAGACGGCAACAAGTCCAAACGTCAATACGGCTATGGCATACAGGCGCAGATAGACCTCACGGACAATTTCCAGCTCACTGCGCGATATGATGAGTTTGATCCGAATGTGGATGTTGATAATACCCTGGACAGCCGCTGGTACACCGTTGGATACAACTGGTTCATTCACGGTCAGGATATCAAATGGCAGCTCAATTACTCATTCAGAAAAGAGATGCACGGTGAGGACATTGACAATGACATCCTTGTTACGCATTTCCAGGTCCTGTTTTAGCAACATATAAAATGCCTGGTGAACAATACAGGCCAGGCAAGGCTGGTCTCAGCCCCTGACGTCCTGCAGTTACGAGATTGCAGTTGCCTCGGGCTCGACAAGTCCGGAGATTTTTGGGGACACGCATTTCACGGATTGCCCTGCCTGATCTTTTAAATTCGTCTGCGGTCTTTTCATTTCTGCAAAAAACATGGTCAGAAACCCCGTACCATGCCCGCCGAAGGCATATCGGACCGGTGTCGAAAATTTTAACACCCAATAATCGTTCAGCTATAAGCTACTGATTTCCTTATAATAAAAATTCAAGCTTTTCTGCTGTTTTGTGCCCTGAAGCCAGTCATAAATGGCTTATTTCCAAAAAATTGTAAAGAATTCCGACACCATTTTCGTATTATTTTGCCTGTGAAAGGCCGCTCTGATCTCGGGTTAATGACTATTTATTTAATAATTGTAGTAATTTAAAATAGCTTTCAGGTGGGAAGATTGGTTTTTTATGGTGTCGGAATTCTTTACAATGGTGTGTTCTATGGGCAGGGTGTGTTTTGAAAATAAGTGTAAAATCAGTTAGTTAAAAATATGGCACTATTTTTGCTCGTAATCTATGGCGATAGAGTGAGGACAGAGATATAAATCTTAATAAAAAATGGAGTATTGAATGAAAAAGCTTAGGGTATTTTTATTTGCAAGTGCGTTAGTTTTTACGTTGGTTGCGACGGCAGGAGCTATCCCGATCAATTTTGATGTCGCAGGAGCACCCAATTCTTCAGTAGCACTGTCTAATATAAGCACGTATGGATGGACGGGAATAGAGGCGACTCTCTCTGATAATTTGGACAGTGAGGTATTCTCTCTAGATTATGGTGAAAGCCACACATTTGATTTTTTTGATATAACTGTTGGGGGATTGCTTGGTCGTGGTACAGCGGACATTGAAGCAACACTGGCATTTGAGCAACCCGCCGGATCGGAAATAACTGGTACAGGTAATGGAAATTGGTTTACCTTCTGTGGTATTATTTCGGGAGGTAGCCTGACTTGGACAGATATGCCCCAGACATTGTTTTTGGCCGACAATCGCTATTTTGATGTCGACTTTGAAGACATAGCAACAGGGGGCTTAGGTAATACAACTACCATTTCGGCTACAGTTACTGCCGGTGCCGCCCCTGTCCCCGAACCCGCCACCATTCTGCTCATGGGCACCGGTCTCCTCGGCATGATGGGCTATGGCCGCAAAAGACTGAACAAAAAGGCCTAAAAGAGATAACCGCTGTAATAATTCACCTGATAAAAGCCCCTGTCCACGACAGGGGCTTTTATTTTGCCCTCTTTACTTTTTCAGCAGCACCTGGTCCCCGCGCCAGATCCATATCCATCCGTGTAATCCGTGTCATCCGTGTCCAAAATAAAAATGCCTGTACTTATACACCTATTCCGTGTTTTTTAACCAGGTCATGCAGAGTGGGCCGGCTGGTATCAAGGAGTCTGGCTGCCTGGCTGATGTTGTTGCCGGTTATTGCCAGGGCCCGGCGTATGGTATTTATCTCCGCTTCTTCACGGGCTGATTTCAGGGTGAGTAGTTTTTCATTCTGTTCTGAGGCCGCGTCTTCGAGCCCCAGATCTCCGGGCTCAATGACTCGACCGGTATTAGTACTGAGCGCCCGGCAGATGCGGTTTTGGAGCTCTCTGACATTGCCGGGCCAGGCATATGCAGTCAGGGCAGCAGCAGCTGCCGGCGAGAATGTTACCTGGCCGCGCTGCAGCTTATAGACTTCTTCCTGAAGAAACCGATGGGCCAGGAGTAAGATATCTTCAGTTCGCTCCCTGAGACCGGGGATTTTCAGGGGTACGACATTGAGTCGGTGTAAAAGGTCTTCGCGGAATGTTCCCCGCCTGACCGCCTCCTCCAGATTGGTATTAGTGGCTGCCATAATGCGTACATCCAATGTAATTGTCTTTGTTCCGCCCAGGCGTTCAATGGTGTGTTCCTGCAGAAATCGTAATATTTTCACCTGAAGTGCAAGGGGCAGTTCACCGATCTCATCCAGAAATATAGTCCCATGGTCAGCCTGTTCAAATTTGCCGATCTTTCGACCTGCCGCCCCGGTGAAGGCCCCCTTTTCATGGCCGAAAAGCTCGCTCTCCAGCAGATTTTCAGGAATAGCCCCGCAGTTGATGATAATCAGAGGCTTTGAGGCCCTTCGACTCTGGCTGTGGATTGCCCTGGCTGCCATCTCCTTGCCGGTACCGCTTTCTCCGCATATAAGGACAGGATAATCGGTTTCACTTACCTGCCTGATGCGCTCAAACAACTTGCCCATGTCTGCAGAGACTGCGAGCATACCGCAGAAAGAGCCTGTTTCGTTGGTTTGCCTTTGCAGCCGCCGGTTGGCCTCCTCCAGTTCATAGATCCTGAATGTGCGGGAAAGAATAATTTTTAATATCTTCAAGTCTATGGGTTTGGGGCAGAAATCGGCCGCCCCCAACGCAATGGCCCGGATGGCGTTTTTTTCTTCAGTACTGCCGGTAATGACGATCACTTTGGTATAAGGGGCAAGAGAAGACATACGTTCCAGGAGACTGAAACCCTGTTGCGAGGTATCCGGCGTTGGGGGCAGCCCGAGATCAAGGGTCGCTACCGGGAATACTTCGGCAGACAAAAGCTGTCTGGCCTCATCTGCTTCAGAGGCAACAGTTATCTCATAATCCTTTCCCAGACCCCACTTGAGCTGTTTGGCCACTGAGATCTCGTCTTCAATGACTAAAAGTCTTTTTTTATTCACTCGAGGATCCAACTTTTCTTTTCATTACTGACCTCAACCGGCGTACAGAACTTGAACGCCTTGAAAAAACCCGGATTCCGACCTTCATCGGAATGATGAGGATGTCCCCTGTTTCCTATAATTTCAAACTGTTAGAGGAATTTGAGATTGTCCAGTACATACCTCAGACCTTAAATTATCGAATTACTGAATTTTTCCATCCTCTAATTATTCTTAACGGTACTTGCCCTCAGACAATAAAACCTTTAATAATCTATATATCAAACAATGAATGCTTTTCAAAAAAATTTCAGAAAAGTCGTACGAGTGGAGGGTAAACATTATGGCGAAAAAGATCACGGCAGGTAAAAAGGGGGAAAATACGCGCAAGGGACAAAAAAAAGAGATCGGTGGGGCCATTGTTGCCATAGTAACCCCATTCAAGGACGGAAAACTGGATGAGAAGGCCCTCAAGAACCTTATAGATTGGAATATAAAGGCAGGGACCCATTGCATAGTACCTTGCGGTACTACCGGCGAATCTGCCACCCTGAGCCATGAAGAACATATGAGAGTAGTGGAGGTCACTGTAGAGACCGTCAAGGGTCGTGTACCGGTAATCGCCGGAACAGGATCCAACTCAACCACAGAGACTGTCATGCTCACAAAGCATGCGAAGAATGCCGGTGCGGACGCGGCCCTGGTGATCACACCCTATTATAACAAGCCCAGTCAGGAAGGATTATATAGGCACTTTATGGCCGTTGCGGATGAATGCAGGTTTCCCATGGTCCTTTACAACGTGCCCGGACGTACGAGTGTAAACATGCTTCCCGAAACAGTAGCGCGCTGCGCCAAAAACAGATACGTTATTGGAATAAAGGAAGCGACAGGGAGTTTGAGACAGGTAACAGATGTGATCCGGCTGTGCCCTAAAAACTTCATAGTGCTGTCCGGAGACGACTTTACCGCCTTCCCCATCATGACCATTGGAGGCAGGGGTGTCATTTCTGTTGCATCAAACGTCGTACCGAAGGAAATGGCCGCTATGGTAAACGCATTTAAAAAGGGTAACCTTATAAGGGCGCGCCAGCTGAATCTAAAACTATTCCCGCTGTTTGACGCCCTTTTTTATGAGACAAATCCCGTTCCGGCCAAGACCGCTCTTGCGATGATGGGCAAGATACCAACAGATGAAGTTCGTCTCCCCCTGGCCCCGATGAGTGAAGCCAACACGAAGAAGCTGAGAGGCATTCTGCAGGGACTCAAGCTGGTCAAGTAAGAATTGGTTCTGCTGATAAAACAGAATCCGGGGAATTGCTTCAATTTTTTTATTCACTGGGAATGCACAAAAGGCAGCTCCTATTAAAGTACAGGTAGGATTTCTCGCTTTTCATATATGGTTTTTTAGCGGAAATATATTTTCCGGGTTTTGTGCAGTACAATAACAATTTAATATTCGATAATCCGGCGGTCGTAAAAAAAATCAGATTGCTCGACCGCTGAGTTTTAGGAGGAAACATGGTCCGAGCTATAGTAGCCGGTGCAGATGGCCGCATGGGCGGTCGCATAACAAACATGATTCATAATACCGAAGGCATCACTCTCAAGGCGGCATTTGAACACCCGGACAGCCCTGCTGTCGGGAAGGATGCCGGGGTCATTGCGGGAATCGAGCCATTGGGAGTTACCGTGGCAGACAGTCTTGATTCCGTTATAGATCAGGGAGATGTCATCATAGATTTCACTGTTGGTGAAGCCAGTCTGAACCACTCCCGCATCGCAGCCTTACGCGGAAAATCAATGGTTATAGGAACCACGGGATTAACAAGTGAAGAACTTGGCGAAATCAGGCGACTCTCAAAGGATTTCCCCTGTATACTGGCACCCAATATGAGCGTGGGGATTAATCTGCTTTACAGGCTCGTTGACACCGCAGCCAGGGTACTTGGTGATGACTATGATGTTGAGATTGTCGAGGCACATCACAGAATGAAAAAAGACGCCCCGAGCGGCACGGCCCTTCAATTAGGCAGGGTTATTGCCGCCTCTCTCGACAGGGATTTCGAAGAGGTGGGTCTATTTGAAAGGCATGGATTCATCGGTGAAAGGACCAAAAAAGAAATAGGCATTCAGACCCTGCGAGCCGGGGACATCGTTGGTGAACACACGGTGCTTTTCGGGGGCACAGGTGAACGTATTGAGATCGTTCATAAGGCCTCAAACCGGGATACATTCGCAAAAGGGGCAGTGAGAGCAGCCCTCTGGATCGTTGACCGGCCACCGGGGTTTTATGATATGCAGGATGTGTTGGGGCTCAAATAATTATTTTTTCCTCTTCCCTTAAACCTGAATTGAGCGATTAGCTGTCAGCCATTAGCGTTTAGCTTTGAAAAATCAAGGTATTACGTTAATGAGAAATAACACCCAATGGGTAAAGGTTTGTAATAGCAGAACTTTCGGTAATCATTACATTAATAGCTGACCGCTTAATTTAGGTTAAAGAATGACAAATTCGAGGTCTTTTCAATGATTTTTACAAAATCCGCGCGATTACAACAGCTGCCGCCATATCTCTTCCTGGAGCTCGACCGAATGAAGGCCGAGGTCCGGAAAAAAGGTGTAGATATTATTGATTTAGGTATTGGTGATCCGGATCTGCCCACACCCAAGTTTATTGTGGAACGCATGCTGGATTCTGTTCAGAAGGCTCAGTATCACCGTTATCCATCATCCCGAGGCATGCTTTCTTTCCGTAAAGCAGCGGCCGAATGGTATAAAAAGAGGTTTAACCTGTCATTTGATCCTGCCAGCGAGGTAGTTGTCCTTATAGGATCAAAAGAGGGTATAGCTCATTTCCCTTTCGCATTCGTAGATCCTGGTGATGTGGTACTGGTAACTACGCCTGGGTACCCTGTTTATAATATTGGAACACTCTTTAGCGGCGGTAAGACTTACTATCTGCCGTTGATTGCTGAAAACGATTTTCTGCCGGACCTTGACTCCATACCGGACGATATCCGGAAAAGGGCAAAAATCCTGTGGATCAATTATCCGAACAATCCAACTGCCGCAGTGGCCCCGCCGGAGTTCTTTGCCAGGGTCGTTCATTTTGCAAAGGAAAACAACATTATCGTCTGTCACGACAATGCTTACAGCGAAATGACATATGATGGATATATCGCCCCAAGCTTCCTCGAAACTGCGGGTGCCAAAGAAGTAGGTCTGGAATTTCATTCACTGTCAAAGACTTACAACATGACCGGTTGGCGCATAGGATTTGCAGTAGGAAACCCGGAGCTGATCGGTCCGCTTGCACAGGTGAAATCCAATATGGATTCCGGACAATTTGAGGCCGTTCAGGAGGCCGGCATCGCAGCACTTGAAAGTGATCAATCCTGTATCCGCAAAATGCAGGAGATATATAGCGAGCGCAGGGACATCCTGGTCTCCGGTCTGCAGGACCTGGGCCTTGATACCCCTGTTCCCAAAGCCACCTTTTATATCTGGACCCCGGTTCCTAAAGGTTATACATCCAAGGATTTCAGCTCTTTACTGCTGGAACAGGCCGGGGTAGTCTGTACACCTGGAAACGGCTTTGGCCAATCCGGTGAGGGTTATGTACGCATGGCGTTAACCGTATCAAAAGAGCGTCTTGCAGAGGCTGTCGAGAGATTTAGACAAATACTTTAATGGAATCGGGAATACGATAAAATTTGGTGTCTGATAGAACGCACGGCTGGGAAAAGGCCTATATTGGTCTGGGGGCCAATCTTGGGAATAGGATTGAAAATTGCGTTAAGGCCCTTGACCTGTTGTCCGCCCATCCCAAAATAGATCTTTTACGCTGCTCACACTGGTATGAGACCGAGCCGGTTGACATAGAGACTTCCCAATGGTTCATAAATGCCGTGGCAGAAATAATTACCGCCCTTGGCCCCGAGGATCTGCTTTCCAACCTGCTGAAAATTGAAAATGCCATGGGTCGAGTCCGAAAGGGAAAAGAAGACAGGCCTATTGATCTGGATTTGCTCTTTATGGAAGGGGTGCTAATCCGGACATCCAATCACCACATTTATGTGCCTCATCCCCGCCTTTCCACCAGGCGTTTCGTGCTGACTCCCTGGGCTGAGCTTGCCCCAAATCTCTTGCTTATTCCATGGAATAAAACAGTGCTGGAACTCCTGGCTGAACTTCCTGAAGACGGCCCGGTAATCCGTAAACTGAATCAAAAAGAAACACAGGGGGAGTAGATAACCCATGGTGCGCTTTATTTTGCTTTCTGTCTTATTCCTGTTGGCCTTTTATGTCATAAAAGGCCTTTTAAAAGGCCTCAAATCGCGAAAGGTTTTGAAAACCGGTTCAAAACATGATGGTAAGCCACCTGTAACAGATATACTGGTACAGGATCCTGTATGCGGCGTCTATTGCGCTAAAAGGGATGCCTTATCCCTTAATTGGCAAGGAAAGACATATTACTTCTGCAGCGACAAGTGCAGAAACAAGTTTCGGGATCAACAAAAGAAATCATGAGCCTCAAGGCCCCTCGGTCACATCCCATTTCCCTATTATCTCCAATACCAGCTCTGCAGCAGCTGTCATATCATCCAGCCTTATATACTCTGATGTGGAGTGGACATTCTGCATACCAACGCCCATAATCACTGCAGCAAGGCCTTTGGAGTTGAAGATGTTGGCATCGCTCCCACCTCCGGTCATATTTAATCTGAGCTCCCTCCCAAGTCCCTTTGCCGCTTTCACGGCAGTGGTAATCACGGGGTGCCCTTCAAAGACCGACATCAGAGGATAATCGTCAGTTACCTCTGTCTTAATCAAGGGAAATCCCGGATTTTCCTGGCAGTGTTTTTCCCCCGGATTAAATTCCAGGACGATTCTGTGAAAAGCCCCGAGGATCTGGTCCCACACTTCCTTTAATTTTTGAGGATTGTGGCTGCGGATCTCGCCCTCCAGCTCCACTTCTTCAGGTACTATGTTGGTCGCCTTGCCACCACGTATCAAGCCGATATTGGCAGTGGTATACTCATCAATGCGGCCTATGGGTACTTCTCCCAGTGCCCTGGCTGCAACCTGTATGGCATTTATTCCCAGTTCTGGATTAAGACCCGCGTGGGCAGCCTTGCCAACAACCCTGACCTTGAAACGAACGGCACAGGGTGCTTGATTTATTAAGACTTCCGGATCATCTGAATCAAGAACATACCCGGCCTTGGCCTCGAGCAAAGCAGTATCCAGCGATTTGGCCCCCAGCAGTCCGATTTCCTCGCATACGGTAAACAGAAACTCAATAGGACCATGAGAGACCCGATGCTCTTTTAGCAGCCTTGCCACCTCAATGAGTATGGCTACAGCCGCCTTATCATCTGCGCCCAGGACTGTGGACCCATCACTATGAAAAATCCCGTCCTTTAAGACTGCCTTGATTCCTCTTCCAGGTTCCACGGTGTCCATGTGGGCATTGAAAAATAGCGGTGTCACCTTCTCTGTGCCTGGAATTCGTGCAATGATGTTGCCGCTTTCAGAGCCTGTCTGACTCTGTGATCGATCTTCTATAACCTCTGCCCCTGTTTCCTCTTTCAGGATTTTCCTGATACAGTCTGCCATACCCTTCTCTTCTCTTGAGGGGCTGTCTATCGAAACAAGTTGCCTGAACGTGTCAGCCAGGCGATCGCGATCAATCCTCATGTGCATAAGTACTCCATTGAATAATTTCAATGCATGAAAATGTAAACGGTGGTCTCATTCGCTATTTATATTTGCCCAGGGCCGAGGCCCAATAGTAATATCCAGCACCTCGTCCATATGCCGAACCGGCTTAAAATCGAGCTTTCTGCGAATATTTGCCGGTATCTCTTCCAAGTCTATCAGGTTTTGCTCTGGAATTATAACAGTATAAATGCCGGCCCTCAATGCCGCCAGGGCCTTTTCCTTTATCCCTCCGACGGAAAGTATCCTGCCGCGCAAGGTTATTTCCCCGGTCATGACCACATCCTTACTGACTGGCCGATGAACCAGGACAGAGACAAGGGCCGTGGTAAGGGTTATGCCTGCGGAAGGACCGTCCTTGGGTATGGCCCCGGCCGGCACATGGATGTGTATGTCCTTTTCCTCAAAGACCTTAGGGTCAATACCAAGCTCTTCGGCCCTGGATCTTGCATAACTTAAGGCAGCCTGGGCTGACTCCTTCATGACCTCACCCATCAGTCCGGTAAGGGTCAGTTTCCCCTTACCCTTCATGATGCTGGCCTCAACACGAAGAATCTCTCCACCGAAAGGGGTCCATGCAAGCCCTGTTACGACCCCTATCTGGCTCTCTTCCTGTTCCAGATCTGTCTCATACTTCGGAATACCAAGGTACTGTTTAATATTGGCGCTGGTAATTTTAAAGGTCGCATTTCCGCTCTCGGCAATCCGTCTTGCCACCTTTCTGCAAATTGCGCCTATCTGCCTCTCCAGTTCTCGAAGTCCCGCCTCCTGAGTATAGTCCGAAATTATCCTGATAAGCGTGGTATCTGAAATCTTCAGGACCTTCTTTGAAAGCCCGTGCTCCTTGAGCTGTCTGGGGATCAGATATTTCTTGGCAATGGCCTTTTTCTCTTCACTGGTATAGCCGGATAGATGAATCACCTCCAATCTGTCAAAAAGGGCCGATGGAATAGTATCAGATACATTTGCCGTAAGTATAAACAATACCTTTGAAAGATCAAAAGGCAGATCAAGGTAATGATCAGTGAATGAATTGTTCTGCTCAGGATCGAGAACCTCGAGAAGGGCGGCAGCGGGGTCCCCCCGAAAGTCCGCCCCTATCTTGTCCACCTCATCCATCATGAAAACAGGATTGTTGCTCCCGGCCCTCTTAAGTCCCTGTATGATTCTTCCTGGAAGGGCACCAATATAGGTCCTGCGGTGACCCCGAATTTCTGCCTCATCTCTGACACCTCCGAGAGATATCCTGATAAACTTTTTCCCGATGGTTCTGGCTATGGAACGGCCCAGAGACGTCTTCCCGACCCCCGGTGGACCTATAAAGCACAAAATCGGTCCTTTTACAGAAGGGTTGAGTTTTCTGACAGCAATATATTCAACGATGCGGTCCTTAACCTTTTCAAGATCATAGTGATCCTCGTCCAGAATTTTCTGTGCCCTGAGCACATCCAGCTTATCCTTTGTGTTCTTTGACCATGGAACATCGATCAGCCAATCGATGTATGTCCTTACCATAGATGCCTCAGAGGCCTCTGGATGCATGGACTCAAGCCTCTGGATCTGTTTCAGGGTTTCCTTCTCCGCCTCCTTGGGCATCTTGGCCTTACGGACCTTCTCTCTCAGCTCCGCCAGTTCTTCAGACTTTTCGTCGATTTCTCCCAACTCCCGTCTTATGGCCATCAACTGTTCGCGGAGAAAATATTCTCTCTGGGTCTTGGTCATTTCCTCCTTGGCATCAGACTGGATTTTGGCCTGCACAGTAGAGACCTCAAGCTCCCTTGTGAGCAGATTATTTACTTCCTTTAAACGCACCAGGGGATCTGTCATTTCCAGCAAACGCTGTGCCTCGGCGGATTTTAAGTTAAGATTAGATGCAACGATATCCGCCAGCCTGCCCGGCTCCTCAACACCACTCAAGATGGCCCCCATCTCAGGAGTAAAGACACCCTTGAGATTAAACAGTTTTTCTGCCTGATCCCTTATATTTCGAATAAGCGCCTCCACCTCTACGGATATCTCAGCGGATTCCTCCTCTTTGACTGTCTTCATACGGACCCTAAAGCAAGGCTTCTCTTGCAGGAATTCCTGAATAGTACCCTTTACAAGGGCCTGGCCCAGGACCTTGAGACGTCCGTCAGGAAGCTGCAGCGTCCTCATTATCATCGCCACAACGCCGGTCTTGTACAATCCATCCTTGGACGGGGTCTCTTCTGAGGCGTCCTTCTGTGTGACAAGAAAAATCATCCTGTCAGAGGTCATGGCCTCATTTATCGCGGCGACAGAGGCCTCTCTTCCAATAAAAAGTGGAATGATCATTGAAGGAAAGACAATCACGTCCCTTACCGGCAATAGAGGGAGCTCTTCAGGTATTTCTAAAGGCTCTCCCCGGTCATCTGTCTCAAGCAGATCTGTAATAGTGTCTTCTATGTCCATTTTGACTTGCTTACTCCTGTTTTTTATGTCTTAAATTGAGCGATCGGCCTCGAGCAGTCAGCTATTAGTTCAATGATTGTCCTGCCGCCCTGACAGGCAGATTGTTCTACTGTCACAAATTCTTACCTGTCAGGTGTTATTTTTGATTAATGTAATAGCCTGATTTTCTAGCATGAAATACTAATATTCAACAGATACCCGCTCAATTCAAGTTATAATGTGACACGCAATAAAGTGGTTTTTTTCAATTTCCTTTAATAAAGGGCGTTCTACGCCACATCTGTCTATAGCCAGATCGCACCTGGGACAAAAGGCGCATCCATCCTGACATCTATCGCTTTTATAATCAAGTGTGGCTCCATGATCTCCTTTCTTTGCCTTCGTACGCACCTTTGGATCCGGAACAGGAACAGAACTCAGAAGGAGCGATGTATAAGGATGATGGCAATTTGGTGATTTGGTGACCGGGCGATGTGGTGACTGCAGAAATGCACGTTTGGGCATCAATTCCATAAGCTGGCCATTATATACAACTGCTACACGATGACTTAAAAATTGTATAACAGGAAGGTCATGCGAGATAAAAAGAAAAGAGAGCTTATGCCTTTCCTGAAGGTCAAGAAGCAGATTTATGATCTGGGCCTGTATAGAGACATCAAGAGCAGATGTAGGCTCATCTGCAACTATCATTCTGGGCGTTGTGGCAAGGGCCCTGGCCAAACCGATACGCTGACGCTGGCCTCCGCTGAATTCATGCGGATAGCGGTTCAGAATCCGTTCGCTCAGGCCGACTTCCTGTAAAAGTTCTGACACACGCTCCTTATAATGGTCCCTTGGACACAGCTTGTGTATTTTTAGTGGTTCGCTCAGGATTTTCAAGACCGTCTTTTTAGGATTTAGCGATGAAAAGGGGTCCTGGAAAACCATCTGTGCCTGACGCCGAAAAATTTTCATCCTGGCTTTATCAAAACCAGCGATGTCATGTCCGAAAAAGAAAACCTGTCCACTGGTAGGAGATTCAAGCCCCAATGCTATTTTGGCCAGCGTGGATTTCCCGCAGCCACTCTCTCCGACAAGTCCCAAAATCTCATCTTGTTTCACAGACAGACTGATCCTGTCCAATGCCTTAATCTTGTATGAATCTGTGGCAAAAAAACCATGTCGATTGGAATAGTCCTTGCTTACCGCTTTGAACTCACAGATCGAATCTTTCATAGAGGATGATTATAGCGCAGGTACTAGAATATAATTCTCGAAACCTCGCTCCAAAGGCCTTCAAGGTCGTAAAAATCCCTTGTGGGCTCGTAAAACAGGTGTACAATAACGTCGCCATAGTCCATTAATATCCACTTGCCTTCCTTTTCCCCTTCAACTCCTCTGCACCTGATTCCCTTTTTGCGAAGGTCCTTGCGCAACTTGTTCGCAATACCCTGAACATGTCTGGTTGATCGTCCATGGGAGATGACAAAAAAATCAGCAAGGGGAGAAATACCTCTCATGTCCAGGACTACAACCTGTTCCCCTTTGTTTTCAATGATTCCAGCAACTATTTGTTGAACTGGTTCTGCTAAAGATGAAACTTTAGATTCTTTGTGCCCGAAAGATGGTGAAGGATCACCTGCCGGCTCAGCATACAAGCTATTTTTTTCCATATATATCCTGACTTTTTCAGGGACAAGAAAACGCACAGAAAGCCCTGTTCTTGCCCTATGCCGTATATCAGTTCCCGAAATGGCAAGGTGAGTCACCGAATAAAGGTAGATAGCACCTTTATCATGGGCAATAAAAAGGCCCTTTTCCCCCTGTATACGATGATTTGGAAATGCCCGTGATATGACCTGTTTCAATCGTGACGAGTCTTCAGTACCCCGTCTCATTATTACCAGAGAACCATAGTCCGTAAGGCTGTCATGGTCCTTCCATGTCTCAATGTCCAGAAAGGCGTCACTGCCCAGAATAAAGAAAAATTCAGCCTTGTTTTTATGCCTTTTCCTGAGCTCCCTTAAGGTATCAATGGAATACGACGGCTCGATGCGTTCGCCCTCAATAGCTGTTGCCTTGAAAAATTCAGTAGAATTTACTGCCAGCTCCACCATTGCAAGACGGTGGGAAAAGGGGGTAATATTTGATGGTTCCTTATGTGGCGGCAGGGCGGCAGGCATAAACCAGATTTCATCCAGCTCCATGACCTCTCTGATCTCCTCAGCCGACCTGAGATGGCCAAAGTGGACAGGGTCCAGCGTGCCTCCCAACAGACCTATGCGCACACTAGCTCCTTATCTGGCCGTCACCGAAGGCTATGAATTTTGTGGTAGTTAGCTCCTCAAGCCCCATTGGACCATAGGCATGCAGCTTGGATGTGCTGATCCCTATCTCTGCTCCAAGACCCAACTGTCCACCGTCATTAAACCGGGTTGAAGCATTTACTATGACCAGAGATGCATCCACTTCTGTCAGAAACCTCCTCGCCCTTGCGTAATCCCTCGTGACTATTGCATCAGTATGATTTGAACCGTAGCGGGCAATATAGTCCATGGCCTCATCTATGTCGTCAACCACCTTTACAGCCAGGATCAGATCCAAAAACTCAGTTCCCCAGTCCTCATCAGTGGCCGCTTTTGCAAAAGGCACCAATGCGCAAGTGCGCTCACACCCCCTGAGTTCCACATCGGCATCCTTAAACAACTTGGCCATTAAGGGTAGAAATTCATTTGCAATATTCCTGTGTACAAGCATGCCTTCCATGGCATTGCAGACGCCCGGCCTCTGCACCTTGGAATTAAAACAGACCTCTCTGGCTATATTAAAATCGGCCCACTTGTCTACATATACATGACACACGCCTTTATAGTGCTTCAGCACAGGCACACGGGAGTGCTCGGCAACAAAACGTATAAGGCCTTCACCCCCCCTTGGGATTATGACATCTATTTCTTCTTCTCTTTTCAGAAGCTCTGTAACCGCCGCCCTGTCAATGGTTGATACTACCTGCGCCGCTCCTGCAGGCACAGAAAACTCCATCAGCACCTCCTGCAGTATGAAGGCCAGGGCCAGATTGGAATAGAGGGCGTCTGATCCCCCTTTAAGTATTACGGCATTCCCAGCCTTGAGACAGAGGCCCGCCGCATCTATGGTTACATTCGGTCTGGACTCGTAAATCATTCCGATTACACCCAGGGGTATTCGAACTCTGCCTACTGTAAGTCCGTTGGGTCTCTTCCACATCTTCGAAATCTCGCCCACAGGATCCGGCAGGGCAGCCACATCCCTGAGGCCTTCAGCCATGGAATCAATGACCTTGTCCGACAGCCTCAGGCGATCCATGAATGCAGAACCGACACCTTTCTCTCTCGCCTTTTTAAGATCTTTTTCGTTCTCCTCCTTCAGCCTTTCCCGGACCTCTGTTATTCTTTCCGCAGTCCTCAGCAGGACATCGTTTTTCACCGTAGTCGAGAGCTTGGCAACCTCTCTTGCTGCCTTCTTTGCCTCTTTTGCCATTTTTGCTATTAAATTCTGTATGTCACTCATAATAAAACCACCATATTATCCCTGTGTATGACCTCGCTCGTCCCCTGATGACCGATTATCTCATATATTTCACCTGTCTGACAACCACAAATTTTGCGAATGTCTTGGGAATTATAGTTACTGAGCCCTACAGCAACCTCTTTTCCCGAACTATCACGGCATACGACACATGCTCCGGCCTCAAAATCCTCCTGAACCGCCCTGATACCGACAGGCAAAAGGCTCTTACCATTATCCACCATTGCCCTTACTGCCCCCTGATCGATTTCAAGTACACCTTCCCGAGCAAGGGTGAATACAATCCATGGCTTTCGCCCGTATATCCTGCGCTTGCTTGCACAAAACAACGTGCCCACGTCTTCTCCGGCAAAAATTCGAGTCAATATTCGGTCGGTCCTGCCCCTGGCAACCAGCATAGGAATACCGCAAGCCGTCACCATTTGGGCTGCCTCCAATTTCGACTTCATACCTCCCCGGCCGGCCCTTCCCAGGCAATCACTGGCAAAATCAGTTACTGACTTGTCTATCTTTGATACCTCAGGAACGCGCTTTGCGTCTGGTTTTTCTCTCGGATCTCCGTCATAAAGCCCGTCCACATCACTCAGGCAGATAAGGACCTCTGCCTCCACCAAATTTACAATCAGCGCGGCCAGGGCGTCGTTGTCAGTAAACTGAAGCTCCTCTGTAGCCACGGTATCATTTTCATTGATAATTGGAATAATATTCCACTGTAACAAGGTCTGCAGGGTATTTTTTGCATTAAGGTAACGATACCTCGAAACCAATCCTTCCCTGGTGAGCAGAATCTGGGCCACGTGGATGCTGTGATTACTGAAGGCATCCTCATAGGCCTGAATGAGACGGCCCTGTCCAAGTGCGGCCATTGCCTGTTTCTCCGGAATAGTCTTGGTTGCCTGAAGCCCCGGCATCTTCCCCAGGCCGGCAGCTATGGCCCCGGAGGAGACAATGGTAATCTCCAGGCCTTCTTTGCGAAGTAAGGCAACCTGGGCGCAAAGGTCTGCTATTACCTGATCATTAAGGCCATTTTCGTCAGTAAGGACAGCGCTTCCCACCTTTATTACAACCTTGCGTACGGATTTTAAAAATTTACGACCCTCTATCCGTGACATAGTTTCCATGTATTAAATTGTTCTCCAGTTTCTGCGTGTTTCACAGTACTTATAATCAGGGAACTGTGAATTATTCAATCACAAATCATCAATTCCTGAATTCACTATCTTATATAGGTCCTCTATAAGCAAAGATACTCCAGATCCAGTAAGGGCTGAAATAGTATAAATCCTGTGTCCTTCTTCCGCCACGGCCTCTTTGGCTCTCTCTATACTGACCTCGTCTGTAATATCTATCTTGTTTAAGGCTACGGCCTGGGGCTTTTCAATAAGAGGTACATGGTATTTTTTTATTTCCTCCCTGATAGTCTGGTAGCTGTGCAGGACAGACTCTTTCCCTTGAGAGGCATCCAGAACATACAGCAGGACCCTGGTCCTCTCGATATGCCTCAGAAAATCAAGACCCATGCCTACACCCTTGTGGGCCCCCTCAATAAGACCCGGTATGTCAGCTACTACCATGGTCCTGTCATTCGAGAGCTCTACCACACCCAGATTTGGCACAAGGGTGGTAAAGGGATAATCCGCTATCTTAGGCCTTGCCGCCGATATCCTCGCGAGCAGAGTTGACTTCCCTGAATTGGGAAGGCCTATGAGACCCACGTCACCAATAAGCTTTAGTGTAAGAATCAGCCACCGCTCATCCCCGGGCAGGCCTGGCTGAGCATAGCGAGGCGCCTGACGTGTTGATGACACAAAATGGGCGTTTCCTTTACCGCCCAGCCCTCCCTTGGCGGCAACCCAGCTGGCTGAAGGATCTGTAAGATCCGCCAGTACAAATACGTCCTCAGAATCCTTTATGACAGTGCCTTGAGGTACTTGTATTTCAATATCTGCACCGCTCTTGCCTTGCTGATTTTTCCCTTTTCCTGCCTGACCGTTTCCTGCCTTAACGTGACGCTTCCTGCGAAAAGAAAGGAGTGTATTGAGCCCGGTATTCACACGGAAGATGACATCTCCTCCGCGGCCTCCATCCCCGCCGTCAGGCCCCCCCCTGGGGACAAAACGCTCCCGGCGAAAGCTCACGCACCCGGCCCCTCCGTCTCCAGCCTTGACGTATATTTTGGCCTGATCAACAAAATCCATAAATCATCAAAAATCTATATCTGCAATAGAGGTTCAGGGGTCCAGAATTTACTGTTCAAGAGTACTTCTTCTCTGTGAAGCTTCAGCAACACAGCACCTCGAACCTTGGAGCCCTTTTATTTATGTCATTGATCTTGTTCAAATCATCTATAGTATCAATAGACACTTTGGTGAAAGTGCAAAACCGGAAATATCAGGCAGGGCTTACCGCTTGGGCTTCAATATCCTGCCAGCAACAGATACTTTAGCCTCTGAGGTCGCCGGAATCAAAGCCCGGTTTTTATTCATATGCCGGCTGTTTCGCTTTGACTTGTGCAATCAGACAGTCCCGCAATGCCGGTAACCGGCGAATCTGCGCCCAAAAAAGTGACTGGGTCAGTCGATATACAGTAGGTTCGCCGGCAGCATAGCTTTTCCGCCCGACAGTTCAGGTTGTTGAGATAAGATTTATCTATGGATGGAGGGATCAGGAAGCAACGCCCTGCATAGGGTAAACGCTAACTCGCTTCCTATTTTGCACTATCTCGAATTTCACGACCCCATCTGCTTTTGCAAACAAGGTATAATCCTTACCTACGCCCACATTTCGTCCCGGATGAAACTTAGTTCCCAACTGACGGACCAGAATATTTCCGGCCCTTACGATCTGACCGCCGAAACGTTTTACGCCTCTGCGCTGGCCTTTACTGTCTCGGCCATTTCGTGAACTGCCGCCGGCCTTTTTGTGTGCCATGATTAAATCTCCCTAGACAACGATCTCTTTAATCTCAAGAGTAGTGAAAGGTTGTCTGTGCCCGCGCTTGACTTTATAACCCTTGCGCCTTTTCTTCTTCATAACAACAATTTTTTTACCACGGCCGTGCTCCAGAATTTGAGCCCGTACTGTGGCAGCTTCCAATAGAGGCCTGCCGATTCTGGTCTGGCTGTTGTCTGCCACCATCAGCACTTCAGGTATCTCGATCTCTGAACCTGCCTCAACATCGAGCTTTTCCACCCTGAGGACCTCCCCCGGACATACCTTATATTGTTTTCCGCCTGTCTTAATAACAGCGTACATAACTTCCTCCAAAATTAACTAAAACGAGATCAGAAATTAACATGAAATCAATAGCTGTCAAGGATATTTAAATCTTAGCCAAAACTCATCATGGATTAAATCGCAATAAGCCAGAAAATCGAGGCGCAATATTTTTCAGGAATACAGCACACCCGATCTATCACCTCTGAAATTTGACTATTTTACAGTAACATATATAACATATATAATATATAAGGGTTACTCAGCACACATTAAAGCGACTGGAGAATTTAGACACAGCAGCAGACGGGGTATTCTCAGCCGGGATCAGCACTTACATCAAGCCCCCGGCTTGACTATCATATACTTTCAATTTGCGGATTCAGCGTTTTTTGGTGTTTGCCGCCTGGGTTTATTCATGATGCTCGGAGGTCGTGCCTTTATTGACAACATTGTAAATCTATTCGAGAAAGACAAAACGCTGTTGGATTATTTTGAATGCGGGCCAAAATCCGAAAAGGAGGTCCTGTTGCAATGACTAAACTGGCTTTCTTTAATGTGGACGAAAAAGAACAGGCCGTATTATCAAGGGCACTTGAGAGAGAAAAGACATTTGAATTGAGTTTCCGCCAAGAGCCTCTTGACACACACACTTCAGATATTGCAAAAGATGCGTCCGGCATAGGCATATTCATTCAGTCTCAGGTCACACGGGAGTTGCTCGATCTCCTGCCTCAACTGGAGATAATTGCGACCATGTCCACCGGTTTTGACCATATTGATTTAGAGGCCTGCAAATCTCGAAACATCACCATATGCAATGTACCTGCTTATGGTGACAACACGGTAGCCGAATATACGTTTGGCCTTATTATAGCCCTGGCCCGTAAATTGAAGCCGACATTTGAGCGGGTTGAGCGGGGATTTTTCAGTCGCGCTGGTCTCAGGGGCATGGATCTCAATGGAAAGACCCTCGGCCTGATAGGAACAGGTCGAATCGGATCACAGATGGCCAGGCTTGGTTGGGCCTTTGGAATGAAGGTAATTGCCTATGATGTCGAGCCGAATTCAGCACTTGCCGAAAAATTCAAGGTGACATTTCTGGACCTTGATGAGGTACTGCAGCAGGCTGATGTTATCAGCCTGCATGTACCATATCTACCGTCTACCCATCACCTTATTAATACAGAAAAATTACGGCTTATAAAGCCCACAGCCCTGCTTATAAATACGGCGCGCGGCAAGGTCATTGACACCAAGGCAGTTGCTGTGACTCTGAGAGATGGCCGATTGGGAGGAGTAGCCCTTGATACCTTTGAGGGTGAAGAGGTCTGGATTGAAGAAGAGTTTCTAAAAAGAGACGATCTGGCAGCCATTACCTTAAAGGAGGCCATAGAAAGTTTTTCAATCCTGCATTCAGAAAATGCGATTCTGACTCCTCACAATGCATTCAATACCAGCGAGGCATTAGAACGAATCCTCATTACCAGCGCTGAAAACGTCAAGGCCTATTTTAGCGGTAATCCACAAAATTTAGTCTCAAAAACGCCGTAAAGGGGGAGTTGGCTATTCCCTGATATTTATCAGTGCCCGTATGATTATTGGAAAAGTTTTGACTCGAGTGTTACTGTCTGAATCTTGTCAGACGGCTAATAACGCTACAACCTCACGTCCCGAGCTGCCGGCATAGGCAATAATGATCTTTTTCTTGACGTGTTTTTTAATCACGTGGCCCATGTCGTGTCCTATGACAAACATCAGTTCTGCGTCGTCCATCATATCCATCAACCCGCTGTAAATGCGACCGGCATCAACAAAAGGCCTATTACAGTTCAGATATTTTTTATCCTGTCATGAATCATGGAGATAGTCTGCCTTTTATCAAATGACCAGTCAGGGGCTACCAGCAGATTCCTGGGGGGATCTCCTGTCAGTCTTTGGATAACAGTACCTGGGGGCAGATTTGCCAGGGCCCAGGCAACCGTTTCCACATAATCTTCCTGTGTAATGGGTTTATATTTACCGGCCATGTAAAGCCGGTTAAGCTCGGTATTCTTCACGACATATTGATGGTGAAACTTGACCCCATCCACCTTGAGGTTTGCCAGAAGCCTTACAGTGTCTTGCATCTCGTTACGTCCTTCGCCGGGCAGTCCGAATATTATATGCGCGCAGGTCATCAGACCGTATTCCTTTGAAATCTCAACAGCCCGAATGAAATCGAATACTGTATGCTTCCTGTTGATCCTTGCCAGCGTGGCATCGGAAGCACTTTGAAGTCCATATTCCATCCATACCATGCGACCTTCACCAAGACGTGAAATCAGCTCCAGACGCTCTTTATCCACACAATCAGGGCGGGTGCCGATAGAGAGACCTACTACTTCGGGTCCTATGAGGGCCTGTGTGTAAACGGCCTCAAGCCTGCCAAGCGGGCCATAGGTATTGGAGAAAGACTGAAAGTAGGCGATAAATTTCCTGGCACCGTAGCGTCTGCCTGCCCAATTGATTCCTGCCTTCATCTGCTCCGCTATGTCTTTACCTGATTCATGGGCACCGGTCCCTGAGCCCAGGGCATCACAGTATATGCAGCCGCCCCTGCCCTTGGTTCCGTCCCGGTTGGGGCATGTGAAACCCGCGTCCAGGGAAATTTTTTGCACCCGTTCTCCAAAAACAGAGCGCAGATATTGATTAAGACTGAGATACATTGGTCCCGGTAGCCTCATCAGAATCAAACCAGGCCTTCAGCCAACTTACGGCCTCGTCCCTGGTACCGACCTCCCCTTCTACCTGTGCCTGTTCCAGAGCATCCAGGGTTTTTCCTATAAATGGACCGGGAGAAAGGCCAAAGATCCTTTGAAGATCATGGCCGGTAAGGAGCCGGGGCTTCGTCTTTACCGGCTTTAGTCGTTCCTGATAAAAAAAATGCACCTTTTTCCACAGTCCGGCCAATTCCGTATCGAGCTCCAACGGCTTGAGCGGTCCACAGCCTGACATGCTGTCAGCCATGGAGAGGAGGAAAAAGGCCGGGTAATCAGCGCCGGTTTCCATAAGGAGTCGCCTCATGGCCCGTTTGGTTGGTCCTCCTTGTCTAAGATCCTTCAGGAGATGAAATGCCCGCATATGAAGTTTCACCATCTTGGCTACAAATATAGTTTCTTTTTTAGGCCAGCGAAGACGCCTTCCTATTTTCAGGACCATGTCTGAGCCTTTATGGTCATGGCAGTAAAAGGTAGGGCGTCCCTGTTTTTCTCCTTTGCAGCTTGGCTTGCCAACGTCATGAAGTAAGGCCGCCCACTTAAGATCAGAAATTCTAGAACTATTTTCAGCAATCCAGTGTTTCGTGTGGCCACATGGAAAAAATTTACTGCAAGGATCAACAATAAGATCCTCCATGGCCTCAACCGCCGCAAGACTGTGCCCCAGGACATCCAGATGATGATAACCCGGCTGAGCCATGCCTTCCATGGGTGTGATCTCATGTATCAGCGCCTGGAGCAATCCGACCTCTACCATCTCGTGAAGTGTCCTGCCCGCCCTTTCAGAATTCATGATAAGTCTTAATTCATGGCTGACTCGTTCTGGTGCGACTGAGTCCACAGAACGTGACAGATCCCTGATATAATCCCATGTCTGCTGCTCTATCTCAAAATCCAGCTGGGACCTGAAACGGCAGGCCCTTAAGAGCCTTAAAGGATCAGACTCAAGGTTTTTCTGAGAAATTGCCCTTATTATTTGATTATCAAGGTCTGTAAGACCTCCTGTAGGGTCTATGACAGTGGGTTGTGAATTGCAGGTGGTAAGTTGTAGGTGATTATTGAGAAAAGGAATGGCTGAAGACAGTGGCAGTGCCATGGCATTTATAGTGAAGTCCCGCTGGCACAGGTCCTCCTCGATGTTACTGGCTGCATACCTGTACTGGCTGAAATCCAGAACAAGATCCTTGCAGACAACCCTGGCCACCTTTTCCTTCTCATCCAGCATGACAAAGTGCCCTGTTGTAATCTGGGCAAAGTGTCTGGCAAGGTTAATGGCGCCGTCCGGCACTACCAGATCGAGATCCAGTACCTCTCTGCCCAGAAACCAGTCCCTCACTGGCCCGCCGGCCATATAGACCTCCATGGAAAAAGAAAGGATTTTGAGTTCTTCTAAGACCGAACGCATTTTTCAGGATAATTCTAACCGTTTTATTGATTCTGCGACTTCTCTTTACTCACCACATCTCCCTGACAAAATTATGAAGCAAAGGCCGGAATTGGCGCATTTTGTCCTGACTCTCTCTGTCGGCCTTTGGGAAAGTGCGGTTGGCAAGGAGCACGACCAGCAACTCGTACTCCAGGTCCATCCAGAATGATGTACCGGTAAAACCCAGATGGCCTATACTTTCAGGCGAAAAACCGCTGCCTGCACTGGAGTCGACCGGAGACGGGGTGTCAAACCCAAGGGCCCAAGTGCTGCCGGCACGGGGATCTTGAATATGCCAAAACTCCTGAAGCAGTGCCTTGGAAAAATTCGGGCAGACCCCTCTACCCTTATAAACATCAAGGAGCCTCAGGAGGAGCCTTGCCACGGATCCTGCGGTTCCGAAAAGACCGGCATGCCCTGCTGCCCCCCCGATCACCCATGCATTCAGGTCATGGACCTCGCCGCAAACCACCCTTTTCCTGACCGGGCATACCTCTGTAGGCGCTACAAGCCCATTACGGCACATCTGGATAAAATCCCCTGTTTCCCCATTTGTTAAAGGCAGCTTATGGGAGATTTGCCCAGTTGCCTCAGCGTCTGGAGGGGCGAAATATAGGTCTTTTACGTGTAAAGGTTCAAATACCAACTCTTGTGAGGCATCTGCCAGGCATTTACCTGTGACTCTCTCTATTACCCAGCCGAGAAGCATAAATCCAAGGTCGCTATACTCGGCATGCGTTTCAGGGGCAGATATCAGGGGTTCTGCCAGGAGCATTTTTTTCATTTCCAAAGGCCGGAAATCACGCACAACGTGAATTAATTCCTTATAAAATGGTCTGCAGGCCGGCAAGCCTGATGTATGGCCTAAAAGATGACGGATGGATATTTGAATTTTGTCTAAAGGTACTTCAGAAAGAATTGAGTCCAGGGTGTCATCAAGCTGCAATTTGCCCTTTTCTATCAAGGCCATGACAGAAAGTGTGACAGCGAGGGGTTTGGTAAGGGATGCAAGATCATAGACCGTAATGGGACTGACCCTTGCAGACCAGGGAACATGTGTCACCCCGCCCCAGGTAGCTTCAAGCACAACTTCTCCGCCATTGGCTACGATCAGCGAGGCCCCTGGAAAGACACCACTTTTGAGGGCCTTTTCAAATAGCCTGTCGAGACGCCGGACCTCAGGATTCTGTCTGCTTTGCAATAAAGGGGATATCAAAAAGGAACGTCGTCCTCTATAGGCGGCTGTGGTGGCTCGAGATCTGTTTCTGTTCCCGGGGCCCTGTCTCCTTTAGAGTCTAACATTACCATATCTCTGGCAACTACTTCTGTAGTCCATCGCTTGTTCCCATCTCTGTCTTCCCAGGACCGGGTCCTTATCTGGCCTTCGACAAAGACATTGCTCCCTTTTCTCAGATACTCGCCGCATATTTCCGCAAGCCTCCTCCAGGCCACAACCCGGTGCCAGTCTGTCTCCTCTTCCCACTGGTCACCACGTTTTATTGGACGATTTGTGGCCATGCTGAAATTAGCTACTGCCGTTCCATCAGAGGTATAACGTATTTCTGGATCTGTTCCCAAACGCCCAATGAGCAAAACCTTATTAAGGCCCTTTGCCATATACCTACCCTCCTTCGGTCATGCTTTGATTCCGTTGAAAATGCTCCATACAAAGCGTTGCTTCAATTTCTTCGATAATGCTACTGGGGCTGAGCGTGCATTGTACATCGAAAATCTCGCCTCTTGCCGAAACATTTTGAGTGGAATCGTGTTTCAGGTCTTTCTGCAGTGTAATCAGTCCTTACTAATACGAAGTCAAACAACAAATCTGAATTGTCCTTTACCCAAAAGATCATGGAGATGTACCACCCCAACCAGTTGGCCGCTTGTTTCAACAACAGGCAATACTGTAATCAGGTGTTTTTCCATACGGGCGAGAGCCTCTGCTGCAAGGGCTTCGGGTGAAATACCCTTGGGATCTTTGGTCATCACCTGCTCTACAACCTTTTCCGACAGGTCTCCCGTATTAATCAGCGCCCTTCTCAGATCACCATCTGTTACAATCCCAATTACTGATTCCTCGCCGTCAAGCACTAAAACCGAACCCAGACCCTTGAGGTCCATTTCCTGGAGTAATTCGGGCATGGCAGTCCCCGGCCGCACAAGCGGAATATCAGCCCCGGTAATCATCACCTCTCGCACATGGACTCTGAGCCTGTCACCCAGGGTTCCGGCAGGATGATTTTTCCTAAAATCATCTTCATTAAATCGACGCATCTTGAGAAGCACCACTGCCAGTGCGTCACCAGCAGCCAGAGTTGCTGTAGTACTGGCAGTAGGGGCGAGCCCGAGAGCGCAGGCCTCTCTGTCAACCCCTGTGTCGATCATTGCCTCGCTGCTCTTGCCAAGGGTCGATTCTCTATTGCCGGTCAAGGCGATTACAGGAATTCCCCTGTTTTTGAAGGCAGGTATTAAATCTGTGAGTTCCTGTGTCTCGCCGCTATTTGAAAGGGCAATTATGATATCATCTTTGGTAACCATGCCCAGATCACCATGCATGGCCTCTACCGGATGAAGAAACATAGAGGGCGTACCTGTGCTGGCCAGGGTGGCGGTAATCTTTCTGGCGACAAGCCCCGATTTACCTATTCCTGTTATTACCACCCTGCCTTTGGTTTTAAGCAGCAGTTTAATGGCCTTTACAAAGCCCTCATCCAGATGATCTCTAACCCTCTTGATCCCTGCTAACTCAATTTCAATAACCTCTTTAGCCGCGGGAAGGATAGAATCGAAATCGTCAAAAAATGTATCTTTGTTCTCCATAAGATTTTTTAAACCTGTACGATAAGTTATTCTAATATACAAACAGAATTTATTGTACTCTGGAGATAGCTATACATTCAAGTCCTGTGTATTGAATACCTTGTTATTCTCTGTTTTTTATCAATATGGATACGGCTTATGGACAGTATTTCGGGAATAAATTGAGTAACATGAATTTAGATACTCTTAACAGGCAATTCTATTTTGACCGTAGTACCCTCATCTTGTGAGGATTCAAATGATATAGAGCCCCCATGGCCGGTCACAACAAGATGGGCCATATAGGTTCCAAGTCCTGTCCCATCTTTCTTCCCGGCAGTCGTGTACTTTTCAAAAAAACATGAATGAATCTGTTCAGGTACCATACCCCAGTTATGCACACTGACCCAGACCCGTGTCTTATCATGTTTGATTTTGATCCTGATGGACTGGTCCTGGGGTGAGGCCTCAATGGCATTTTTAACCAGGTTTTCCAGTGCACTTTGCAGATATGTCCTATCTCCAATAAAAAGTAGTCTTTGTCCAGGGGTATAAAGTTTTTTATTAAAGATAATAACGATATCAACCTTCTTTTTGTTCGCGATATTCCTGAGGGTGCCGACGACCTGGGCGACCATTTCCATAAAGTTGAACTGTTCTGGGCGCGGCTTATATAAACCGTGTTCCAGACGTGCAACATTAAGATAGTTATTAACCATCTTTTCCAGTTGTTTTCCGCACTGCTGGATATGGTGGCAACACCTCTTTTGTGTTTCGCTGAGTTCAGTTTTGTCCAGTAAGCGGTTGGCAAGACCCACAATCGCCACCAGACGGGAATACATATCGTGGCGCAGCATCTTTTCCATATCCTCCCGGTAATTCTCCATATCGACATATGGTGTAATATCACGAAAGGTCGAAAGTATGCTTGGCTTGTCTCTGTAATTGATCACTGAGCTATTAACAGATACCCAACAGTATGACCCGTCGTTTTTTCTGAATCGATATCTGAACGAGCTGTTACCCCGGTTTTTCATCAGTTTTGTAAAATCATGAATGGCCCTGGTTCGATCATGGGGATGCAGCAGATCAGCCATAGTACGCCGGTATAATGTCATGGACTCAAGACCGAGTAAACGGCTGAAAAATTTATTATGAAAAATAATCTTGCCCTCGGAAAAGACGGCCACCCCGTCTGCGATATTATCTACAAGGATACGATATTGCGCTTCTGACTGTATCAGCAGTTCAGTCTTCTCACGGATTTCCCGTTCAAGGCGCTGACGCTCTATTAAACGGTTGACGCTGACCAGCAGCTCCCTGATATTGAATGGCTTCTCGATAAAGTCCGAGACACCGAGTTTAATGGCCTCCAGGGCAATTCTGAAATTACCATATCCCGTAATGAGTATGATACCAATAGAGGGATTGTTGGCACGTAATTTTCGGGAAAGAGAAATCCCGTCCATCTGAGGCATTTGAACATCAAGAACGGCAAGATCATAGCGTTGGCACGTTGCCATTTCAAGGGCTTCGACCGGGGAACAAGTAGCTGTGATATTAAAGCCCATCTCTGACAGAACTTCAGTCAGTAATTCACATATACTTTTTTCGTCGTCAACAATTAAGGCATTGGTAGAATTTTGCATTCGATCCCGGTTGCGATCATCATTGTATAAATTAATTCCATAATGGCAGGTAAAGTATCCATGACCTTTCCTTTTCTTAATTTATAGTATAGGAATTTCCATTTTAGACAATGATTTGGTTGGTGGCCACTGATTAGGTACGCTGAAAATCGATACCAAGAGTTTTTAAAGCCTGTCCTGAGGACCTTAAGTCAGATATGATCCAAATAATAAATTAATATTGTGACTGCACCCCCAAAAATCCTGCAACATGATTCCGCTCAAAAAAGCTGAAAGATGTATTTTTTACAGATAATGCCGACTGCTGACTTATATAGCAGTGACTCCAAAATCGAAGCAACGCCGCGGACCGGATCTTCTCAGCCAGATCATATTATAATTTAAACCCGGGAACATTACCAAAAAAGCTTATCGGTCTGAAGCAGGAAAACCTCAAGACCAGCGTTTTAAAGTTTCTTAATTATTTCATATTATTAATGAGAAATTTAAAAAATCAGACGGAATTAGAAACACATCTCAGCGGCAAAAAAAGGGGCAATACCAAGGGGCTATAAATAAATTTGACAGTAACCTCGATTCATAAATTAAATGACATAGTTATTCACAAACCCCCATGCCTGAAATCAGGCACAACGAAAAATGAAAATATCACAATATATGGTTGAGTCAAGGCAATCCTCAGGCTATAAGGAATTCTATTTTCATATAAAGGACCAAGTCTGCCATTGGTCATGAACTCAGGCTTAATTTAGTATAAGCATCGCAAAGATCATGCTCATTGAAATGCGTTATAGTACTATAGTACTTGCAAATCGAAGCACTTAACCTATCGCTAACTCCTTACTGCTCTCCCACAGACCGTGAATATTGCATAGTGCAGTGGCATGGATGATTCCAGATTTCTTGATTTTTATGGTTGCTGTTACCGAATGATTGGTATAAACGGGTCCCTGATTTGGTCCATCTGCAGTTTCTCCATGCGCAGTGAACTCAAAGTTCCCTATATGGTAAGCGAACTTCTCTCCCTCCGGATGAAAAAAGAGCTGAATCCATCGAATGTGGTGCTCCGTTGTATTGGGATGTGCTATTTCCTTTCCCAGCGATACCTTGATATCAAACATCTCGTCCGCAGTAACTCTGTCAGGACATTCGATGATCGGAACGTGTTTCTCTGTTTTCCAATCCGCAGTCTGATACAATTCTCCAATTTTTTTCATGATAATAACTGAAGTTTCGCAGTAAAAAA
>JAGYNZ010000016.1 GCA_018399745.1 Deltaproteobacteria bacterium | reverse complement strand
GGCAAGACTTGATAGACGGCGAACAAACTCATCTTTGTCACGGTCATCAATAAAAATTGGCCGTCGCTCAATTCCACGTGCCATAACATGATGCAAAACACCAGGCGCATCCAATCGGGCTTGTCCCCTACCTCAAAATAATTCTTGACTATAAAGAAACATATCGAATATAAAATGGTCGAGGAATGAAATGAATGGTTCCTCATTTTATATGCTGGCTTTTGTCACGTAGCATACATCTTTTCATTATTTAAAAATCATCTTATTTTTAGATAAATAAGTAGCGTGTCGATAAACAGAATAACTTTAATAAATGTTAAAATGGTTACTTTTACCTTCATTCCAATGGCAAAAAGGGAGATTTAATAATGAAGGCAAGATCATACGATCACGATCCAAATGAAATCGCGGAAAAAGCAAAAAAGTGGTTGGCGTCCTCTCGTGGCAAACGTGCAATGAAGGAAGTTCTGGTAAAGGCCACTTCTGTTACCGAAAGATTGGAAAAAGAGAGTCAGATTGATCCTAAAAGCATATTTGAGCCTATGACCCTTTAGCAGGCAATTTCGTGTTCCAGCCATTTGAAGTTTTCGAGTACCATATTGATAAGGTTTCGAAGATAATTGCTGAGAAGTCAGGGGCCTCACTTAAGGCTGTAAACAAAAAACTACATCGTTGTTATTTTGAAAATTATTTTGATGGAATCAGCGCTCGAACAATAATCGTTGAAAACGGTTATATAGATAGAGATTTTCTGAACGACTATGCTGAATATTATGTAAAGTGTTTCAAACATTACCGGCGTAAATGTACTCGTCTCCACTTTTTTAGATCTTTGCTTTCATCTGAGGATCTGGATGCGCTTCTATCATCGGGGCCTGATGATTTTTCAGAATCAAAATTTCAGGAAGCCTACCTTGGCTTCATAGTTGTTAAACCACTACCCCAGACAGTTATCGGACGTACATGTTTAACAGCATACCCGAGCGATAGTGGTCGTAGATATTTTCCAATCCTTCGACCGTATAAAGCTAATCTTTTCGGCCTTTCCCTCCGGACAAAATCCCTGGCCTTTCAAGAACAAGACAAGGTAGTTGCTGCCTGTGCAACCAGTGCCTTATGGTCGGTCTTTCATGGAACCGGCATGTTGTTTCAGCATCCTATTCCTTCTCCAGTGGAAATTACCAAAAAAGCAACTGATAATTTCCCAATCGAAGACAGGGCGATTCCCAGTCATGGACTTAATATTGCCCAGATGGCCCATGTGATTCGAAATATTGGTTTAGAACCTATACTTGTTCATGTCAGGAACCATTACATTTTGAAAGGCGTTCTGTATGCCTATCTGAAAGGCGCAGTTCCTTTGATTATGGGAATAAGGCTGTATGACGTTACGGGCAAAAAGGCGCACCTCATGGGCAAACACGCCGTAGCGATTACCGGCTACAGTTTAGGACTCTCCGAAGCCAAGCCGTTGGATAACATAGGATTTCTGTTAAAGGCATCCCAAATAGATAAAATTTATGTTCACGACGACCAGGTTGGACCATTTGCACGTATGAAGTTTGATGGCAAAAAAGTGGTTTTTGATCAAGAGAAAGAGACGAAAGAGACATCGTCTATATCCACGTCTTGGAGAGGGGACAATGGTAACGGTCCCATTGGAAGCGCGAGAGCTGTAGCAGAATGCGTACTTATTCCTATTTACCATAAACTCAGAATAACTTTCGAAACAATTCATCATAGCGTTCTATTTTTCGACCTTTTCTTCGAACAGCTCAGGGAGAAGGGGTTCCTCCCTTCATTGGTCCAGCGTCTTGAGTGGGAAATCTATTTTACAACCATTAATAAAGTAAAAAAGGACTTATTGAATAGCAAAACTTTTAATGGCTCATATCGAAAAGATGCCTTGACGGAAAATATGCCTCGTTTCATCTGGCGCGCCACAGCCCATAATCAGGACAGTCCCGTATTAGATTTGTTGTTTGATGCAACGGACATCGAACAAGGAAACTTCTTCCTTCGAGCCATTGAACATGATCTAATTATTGCGAAAGTTCTTCGAATAGTAGCAAAAGAAGAAGCAGTGGTAAAAAATTTTGCGGAAAGTCCAGCTAACAGGATCTTGGAATGGTTCAAAGAACAGCCAATAGATTAATTTTTAGTCGGATTAATTGAATCGCTAAGGGAAGCCATATCTGAACGAAATTTAATAGCTTTTTCTCTTCAATCCCACGCCCCATTAAATGATGAAATATCCCAAAGTCATCCATTCCGGCTTATCTGGCCTAAAATACTTTATGCCCAATTATTGCAGCCGTAAAGTTCATTCAGAACACAGCGTACCCTAGGGATACCTCCCGGCCTAGGGATGCCTCCCCTGGTTTTTGATTCGCCGACAGTCTCTAGAGTCTTTAAAAGAGGTCAACAGGGGTCTTTTATATTAGGATTAGCACTCAAGCCCCTTTTCATAATGGAGGCATGGGATGAATTCTTACCGGAAAAACGGCAATCCATGTTTGAATCTTTACAACGGCTTATTTCTCAGAGTAAATAAGATATATGAAAATAGAAACCAACAAAGCATTGAAAGTCTTAAAGCAACCCTAACTTTGCCTTTACATCAGGACTTTAGCTGGCGATTGCTGTTTTGAGTGTCATTAAAAAACAAAACATTTTCGGTAAAATTCTATTCAAATTGACGATATAGGGTCAAAGAGGTCTATAAGCTGGCACCGGAGGTAAGCGATGTTTTTAAAGGAAGCATGCACACCGAGAAAAAGTGTTTTTAATAAGGAAAGACGGGATGTGGTTTTGGACCTCTCGGACCTTCTAGAGGATAAGATAGAATCTTCGAAATTTTTTGAAGAGAATTTTGTTACCTCCGGCATGAAAATCCTCCTTGAGAAAACCTTCAGTCGTCTTGAGGGTGTCAGTGATAAGGCAAGCACCTTTCTCCTTACCCAGGCAATGGGAGGTGGAAAGACACATCTTATGATCGCCCTTGGATTGCTGGCTAAAAATCCTGCTTTACGATCGCGAATTCTTGGCAATAATGGCCCTGGTTCCGGATTGGGACCTGTAAGGGTCGTGGGTTTACCGGGCGACAGTCTGACGCACCATTAGGCATATGGGGCGAAATCGCTCATCAGCTCGGGGGAAAAGCTTTTTAGCAAAAATTCCAACTTTATGTCCCTGGTCAAAGATCTGTTGGGTTGCCGCATCCGGCTCTGGCATTCCTTCCGGTTCATTGACCGCAATCCATAAAAGCTTTGGACACTGAAGGCCATTCAGATATTTGCTTTTTGAAAGCCACTTATCAGGCATAAATTTCTCCTACTGTATAAAGAATATAGAGCAAGTGTCTGGCCCAATTGATAATTATACAGAGAGCCTCAGCATTAACCCATTCTTTTAATGGATTATAGCAGTAATACGCATGTGGCTATCAGCAAGTCTTGATCAGGCTTTTAATAAAGCTTGAGACCGCCAACAATATATATATGATTTCAATGATTATGATTTTTGCATCTATGTGATAATGTGTTTGGGCGGTAACTTAAATTTCTGTTTTTAATAAACGAGGTAAGGAATTATTGACTTATATGGGAGGCTTCTTTCCTTTTCTGCCGATTTTTTTTGTAATATCTGGGAATCTGGATGGTAAAGACGCTTCCTTTTCCCGGCGTACTGTCCGCTTTCAGCGCTCCACCGTGTAATTCGGCGTACTGCTTGACATTTGCAAGCCCCAGGCCGAAACCGCGAAGCTCTCTATCTCTCACACCCATCACCTCTTCAAAAGGCCGAAGGACCAGATCAAGCTTCTTTTTTTCCATACCTTCTCCATCATCCGCCACATTGATCTCAACAAGCTCTTCGCGCAAGGAAAGAGCGACCTGAACATGCCCGCCCTGATCCGTATGCCGGACCGCATTATCAAGAAGATTGAAAACGGCCTTTTCGATAATGAATGGATCCGCTTCAATGGAAACAGCCTCGGCCGGCGCCTGAAAGCGCAAAGCAACGCCTTTCTCATCCGCTTTAGGTTTTAGGGTTTCATAGACCCTTTTTGCAATTTTTTCGATGTCAAACACTTTCGGTGACAAACGCTTGACAAGGTCAACCTTCATGTGTTGCGAGACCATTTGCACGTCATATTCAAGCCTTTCACAACTTCGCAGTATGACATCAAGCCCCTTTTTTTGCTCAGGCGTCACAGGTCCCATTTTTCCGTTAAGGAGGCGCTTGGCCAAGGCCCCAATGGTAACGACCGGGGCCTTTAAATCGTGCACTAAATTTGCAAGAAAATCCGCTGGTACACACTTTTCTTTATTATCTGAAGCCACTAGTCACCTCCTAAGATTCAAATAGCACGGGTAGTCAGACAAAATGCCCTTTAAAATTCCTTAACCGCCTTGTCATAAGCCTTGGATAGGGCCTCATAGCTGTCCAGAAAACCCTTCTTCACATGTTGCCAGGCATTGACCGAGCTGTACTGCAAGCCGCCGTACCACTCGGCCAGTTCATTACGCTTTTTCTTGAGCGATTTCAAGGTAGCACGCGCTTGATCACGGGCTGCATGGTCCATTTGCTCCCAGTTTTTCTCTATTCGGACCTCCAGGTCAGCGATCCGGGTATCCATGTCGTCCATGGCGGCCCTGACCTTTTCAAGGGCATCAGCCCGCTGGGCTGCAGAATAGTTCTCCATAGCCTCAACCACCTCTTTGACCTCTTGCCTGACTTTTTTCAGCGTCGTTTTGTCCTGCGGCCTTTGATCGGCAAAGGAAATCCCTCCTGCCATGAAAAAAATACCTGAAATTAACGCTATTACCATGTTTATCACTGTTTTGATCTTCATTGCGAATCCTCCGTTTTTCTGCATGCGGTCTGACAGCATATTAATGCCGGGAAAAGGTCATGGCCTTAAATTTCCCGGAACATTATTGTCCCTCAGCAATTCAAAAACCATTGCCATGAATAGGCGCTCATAACCGGAGTGTCTTATTGCATATTCGAATTCAGAGCTGGGTTTATTAGAGTTTACCGGGATAGACCATTTAAAACAATTCCTTTTTTATTGCCATTTAAATACAAAATCTAGAGATGTTATACTCTTAACATAAGGTTTTACTTGAATCTAGAATTTGCTGATTTCACCGCCTCCCCAAGTGATTCCCAGGCAAGCTCAACACCAGATTTGAGATCTTCCCATGCGCCTTCACCGGCCTCTTTAAGCCCTTTAAGCTTCTCCTGGGCTGCTTTCTGTTTTGACTGTAAATCTTCGATCTGCTTATAATATTCAACCTGTACATCGGCATCTGCCTTGTCGGCTTTTGCCTTCATCCTGTTGATTTCAGCTTTCCATTCCTCCAGTTGTGCCTCTATTTTCCTTTGATAGGCCTCTCTCATATCCATAATCTTCTCCTTTTTTTGTTTATTGATTTAATGATTCAGGTGCCCTGGAATATATGTATTCTTCAAGGAGTATCCGTCGGACTGCTTCTTTTCATATATACCCACATTCACAGATCCAACAATCTGGACAAAGAAATCCGCAGCAAGGCCGTGCAGCGATTCACCATATGGACCATCACTCCCGGAGGAACATGTCGTCAGGGGGCACGCCTTTTTGTAGGCATTTCGGCGATCTCACACGTCATATGCCTTTCCTGCCCCGCCTGGGTCCCACAAAAAGCCAGATAATAAGTCCTAAAACAGGTAGAATGAGAACCAGAATGATCCAAAAAACCTTCCCGCCTGTGGACGCCGAACTCTCAATAGTTTTGACAATAGCCCAGACATCTGCGATCAAGATGATAATTCCCAAAAGGCCGCCGGCTTCTATCCCCATGTTATCCTCCTTGCAGTTTGTTTTTGTATTTTTGTTTCGCCCTCTGCCGATGTGATCCATTGGACCGTCTCTATTTCTGTGTCTCGCTTATGATGCTAGGGCGTGATTCCAGTGGACGGACCACAATCATGATTTCACAGAATCGATTTCAGGCGCACAGGCGCAAGAAAAGGGTCATGAGTCCCAGATAAATAAGAAGACTCAGGATATCGTTTAAGGTAGTTATTAACGGACCGGTTGCAAGAGCAGGATCGATGTTCAGCTTTTTCAGGCAAAACGGTACGGCGGACCCAGTAAAACCCGAGTTTAAAATGATCAACACCCCGGCCAGAGCTACAATGGTTCCCAAACCGAAATCAGAAAGCCATGCGCCTACAATCAGTCCCAGGAGGATCCCGCATATGATTCCATTCACAAATGCGACCTTCATTTCCAGCCACAGTCGCTTTCGAATACTCACAAATCTGATGTCACCCGTGGCCATTCCCCTTACAACGATGGTCGCGGCGCGGGTGCCTGTATTCCCCCCTACGGCCATGATTACAGGGAAGAAAAATGACAGGGCCATGACCGTTTCCAGAGAGGTCTCAAACTGGTTGATCACGGCAGCGGCAACAATGCCGCCGAATACTCCTGTGATCAGCCACGGCAGGCGGGCCTTGGAGATTTTCAGGGTAGATTCTTCGGCAATTTCCTGTCCAATGACTCCGGTCATCAGAGAAAGATCTTCGTCAACCTCTTTCTCCATTACGTCAATGATATCATCGTGGGTGATGCGACCCACTAACAGGTAATTCGCATCCACTACAGGTATGTCGACCAGATCATACCTCTTGAACAACTGGGCCACATCCTCTTGATCTCTATGGACATCGACCGAGATCACCTCTGGGTTCATAATCTCACTGATTTTCCGATCAGGGGCCTCAATAACCAGATCTTTAAGAGATACAACCCCTACCAGTCTTTTCAGGTTATTCACGACCCAGACGTGATAGAGGTTTTCCACCCCCTTTTTCTTTTCACGAATCGTTTTGACGACATCTCCAACCGTGGTGTCCTCCAGTGCGGAAACAACTTCCAGGTCCATAATGCCGCCGGCCGTATCTTTACCGTATTGCAGAAGCCTTTCAAGTTTCTCTGACTGTTCATCCGCAAGTGTTTTAATGACATCTTTTGCCCGTCTGTCAGGGAGATTACCAATGATGTCCGCCGCTTCATCAGAATCAACCTGCATGAGGATTTTAGAGATCAACCGGTTATCAAGTCCATCCAAAATGCTTTTTTGGATCGGGGCCTCAATTTCCACCAGGATGTCTCCAGCTGCTTCAGGTTTCAGGCTATTGAAAAGGAAATGGCGTTCTCTGGTTTCCAGGTGCTCTATGATATCTGCCGTATCCGCAGAGGGGAGTTTATCAAAGATTTTGCCCAGGGCACCGGAATCTTTTTTTTCAATAGAAGCCTTGACGTTATCGATCAATTTTCCATTGATGTTTTCAGTCTCAAAATTTTTCAAAATTGGTCCTTTAAACAAGATCCCGGCCCCTCCAAATCTGACTGCTCAGAGGGCCACGAGGCCGGTTGTTGATTTTGCCTGTTTTCTGGTCTTCAGAATTCACTTGAGATATTTTACACTACAGCAGTTCACGAGTCGATTGTCTCTCACCAGCCGCCTGGATTTTTGCTGCCTCCGCACCGCGATCCACAGATCAAAACTGAAGGCTCTGACCTTCAAACTCCTTGACCGTTGGTTTCTAGTGGTGGTACAAAATAATCATATGCTCACGGTTTAATTAAACGAGCAATATGCCTGCCGGGCATCTATGAGAGATACAGGTAACCGTTTAGGGTTCAGTTTTTGTCGCTTTCTGACCCTGAACCCTGAACTTGTGAACCCTTTCAAATGGAGTTAGCCGTTGATTGACTTTGCAGGATAAGGAGAAGACATCGTGGCCGTGATCAAGATAAAGGGGATGACCTGCAATCACTGTGTTATGGCAGTTACCAGGGCACTGAATGAGATAAAAGGGATTAAGAACGTCAAAGTTCATCTTGAAAAAGGAGAGGCCTTTTTTGAGGGAGAATCCATTGATATGGACCTGGTGAGAGAAAAGGTCAAGAAGGCGGGCTACGAAGTTGTCTGATGAGGTCACAGAAAATACCCTGAAGACCACCATTTCAGTCGGTGGCATGACCTGCGCGGCCTGTGTGAGGCGTGTGGAAATGGCCCTGAAGGCGGTTGCTGGTGTGAACGACGCCACTGTCAATCTTACCACAGCCAGAGCAACGGTAATTCACGGAGCAGACTGGGGCGGTGAAGATGGCCTGAAAAAAGCGGTCTCTGATGCCGGTTACCAATTTCTGGGCGTATTCGGTGCGACTCCGGAAGACCCTGCCGAGGCCGCAGGGAAAAGGGAAATTAAAGGGCTGAAGATCAAACTTGGTGTGGGCCTGGTCTTGAGCGTGGTCATCTTCATGGGTTCCATGCAGCAATGGTTCCCATATCTCCGGTCGGTTCCAAGGCAGACCATGCTCTATTGCCTTTTTGTACTTACAACGCCCGTGGTGTTCTGGGTCGGGAGCCGGTTTTATATAGGGGCCTTTAAGGCTGCAAAGCAGAAGACCACCGACATGAACACTCTGGTAGCCGTGGGGGCCCTGTCAGCTTATCTCTATTCCTCTGCGGCCACTTTTTTTCCTCATTTTTTTGCAGAGGCCGGACTGACACCGCATGTGTACTTTGACGGTGCAGCCATGATTATAACCCTTATTCTCCTCGGACGCCTGCTGGAGGCCAGGGCCAGAGGCAAGACATCCATGGCCATAAAGAGGCTGATGGGGCTCAAGCCCAAGACCGCAAGAATTATCAGGGACAACAAGGAGACTGATATACCTATTGATGAAGTGATGAAAGGAGACGTGATACTGGTGCGGCCGGGAGAAAAGATACCCACAGATGGAGTGATACTCTCTGGGTCATCTTCAATCGACGAGTCCATGCTTACGGGAGAGAGTGTTCCCGTGGAGAAACAGACCGACAGTAACGTGTTTGCCGCTACACTGAACAAGAGTGGAAGCTTTACATTCAGGGCAACCAGGGTAGGGTCGGAGACGGCCCTTGCCCAGATCATCAGGCTGGTTGAAGACGCCCAGGGGTCCAAGGCCCCTATTCAGAGGGTGGCCGATAGGGTGGCATCCATATTTGTGCCGGTGGTATTCGGCGTCGCAGTATTGACCTTCGCTGTCTGGTACTTCTTCGTACCCGAGCCTGTTTTCAGCCGTGCCCTGCTGAATTTTGTATCGGTACTTATTATTGCCTGTCCATGTGCCATGGGTCTGGCAACACCCACTGCGGTGATGGTGGGAACGGGGCTGGGGGCGGAAAACGGTATTTTGATCAAGGGTGGAGAGAGCCTTGAGAGGGCCTATAAACTTACCACCGTCGTCTTTGACAAGACCGGCACCCTGACCAGGGGAGAACCTGAAGTAACAGACATACTGACGTCAGAGGGCGTTGAGCAAAAAGACGTTTTAAAAACGGCTATTTCCATTGAGGCCGTTTCAGAGCACCCCCTGGCCCAGGCCATTGTGGAAAAAGGCCGTCAGGAGAAACTGGAGCCCGGCCCTGTTGAAAACTTTGAGGCCCTGTCAGGCCTTGGGGCAATGGCGGTCTTAAATGGAAAGAAGTGTCTCCTGGGTAACCTCAGATTTATGGAAAAAGAGGCCGTGGTAATGGACGGGTTCATTAAGGATGCGCAAAGGCTTGCTCAGGAAGGCAAGACCTGTGTCTTTATAGCTGCAGAAGGTCGGGTTACCGGCCTTATTGCCCTCTCTGACATGCCTAAGGAATCTGCGCATGAAACGATTTCCATCCTCAGGGACATGGGAATGAATGTAGCAATGATCACCGGAGATAATGAAGAGACAGCCCGGGCCGTTGGGGATGCTCTGGGCATAAGTCAGATACATGCCGATGTACTTCCCGGTGATAAGGCCGAAGAAATACACAGACTTCAGACTCAGGGCCAAGTTGTAGCCATGGTGGGAGACGGCATTAACGATGCGCCTGCCCTGACAATGGCCGATATCGGTATTGCAGTGGGCGCAGGGACTGATGTGGCCATGGAGGCAAGCGATATAACTCTTATGAGGGAAGATCTTAGATCAGTTCCGGCGGCTATCAGGCTTTCATTTCAGACAATGCGAGTAATCAAGCAGAACCTTTTCTGGGCATTTTTCTACAACAGTCTGGGGATTCCCATTGCGGCCGGTGTCCTGTATCCATTCTTTGGGATTCTTTTGAATCCGGTGTTCGCCGCGGGTGCCATGGCTATGAGCTCAGTTTCCGTGGTCAGCAATTCACTGCGTTTGCGGCGGTTTAACATTGCGTAAAAAAGGAGGAAGTAACATGGGAAACAACAAGGAGGAGAAAAAATGGGTATGTGCCCATTGTGGTTACACGGCGTCAGGCAAATTTGAAGGAGATATCTGTCCTCAATGCAACATGACTTACTGGAAGTGCCCAAAGTGCGGGTTTCTTATGACAGCGGCAATGCCGCCGGACACTTGTCCTTCATGCGGCGAGAAGTGTGATTTTAGAAATGTCACCTGTTATACGCCGGAGTGCGGAGGGCCGGGTCACGTTGATACACGCCTGTAGATCATTCGACGGCGGCATGGTCTGGCAGTTGATTCTTCCTTGCCGGCAGTGCTCAACTATGCAAATGATCAAGTGCCTGCAATTAATCAAGAGAAAAGGAGAATTATAATGGGTTACGATTTCAATGCGGATGAGGTATTTGAAATGGCGGAACAGATTGAAAGAAACGGGGTGAGCTTTTACCTCGAGGCGGCTGAAAAGATATCAGACAAATCATTACGTCCACTCTTTCACGATCTCGCCGCCATGGAAGTCGAACATGAAAAGGTTTTCGCATCCATGAGGACCGCTCTTTCGAATGAAGAAAAAGGACCTACTGTTTTCGATCCCGAAGGAGAGGCGGCTCTTTATCTGAGGGCACTGGCGGATCTTCAGGTGTTCAGCAAGGAGGGAGAGGAGGATTTCACCCTGCATGAAGACCTGTCAGAACAGGAAAAAATAAAAAAAATTCTTCGAACAGCCATGTGCCTTGAAAAAGATTCAATCGTTTTTTACTTGGGAATGAAGGAATTGGTCCCGGAAAAACTGGGAAAAGACAAGATTGATAAGATTATAAGAGAGGAAATGGGACATATCAGGCTTCTATCCGGCTTACGGGAAAAACTCTTAACTACCGGATGAATGTCCAGTCTTCTGGAATCCAAGGAAATACTGCGGGCCGGTAACGTGGATTATTATAAGCATCAGGATTAAAAAGGCTGCAAATCCCGAAAATGGGGTGACTCGAGCGCCTGGCCTGATTCTGTCAGAAATTCGGTTCAAATGGCAAAAATGTGGAGGATATTTCCATGAGTAAACAAATAAAGATCTATACGAATCCCGGGTGTCCATATTGCAAGATGGCGAAAGAGTTTCTTTTGAAAAAAGGTGTCGAGTTCATTGATTATGACGTCAAGAACGACAAGGATGCCCGCGAGGAAATGAAGAAAATATCCGGCGGGGCCCTCAGAGTGCCTGTAATATCAGTGTGCAACGAGGTGATGGTGGGATTTGACCGTGGTCGCCTCGAGCAGGCTTTGAGTTGTCTGGAACAGAGCTCAAAGATTGAGTAAGCCGGCACGGAGGTAATTATGGCCAAAGTAATCATCTATTCCACTGACGGTTGCCCTTTTTGCGCCAAGGCAAAGTCATTCCTGACGGAAAAGGGGATCAGTTACGATGGAATTGAAGTCCAGTCAGGATCGAGTGTTTGGGAGGAAATGAAAAAAAAGACCGGCAGCGGTTCGCTTCCGCAGATCCTGATAGGAGATGAACCGGTCGGAGGATACAGTGATCTGGTTAACCTGGAGGCCGGCGGTGAGTTGAGTCAGAAATTGGGGCTGGCTGAAGAAGGGAAGGGTGTCCCCCTTTATGACGTGATAATTATTGGCGGCGGGCCGGCCGGTCTGAGTGCCGCAGTGTATGCAGCCAGAAAGATCCTCAAGACCCTTGTTGTAAGCAAAGATATTGGCGGACAGGTGGCCTGGACTTATGATGTGGATAATTACCTGGGTTTCAGCCAGGTAGATACCGCTGATCTCATTGCAAAGTTTGAAGATCACGTGGAGAAGTATGGTGTGGAAAAGCTTGTGGGGGCTGAGGTCAAGGCCCTTGAGTTGACCGGGAAGTTAAAAAAGGTAACCACGGTTGACGGAGACTCATATCTTTCCAAAACTCTGATCATCGCCACGGGAAAGCGTCCCCGGCCGCTCAATGTGCCTGGGGAAAAGGAATTGACAGGAAGGGGGGTGACTTATTGTTCCACATGCGATGCCGCCCTGTTTGAAGGTTTTGATGTGGCCGTAATGGGCGGCGGCAACTCAGCCCTTGAGTCAGTCTTTGATCTGATGAAAGTCTCACCCAAGATCTATATGGTATCTTTGACTTCCGTTACTGGTGACGAGATACTTCAGGACAAGGTCATGAGCTCACCAAAGGTCGAGATTTTCACTGAATATAAAATACTCCGGATTGAGGGTGAGTCCTCAGTTGAGGGAATTGAGATCGAGTCGTTGAAGACCGGTAAGACTAAAAAGCTGAGTGTGCAGGGTATTATCGTGGAGATCGGCCTGCTCCCTAACTCCGAGCTTGTAATGGATATCGTGGAAACCAATCGTACAGGGGAGATCATAGTGGACTCAAGGTGCCATACAGGTGTTTCAGGGGTTTTCGCCTGCGGGGATGTGACCAACGTTCCCTACAAACAGATCATTGTTGCGGCAGGAGAGGGGGCCAAGGCCGCTTTGTCTGCCTATGATTACATTATAAAACAGAGGTAAGCGCTTACAGTGAAGGGTTTCAAGCAGAGATAGGTGTAAATTTAAATTATGATTTTAGATTTTCGATCGTATATCGTTTGATTATGAATATGAAGATTCCAGTCATTGATAAGAGTGAATGTGACGATTGCGAGGCATGTGTGGAGCTGTGCCCCTCGGTCTTCAGAAGTAACGACTTAGGCTATATAGAGGTGGTTGACCTGAAAGAATACCCAAGAGAAGAGATAGATGAAATTATTAAGAACTGCCCCGGCCGTTGTGTTTCCTGGGAAGAAGATAGAGACAGGTAAAAAAGCGGGTTATTTGCAGCCATTCAGGAGCAGATATCTGATTCATACCTTCTGAACATGCTGAACTCCTTATCTTAATTAATACCCAGTCGGTATAGTGCAGTAAGTTGTTCCCGGCACAATCTCCATAAAAAGACCTTTAAACAGCAGGGGGAAAACGCAATTTTATCCCCGGGCAATGTTATGTTATAATGGGCTGGCAAAAAAATGATCCTGCAAGGGGGAGGCAATGGATGAAAACATAGGCCAAAAGATCAGGGCTCTGGTACGGGAACAGTTTACCTGCGTTTTAGCCACCGCCTCGGAAAACCGGCCGCATTGTTCGTTGATGGCCTATGCTACTAATTCTTCATGTGACGAAATCTATCTCATGACGCTTACTGAAAGCCGAAAGTATAAAAATATGTGTGAAAATCCGGCTGTAAGTCTTCTTATTGATACGCGACGGGACAGGTTAAAATCCGACTATGCCGGGACCATGGCCCTTACGGTTTCTGGCCGATTTGACAAGATTATTGATAACGCAGAAAAGGAAAGAATACGCAAGGAATTGTCACGGAAACATCCCGGGCTTAAAGACTTTTTCCTGAATCCGAAATTAGAACCTGTTAAAATCATCATTGAATCCTATTTGCTGCTCGAAGGTCCTGTAAGGGCCCATTATAAAACTATTTCGGAGTTGTAAAGTTAATGCGGGGCACAAGGTATACGCATCCCATTGTTGAACAGAATGAGGCTCTGAGTAACGGTCAGATCCCTGTGCAGGACTGGCAGGGAGGAGAAGAAGGGAGGTATTCGGCATGCGAAGCGAGCCTGTTTTAGTCAGTGGAGCCACAGGATACGTGGGAGGACGGCTTGTTCCACTGCTGCTGGATTCCGGGTACCGCGTCCGTGTCCTGGGTCGTTCCCTTTCCAAACTCGAATCGCGGTCCTGGGCCGGACACAATAATCTTGAGATAGTGCAGGCCGATTTTCTGGATTACGCTTCTCTTGAGAAGGCCGCAGAAGGCTGTTGGGCGGCCTTCTACCTGGTTCATTCCATGAACCCTCTAAACAGGGATTTTGCCAGGGCCGACCGCAATGCGGCTTTAAACATGGGAAGGGCGGCATGCCGAGCGGGTCTGGAGCGGATCATTTATCTTGGCGGCTTAGGGATTGAGGGCAAGACCTTGAGCAAGCACCTGCGTTCCCGCACAGAAGTGGCCAGAATCCTTCAGTCCAGCGGCGTCCCCACAACATTCCTCCGCGCAGCCATGATCCTGGGGTCAGGAAGTGCCTCTTTTGAAATAATGAGATATCTGGTGGAACGTCTGCCGGTCATGATCGTGCCTCGCTGGGTCAACAATCCCGTACAACCTATTGCCATAAATAATGTCTTAGGCTATCTGAAGGGTTGCCTTGAGCATGATGAGACCATCGGCGGCACCTTTGATATCGGAGGACCAGATGTGCTCACCTACAAGCAGCTCATGGAGATCTATGCAGAAGTAGCAGGTCTGAGGAAACGGTGGATCATCCCCCTGCCGTTCTTTACTCCCCGCATGAGTTCTTACTGGATTCACCTGGTCACCCCTGTGCCTTCCTATATCGCGAGACCCCTTGCCGAGGGGCTCCGTAACCCTGTGGTCTGCCAGGAAAACCGTATCCGGTCCATAATCCCCCAAAATCTGCAGGACTGCAGGGAAACGATCCGGCTAGCACTGGGCCTGGTGAAGGAGAAGTGTGTTGAGACCTGCTGGGCGGATGCCGGGCCTATTACCTATCCTGAATGGGCACAATGCGGTGACGTCCCATATGCGGGCGGGACAGTCATGGAGTCGGGATACCGTGTGGTGCTGGAAGCCACACCCGAAAAGGTATGGGAAACCATTGCATGCATCGGAGGGGAGAAGGGCTGGTTTTCATCCAGGTTTCTGTGGGCTGTGAGGGGCCTTATCGATCGGCTGGTGGGCGGAGTGGGTCTCAGGAGGGGCCGTACGGATCCGGTTCGGCTTCGACCGGGCGATTCGGTGGATTTCTTTCGTGTCCTCGAGGTGCAGGAATCCAAGCTGATTTCTCTGATTTCGGAAATGAAATTTCCCGGAGAGGCAACTCTGGAATTCCGACTCTCTTCTCTCCCTGAAGGGGGTACGGAGCTACAGCAGCTCTCCCGGTTTTTGACCAAAGGGACTTCAGGTCTTATTTACTGGTATGCCCTCTACCCCTTTCATCAATACGTCTTTAAGGGGATGTTGAGAGGCATCGCCCGATCTGTGGGAGGCCGCATTCTCGAAGGCCCGGACAGTTATGTCCCGAGTCTTTCCTACGTTTGCCGAGTCGATCCAACGAAGAATGCCTGAAATCCGAAAAATACCGCACACTTCAGGTGCAGCGTCAATCTTATTATTTGACAGGAGAAAAAATGAAAGGCTTAAAAGACTATTTTGAAAACACCATGGGAACAGGAGTCATGTCCACAGCGGACAAGGAGGGAAAAGTCAACGCGGCGATATATTCCAGGCCTCATTTCCTGGAGGACGATTCCATCGCCTTTATCATGAGCGACCGTCTCACCCGCCACAATCTCCTGTCAAATCCTTATGCGGCCTATCTCTTTATAGAAGAGGGCTTTGAGTATAAAGGAAAACGCCTTTACCTCACCAAAATCCGCGAAGAAGAAAACAAGGATCTCATTCAATCCCTCAGTCGCAGGAAATACCGGAATGAAAAGACCGGCGCGCGATTTCTGGTGGTCTTTCAATTGGATAAAGTCTTGCCCCTTATCGGCGCAGGTGATGAAAAAGACGGATTAAGGCAGGTGTAAACAGGAAGACGGAAGGATGAAACAGAAAGCGAGTTAATCGCCAAAACTTATTAAACAGCCGTTCGCTTCCCAATAACCTGCTTTAAAGAGGGTGTCATCTTTTCCCCGATAAAGTTTAGTAATCCCATTTTTGGACTATATCGTCCATGTGAAAAGAAAAAATCCCTTTTTCCAGGTCATCAAAATAGTCCTGAAGTGTCTTGTGTATCGCAGAAAAGGCCAGTTCGTTCCATGGCACTTCATGTCTTTTAAAGAGCCTTACCTCCAGACTCTCATGCCCGGCGTTGAAAAGAGGCTCAGGCAGCTTCGCACGAAACATGATGTAGACTTGATTGATAAACGCGAGATTATAGAGGGCATAAGGTTTCAGCTCTACGATACTGGCACCCGCTTCTTCAAGGGTCTCCCTTTTGGCCCCTGCTTCGACGGTCTCACCATTTTCCAGAAATCCCGCGGGAAGGGTCCATTTACCATACCTCGGTTCAATGGCCCGCCGACACAACAAGATGCTCTCCTGCCAGATGGGAATAGAACCAACCACCATATTGGGATTTTTATAGTGAATCACCCCACACCTGTCACATATAAAGCGGGGTCTATCATCATTTTTCGGTATCCTATAGCTTAACCTGGCTCCACAATCGCTGCAGTATTTCACTTTTAATGCAACTCCTTTATCCCAGAAGATCTTGAAGGGCATCAGTTAGCCGGGGAAATTGAAAATCAAATCCGGCATTCAACAGTTTTTTAGGGACCACCCGTTGTCCCTCTAAAAGGACGTTTCCAAATTCTCCTTTTATGATTTTAAGAATAAAGCCAGGTACAGGTGGCATAAAGGTCGGTCTTTTAAGCGCCTTACCAAGGGTCTTTGTAAACTCTCTATTTGTAACGGGATCAGGTGCCGTACAGTTGACCGCTCCTTCCAGATTTTTCTGACTCAGTAAAAATAGAAAGATTCGAACCAGGTCCTGTTCATGTATCCAGGAGAGCCTCTGTTCTCCGTTACCCAGGGGGCTTCCGAGGCCCAGTTTGAACACAGGAATCATTTGCTCCAAGGCCCCTCCTCGGGTACCCAGAACAATGCCAATACGACAGATCACTACCCTCACGCCATAACGCCTTGCTTCCAGAGCCGCCGCTTCCCAGTCTTTGCATAGCGAGGCAATAAAATCATCCCCCGGGCCAAAGTTTTCGTCTAATTCCTCATCGCCGTGCGAACCATAGTAACCTATGGCAGAGGAACTGATCAAAGTCGTTTCCTTACCTTTGCAATTTTTCATGGCACTGACAATGTTTTTAGTAGTCAGGATGCGGCTGTCTCGAATTATCGCCTTGCTTTCTTTTGTCCAGCGCTTAAAAATAGAGGCGCCTGCCAGGTTTATAACTGCTTTATGATGGGCTAAATGCTCCTGCCAGGTCCCTTCTCTGGTAGGATCTCCCTCTATAAAGGATACCCCTTTTTCAGGGATAACGCCCCAATTTTTTCTAGTTAAAACAGTGATCTGATGGCCCTGTTCAACGAGTTTGCGTGTCAGGGTGGCTCCGACAAAGCCGGTCCCGCCGGTCATAAAAATTTTCATGTCCACTGCCTCCTTAAGAAGTAAAATCAACGCGAATCTTTTTATCTTTGGGCACAGAAGAGGCCTGAATACTTGTCATGGCCTTTGTCATAGTTTGCCTTGAGCTATCCATGTTTATTGGGCAGAATGTTTCATGGCGGCATCTGGAGGGGATCTCAAGGGATGAGTGCATCTGCCTGGCCTATGAAAGCAGGCGACTATATTATTATGTCTGTGGGTGTCAATGGTCAAACTTTTCATTTACACTATACTGAGATTATAAAGATGAAACTAATATCAAAAAATAATATTATCACCATATTTATATTTTTGGTTATTTTCCAGGGTAATGCCTGTTCAAAAACTGTCACGCTCCCCCTTTCCATTGATTATCAACTACTGAAATCACTCGTCATAAAAAGTGCCTATACCGATGAAAATCAGACTAAACTTTTAATAAATGAAAATATGAGTTGCCTGAAAATCACAATCTCAGAACCAAATTTTAAGGTAAAAGACACAACCTTGCTCTTTGAGACAAGGGTCAGTATTCGTGCAGGCGTCTATATAATGGAGAAATGCCGAATGCCTGTTGAATGGGATGGGTACATCGTTTTTACACAGAGGCCTGTGATTGATGACAAATGGTCTCTGTCCTTTGATACCATCGATTCTAACCTTTACGACATAGAGCGAAAACCTGCAAGGCTTGCCGGTATTGCATGGGGCTTTGTCAAGGCCGATATCTATGATTATCTTGAAAATATTTATATAGATATTGCGCCGCCCTTATTCGATCTGAAATCATTTCTTAATCTGCTTTTTTCTCCTGATGTACAGCCGGGAGTAACAAATATGCTGAAAAGCATGAGACCGGGAGATGTCTTGACAACTCCGGAGGCCTTGCAGATCGGTATCCTTACGAATGTGGAAATACCTGAAGCGAAAGAGGAAGACGAAGAAATACAGAAAAGACCTGTATTAGAGGAGGAAATCAAAGAGTTCGTTAATCTCTGGGAAATATGGGATGCATTCCTTGTCCATGTAATAACCTCTTTATTCAACGAACCACTTTCCGAAGAAGAGAAAATTATCATTTTGTCTGCGGAACTTGAGACACGGCACAGATTTGTAGAGGAATTAATAAAAGGAAGCTCTGAAAAGGATTTTGTCAGGGACCAATTTATCTCTGTATGGAATCAGCTGTCTCCCATTTTCAGAAGTCATCTCAGCGATAATCAAAACCAATCTCTATTGAGTTATCTAGGCTTTTTCAACGCCATTGACGCCCTCTCGGTCCTGGATAAGCTCGGTCCGACACTGGGAATAGAGATAAGCAGAAACGGTCTGATTCGACTCGCTCGATTATTGGCAACAGGGGAGCCGGTAAATCTTGTATATCAGTATGGTGTAAATGAAAAACTCAGAAATGTATTGGGGTTCGGTCCGTTGCCGGAGACAACGTCCCCGTCCTTTGATGGCGAAGAATTAGAGATTGAAATCCAAAATACTTCCTCATTTTTACCTCTATCCCAAATATCAGTGGGTCTTTTGAAAGCCGGAATATGGGGGTGGATCTCTTCCCGCTCCCAGGTCCATGCAGCGGATAATTCCAGTATAACAATAGATGAAATTAAAAAATGGATGGTAACCAAATACAACTTTGACGGCTACCTTAAAGACGTTAAAGACCTTATCATAAAGAAGTCTGCCTCGAACTTGGAGAAAAGCGATATCGATGAAAAATACCACAAACTCTATGATATAATTGTGCTGGCCACCGGCTGGCAGGAGAGCTGTTATCGACAGTTCATAATTGACAGGAAAAAAAGGAAAATAACATACCTAAGGTCTTATAATGGGACATCCGTAGGCCTGATGCAAATAAATGAACGTGTATGGAGGGGATTATATGATCGTCATCACCTGAGGTGGAATATAGAATATAATGTAATAGCGGGTTGTGAAATCCTGGAATTGTATCTCAGGAAATATACTCTGAAAAGGCTGGACAAGATGAAAACCGAAACACAGGTTGATGATGATACCCTGGCCCAGCTGGTCTATTCCATGTATAATGGAGGACCGAGTCAATTTCATGAGTTTCTCAAAAGAAAAAAATCAGGGAAACTCTACACAAGCGATAAACTCTTTCTGGAAAAATACACCTGGGTAAAAACAGGTCAATTCCAGAACGTCTCAAAGTGCCTGATCGGGGAATAGCGCACTAATACTGATGCCTCAGGTAATCCTTAAAGATAGTCTTGAAAGGCTATACCGTCAGTATAACAGCCGCGAGTTTGTACATCCTGATCCCCTTGAGTTCCTATACCATTATGAGGACCCTTGTGACCGTGAAATCGTGGCATTTGTAGCCTCATCTCTCGCCTATGGAAGGGTGGCCTATATTCTAAAGAGCATTTCCTTTATTCTTGAACGGATGGAGCCGACTCCATCGGTCTTTCTGAAGCAGTCATCCCTTAAGACCATATGCCGGACCTTTTCAGGCTTCAAGCACCGGTTCACCGAAGACCAAAAGCTTTGCGCCATGCTGTTTGGTGTGAAAAAGGTTCTGGAACGCTACGGTACGCTTCAGGCGTGTTTTTCAGCCGGCTTGAATGACTGTAATGATACAATACTTCCCGCCCTTTCTGCCTTTACAGGAGAACTGATCTCAAGTGCCGGCGACAAACTGGAGCACCTGGTGCCGTTGCCTGGCAAAGGGAGCGCATGCAAGCGGCTCAACCTCTTCCTCAGATGGATGGTTCGCTCAGACGAAGTAGATCCTGGAGGGTGGGAAAGTGTGCCGGCCTCAAAGCTGATAATCCCAGTTGATACCCATATGCATAAGATTTGTTTTTCGCTCGGGCTTACAGCAAGAAAGCAGGCAGACTTGCATTCCGCACTGGAGGTTACTAAGGCCTTTCGAAACATTGCCCCTTCTGACCCGGTCAGGTATGATTTTTGTCTAACCCGTCTGGGAATCCGAAAAGATGCGAATATGGTCGTGTTTCTAGAGCAGTTCGGTGGTATCTAATTTAGGTAGTTTTAAAATATGTGCTGGACTGACCGTCCGGTACATATTTTATGATAGTGTATAGCAAAATTTAATCGCTCGAGGAATGCAGGCGGTAATCATGCCTATGAAACAGGTCGAGTATAATCCGCGGATTAAGGGGTATCAAAAATGATAATCATGGGACATCGAGGGGCCGCAGCCATTGAACCGGAGAACACCCTGCTTGCCATTGAGCGGGCTATTGACCTCGGGGTGGATGCAGTTGAGATAGACATCCACCTGAGCAAAGACAAGGAACTGGTGGTGATACATGACGCCACGGTGGACCGGACTACAAATGGAACAGGACCGGTCAGTGGTTTTACCATACAGGACATCAAGCGGCTGGATGCAGGCAAAGGTGAGTCGATACCCACGCTTCAGGAGGTCATCGACGTAATCGACAGGCGGGTCTTGCTGGTAATTGAGTTGAAGGAAAAGGGGACAGAAGTGCCGGTGATCGATCTCATAAGACGGAACGACCTGTTTGAAAAGGCCTGTGTAATATCATTCTGGCACAGGCTGGTAAAGACAGTAAAAGAGACGGACAGCCGCATAAAGACGGGTGTGCTGCTTGTAGGGTCTCCCGTGGATACATGTATTGCCACCCATGCCTCTGCAGATACTCTGGTTATGAAATATTCCTTCGTGGACAGGGAACTTGTCAAAACGGCCCACAGCCAAGGCCTGAAGGTGTTTATATGGAATATTGACGACCAGGACCTCTTAAGGCCTTATATGGATATGGGCGTGGATGCTATTGGGACCAATGATCCAAGAGTCCTGGTTAACTATTTTAGATAACTATGCTTAATAAAGTTATAAATTTAATTTAAGTATTTATAAGAATTGCACAAAACAAAATCTGACCACGGGTATCTGGTATGTTTAAATTCTTTTTTGGTGCATGCTTGAATTTTGCAAAAGGCGCTGTAGTGTGCGTGATAAGGTGGACCATGAACCTGTAAATGCCTATGGAGGTCTTTATGGAAAATTCTAAAAAAGTTATAAACTACAGAGATCATACTATCGAGGTCACGCCTCAAGAAGACAGGTGCTCCTTATTTGCCGTAACCATATTCAACAAAGAAGGAAAAGAAATAAAATATAGCAGCCGCGCCGGGAAAAATGAGACTATTGCCTTTGAAAATGCAAAAAAAATGATTGATTTTGACATTGAATACGAAAAGCAGGAAACCGAAGGATAAGAAGGCATCCGTCATACTTGTTCATGGCCTCTGGATGACCGGGATGGAAATGAGGCTGCTCAGATACAGGCTTAATCGCTTTGGTTATCGACCATGGTCTTTCCGTTATTCCAGTACCCGTCTGGACCTTGCCGAGATAGCGGCTCGCCTTAATGCTTTTATTGAGCAAATTCCGGCCCGAACAATCCATTTTGTAGGACACAGCATGGGAGGGCTGGTTATCCTGAAGCTCTTTGAGGCCTTTCCCAGTCAGCATCCCGGACGCATTGTCGTCTTGAGTCCGCCATATCAAGGCAGTGAAACAGCGCGGCGCTTCATTCGTTTCCCCGGCGGCCGGAATCTGCTCGGCCGCAGTATAACCCAGCTGCTGCAAGGTGATGTCCCTGGATGGTCGGGCGAGCGGGACCTCGGTGTCATTGGTGGTACCCTGAATTTAGGTCTTGGCAGACTGATCGGTGCTGTTGGCCCTTGCGGAGACGGAACCGTCTGTATTGAGGAGATGTGTATCCCTGAGGTCCGGGATTTTATCACCCTGAAAGTAAGTCATATGGGTCTTTTAGTGTCGAAAAGGGTCGCTTACGAGATATATCACTTCCTGGAGAATGGGCTGTTTTCAAGAGTTTCTTCCTGAAATTAATGGCGGCGGCCACTTTTTTAAAGTCTATAGCTCCTCCTCATACGGCAGAGGCAACCCTGTTTCGTCCGCTTTGCTTTGCCGCATATAGACTCTTGTCTGCCAGAAAAATAAGCTGGTCTGCAGTCAGCGATTCAACTTTGCCGACCTGTGTTGCCGAAACCAGTCCAATGGAGACAGTTATCGGAATATTCTCTTTCTTGTAAGTAAACCTGTATTTCTCTACCCGCTTTCTAAGTCTTTCGGCAAATTTCAGGCCGATGTTTATATCTCCAACCGTGAAGCCATAAAACTCCTCTCCACCGTATCGGCCTATCTCATCCTGTTTTCTGGTGGTGGATTTCATAACATCTGCCAGAGTCGCCAGAACATGGTCACCCGCCTGATGTCCATGTCTGTCATTTACCAGCTTGAAGTGGTCCACGTCAATCAGCATCAATACAAAATCTTCAATATGTCCCCGCTGCAAATTACCGATATTGATCTCAAGTATCCTATCTAAAATCGATCTCCTGGGCAGTTTTGTCAGTTCATCAATGTAACCAATCCGTTGAAAAAGGTCTTTAAGCTCCATTTCCTTGGTAACATCGGTCAGAAAGCCTATTGAAATGCAGGTATTATCTTCTTCAAAGGTCTCGATTGAGGCCTGATCCTTGAGCCATACCGTGTTATTATCACTTGTCAACACCTTATAGACCGCTTCAACCCGGCCGGATTCCTTGACTTCCTCACGGAGCCCTTTCCAGGCCCCCCGAAGCTCATCTCTGCTTATAATTCTTTCTTCCACCTTTCTCTCACGATTCGTATAACGATAAACTCGCTGGTCAATAATTGATTTTCGAAAGGATTCAGCCAGGCTTTTAAAGCTGCAATCAAGAAGATCAGAAAATTCCTGCCCAGCATATTCATACCAGATTATTCTTTCATCCTCATGCCAGGCCGCAATATATGGAATTATACTATGCGCCAGTTTCTCACACTCAATCAGGGCTTTGATGCCTTCAGAGACTCTGGTCTTAAGGGCGCTGGAATACCGACCATGCAAAATCCGGCCAAAGTATTGCTTCTCAATATTGTTTTCCTGCTGGTTCATGGAATTGCTCCATATTCTTTTTATTTGCCCGGTTAATTAAACGCTGACATCATATAAATTCTTGCTTAATATTTAGGTATAGTCATTTTTTTACTCTGCTCGTTTGATGTCATTCGGGGTTTCATGCAATATCAAAATGGCATCAGTATCCATCTTTTTAATCAAATTTTCAAGATCACTATAAAAAGAGCTAGATAGAGGGACTAATATGTCCATTTATGTCAGCAAAAACGGATAAAGCCATTTTATAGTTCGGCTTGGTGGCTGAAATAAAAAATATAATTTTATCCGCCTGTGATTGCCGTGTCCTGCTTGCGTGGCCATTAACGCAGAGAAACAGTCTGTATGAGTCTTTGGGTAATTCAAAAACTATTTTCATGGCAGATCATATATGGTCTATTAAACATACATACCTTACTGCTCGAGATACAATCAGTGGATATACCTGTAAAGCCGTGGCCGGAAATGAAAAATTCCTATACTATGAATATATATTATTCTTCAGGAAGACTGCATGAGAATACTAAGTGATATCATCTCTGCTGTAAAAAAAGATTATAAAATAACTGAAATCCATACATGTATACACTGGACAGCCGTATCAAGCCTTGGTTGTGGCCTGTCCTCCACCTTTAAGGGTGACAGCGTTCCTCATGAGCCGGTCAGGGGTGTGGGTGACCTGGCTAAAAAGACCGCATTGGAAGTAGTGGAATATGCTCGATCAAACAATCCGGTAGAGGCATCAATAGGCATGGCTGCCCTGAACTCCCTTATAGAGGTCGATGAAGACCGCTGTATTGACCTGAATGCCTTTGATATATTAGCGGAAAAGGCAAGGGGCAAAAACGTATGCATTGTGGGCCATTTCCCTTTTATTCCCAGGATGCGGAAGTTGGCCAAAAGACTCTGGGTAATTGAGAAAAGGCCCCAGGAAGGAGACTTGCCGGCGGAACAGGCTGAAAGTGTAATGCCTATAGCTGATGTTGTTGCTATTACAGGGACGTCGTTTATTAATAATACGGTAGATGAATTATTAGGTCTGTGCAGAGATAGTTTCGTGATGATGGTAGGAGCCACTTCGCCTTTATCACCTGTACTTTTTGACTACGGAGTTGATATGATCGCCGGTTCAAGAGTAATTGATCCGCAAAGGGCCATTCGCTGCATCAGTGAAGGGGCCACATTCAGACAGATCAGGGGGATAAAACACCTGATTATGAAAAAATAAAAAAGGGGGAAAGACAATGGAAGCGAAGGACATGCTGTATCTCGGACTCGGGGCCGCTTTCCTGGCAAAGGATAAGCTCAGGGAACGGATTAAAGAACTGGAAAAACGCGGAGAAATCAATAAGGAAGATGCCAAGAAGTTTATTCAGGACGCCAAGGACAGGGCTAGGAAGGAAGAGGAGGCCCTTGACTCGCGTATCCATGAAAGACTAAAGGAGACAATCCGTGAGATGAACCTGGTCACCAAGGAGGACTTAGAAGAACTGAAAATGATGATAAAAAAGGCCTGATGCTCAGAAACTACAATCCAGGTCGGGTGTGGAAGACATTTCGTTTTCTGCTTACCGTATTTGTTATTGTGCGCAAAAAGGAACGCTTTCTTTATTTACGTCCACTGGATCCAATCGCGTTCAAGCAAACCATACTTTATCTGGGCGTAAGCTTTATCAAGCTGGCGCAGGTTTTGGCTACCAGGGCCGACTTCTTTACAGAGGAATATCTGCGCGAGCTCAAGACCATCCACGATGAGGTCGAGCCTATGGACCGGGCCGATTTCGAGGTCATGTACCATCGGGCATTTGGCTCAGTCAGGCCTTTTCGTCATTTTGTACATACTCCCATAGCCAGTGCTTCCATAGGCCAAGTGCACAGTGCCGAGCTGGACGACGGTACAAAAGTGGCTGTAAAAATACGCCGCCTGAACATTGAAAAAGACGTACTTGATGATATTAGAATCATTGGTATTTTTCTCAGAATCTTCCAGCCTTTCTTCAGTCGCCTGACAAAAAACTCTCTGGAGGCAGTACTCAATGAATTCGCCAATATGATCGTCAAAGAGGTGGATTTGTCCATTGAAATGGATAATCTTTGTAAATTCAGAGAGGTATATAAGCTGAACGGCATTCGATTTCCAGAGATATATCCAAGTTATTGCACCTCCGATGCCCTGGTTATGAGTTTTGAGACAGGGATGCGTATTGATGATAAAGATGGCTTGCACCATTCAAATATTTCATTCAAAACCCTTATGGACAGGATGATCTCCTTCTATATGGAACAGATGCTGGTATGCGGCCTCTTTCACGCCGACCCTCATCCAGGAAATTTTTTAGTTGGGGACGACGGTACGCTGATTGTCCTGGACTTCGGAATGGTAAAGCGATTGTCCAACTCCACCCGAATCGCCATGATTGAGATGATAAAGGCCGCCAATGAGCAGGACTTTGAGCTCTTTATCGCCTCTTGCAAGCGGTTAGGTGTAATCGTTGCCACGGCAAGAGAGGACCAAATGCAGGAACTGGCTGAACGCATGTTTGATATCTTTGGAAATGAAAACTTGAATGCCACTACCATGCAGAACCTGGCCTTTGATTTGCTGGACTCAATGCGTGAACTACCCTTCAAAATACCGCAGGAACTGGTCTATGTCATGCGCGCCAGCTCTCTTGTAGAGGGAATGGGGACCACCTTCATTGAAAATTTTAACGGTATCAAAGATATCCTGCCTGTTCTCATAAAAAATATTAACAGGGCACTGGGTGCGGAGACCAGGTTATTCCCGACGCTCAAAAGCGAACTCATCTCTCTGCCCCTTACTGTGCGGCGTTTGAAGATAATTATCACACATTTAAGTGAGGAGAATCTGCACGTAAAACTTTCGGGAGAGACCATGGAGATCCTGGGAGAATATTTACGTGCCTACCTGAAACCCATAGGAATGGGCGTGATTCTGCTCACAGCGGCATTTTTCGTGCAGAACCTTAGCTTTTCCTTTCATCAGGAAGTTGCTGTTATGCTTTTTATTTTTGGGGTTTTGCAGCTATTTATCGCCCTGAAATGATGACTTTTTACCCAGAGGACTAATAGCGGAAATATTCATCTAGTTCGTTTAGCGTCTCCTGTACGGATCTGTCGGTGGACAGTATCATTAAATTGTCCTGGTCAAGGTTATCCGTTGGTGCGAATTGTTCTTTCTGTTTCAAGTATATATCCCATCGACCGTCTGAAACCTGGGTTTTAATTCGTGCCCTCTGTATCAAGCGTCCTTTTATTTCATGTTCAGGACACGTACACAAGATAAAATGTATGTTTGCTTTGGCTTCCCTGGCCAAATCCAGGAGCCTTAATCTCTCTTCCTTGTCCCGATAAGTGGCATCCAGTATTACCGACTCCCCCTGCATCAGATGTCGTCCTGCATGGCAGGCCAAAGCCTTATATGTTTTGAGGGTGTGCTTCCGGCTGTAAATGCCCTGATCAAAAGGCTCCCAGTGACGTTCCTGCAAGGGTATTCGGGCCACAGACTCCTTTCTGACCCTGTCTGAGTTATAAAAGGGAAGTCTATGGTCTTTTGCCCAGGCGGAAGCAACTGTAGACTTGCCGGTACCGGAGAGACCGAAGAAAACATAAAGGTCGGGGACATCTATGCCGCCTGCATAATTCAATGCCAGGCGGAAGTATTCTGAGGCCTGGCGTCCGACATTTTCTTTTGTTTCCATATCTATTCCATCGGATGCCCATGTAAAACAACCGATTTTACCCCTTACATATGCCCTGTAACACTTATAGAAGTCCATTAATTCACGAAGTTGGGCATCTCCGATCTGATCCGAAAACGACCTGACAAAATAGTTGGAGAGTGTTGGAAGGCCGTGATAATCGAGATCCATGGCCAAAAAAGCCACATCCGAGGCAATGTCTCCACACCGAAAGCGTTTATTGAACTCAATGCAATCAAAGACGTAAACAGCGTTATTTATTTGGTCAAAACAGATATTTGCAGAATATAAATCTCCATGACCTTCTCTGATGAAATCTTGTTCTATTCTTGACAGGAACAGGGGTTTGTTGTTGTTAATAAAAGATCTGGTGTAATGACAGATATGACTGTAAGTAGTTTCTTCAATTAGATTCCCGACAAAATCTGTGGTCTGGTCGAAATTTTCCTCTGTATTTTGACTTATTATGTCTATTGTCCCGAAATTTTTAATTTCCTGCCCTGCGGCTGCCTTTTTGTAAAAGGGCACCAGTCTATTGACAATTGCATCGATTTCGGCATTGCCTATCATGTTTTCAGAAAGTAAGGAGGCCATCATGCCTTTTTCAGGCATACGCTGCATAACCACTGCCCACTCTATAGGCGTTCCGGTCCCATTAATTCTTATTTGACCGTCATCTTTGGTGACAGGCCGAACATCAAGGTAAATTTCTTCACACAGCCGGCGATTCAAGCGTAGCTCTTCCAGACAAAAATGGTGTCTCTTATCCAGTGTTGTAAAATTCAGGAAACCAAAGTCTACAGGTTTTTTGATTTTATAGACCCTCTCTCCTGCGAGGAATACCCATGAAATATGTGTCTGAATCATAGGTACATTATCAACCGTATGTGGATATGATGCCGGATCTGACATTGTTTTCATCCAGACAGGGCTTTGGAACATAGAATCCTCCTGGGCGGCTTTTCTGCCTTTGCCGTTTTTTGGCCGGAAGTCTGATCTTGATTCTTGTTGCCAGCGTGATTATGCTGATTTCAGTTTTATCGGGATATTCTGGTTTTGTCGAGTACAATTGTAGGAGTTTATTTAAAATGGGAGAGATTAGAAGCAGTATAGAAATCGCTATGGAAAAGGCGGATCGTCTTGGTCGTATCACCAAAGAAGATTTAGAGACTGAGAAGTGGTTGGATTGCGGCCACCGAATAGTTGCCACGTATATGCAGGGTGAAATTGAGGGACTTGCAGCAGGCCTCAGCGATATCTCCAAGAAAGAGATGCCGCTGGTATTAAAGGGGGTCACGGAAATACTGTTGAGGAATATTGTTCTGCCCAGGGATAAAGACCAGTGGTCGGGTATTAAAAAGGCCTTGAGCGGTTTTGTAGAGCTTAAAGGAAGCCTGGTAAATCAGATCATCCCTCGCATCGAGCAGTTGCTGAAAAATTATGAGCAGACCCGTGATCAATACCATGAACAGTTAAAAATGCAGATGGAAGACCAGCTCGGCGGAATAAGACAGGCCATTTCACAACAGTATGGTACAGCTATAGGCAGCCAGATAGATGTTAATTCATTGCCCGAATTTCAAAAGGAGTGGTCTCGAATTTCGATTGAAATCACTGATCAATTTGAGCAACAGTTGATACCTCTCAAGGAATACCTGAAGCAGCTATAGATTATAGCTCATAAATTATATATTATATTCATAAGTTAATAAGAATAATTAAATCAATTTGTCCTTATGAATGAAACAAAGCTCCGAAATCTGCTGGAGAAAATAAAGGCTGGCGATGTGTCTGTAAATCTGGCAATAGAAAGCCTTAAAAGACTGCCTTTTGAGGATTTGGGCTGGGCCTGCCTTGATCACCACAGATACATAAGAGAGGGTTTTCCAGAGGTCGTTTACGGACCAGGGAAGACATGTAAACAATTAACAGGCATTGTTTCAAGGCTTATTTCCGTCGGTGGGCCGGTACTGGTGACACGGGTATCGAAGGAACAATCAGATTATGTTGTCCGTTCCATACCGGAGATAGAGTTCCACCCGATATCCAAATCACTTACATGGTCCGGAAAGACTTCCAATCCCATGCCGCCGAATAAAGGAACCGTCCTGGTAATTTCAGCCGGTACGGCTGATCTCCCGGTTGCAGAGGAGGCCTGTCTGACCCTGGATCTTATGGGACATCCTTATAAACGTATCTACGATGTAGGAGTCGCTGGAATTCACAGATTACTTGATCATCTGGACGAATTACGTCAGGCCAGTGTCATAATAGCCGTGGCGGGTATGGATGGCGTGTTGCCGAGCATTCTTGGAGGCATTGTCAGTGCTCCTGTAGTGGCAGTCCCCTCCAGTACGGGCTATGGTGCCAATTTCCAAGGCCTCGCTCCGTTGCTTACCATGCTTAATTCCTGTGCCACTGGAGTTGCAGTGGTAAATATAGACAATGGTTTTGGCGCCGGGGCCTTTGCAGCCATGGTAAATCGAGCCTGATACTATAGATACAGTAGGGCAGGGGTATCATGCATCAGGATTCAAGCAATCCTTTAGCCCGCAACTTGCGTCGCTTTTCACGTCTTTTACGTCTTCTTTCGATTTCTCTGCGCCTTTCGATCTTTTTGTGCCTAGACATTTACCCTCCTCATGAGAAGAAATTTAATGCGTTATTGATAAGAGATGACACCAGATAAGTCAAGAGAGCCCCTTGCAAAATCGCAAGGTTTTAGTATGTAGCCATTTAAGGCGGATACATGACTTGAAATGATATTTGCCGTATCATAAGATGTGTTTGTTGATTCGCGCCCGATTTTCTATCTTTAGAAAGGGGTAGGATGGGGGAATTTGATGCATAGAATCTTTTGAGCGAGAGAATAATGAAAGTCAAAAACTGGATGGCCAAGGACATAATAACAATTGGGCCTCGTGCCTCCATAGATGCCGCTGTAAAACTAATGCACCAGCATTCGATAAGGCATTTACCCGTTGTAGAAGACAATGCAATGCAAGGTCTGGTTACGGAAAGCAATCTGCGACAATATTTTTTTCCCTCCATGGTCAACGAACTCTCCATTTCAGACGTTATGATTGTAAATCCTATTACTGTGGATCCCAATACCAGTATTGATTCCGCCGCACAGATAATCCATAAATACAAGATAGGCGGCTTACCTGTTCTAGAAAAGAGACAACTGATCGGAATGCTCACAATTACGGATATACTTGCTGCTTTTATAGAACTTTTTGGGCTTTTGAAGGGGAGTTCACGGCTGGATATCAATTTATCTGAAAAAGGTGGTACGCTCGATGACGTTCTTCGCTTGATTCGTGAGATGGGGGGAAAGGTAATCAGTGTGGGAGTAGAGGCACTGACGTCTAAAAAAAAGGTCTATTACATCAGGCTGGAAAAGGGAGAACTGTCTTCTATTGTTCGTGCACTGGAGGATGAGGACCACAAGGTTGTTTCTATACTGGATTAATGGAATAGCTGCGGAATTTAAACATGGCTCACTATCAGGTCAATAAGACTTTCAAGGAAATAAATGAGAAAATCCGATCCGGAAAGGCGGTTGTGGCTACTGCCGAGGAGATGATCGGCATTGTCCGGAAACATGGGGAAGTTGAGGCGGCAAGAAAGATAGACGTTGTGACTACAGGTACTTTTTCACCCATGTGTTCTTCAGGGGCCTTTATCAACCTCGGACCCTGCGTACCCGGGATAAAGGCTACTAAAGTATGGCTTAACGGTGTATCGGCTTATGCCAGTCTTGCTGCGCTGGACGTGTACCTCGGGGCTACAGAACCTCGACAAGACGACCCCCTTAACAATATCTATCCTGGTGAATTTCTCTACGGTGGAGGACATGTAATACAGGATTTAGTGGCCGGCAACTCAATAACTTTAAAGGCAGAGTCTTACGGGAGCCACTGTTATCCGAGCAGGTGCCTGGATAAAAAAGTCACTCTTGCAGATCTGCCTTTTGCCCGGCTTTGTAATCCAAGAAATTCAACCCAGAATTACAACTGTGCAGTAAATGTTACAAAAAAAACCGTTTATACATATATGGGTACTTTGCGACCAAGTCTTGGCAATGCCAATTACTGCACTTCCGGGCAGTTAAGCCCTTTGCTCAATGACGCATATTATCAAACTATCGGTACTGGAACGCACATCTTCCTGGGGGGTGGGTCGGGCTATGTGCTTTGTTCCGGAACACAGCATAATCCAGAAGTTCCTCGAAATGAAAAAGGCCTTCCGCGTAAGCCTGCGGGCTCACTCATGGTATTCGGCGATCTCAAACAGATGCACCCGAGGTGGTTGGTGGGAGTGAGTATCTTGGGATACGGATGTTCTCTTGCCGTAGGACTCGGAATACCAATACCCATTCTCAACGAGGAGATGGCCATGCGAACAGCTATATCCGATGAGGATATTGTAACCCAGGTAGTAGATTACGGTCATGATTATCCTCTGGGAAAGAGCACATGCCTTGCGGAAGTCAGTTACGCACAGTTAAAGAGCGGAAGTATAAGGATAGGGGGAAAGGATGTCCCAACCGCCTCTCTGTCCAGTTACGTCAGGGCGCGGGAGATCGCTGAGATACTTAAAAAATGGATCGGCAGGGGCCGATTTGAACTTGGAGAGCCCCAGGAACTTCTGCCAGTCAAAAACAAAGTTTGAACAATAAATCAAGTGACTCAGAACTGTTGATAGAATACCTGAGCAGCATAAAAGGCCGGGTGGGTGTTGCCTTTTCAGGTGGAGTAGACAGTACCTATTTGCTGAGAGTAGCTAAGGAAGCATGCCATGGGCAGGTTGTTTCTTTTTTACTGGTATCACCCTTTCTGTCAAAAAGGGAACGAACGTGGGCATATAGGGTCGCTGATGAAATAGGTATACCGTTTAGAGAATTACATTGGCAACCTTTTGATTTCCATTGTATTTGGAAGAATGGGATTGACAGATGCTATTACTGCAAATATGTAATGTACTCAAAGTTATGGTCCTTTTGTCGAGATCATGGAATTTCGAATCTGCTCGACGGTACCCAGCTGGATGATATAGGCAGTGATAGACCCGGTTTCAAAGCAATACAGGAATTATCAGTAAAAATTCCTTTAGTCTATTGTAATCTGAATAAAAACAATATAAGGATATTAAGTTACAAGTTATGTTTGCCGACATGGGACCGGCCAAGCCATTCATGCCTTGCCACCAGAGTGGCCAGGGGTACTTTTATCACGCCAAATTTAGTTGAAAGGATAGAATCAGCTGAGGAGGTGCTGAAAAATTTGAATATAAGGAATGCAAAATTGCGTGTGAGTGGCAGCAGGGCGTATTTAGAGGTCTTAGAAGAGGAAAGGTTATATGTGGAAGGCCAATGGAAAAAAATTAAAGGCCTTTTGCAGAACATCGGATTCAACTATTTATATCTTGGGGTCAAGGTATAACACAAAATTACATTATTGGAGGGTAATATGAACAAGGGACAACTGGTAGATCGTATGGCAAAGTCAGCCGGCATTTTCAAAACCGCTGCGGACAAGGCGCTAAATGGATTTATGGAAGCTGTCACTGAATCGCTCAACAAAGGAGAGAAGGTGACGCTGGTAGGCTTTGGAACCTTTTCAGTAACCGAGAGAAAATCACGTACAGGCCGTAATCCTCGCACAGGAAAGCCAATGGAAATTCCTGCCAAGAAAGTCGTAAAATTTAAACCGGGAACAAAGCTGTCTGAATCCGCAGAATAAAAGACACTCAGTTCGGGCATAAAGAGTACAAGCAGGTGACTTTTTTAATGCTGTCTATGCAATCGAAAGCGGCGGGGATTCTGAATCGCTGAAGCGGCCTGACTCTCGGATTCCCGCCTTCATCAAAACGACAAGTGCCTGAAAAGTTTGCAATGCGGGCGTTAGCAAAGCAATCCCGTTAATGTATAGAATTAACGGCATTCTATTTTTTTGCCGATTGTATGTATAAATAAAATAACGAGGTCGCCAGTAAAATTCATGGATTTCCTTAACTTTTGAACATGAAAAATTCGAATTCAGCAGATAAAGACAGGCTTTTTTCAGGCTCTCGATTGATGCATAAAGTAAGTGAAGCCATGAATACCCCAGACCCCGAACGAGTTGCCAGGATACAATCCCTTAAAAAACGGGTCCAAAAGGGCACTTATAAAGTAGATGCAGACAAGGTCGCAGAGAGTATGCTCAAGGAACTCATAAAAGACTTGCTGTAAACCGGACAATATTTTTTGTTCAGCACTACAATAAGATTTTTTACCTAAGCCAAAACCACAAATAACAATTCAGGGACACGAAAGGCCGGAGGTGATCTCTTCTGTTCTTTTAATAATGTCGTATAAGATATATTATGTAAAATATAATCTACCCAAGAATAGGATTTATTTGGATTCATGTTGTTGATTTTAATTACTGAATTTTGAATTACTAAAGATGTCGTGTTTTACCAGCCGACTGATTTTTTGATTGATGTCTGCTGCGCGCAAGGCCTGTTTTCGAATTTCTTTCAGCGCCGAAGAAGTATTCTCATCTCCCTTCTCATTTAATAGCATAATTTCGATTTTTCCGATAATTACCTGCAAAGGCTGGTTTAGTTGATGAGATGTGCGTCCAACAAAATCAATAATATTGAGAAGTACAGGAATCTTTGAAATTTCCGCTTTAAGATCCATGATCCTGAAAGCAGCTGAAATACTTCTAACGATCTGATCTATTCCTATATCCGCTGGAAGTATCTCATCTACTAATCCGGGAGGATTCTCATTTGCATGGGACATGCTGGAACTTTCCTGAAGGCAAATTACATATGTATCGTGTAACTCCCTATCCAAACGAATCTTTGTACATGTCTCGAGTCTGGACTTTGATGAAATATCAGAAGCGACGATCAGCACCCCTTTTTCCCTTCCTCTTAAGGCATGAAGTCCCTTTTCCAGTGTACTGATGCAGTGAACTTTGCAATCTTTAAGCGATAAAACAGAGGCCACGGCATCCAATTCCTGTGATTTATCTCCAAGTATCACTACATGCCCTGTTTTTCCTTCTTTTGACTCTCTCTTAATTGATGCGAAGTCGAGTTTCCGGCTGTCTTGATCTCTAAAAAGGTCTTTTTCAAGGGAATCAAACAAGTTTTTATGATCTGTAGTTTCATTCGGCTCTACACTCAAGACTCCAACAGACAAAGAACACGGGGTGTTCAGATATCCTGGAACTCTTTTGGGAATCTGTTTTTTGAGCCTCAGGGCAGCCGCTTCCCCTCCTGCTTCATATGTTGTCGGCAAGATAGCAGCAAACCTGTTTTCAGCTATCCTATATAACGAATCGTTGTTTCTCAATATTTTAGAAATATGATTATAAACCCTCTCTAAATTAAATCCCCTTGAAGATTTGTCCGCATTTTTTCCACTATCCAGCTCGACAAGGAGCAGGGTTGTCTGATTTTTGTTCTCTCTGGCACTGGCAAGCGTAGTTTTAAGGTCTTCAATAAAGTCCTCCATGTTTCCCAATCCGCTCTCTGTTTCTATCATGATTCAGTCTCCATTAAGGACGTTCAAAGTCTTCTGGCTGCAAGCACAATGAATCCGGCCCTGGATAGTAGTCCCTTGACGGGTTTTTCCGTGCGATATTTTTTCAATTTTGGAGATTGGAAAAGGGTGGAAGTTCCACCTTCTATTCTGAATTGCGCTTTATCAATATTTGATAAAAGGTTTTGTAGGCAGAAAAATGAGGCGTATTTATAAAGAGGGTGTCCTTTCTGTTTCTTTTGTTCATAACAAACGCCCCAACTGGAATGTTTGGGTACAAAGCCGATTATTAATAGACCCCCTGTCTTGAGGACGGCCGCTGCTTCCTGCAGGGCCTTAAACGAATCTTCTAAAAAACAGAGTGAAAAGATAAAAAATATTTGCTCCAGGCTGCTCTTTTTGAATGGCAATGCCTCGGCCAAGGCCTGCACAGGCTGCACCCCTCTGCGCTTGGCCAATCTCAACAGTCCAGGAGCAGGGTCCACTCCGTATCTTATGCCCAAGGCCTGAGAGAAACGACCGGAGCCTACTCCCACTTCCAGAGAGAGAGGAGATACCGAGGTGACCTCACTTAAGGCACGAAGTTCACAATCAAAGAGTGGATTATCATCATACCACTCGTCATAGGTTTCAGCGATTTTATCAAATGCCTCTGAAGCCTGGGGGAAAATACCTCTATGGAAAAAATTATTCAAAGTTCGATTATTTTGATACCTAAATGCTAAACTTACATTATATAGATATGTTAAGTTAATAATCTAAATTATTTTGATATGTTTCAACAACGCTTCCGCTATAATATCAAATGTCTTGCCACATTCACTATCAGCATCGAGTGCCTTCGGTGTACCCATATCGCCGCCCTTTCTGATTTCCTGATCTAGAGGAACTTTACCCAATAAGGGGACCCTGAATGCCTCAGCCATTTTTTTACCTCCTCCACTACCGAATATCTCCAGGATCTGTCCTTCAGGTACACCTGGAACAGGAACACGCAGAAAAGACATGTTTTCCACTATTCCGAAGATCTGGATTTTTTGACTTACGAATAGGCCAATACATCGACGTACATCGGCAAGCGCAACTTTCTGAGGGGTTGTAACTATTATGACACCTTCAAGGGAAATTAATTTCGCCATAGTAAGAGGAGCATCTCCAGTGCCGGGGGGCAGATCTACCAAAAGAAAGTCCAGCTCTCCCCATGCCACATGTCCCAGGAACTCTTTGATAGCTTTGTTGACCAAGGGCCCACGCCATACTATCGGCACCCCCTCCCCTGCCAAAGTGGCTGTCGATACAACCTTGAGACCGAATTTCTCAATAGGTAGAAGCATGCCTCTGGAACCCAGGGGCCGCTCATCTATGCCAAGCATTATGGGGATATCCGGGCCGTGCATATCAGCATCGAGGATACCTGCCTTAAACCCCTTTTTTAAAAGGGCGATTGCCAGATTCACAGTAACGGTAGTCTTGCCTACCCCGCCCTTTCCGCTGGCAATAGCAATTATGTGTTTTACCTTTTCTATCCCTTGCATCTCAGATGGCTCTTTGCCTAAAAGCTTTGCCCTCTCCTCAGAGGTCATGGTAGTGAAGATTACCCTGGCCTCACTCACATCCTCTAAATTACGTATAGCTTTCTCTGCATCATCCTTAATCTGATTTTTCATAGGACAGCCGGACATCGTAAGGGCTATGGTAACTCGTACTGCTGAACCGGCTATCTCAATATCTCTGACCATCCCGAGGGTTACAAGATCCTTTTTGAGACCCGGGTCTTCAACTTTCTTTAGTACATCTAAAATTTTTTCTTTTGTAACAGCCATTTCAAATTTCCTTATCTTTAGATTATTTTACAAATAGCAGAAATTATCTTACATATAATCATATAATTAAAAAGTTGTGAATTGAGAGATCTGGATTTTAATTCCTGAATCCCTTGATTTGTTTTAAATACAACTTAATCTATAGACCTACCACAAAATTACCTGTTTTGGAAAAAAAATTATTACGACTTGACGTTATTTTGTTGCAGAAGGGGCTTGTCGCTTCAAGAAATAAGGCCCAAGCTCTTATTAGTGCGGGCAAGGTGCGAGTTGAAGGGAACGTGGTCGATAAAGCAGGACACCGGTTTTCTGTTGATGTCCAAATAGATCTGATAAAACCTCCGCATCCTTATGTCAGCCGCGGCGGAGTAAAACTTGCGCACGCACTTGATCATTTTTCAACAGACGTTCACGATCTTGTCTGTATGGATGTCGGGGCATCTACAGGTGGATTTACTGATTGTTTGCTTCGAAGGGGGGCGGCAAAAGTATACGCAGTCGATGTCGGCTATGGTCAGCTGGACTGGAGGCTCAGAAATGACAAGAGGGTTGTACCTGTCGAAAGGACAAATATACGGTATTTGAAGCTTGACGCCTTGGATACTCTGATATATCTGGTTTCAATAGATACATCATTTATTTCGCTCAGACTGGTAATACCATCTATTCTGCCGTTTATGCATCGGGAAGGCAGTATCATTGCCCTTGTCAAGCCTCAATTTGAGGTAGGAAAAGAAAAGGTTGGAAAAGGCGGGATAGTAAAAGATCCAAAGCTGCACCAAGAGGTCCTGGATAGACTAAGTATCTTTTGCAATAAACTGAAGCTTAATGTCATAGGTATTACGCCATCGCCTATCCTGGGGGCAAAAGGCAACAAGGAATTTTTCATGCTGATTGAGTATTCTAAATGTCATAAAGCGGCATAACACATTAGTCAGTATTAAACTGTAGAGATCCTTAAAACGAAATCAGCCATCAGATTTTTGCTGTATTTCGTTTTTCTGGAACAGCCTTGCAAAAGGTGTTAAAATATGACCATTCAGGGGGTGACCTCAGGTTTTGCCGATTAAATAAGGTTTTAAAGAGTTGTCTATATTAAACCAACACTTCAGTGTTTAATATCTTAAATTTTTTTAGATAATTTATAATTAAGACGAACTAAAATTAGGAAGTGCGGAAAGATGAGCCGGCTCGATATTGAAAAACAAGGCCAATTGGAAGATTCTGCAGAGCAGGAACTTAAGGAGCCACCAATGTGTAAGGTCCTGCTATATAATGACGATTATACGACAATGGATTTTGTGGTACGGATCTTGGAAGATATATTTCATAAGTCACCTTCAGAGGCAACAGGGATCATGCTGAACGTGCATTATAATGGTTTTGGGATTTGTGGATATTATACCAGTGAGATTGCAGAAACAAAGGTAAATGCCGTTCACATGAGCGCAAAAAAGGCAGGCTTTCCGCTTAAATCCAGTATGGAATGTATATAGAAGGGCGCGAAGAATGATAAGCAAGGACCTGGAAATAATGCTAGGTGCAGCGGCCAGGGAGGCCCATATCAGGCATCATGAATATTTATCTCTTGAGCATTTGCTTTTTGCAATAATTCATCACCAAAAGGGTGAAGAGGTCATAATGGCATGCGGGGGCAATCCTGAACGGCTGAAATCCAAAATTGTGACATTTTTCGAGACTCACCTTGAGAAATTGCCGCAAGATCGAAAAGAAGGCCCCCAGCCCACAGCTATTCTGCAGAGGGTGCTTCAGCGGACCATTATGCACGTGCAGTCTGCCGAAAAAGAAGAGGCCGACATAGGAGATCTTCTTGCTGCCGTAATGACGGAGGAGGATTCCTATGCAGCACACTTTCTCCATCAGGAGGGAATCACCAGGCTGAATATATTGAATTTTATATCGCATGGGATTGAGAAAACTTGTTCTTACCAAACCATTAGCTCCCAAAGAAAGACAGAGTCCAAAACAGGGAAACAGGCCAATTCCTCAGCAAAACCAGCGAGCGCACTGGATGCCTTTACAGTGAATCTCACGATGAAGGCGGCTAATGGAGGAATTGACCCGCTTGTCGGACGAAAGGTGGAACTGGAACGTACAATGCAGATTCTCTGCAGACGAAGAAAGAATAATCCCATTTATGTGGGCGAACCTGGAGTTGGCAAGACCGCATTGGCTGAAGGATTGGCACTTATAGTGCGCAGTGGCGAAGCACCATCTCTTTTACAGAATACAGAAATATATGCCCTGGATATGGGATCGCTTCTTGCCGGCACCAAATACAGGGGGGAGTTCGAAGCCAGGCTCAAAGATGTCATTGCTCAGATCAAAAAGTGCCCAAAAGCAATACTCTTTATCGATGAAATTCATACGGTTGTTGGAGCGGGGGCTGCCAGTGGAGGATCTCTGGATGCCTCAAATATCCTGAAGCCGGCGCTGACAAATGGTGATCTGAAGTGTATAGGTTCTACCACTTATGAAGATTATAGGAATTTCTTTGAAAAAGACCGGGCACTGTCAAGGCGTTTTCAGAAAATAGAGATTTTGGAGCCCAGTGTGGAAGAGACAATAAAGATTCTCAGGGGGCTGAGATCACACTACGAAGATTATCATGCAATAAAATACACTGACAGGGCCCTGAAAACTGCAGCCGAACTATCAGGCAGATACCTTACGGATCGTTATATGCCGGATAAGGCTATTGATGTAATAGATGAAGCAGCATCTGTATTGAGGCTTTCAGGCGATGCTGGAAATAGATCAAGGCTCGTTACTACACGTCACGTGGAAAAAGTGATTGCCAAAATGGCACGATTGCCCGCAAAGACTATCACGAAGTCGGACCGCGTTCGTCTGGAAAAAATTGAGCAATCCATAAAGTCCCTCGTGTTCGGCCAGGATAAAGCGGTAGAAATCTTGTCAAAAGCCATCAAGCGCTGCCGTGCCGGTCTTTCTCATCCAGAACGTCCAATAGGCTCTTTTCTGTTTATAGGACCCACGGGAGTTGGAAAGACAGAGCTTGCCCGGCAGACAGCCGCGGTACTTGGTATACAGTTCCTGCGATTCGACATGAGCGAATATATGGAAAAGCATGCCGTAGCCAGGCTCATTGGTGCGCCTCCAGGTTACGTTGGATTTGATCAGGGAGGTCTCCTCACTGAAGCAATCCGTAAGCACCCATACTGTGTTCTTCTCTTGGATGAAATAGAGAAGGCCCATGCCGACCTTTTCAGTATCTTGCTTCAGGTCATGGATTACGCTACCCTTACCGACAATACAGGTAAAAGCGCAGACTTTCGTAACGTAATATTGATTATGACCTCGAATGCAGGCACAAGAGAGATGGAAAGCCAGATAATTGGTTTTGGTGCAAAAGCGGATGATAGCAACTATAAAGGCGAGAATGCAATAAAACAACTCTTCAGCCCGGAATTTCGAAACCGGCTGGAGGCTGTTATACCTTTCGGCCATTTGACTGTTTCAGTAATGAAGCAGATAGTGGATAAACTTCTGCAGGAGATCCAGGATCAGTTATCTCAACGTAATATTAAATTGAATGTCACACCTGCCGCCAGATCCTGGTTTGCCCAAAATGGATTTGACTCTAAATTTGGAGCACGTCCCTTGGCCCGTGTCTTACAAAAGGAAATAAAAGATCCTTTGTCTGATGCCATCCTTTTCGATGGACTTTCAAAGGGGGGCAAAGTTATAGTTGACTTAAAAGATGGACGGCTTGTTATTCGCAAATGATAAATAGTTCCAGCCTTTAGAATATCACAAGGACACCCTTACAATGCCCACAATTCAAACAATCACAATTATTCCTAGTCTGCCAGAGCGCTTGAAGCCTCTGATGACTATTGCTCGAAACCTTTGGTGGACATGGACACCTGAGGCTATACATCTCTTTCAGGACATGGACCGGGATGTCTGGGAGAGATGCAGGCATAACCCGGTCTCATTATTAGGCACAATTGAGCAACCTCGACTGGAACAGCTTGAGCGGGATGACATCTTTCTTGCCAGGATGGAAAAGGTGCAAAGAGAGCTGGACCGCTATATTAAGGCCCAGACATGGTATAAAAAGATCAGTAAAAAAGGAGATGACGGGATAATAGCCTATTTTTCCGCTGAGTTCGGGTTGCACGAAAGCCTTCCACTATATTCAGGGGGACTGGGGATCCTTGCTGGTGATCATATGAAGTCAGCCAGTGATCTCGGGCTTCCTTTGATAGGAATCGGTCTTCTTTATAAGCACGGGTATTTTCAACAATATCTCAATCCTGATGGATGGCAGCTCGAGATCTATCCCTCAAATGACTTTTATAATATGCCGGTAAGCCTGGTCAGAGATAAAAACGGGGATCCCTTGACAGTGCAGGTTGAACTTGAAGGCAGAGTGGTTCATATAAGGGCCTGGTCGCTTAATGTGGGACGGGTCATAATATATATGATGGATACTGATGTTCCATTAAATTCGCGTTTAGATAGACAGATAACTTCCTATCTCTACGGTGGAAGTCTTGAAACCAGGCTCCAGCAGGAAATAGTGCTGGGCATGGGTGGAATAAAGTTAATAACGGCCCTTGACACCTGGCCTTCAGTCTGCCACATGAATGAAGGCCATAGCGCCTTTATGGCACTGGAGCGTATAAGACAGATAATGCACAAAGATGGTCTGCCTTATGACGTGGCCCTGGAGGCAGTGCGTGCAACAAGCATATTTACTACTCATACGCCCGTACCCGCAGGAATAGACCGCTTCCCCCCTGAAATGATCCGGCGATATTTCACTGGATTAGCAGATGAAATGGGGATCGGCATAGATTCATTTCTAGGTCTTGGTCGAATCAATCCTGGTGATCAGGTTGAAGAATTCTGCATGGCAGTACTGGCTATCAATATGGCTTCTCAAACCAACGGCGTCAGCAAACTGCACGGTGAGGTTACACAAAAGATGTGGGGCGGAATCTGGCCCCAGATTCCACGTCATGAAATCCCGATAACCCATATTACTAATGGAGTACATACACTTGGCTGGCTGTCAAGTGAGATGTCCCTGTTATACGAAAGATATTTAGGATCCAGATGGATCGATGAGCCTACAAATTACTCCATTTGGAAAAGGATCGAGCAAATTCCTGACTTTGAGCTATGGAGAAGCAAAGAGAGGCTGAGAGAAAGGCTTATATCTTTTGCGAGAGAGAGACTAAGAAAGCAGCTCCGAACCAAAGGTGCCCCGAGTTACCAGATGAAGCAGGCTGACGAGGTCTTGGATCCTGAGGCCCTTACCATAGGTTTTGCCAGACGTTTTGCTACATACAAGCGTTCCACCCTGCTCTTTCGTGATTTGGCCAGGCTCAGCCGAATATTATCTAATGAAGAGCGTCCTGTACAGCTTATCTTCAGTGGCAAGGCCCACCCACGGGATAAGTTTGGCAAGGAACTCATTCACAAAGTAGTGCAAATGGCCAATAATCCGGAGTTTCGAAAGCACATTGTCTTTATTGAAAATTATGACATAGAAGTGGCCAGATACCTGGTCCAGGGAGTAGATGTATGGCTTAACACCCCTCGTCGTCCCATGGAGGCAAGCGGGACCAGCGGCATGAAGGTCCCGGCCAATGGAGGAATCAACTTGAGCATCCTTGATGGTTGGTGGTGTGAAGGTTATAAGGGCAACAATGGCTGGGCTATAGGCGCGGGTGAGGAATATGAAGACAGCGAATACCAGGATGAAGTGGAAAGCCGGCTTCTTTATGAACTGCTTGAAAATACAGTAATACCCTTGTTTTTTGATAGATCTGCCCATGGGGTGCCTCACGGATGGGTTGAGATGATTAAAAATTCCATTCAGACAGTGTGCCCTTACTTCAATACCAACCGCATGGTGGAAGAATATGCCAGCCAGTTTTATCTGTCCAATATCTCCAAATGGCATTTATTCGCAAAGGACAACTGGAAGGAGGCCAGGAAATTGTCCCGTTGGAAAACGGATGTATCGGAGGTTTGGCATAAAGTCAAAATACTGGACTTGCAGGTCCCGATTAATGGATCGCCAAAGGTCGGAGATCGTTTGCCGATCAAAATCGTACTGGATCTTGGTGGACTGGACCCTGAAGAGGTGAGAGTTGAGGCCTATATCGGTCGATTGGATGATAAAGGAGAGATCCCTGAAGGTCATCCATTACCAATGCTGCCAATAAAAGAACAGCAGAAAACAGGTGGATCTGTCTTTGAAGGGACACTGCTTTGTCTTTCAAGCGGACGTATAGGTTTTACTATTAGATGCTATCCTTTCCAAAAAGCGCTCAGCCACAAATTTGAGCTCGGACTTCTGACCTGGTGGGAAGCGGAGAGGTAGTTGGCTTTCAACCGGATTTGAGGTGCCTGAGACTGTTGTATCCCTTTTCCAGCAGAGGCCGTATGGATATAAAAATAAAAAGCGGAGGTGAAAATAACTCCGCTTTTGCTAGTCAATTATGATCCTGACTGATTCTAAGGAAGCTCTTTCATAATTTTTTCAGATACTTCACTGATAGAACCGGATCCATCTACGGAAATAACCTTGGGACCTTCCAGGGTTTTAAAAAAATTGACCGCAGCCATTGTTCCGGTCTTATCGTCATAGTAAATGTCGTGGCGTTTGTTTATGGCTACTTCGTCCTGATCATCCGGCCTTGTTACAAGATCACCACCGCATATCCGACATACAAGTTTGCCGTCTTTTTCCACGGGTTTAATAGCATCAAATGCAATATGGTTGGGATGGTTATTGTCATTAACACAGAGTCGGCGCCCCATGATTCGCAGTTTGGCTATATCCCGGTCCAGGACTATTTCCACGACATAATCCAGGTCCATACCCTCGTCTTTTAATGCCTTTGCCAGGGTCTCCGCCTGTACCTTGTTCCTGGGAAAACCGTCCAGGAGCCAGCCATTCTTACAATCGTCCTCCTTGAGCCGGTTGAGTATCATCGGAATCGTAATATCGTCCGGGACCAGGTCACCTCGATCGATATATTCCTTGGCCTTTAAACCAAGTTCTGTGCCTTCGCCGATATTTTTTCGGAAGATTGCACCTGACTCAATATGGGCGATATTATATTTTTTCTGAATTATTGCGCCTTGGGTTCCTTTACCACTTCCATTAGGTCCGAAAGTCAAAATGTTCATACTCAACTCCTTTTTTGAATGTTTAGTTTATTACAATAAAACTAATGATAAAATTCAACAGGACAAATTATGATTAAAAGACCGCATCCTGCTGATTTGGATTCATAACACCTGCTGTCTTTTATAACTCTGCATTTATGCCGGCCACAAGAGAGATACCAGAAAAATCAACCAAAATAATATTTATCAGCATAAAAACATACACGTAGTTCGAATTTGAGAAAAGTATTTTTTCTACATTTTTCCATTTCATTGCATCCTGACCTTACACCAAATCTTGAATTTTGCAGGCAGATACATGTATGGTATATAACATTTGATCAAAATTTACAGATACAGTTGTATTTATGAATTTTAATATTCTAGGAGTACAGGGGTAATGACTATAAAACTCATAAGAATGAATTTAAAGACCCTACCAGGTTACTTGATGGGTTTATATTTAGTAATAGTAATCACCTTTGTTTTTTTGAGTATTCCCTCAACAGTTCAGGCGAAAAGCCTGTACGTGATACCCACGGCCGAGATCGCCTTGAGAAGCGGTAAAGGTAATGAATACAGGGTAGTAGCAGTTATCGTGAACGGCAGTCGAGTGCAGTTGCTGAAAGAGGACGGGGACTGGGCAAAGATACGCACATCAGATAATAAAGAAGGCTGGATGCCCAAAAGGTATTTAAGCGCCTCCCCACCCCTGAAGGACGCGGTTGCTTCATTGCAGTCTGAGAGAGATCGGCTCAAAAAACAGATAAGTGATCTCAACAAACAATTAAATGAGGTCTCAGACGCGCGGAATCAGCATGAACAGGACTTAAAGGCCTGTATTATAGACAGAGATAAATTAAGAAAGAGCTATGACAGCCTTAAAGAGGATGCTGCAAATGTACTGAATTTCAAAAATGCCCTTTCAGAAACAGCTGAAGAACTCAGGGAATTAAAACATAAATACAATATAGCCGAGCAGGAAAATGAACATCTCAGAAATAACAGCAGAATAAAGTGGTTTCTTGCCGGTGGCGGACTTCTTCTGGTTGGATGGATTATAGGCCTTATAACAACTCGCGGACGCAAGCGAAGGCCTACACTTCTCTGATCATTTAAAGACACTCGGCAGTGGAATTTGAAACTTAAAATTGGGAAAACGCTGAGAGGTGTTTAATTATCTGATTTTAGGTTTTGAATCTCCTGTTTCGACATAAATTAAATATTGTGTCGCCGGCCTTTCAGCAGGCAGCTTTGCACTCAAAAAAAAGGCGGGAGGAAACTCAGACCGGATGATATTAAAGGTTTATACAGTTGGTCCTCTGGATGTTTTGGCCTATATAATAGGATGCCCCGATATGGGTGACGCCATGATCATCGACCCTGCAGGGAGTGAAGAAAGGCTGGCAAAGGCAATAACAGATTCCGGTCTTACCCTGCGTTACATAGTCAATACCCATGGTCACCCGGACCATACCTGCGGAAACCAGAAAATGAAGGCCCTCACAGGGGCACCGGTGTTGATGCACAAGGCCGACGACATCATGTTCAGAGACCCGGACACAATTGAAATATTCAGGGCATGGGGTTTTGAGCCCGCCCCTCCGGCAGACGTATATATTTCACACGGAGACCTGATCAAGGTTGGTAATCTGAGATTTGAGGTAATCCACACCCCGGGGCATTCGCCTGGCTCAGTATGTCTTTATGGGCATGGCCATGTATTTACCGGAGATACCCTGTTTGTGGGTGCCGCCGGCCGGACTGATTTGCCCGGCGGTTCCTTTGAGACCTTAATTAATTCCCTCAGATCCTACATTTTTCCCCTTCCTGACAACACTATAGTGCTCCCCGGACACGATTACGGAGATAGTCCCACGTCCACTATTGAACAAGAGAAAAAGACCAACCCTTACCTTAAAACAGACAGCTAATAATCAGGAATGAAGAAGGAGAAATGAGGAACAGAATTCCTGATTTTCAATTCCAGACCCCTAATTGCTTTCCCGGCCTTCCTATTTGCAGTGTGTGGGATTACCTGGTTTCTGCTTTAGAGCAGAACCAGGTCATAATTGTCAGTGGGGAGACAGGTTCCGGAAAGACCACGCAATTGCCCAAGATATGCCTTGCAGCGGGAAGAGGTAAGCGTAGAAAGATTGCCTGTACACAACCAAGGCGGGTAGCGGCCGTTACAGTGGCAGCCAGGGTTGCCGAAGAACTGGGACAGCCGAAATCCAGACTCGTGGGTTATAAAATACGCTTTCGAGACACTACCGGACCTGAAACCAGGATCAAGTTTGTCACAGACGGCATGCTTCTGGCTGAAGTGCAGCAGGACCCCAATCTCAAGGCATACGATACCATAATCGTGGATGAGGCCCATGAGAGAAGCCTTAATATAGACTTTCTTCTGGGGCTACTCAGGAGACTTCTGCCACTCAGGCCTGATCTCAAAGTCATTATCACATCCGCCACAATGGACACCGCACATTTCAGCCAGGCATTCAGCAATGTCCCGGTAATAGAGATTGCAGGTCGCGGTTATCCCGTGAAGATAGAGTATCGTCCTGCTGGAAAAGAAGCTCAGACCGATTTGACCGCGGTTGAACAGGTCATCTCTGCCGTGAAAGAAATCAGGAAAAGAGATCCCTTGGGTGATATACTTGTATTTCTTCCCACAGAGAGAGATATACTGGAAACGGTAAAGATACTGAAGGCCGGGTGCCGGGATGAGGCACTGGTACTTCCCATGTATGGCAGACTGGCCTCCCTGGACCAGAAGCGCATATTCAGGTCAGCCCCTGTTCAGAAGATAGTAGTGGCTACAAACGTAGCCGAGACCTCCATTACAGTCCCTGGAATTATGTATGTAGTGGATTCGGGTCTGGCTCGAATTGCCCGCTATAACATCAGGTCCCGCACAAAGGCACTTCCAATCGTCCCCATATCAAGGGCGAGCGCGGATCAAAGGGCAGGACGAGCGGGGAGAGTCCATGCCGGTGTATGTGTCCGGCTTTATAGCGAAGAGGACTACGAGGATCGGCCCCAGTACACGTTGCCTGAAATCCGGAGATCAAATCTGGCTGAGGTGATACTGCGTCTTCATGCAATGAAACTTGGACCTGTTGATAAATTCCCTTTTGTGGATGTTCCGTCTGCCCAAGCCATAAAAGAAGGATTTACCACCTTGAGAGAGTTGAGGGCACTGGATGTATCGGGCAGGCTGACCAGGACAGGGCGAATTATGGCGCGACTGCCTCTTGATCCTCGAATCTCCAGAATGATTATTCAAGCCAGGCATGAGAAGGCACTGAAAGAGGTGGTCATAGTTGCGTCGGCCATGAGCATTCTGGACCCCAGAGAACGCCCGGTGGATAAGGAAAGCCAGGCAGACCAGGCCCACAGCCCTTTTAAAGACAATTCTTCTGATCTGGTGACCTTTATCAAGATATGGAATGCCTATCACAGAGAGCTGAAGGCCTCACGCAGCAGGAATCAATTACGGAAATACTGTAAAGAGAACTTCTTGTCTTACAACAGGATGCAGGAATGGAAGGATATACACGATCAGATAATGAATATACTCCATGGAGCGGAGGATTTTCATCAGGCCTTCGAAAAATCCAATCAGCAAATCACCAAATCAGCGGATTCTCCCGCATTCACCAGGGCCCAAAATCAGCAAACCTATATGTCTGTTCATTGTTCTGTTCTCTCGGGCTTTCTGGGGCAGATCGCCCTTAAGCAGGAAGGATCCCGTTACCTCGCAGCCCGCGGCAGAGAAGTCTTCCTCTTTCCCGGTTCCTCACTATATAAAAAAGGCCCTCAATGGATAGTGGCAACAGAGCTTGTACAGACATCCAGGCCTTTTGCCAGGATGGCAGCTGCTATTGAACCTGAATGGATAGAAAGACTGGCAGGTGATCTCTGCGTATACAGCTATTCCGAGCCGCACTGGGAAAAACGGCGTGGTGAGGTATCGGCATGGGAAAAGGTTACGCTCTTTGGCCTCCCGATAGTGGAAAGGCGAAAGGTCGGATACGGGAAAATCGACCCTGTTGAATCCAGAGACATCTTTATACGTCAGGCTCTCATTCCCGGCGAACTCAAAGGTAAGTACCCTTTTATTGTACACAACATGAGACTCATATCAGAGGTCAGGGACCTGGAGGACAGGACCAGGCGACGTGACATCATGGTGGATGAAGAGATTCTCTATTACTTCTATGACCAGGGATTGAGGGAATTAGAAAAGGTGGTGTTCAGACTCAAATCCTGTAAGAAAAAGAAGGATCATCGGATGGAATTGATATGTAATGAGCGTTCTTTGGCCAGGGGTTTACGTATTGCCTCCAATAATATTCCGGTCCTGTTCCTTACGAGAGAAGATTTGCTCAGATCCATTCCGGATATTGATGTGATCGGCCAATTTCCTGGATACATAAAGGTTTCAGGGCACAGACTATCTCTAAGTTACTGTTTTTGTCCAGGAGACCGGGCGGATGGTGTCACTGCAAGTATCCCTTCGGGCTTAGTCGCCTCTTTATCCCCCAAGCCTTTTGAATGGCTGGTCCCCGGCCTTCTTCAGGAAAAGATCATCTATCTATTGAAAACGTTGCCCAAGCAGATTCGCAAGCAGCTGGTACCAATACCTGCGGTTGCGGAAAATATAGCGAAAAAACTCCAAAAGACCGAAAAGGGCCTGCTTCAATCGTTACAGGAAGAAATCTTCAGACAATATGGAATAACTATACAGAGCAAAATGTGGTTGGCGCTTGACGATATCCCCCCTCACCTCTTGATGAGATTTGAGATAATAGACCGGAATGGAAAAGTCCTTGATTCAGGACATGATCTCAACCGCTTAAAGGATAGACTGGGAAAGTCCCCTGCCGCTTTTGATCAAAATGATCCAGAGTGGTTAAGAATCAAGATCAAATGGGAGGCATTCGGGATCAACCTGAAAAATTTTCCGGACCTGCCGGTCTCAATCATGGGTTCTTCAGGAGATAAACAGAATACCATGAAGGCCTTTCCAGGAATTGTGGCAGAAAATAACAGTGTATGTATAAGACTTTTTCTCAATCAGGATGAGGCCATTTCAAAAACCCAGCATGGGGCAAGGCGGATCCTTGCTGATTACCTGAGCAAGGAATTTGGATATCTCAAAAGAAACTGTATCCCCGCCGGTTTGCCCCCCAAGTCCTTTCTTGCCCTGGGAGGCATACAGAAACTGCGTCAGTCAATATATGCCTTTTTATACCAAGAGCTGTTAGGGAGTTGGAGTCAAATCCCGAGCAGATCTGACCTTATTAAGAAGGCCAGGGAATTGGAGGGAAAGATCTTTCAGCAGGCCATCCCGAAAATACAATTACTGAAAGAAGTGCTTGAGGCCCGAATCGCAGCGCAACGTGAAATAATGCGTCTTCGCAATAATGCGACAAAGACCAGGAGCTATTCGCGGGTCTTTGCGGACCTCGAAACAGAGCTGACAAGACTCACGCCGCCCGGCTTTCCTGGAAATGCAAGTCCGGACCAGCTTCCTGAGCTGCCAAGGTATCTGAATGCCCTTGCTGTCAGGGCCCAAAGGGCATATGTCGATCCCATTAAGGACATGACAAAGGCATCCAGACTGGAACCGTTTTTGTCACATCTAAACGAGGCCAGGACCTCTCTCAATGCGAATATAACAAAAGAACTCGCAGAAGGAATAAAGCACTTCGAGAAGCTCATTGATGAATACAGGGTATCTCTATTTGCTCCGGAATTCGGCACCTCAATACCGGTCTCTCCCAAGCGTCTTACTGCGGCATGGGAGAGAATAAGGTCCCTTTTGTAAAAAGATATCGTTACTTTTCCATTTTTCATTTTGTACAACAGATGCAAAAAGCCAAAATTTAGATATGGCTTGGTATTCTGTGAGGAATTTGAGAGACTATCTGTATAAATGGAGTCTGATCTAAAAATAATCCCAAATAAATCCTAACTTGATTAATCGAATATTCAGACAATTTTAATCTCGATCCCTCTAATTTATCCGGTCGTTGACAATTATACTTTGTATTGATATATTTATTACAAACTTTATTTTAATTGAAATTTATTACGAATAATCATCAAGGTATTTATATACAACTGAATCCCTTATCAAAATTGGGATCGGGCCTCAATATGCTCTCATAGGGTGCCGGCGGGTTTTCTTTTATCACAGCCAAACAAGAATCAGCCTTTCCCAGGTGGTAGCCGAAATTCTGTTTTTTGCTTTATGCCTGCTGAAAAAGCCTGTCTATGAAACAGGGAACATTATGAGAATAAACCCTTTTTCCAGTTGATTCAGAAAGATATTAACCTATATAACTAAGGAGGATAAATTCATGCGCGTATTTGAAAATTATGAATCCCGCGTCCGGGGGTATATCCGGGCATTTCCGGTAATTTTTGAGAAGGCCGAAGGTGCGGTCCTGACCGACACCATGGGTAAAGAATATATTGATTTTTTTGCAGGCGCGGGGACCCTTAATTACGGGCACAACAATGAAAGCGTCTGTAACGCCCTGATGAAACATATTCAGGACAAGGGAGTGATCCACGGGCTGGATATGGCCACAACCGCGAAACAGCGTTTTCTTGAGACCTTTGTCTCCACTATTCTGGAACCCCGCAACCTTCAGTACAAGATCCAGTTCACAGGTCCGACCGGCACCAATGCCGTGGAGAGCGCACTCAAGCTGGCACGTATGGTCAAAGGGCGTTCCAACGTTGTGGCCTTTACCAATGGATATCACGGGCTTTCCATGGGTGCTCTGGCAGTGACTGGTAATGCCTTTTATCGGGATGAAGCCCACATCAGCCGCAGCGATGTCAGTTTTTTACCCTTTGATGGTTACATGGGACCGGATATCAATACACTGGATCTGTTTACAAAGTTGCTCACGGACAATTCCAGTGGACTGGATCTGCCTGCGGCCGTTATTCTTGAGACCGTTCAGGCAGAAGGCGGTGTCAATGTGGCCCGTCCCGAATGGCTTGCGGAGCTGGCCGATATATGCCATGAGTGGGATATTCTGCTGATTGTAGACGATATTCAGGTGGGCAATGGCCGCACCGGTGATTTTTTCAGTTTTGAGAAATCCGGGATCAAGCCCGATATGGTAATTCTTTCCAAGGCCATCGGCGGCGGACTCCCGTTGTCGCTTCTGCTTGTTCGCCCTGATCTGGACCAGTGGAAACCGGGTGAGCATACCGGGACGTTTCGGGGGAACAACCTGGCCTTTGTAGCTGCTACAGAAGCCTTTCGATTCTGGGAGAACAATGACTTGAGTGATGCCATTAAATATAAGGGCGGATTCATGGACAACCGATTGGAACAGATAGCTGAAAAGTATCCCTCTCTTGAGGCCTCGGTCCGTGGCAGGGGTATGATCCTGGGCCTTGAGATCCCTGAGAACGGATTTGCCAAGGAGGTATCCACCACATGCTTTGAAAAGGGACTGGTAATCGAACGGGCCGGTGCCGATGGCCAGGTACTCAAATTTCTGCCTCCGCTGGTCACTCCGGAAGAGACGTTGGACAAAGGCATATCCATTGTGGAAGAGGCTATTGATGATGTCCTGAAACAAAAAGAAAAAAAATTGACAGGACTGTTTGAATGATTGTCGCACATTCGTATAAATTCATGGGCATAGGGAGTGATATTCACGTCTTTCAAGAAGACCATGAACAAGAAGGTCTGACTTGATCTCTAAGGCCTGAGAATTTATAGAGAGATCATGTTTTTATAACCATTAAAGACAGGAAGCCGGAGAAAATGAAATCACATACAGTAGAAAAGATCGGCGGCACCACCATGTCCCGATTTGCCGATGTACTGGACAATATTTTAATCGGGGACCGCAGGGGTCCGGATCTCTATGGACGGATTATTGTGGTGTCCGCCTATGCCGGGCTGACAGACCTGCTGCTTGAGCACAAAAAGACACATGAACCCGGCGTATACGGCATGTTTGTGGAAAATGATGCGTCGTCCTGGGCCTGGGGCGATGCCATCACCAAGGTGGGTGAAAAGATGCTGGCTATCAATGCCGGACTGCAGGTCCTGGGCCTGGATACCGACCAGGCCGACCGTTTTGTAAGGGACCGCATCGAAGGGGCGAGAAGTTGTCTTTTAGACCTTCACCGGCTGTGCTCATACGGTCATTTTCAGCTGTCCGAGCATCTTTTGACTATCCGCGAAATGCTTTCTGCTATAGGAGAGGCCCACAGCGCGTATAACACCACCCTGATTCTTCAGGACAAAGGGATCAATGCCCGATATATCGATCTGACCGGCTGGCGGGAGGAGCTAAACCTTTCGTTTACGGAAAAGATTAAAAAATTTTTTCAAAACCTGAGACTGGATGAGGAGCTTCCCATTGTCACCGGCTATACTCAGTGCAGAGAAGGACTCATGAATATCTATGACCGCGGGTACAGTGAAATCACGTTCAGCAAAGTGGCCGCTGTGACCCAGGCGGGTGAGGCGATTATCCATAAGGAGTTTCACCTGTCCAGTGCTGATCCCAAACTGGTGGGAGAAGATCGTGTCAAAACCATAGGTCAAACCAGTTATCACGTTGCGGACCAACTGGCGGATCTGGGGATGGAGGCCATTCATCCAGGCGCGGCCACAGGTCTTCGCAATTCCGGAATTGACCTCCGCATCAAAAACGCCTTTGAACCCGAGCATCCTGGTACCTTGATCACGCGAGATTATATCAGTGATGAACCATGTGTGGAGATCGTTACGGGCCGTAAGGGTTTGATCGAAATCAGTTACATTGATCAGGACATGGTGGGCCGTACCGGATATGATCAGCAACTCTGTAAAGATCTGGATAATCGGGGCCTGCGCTACATTGCCAAGACCACCAACGCCAATACCATTATCCACTACCTGCCCATCTCTCTAAAAACCGCCAAAAGGCTTGTGGATGACTGGAAAAAATACTATTCCGATGCAGTGATCGACATGGCCACTGTGGCCATGGTGTCGGCCATCGGCAGCAATATGGCGGTGCCCGGACTCATGGCGCGCGCAACCAGGGCCCTTGAGCAGGCAGGCGTGGAATTGCTGGCCACACAAAAGGATCGCCGAAACGTGGAGGCCAAATTCATTGTTTCGGAAAGTGATTTTAAAACAGCCATAAAGGTGCTGCACGAAGCTCTCGTAGAAACATAGGCCCTTCAGATTCACGCCTTTTATACTCCAAGACAGTTCAAAAAACGTCTGATCTATTGACAGCCCTATTCCAACTTGATAAACGATTATATAGTTGCAGTTCACAGTAATCGGTAGAAGCGTGGAAAGAAGAGGTGGCGGCGTGTTTTTACTGTTCTGGAATACATCTTAAGCCAGGAATTCCCTCCATATAAATCAAGTCGTTAATTGTACTTAAACAGATCACTTTTTTAAAAACCTCCGGAGGCAAAAAAATTAGTAATCCAGTCAGTAAAATAAAATGTTGCTTTTTCATATTTTGTTGTTTCTGTGTCTCACTTTTGTTTATTTCGCCTGATCCGGTCAAGGCGGATGATACTCTTTTGGATGAGTATTCCCTATCGGAAAAAGGGTTCTTTACAAAAAATCGAATTTCCCTCGAGATCCTGCAGGGTTATTTCACTGACATAGATCTTGGACCTGAAACGCCTGATTTTGAATACACACAGACCATCCTGCGTCTGGGCTGGATGCTCAATAACCCTGGTCCATCACGGTTTCTGCCGGAGGGCAACTGGGAACTAATGTTTGAGCTGTGTCGATCAATTGTTACTGAAGGCCCTGGTAATGATATGGAAGGTTTTTCAGCCCTCTTGCGTTATAATTTTGTATCACCTGGTAGAAGGCTAATACCATTTATCCAGGGCGGGGTCGGCATTCTTTTTAATGATGTCTATAAAGACCGTTCTCAGGATGCCATTGGACAGGACCTGGAATTCACACCTCAAATAGGCCTCGGGATCCATTATATGCTGACCAACAACTGGTCCATTATCGCGGAAGGGAAATGTCACCATATTTCAAATGCAGGTTTGAGTAACCGGAATGATGGAATGAATTCCCTTGGTGCTTCCATAGGGTTTGCTTGCTTTTTTTAAATCTCAGTTATCATGTTTACAGAGATCCATGTTTCACTCAGCTTTCGTTAACACGCCCGAGCCCCGGTTTTATCAAGCCGTTGATGTTGTCCAACAGCACAGAACAGGGATGATTTTACGTATTCCTTCTAGCCTGCAGGGTATTGATCAGTAATGACAGATAATAGATGGAAAAGGCCACAAGCAGCCCCGGCAGTATTTCATACAGAGATCCAAACAGTTTAAAGTGATAGCGCCAGAGCAGTACCGTAAGAACACCAGAGATCATCATGGTAATGGCAGTTTTTCTGCCGATCTCTTTGCCAAAGGAACGCAGGATCATCAGCGGTCCCAGTGATGCCCCCAGGCCTGACCACGCCATGGTAACAATCTCGAACACATTCTGTCTGCCCTGGGCGAAGATCGCAAAGCTCAAAGCAAAGGTGACGATAAGGAGCGTGCCGATCTTGGTATTTCTCCTTGTTTTGCCAAGCTTTGGAAAGATGTCCTGGGTCAGGGCGGCGCCGCTTGACAGGACCTGTGAATCGGCAGTGGACATGGTCGCAGCAAAGAGTCCGGCAAGTATGAGGCCGACAAATGCCTCGGGCAGCATGTTCATTGAAAGGGTCGGCAGCGCCAGTTCCGGGTCAAAGGTCTTTACGTCAGGAAGCAGGACCCGTGAATAGAGGCCCACCAGGACAGATGCTATTGAAAAGGGAATGTACCAGGCAAAATAGGTTCGTCTGCCCGCCTTCATGCGTTCAGGAGATGAGATACTCATGATGCGGATCTGCATGTCAGGCTCTCCGGCCACGCCGACGCCCGCAGCCACCCAGCCAAGAACATAAAGGGCAATTCCGAACTCCAGTCGCTCAGGAAACAGGGTCACGAGCTTTGGATCAATAGCCCCGAGCTGGCTGAAGAGCGACATGGGTGAACCAACATGCACAGCCGATATGATGAGCAGTATACTCATAGAGATGATCATGACAGTGGCCTGGGCCGCGTCGGTCCAGATTGATGCCCTGATTCCCCCTGAAAAGCAATAGATGAGTACAATGGTTGCTCCGATTATCGCACCGGTTGAGTAATTCCAATCAAAGAGGACATGAAGCGCCTTGCCCCCTGCGGTAAGCTGGGCCGAGGCGTAGGTCGCCAGAAAAATCAGGGTAACGATACCTGCTGCAGCTTTAATAAGCGGATCCACCCCTGTTTTTTGACAGTATCCGATAAATGATGACACGGTATTGGCTTTGACTTTTTCCGTTTCTTCGCGCATCCGTTTATACATGAGGCGCCACAAGAAATAATCACCGGTAATCCAGCCTACAGTCACCCATATTGATGATATGCCGAATTTATAGGTGAAGCCGATAAGGCCGATGAACATATAGCCGCTGGTATTGGTGGCGGCTGCGGAAATCGCCCCCAGCCAGGGATGGATGTCTCTGCTTGCAATAAGATAATCCTCCTTTGTCTTGCGGCCCTTCAGGGTGGAAGATACCCCTATAAGGACAAATATTAAGAGGAATATGAGAAAAGTGATTATGACGGAATTCATGGATGACTGATATTTCTCTGTGCGATTCTATCTACAGAGATCGTGATTTAAACTAGTTTATAGCAGCTCGTTTATTCAGTATTTTTAATACGTTAGCTAAATCAAGTATACCAAAATGGAGCTGGCTTTTCAATTGACCTGATTAGGAGGGGATTGAGACCTCTGGTATTTGATATTGGAAATTGGAAATTCGGAAAAACCAGTTCTAAACTGAGACCTGATTAGGAGGGGATTGCGACCATAATTATCTCCAATTTCTAATTTCCAGTTTCCGTGAGAATCAATGCCCCAGATCATTGCGACTCATTAGTGAGCAATTGCTGGTGTCAGAAGTTATCCCACAACGGGTGAAAAGCTCCATCTTGATCGAAGTTTTTAAAAGTGGGTTTATTTTAGATGTTATGGCCTCCCTGAACAATTCCGGAGCAAGCTGCTGTTCTGCTTTGTCAAGGCGAATATGCGAGGGTATTAAAGAAAGGTTAGAAATCTTGGTCTCTAAAATAGCTTCCTGGGC
>JAGYNZ010000015.1 GCA_018399745.1 Deltaproteobacteria bacterium | reverse complement strand
CGCCAAAAAAGGCAACTAGCCGAAAACCCATATCAATCAAGGATGTACCTTTCCGGACGAGCTTCGGACTTGATCCGGAGAAAACAGAGAATCAGGGGCCAAACAGAGAAAGAATAACTGGAGAATAGGGAGAATCAATGGTGCGGAGAGGTGCTTTGGAAAGATGTGAAACGGGCGCAAACCCTTTAGAAACAAGGGGAAAAAGAAAACCCGTCACCCCGAATAATAACCCAAGAGAGACGGGTTTGCCTTTTCTAAATGGTGGAGGCGGCGGGAATCGAACCCGCGTCCGAAAGCATTCCACTCAAGCATCTACGTGCGTAGCCTGAGTTTTTTATTTTTGCCTGATCTGTCTCACCCAGGCAGGGTCAGATCAGACTAGCTTGTAAAATTTTTGCTCCTAAAGGGACAAGCACCCAGAAGAAGCTAGCCTGCTAGATTGTCACCCAATCCTGATAGACAGGCCTATCAGGTTGAATGTGGCCGGTTTAAGCGGCCAGTGCGTACTCGTATTCAGAGTCGGCGTTTGTGTTTTTTCCTGCTTTTTTGCGAGGTTACAGGTCCCCGGCACGCCACTTAAGCTTCCATACCCCCGTCGAATCCGGTTCGCCCCCAAATCTGATGGGATACAATGCAAGCTACAGTAACTGTGGTAATAATAAGGATTAGCACCTGAGGTGTCAACACCAATAAAAAAATAGAATATTAACAGGCAAAGGTTTATTTATATATTTTGCATGAAGAAAACATTGAGTATACTACTCTACCAGTCACACTCCGCCGCGGCCTGACTGTTTTTTCTGGCAACTCAGGTCCTTCACGGCTGTGCAAAGTAGAGCGAATATGCCAGGAATAAGGGTTTTACATGATAAAGGGAACTAACAGGGATATCAACCTTGGAAAACAGCACAGATGAAATGACCCTGCCCGGTATTGTCCGGCGTTCTGCCCATGATTTTCAAGACCGTCCCGCACTGATTGCAAAGGGGCCTCAGGGAGACAGGGTTATCACCTTTGCTGAACTCGGTATTAAGGTGGAGTCCTTGGCCAGGGGTCTAATAGCCCGCGGTTTTAAGGAAAACTCTAAATGCGCAATACTGGGACCAAACTCCCCTGAATGGGCCATCGCCTGCATGGCAATCATCTCGGCAGGCGGGGTCTGTGTGCCTATAGATACCCAGTTAAGTAAAAAAGAAATACTGCACCTCATATGCGATGCAGACGCAGATACGGTCTTTGCGGACCCTGAATTTCTGGACTGCCTGCTCGACATCACCGGGAATTTCCCAAAACCCGGACTGGTGATAGCGCTCACCCTGGATAATAAAGAGATTCCAGGGAATGGCATCCCCTTTGAAGAACTGATAAGCAAGGGACAAGAGGCGCCAGGTGCTTTACCGCAAAGGGTCCCTGAGGATTTGGCCGCCATAATTTACACATCAGGCACTACCTGCAGCCCCAAGGGGGTAATGTTGACCCATGCCAATATAGTTGCAGATATAATTGCCTGCTATAATGCAATAAGATTTAATCAGGAGCACTTCCTTTCCATCCTGCCACTGCACCATTCATTTGAGCTTACTGTCGGCCTTCTTTTGCCTGTATACAGCGGTTCCAGCATCACCTTTGTCCAGGATCAGATGTGCGGCAGTATTTTGGAGGAACTTAGGTCCAGCCGTGCTTCAGTGATACTGGGATGTCCCCTTATATTTCAGAGAATGCTGAAAGAAGTCCATGAGGCCATTCAGGGAGTGCCTGCTGTGCAAAAGGCAACTCATATACTGCTCAAGGCAGTCAAGGTGGGCGAAAAATTTGGTATCAGCGGGCTGGCTGAACTCTTTTTCAAAGATGTGAGAAAGGCAGTGGGGATTGATTCTCTTCGCTTTCTTCTGGCATGCGGCTCTCCGGTCAATCCCAAAATTTCCAGAGAATTCAGGTGGCTGGGAATCAAGATGCTCCAAGGCTATGGACTTACCGAGGCAGGCCCGGCACTTACCTTCAACCCGGTGGATAGACCAGTAGATGAAAGTATAGGCAAACCCCTGTCCGGTGTAGAGGTCAGGATAATAGGGCCCGACAGTACCGGAGTTGGAGAACTTGCATTTAAAGGCCCGATGATTATGAAGGGATACCACATGGTCCCCGAGGCCACTCGTGAGATATTGGATTCAGAGGGCTGGCTGAAGACCGGTGATCTGGGTTATCAGGATGAGAAAGGCTATCTGTATCTCTTGGGAAGGGCTGGGAACATTATTCGTACTCCCCGGGGGGATAACATTCACCCGGAGGAGATAGAGACAGAGATCAACCTGAGGCCCTTTGTCCGAGAATCTTTAGTCTATGGCTATCAAAAAGGGGACGGTGAAGAGGTTCGTGCAGCCATAGTCCCTGATTATGAGGCCATTGGCGAACATTCTCTGGGAAGACAACTGAGGGATGAAGATGTACACCGGCTCATATTCAGAATGGTCAAAAAGGCAAATAAGACACTGCCTCCTTTTAAAAGAATAGGGTCTTTTACTTTGATGAATAAAGAACTCCCCAGAAACTCTGCCGGAAAGATCATGCGCCGTGTCTTCAGGGAATTGCACCCGGCTGAGTAATCTTGTAAGCGACTTGAATCAGTCTTTTGGAAGCACGCAAAGATTAGCTGCGTCCAGGATTCGATATACCAGATGATGTGCGGGATCGATTTTCGCAACCGCAAGGGCCTGATCCACACTTATGGCCCTGGTTATACCCAGTGCCACCGTATCGGCCTCTGTGAGGCCCTGGCTTACTGCAAACACCTTTACCGCCCGGCAGTCAGGATCGGTAAGCTCCCGTATCCCCAGGGCCTTGTGATCTCCCAGTCTGTAACCTCGACGGCTGACTATATCCCTGGCGGCCGCGGCGGTGGGTGCCTGTTCGAGCAGCCTTACAAAGTGATCCTGTCCAATACCGTTCTCACAGGGGGCCGACAGTACAATTACCCCACGGTTCCGGACAGCCCACTGGTTGTTCATTATGGCCTTGTCGGCCTGGTAAAAGCTCTGTCCGAGCGGGCCGAAGGTCTCCAGTATAATCGCATCGGCAGGCACGGCAACTTCCTGCACAAAAACGCTTTGGGCAGTGGGCACAACGGCGTTAAGTACGGATAACGGCGTACCTCCAGCGGCCGCGATGATCGTATTGCCTACCTGGACGAGATTTACGCCTGAAATGCACTGCATAGCAGCCAGGTCCGACAGCATTTGCGAAATTCCTTCAAATACCGGGTTACCGGCCAGACAGCGGGGTCTGGAGCCGGGGAGCAGGGCAAGGGCATGATTCGATTCAACATCTGTATAGGAGGCGCAACCGATGGTGAGAGTCTTGTGTACGCCCGTGAATCCGGCAAAGTAATGCGGCTCCACGCTCCCGATTCCCAATACGGGTCTGTCTCCGACAAGCCACGGGTGAGCCTTCCAGCCATTGTGCCCAACGGGTGCCATTTCATTGTCCTGGCTGTGGTGCCACTGGATTTCCTCAATGGGTAAATCATGAATCAGTTGAAGCTCAAAATCGCTCATTTTTTCTTCGGTAAAGCAGTGGGTACCTGTTGCTATCAGGACCCTGATATGTTTCGAATCAACTGAATGGCTGAGAACCTTAAGTACCCTGGTACTGTCGGTATGACGCTGGGGATCGTTGACTACTGCGGTAAGGGCCTGGGGATTTTCAATGCACTCCAGTGCATTGCCCACTGCCCTTTCAAGCAGTGACTCGTCAACAGGACCAAAAAGGTCCAGCTGGGGCCGCAGGGTTATGATATGATCTTTTTGGCTAATAGTCTAAGCCTTCAAATTCATCTTCGTAAAAGAATTTCTCAGCGCCGAACGCCGGACGGAGTTGAGTCAGCCAGGTGGCTTCAGGATCAAAACGCGCAAAGAAAGGACGCTGTACCCAGTCCAGATTGCGGCCCTGGATGAAACGGAGGACAAACACCTTCTCGTTATCTGTTTCCGCAATACCCTGGACCTCTATCTTGCCCGGAAAGGCGCTCATTGATGGTCCGCGCACCGTACGTGCCAATCCGGATACATTCAGAATGGCATTATGATATATCTCATAGGCCTGCGCTATTGGCAACTCAAAGTAGTGACAGGCACCGGTATTGCGTGCTATGAACATATAGTAAGGTATAATTCCTAGTCTTACCTGCGTACGCCACATGCGTGCCCAGATTTCAGGGTCATCGTTTATGTGTTTTACTATCGGACTCTGACTGCGTATTACGGCTCCGGTATCGCGTATCCGCCGAATGGCCTTTCGGGCGACAGGCGTTTCCATCTCCTGCCAATGGTTGTAATGGGCCATGACGGCCACGTGTTTGCCGCCTTTTACCATGCACTCCATCAGTCTTAAAAGTTCGTCGGCATCGCTGTCACTCACATAGCGATACGGCCAGTAGGTCAGGGACTTGGTCCCTATACGGATATTTTGTATGTGCTCGAACTCAGGCAGCAATAATGGTTTTATATACTTCTTGAGCAGGCTGGTTTTCATAACCATGGGGTCGCCACCGGTGAGCAGAAGGTCGGTAACATCCTTGTGCCCGGCCAGGTATCTGTGCAGGTCGTCGGTCTTGCTGGCGGAAAAACGCAGCTCGTCAATCCCGATGAACTGGGCCCAGCGAAAACAGAAGGTACAATAGGTATGGCAGGTCTGTCCCCGGCGGGGAAAAAACAATACGGTTTCCCGGTACTTGTGTTGCATACCCTTGAGAGGTCGGTCATCCATGACAGGGACATTCAGGATCTGCTGACCTGCTGGATGGGGATTGAGTTCTGCGCGTATTTCATTGGCCGCTGTCCGTATTTGCTTGTCGTCCGAACCTTTGCAGATTAGGCTTGCTATGCGATCAAAGTGTTCCTGTGTGAGCATGTCGGGCTGTGGAAAAGTGAGCTTGAAAATCGGATCATTCGGGACATTATCCCAGTCTATCAGGTTTTCAATCACATACTGATTGACTCGGAACGGAAGTACTCTGGCCACCACCTGCATTGCAAAACGAATGTCCTGAGGCAATTTAATAATTTGAGGTATCTGATCGAGTTGACGCGCAGTGAAAAAACGAACATACAAAGGCTGTCTGTTCGAGGCAGAATAGGGCCGGGCAATTTGTTTGAAAAGCGGAACGGAATACATAGTGCATACCCCCCTGGAATGTCTTCAGCCGTGACGACTTCAGAACAGATTTTGCTACCCGTCAATTTAAAAAGCTAAAACAGGATGGCTATTGACAGATGATAGGTGATCGTATGCCCTTAAAAATTATCAGGGCTTCCAGTCTGCTAAATGGGATTGGTTATAAAACCAAATTAATATATCATTTTTGGGCACGGATTTCAACCCGCCAGTGACGAAATCACGGAAACAACGAATTATAGGGACCATGGGTTGCGGGAGTGGATAAAATATCCCCTGCTTATTTTTCTTTTGTGCCTTCATTATATGTTTTCCTTTTGGTGTGGCGCACAATCTGAGTTATAACGGGACTTTTTATAGGCATGACGGCAAATTATTGCGGTTGAGTACCTTGAACTGCTTCACATTGTCGATTAAGAGACTGGTGTCAAAATTTACTGAACTCTGAATTTTGAACATTTGAACATATGAAACCCCGGAAAAGGAGCTGATGAAAGTGCCTATAAGAGCTGTCCGTGGATTTAAGGACGTATTGCCTGATGAGATCGAGCTCTGGCATCGAGTTGAGTCCATTGCCCGTAGTGTTTTTAAGAGCTTCGGCCTGAATGAGATCCGGATTCCCGTGCTGGAGAAGACAGAGATTTTTACTCGCAGTATCGGTGAATTTACTGATATTGTCGAAAAAGAGATGTACACATTCACAGACAGGAGCGGTGATTCCCTGACTCTCAGACCTGAGGCAACTGCCGGCCTTGTCAGAGCTGTCAGCGAGCACAGGCTTCTTACTCAGTCTCCTGTGCTGAAACTGTTCACAATGGGGCCCATGTTCAGGCATGAACGTCCCCAGAAGGGCAGGCTTCGTCAGTTTCATCAGATAAACGTTGAAGTAATGGGGACAAAGGCCCCTCTTTCAGATGTGGAAGTCATCTGGATGGCATGGGATATCCTGGAGCATCTCGGGCTCAGGGGACTGAGTCTGGAGATCAATTCCCTTGGTTGCCCTGCATGTCGGTCCATATACAGGAATGATCTGAAGCAATATCTTGAAGGAATATTCCAGGACCTGTGTTCTGACTGCCAAAGGAGGAGTAAGATCAATCCCCTGAGGGTCTTTGACTGTAAGAACGAGGCCTGCAGAAAAATAATGCGCAATGCACCCCTTAACAGGGAATATCTCTGTACTGATTGCGTGGACCACCTGGAAAAGGTCTTGTCTTTTCTCAAGGTCTTAGAGATACCGTTTGTCATTAATCCGTATCTGGTAAGGGGACTTGATTACTATGCGATGACCACCTTTGAAATAGTCTCCTCTGATCTGGGTGCCCAGAGTACAGTGGCTGCTGGAGGCAGATATGACGGGCTTTTAAAGGCCCTGGGGGGACCTGATCTTCCCGGAGTCGGCATGGCCATTGGAATTGACCGTTTGTTGCTGCTCCTTGAAAAGGACAAGAAAGAATCATCTATTGATCTGTTTATAGCGGCTCTGGGTAACAAGGCCAGAGAGAAGGTCCTGCCCTGGATAAGACATTGGCGCCGTCAGGGACTGACTGTTCAGATGTCATATGAGGACAGGGGACTTAAGGCCCAGATGAAGCAGGCAGGAAGGGCAGGGGCCTCTTTTGTTCTCATACTGGGAGACGAAGAGCTGCATAAAAAACAAGTGGTGCTCAGAAATATGATTAATCGTGATCAGCACGAGATAAGTGCTGATGATGTAATTTCAGCAGTGAATAGCCTGGTCAGATAGATTATGGATTGTTTAACATTTATATTTGAAGATGAGGTGAATTGAATGGATCTGATGGATGGGCTGAAGCGCACCCATGATTGTTACAGTCTTACGGAGACGTCGCTCAACCAGGAAGTGGTTTTGATGGGATGGGTTCTCAGACGGAGGGATCATGGGGGGCTTATTTTTATAGACCTCCGTGATCGCAAAGGGATCACCCAGGTGGTATTTGCGCCTGAAGTACACGATGAATCACATCAAAAGGCCCACAGTCTCAGAAGTGAGTATGTTATTGCAGTAAAAGGCATAGTTCGCAGGAGACCAGAGGGCATGGAGAATCCAAAGATTAAGACTGGAATGGTTGAAGTCGCATGCCGTGATCTCCGCATTTTAAACACCTCAAAGACCCCTGCCTTTTCCCTTGATGAGGAAGGAGAAATATCTGAAAACCTGAGAATGAAATATCGCTATCTGGATCTTAGAAGACCGCACATGGTTGAGGGCATAATTATGCGGCACAGGGTTTGTCAGACCATGAGGTCCTATTTGAACAGCAGGGACTTTCTTGAGATAGAGACCCCTGTTCTTACCAGGAGCACCCCTGAAGGCGCCAGGGATTATCTTGTACCCAGCAGGGTCAGTCCGGGGTGCTTCTATGCCCTGCCACAGTCCCCCCAGCTCTACAAGCAGATCCTTATGGTCTCGGGTCTTGAGCGATATTACCAGATAGTCAAGTGCTTCAGGGATGAGGATCTCAGGGCGGATCGTCAGCCTGAGTTTACGCAGCTCGATATGGAGATGTCATTTATTGATGAAGATGACATTATCGATTTGATAGAGGGGCTGATGCGTTTATTGTTTAAAGAGACGCTGGGCAAGGAGATCAGGACACCGTTCAAAAAACTGACCTTTCAGGAGGCAATGGATCGTTTCGGTACTGATCGTCCGGATACGCGCTTTGGCCTTGAGCTTCGTGATATATCGGACATCGCTGCTGTATGCGGACTTAAGGTATTTCAGAAAGTAGTTTCCGCCGGTGGTAAGGTAAAGGCCATAAACGCAAAAGGCATGGGTGATCTTTCCAGAAAGGACCTTGATGATCTTACTGGATTTGCAATAGGCCTCGGGGCCAAGGGACTTGCCTGGATAAAAATAAAGGAAGACGGATCATGGCAGTCACCTGTGGCGAAATTTTTCTCTGAGGAAGAAAAAACAGCAATAAGACAGCGGCTGGATGCGGCTCCGGGAGATATACTGTTCTTCGGGGCGGACCGGAAGAGCGCGGTATGCAGGGTGTTGGGAGAACTCAGGATGGAGCTTGCCAGACGCCGTAATCTCGTTTCTAAGGGAGAGTTTGGTTTTATATGGATTACCGAGTTTCCTCTCATGGAATACGACGAAAATGAAGAAAGGTTTGTATCTCTGCACCATCCATTTACCGCACCCATGAACGAAGATTTGGAAATGTTATCCAGTGAGCCTGCGAATGTCAGATCCAGGGCCTATGACTTGGTCCTTAATGGAGTTGAGATAGGAGGAGGCAGTATTCGTATCCATCAGGCCCCTGTTCAGGAGGCCGTCTTCACGGCCTTGTCCATCTCTGAAGACGAGGCCAGGGACAAATTCGGCTTTCTTTTAGAGGCCCTGGAATATGGAGCACCGCCTCACGGAGGCATTGCTTTCGGCCTGGACCGCCTGGTAATGCTTATGGCAGGAAAAGATACCATAAGGGATGTCATGGCCTTTCCAAAGACCCATAAGGCCCAGTGTCTATTGACCCATGCACCTGCAAATGTGAGTATGGCCCAGCTGGCTGAGCTTTATCTAAAACCCGACTGGAAAAAAGTGCCCAAATAGGTTATGGTGCCCGTTAGCTTGGGGTGCGCCTTCTGCACAGCCAACATATCAATAAGATGGGCTGCGGAAACGCCGTTTTTTGTTTACTCAGACTCGGAATTGATATTTAAAAAAATAGAATAATACCTTTAATTCAATAGTTAAAATATATAATTCATAATTGTTATTAAATAAGGAGTTCTTATGGCAAAGTGGAATCCAGGGCGAGGATTAATGGATCGTCAAGGCGGTAAATACTGGAATTACAGTCTCCAGGACAACCCTCATGCCGATCTTATGAGAGATATATATCCTTATGATAGGGTATGCCTCATTGATTTTGATCACAAACATATGATGCCTTCTCCATGTCCGCATATGCTCATAACTGATACCACCTTCAGGGATGGCCAGCAGGCAAGGCCCCCGTACAGCGTGAAACAGATCAGCGAAATTTTCGATTTATTGAACCGTATGTCAGGCCCAAAGGGGATAATCCGTCAGTCTGAGTTTTTTCTTTATACTTCCAAGGACAAGGAAGCAATAGAAAAATGCAGGGAAAAAGGATATGAGTTTCCACAGATTACAGGCTGGATAAGGGCAAAGGTCGAAGACCTGAAGCTCGTAAAGGAAATGGGCCTGGGGGAGACGGGCATCCTGACCTCTGCCTCTGATTATCATATATATCTTAAGCTTAAAAAGACCAGGGCCCAGGCCATGGAGGCTTATCTGGCCATAGTCAAGGAGGCCCTGGACTTGGGAATAGTTCCCCGTTGCCATTTTGAGGATATCACCCGGGCAGACATATACGGCTTTTGTGTGCCATTTGCAATAGAACTTATGAAGTTGAGAGCAGATAGTGAAATAGATATTAAGATCAGGTTGTGCGATACCCTCGGCTACGGAGTCACGTATCCAGGTGCGGCACTTCCAAGGGGTGTTCCGAAACTGGTTAGGGCCATGATAGATGACGCCGGGGTGCCGGGAGAACTCCTTGAGTGGCACGGCCATAACGACTTTCATAAGACGGTGATCAACGCCACCACGGCATGGCTTTATGGGTGTGATGCCATAAATGGCACTCTGCTTGGTTTCGGCGAGCGTACGGGCAATACTCCCATAGAGGCGATATTAATAGAGCGCATTGCCCTCAGAGGGACGGATGACGGTATAGATACAAAGGCCATTACAGAGATGGGCAGGTACTTTGAGAGAGAGCTCGGGGTACACATTCCCAAGAACTATCCTCTGGTCGGTGAGAATTTCAATGCCACCAGCGCCGGCATACATGCAGATGGTCTGCTCAAGAATGAGGAAATTTATAATATATTCGATACCGGCAAGATACTGGGCAGGCCGGTAACCGTCATTATCTCCGACAAATCAGGTACGGCAGGTATCGCACACTGGATAAATGCACACAGGGAACTGGATAGTTCACAAATGATTGATAAACGTCATCCAGGGATTGTACGGATATATAAGCATATTATGAAAGAGTATGAGGATGGCAGGGTTACCTCCATGTCAAATGAAGAGATGCATGTCCTTGCCAGAAGGCACCTGCCTGAACTCTTCATCTCCGAGTTCGACAAGCTTAAGAAAAGGGCGCACGAACTCGCCTTCCACCTGGTGGAGGACTTGATAGATCGTAAAGAGATACAATCAATGGATTCAGAAATTGCAAAGCCCGTTTTTATCCGAATCCTTAATGACAATCCTTTTATTCAGTTCCTTTACGTGGTGAATGCAGACGGACACAAGATTACCCAGAACTTTACCCATTTAGAAGACAGGGCTAAATATGCAAACTTCCAGCTGGATAGCGATTTTTCCTCGCGTCCCTGGTTTATTGAACCTATAAAGGATGGCAAGATCCATGTCAGTGATTTTTATACGTCCAGGATCACCGGTGCTCTCTGTATTACAGTGTCCGGCCCAATCCGCAATGACGACTATGAGATTATCGGTATCCTGGGGATAGATCTGCGATTTGAAGACCTCGCAAAGATGGAGAGGGACTCCGAGGAATGAGAAGGGTGCTGTTCGGAAGAAGTGGGCCGGTCATACCTCTATTGCCCTGATTTTCCCTGATGCTTACTCTGTAGGCATGTCCAATCTCGGCCTGCAGTCGGTCTATGCCGGGCTTAATGCCGAAGACCGGCTGGTGGTCGAGAGATTTTTTTTGCCTCATCAACAAACTCACTCGTTCACCGGGTCAGCAAAATTACCCTGGCTCTCCGAGGAGTCTTCCAGACCTCTTAAGGACTTTGATCTTCTACTTTTCTCAGTAAGCTTTGAGTCCAATTATCAAAACATGATAAAGGCCATAGAGGCGGCAGGTCTGTCTCTCAGGTCGAAAGATCGTCATAATCTGGAACCTCTTGTGCTGGCAGGGGGGATTGCAACCCAGATCAATCCCGAGCCGGTAGCCCCCTTTGTGGACGCATTTCTTCTCGGCGATTTTGAGGCCATTTCAGGGACCTTTATCTCATGTCTACCGGAAGTCACTGATCATGGCATTTCAAGAATTGAACGATTAAAACTGCTGGCGGACAATATTCCGGGGGTTTATGTACCAGGGGCTTACAGGCCTTTCTATAGCGCCTCGGGAGATCTGTTGTATTGCGAGTATAAACAGGGCTTTCCCTTCCCGGTTGTTCCAGCCGTCTTTATTCCGAACTCCCAATCTGTAATCCCTCAGGTCCCTCATACCGTTATAATCAGCCCTGATTCTGTCTTTTCCAATATGTTTTTAATAGAACTTGCCAGGGGGTGCGGAAGGGGTTGCAGATTTTGTGCTGCTGGATTTGTGTGCCGGCCCCCGAGGCTATGGTCTGTTGACAGTATTAATGAGGCATTTCAAGAATGTAAGGATACTGACCGTGTAGGGCTGGTGGGCCTGGAATTTCTCGGGATCAAGGATATTGAACAGTTTTGCCTGGGACTCCTGGACAAAGGACTGAAGCTCGCCTTTTCATCTCTCAGGGCGGATGATATCACTCAGGACATTGCCCGTCTCCTCAAGGCCTCTGATGTCAAGCTGGCAACCATTGCACCTGAGGCAGGTTCTCAAAGGCTGAGGCGTATTATCAACAAGAATCTTGATGAAGATGTAATACTGGGGGCGGCGGATACACTGGTATCAGGTGGAATTCCGAACTTAAAGCTCTACTTCATGCTGGGTCTGCCTTTTGAGACCGACGAAGACGTTTACGGTATTGTTGATCTGGTCGATAAAATCCGCAGCATCATCAGGCCAATTGGTCAATCACGGGGTCATCTGGGCTCTATAACCGTGTCCGTCAGTACTTTTGTGCCAAAGGCATGGACTCCGATGCAGTGGGCCGGGGCTGTAAAGAAATCGGTACTTGAACATAGAAGACAGATACTGGAAAGGGGTATGCGTCGCCTGCCCAATGTGAAGCTGCAACTGGACTCTGTGCGTGAGGCCGCCTTTCAGACATTACTGAGCAGAGGTGACAGGAGACTTGCACCTGTTTTGCAGGCAGTGGCGCTCAAGGGAGCAGCATTGAGCCGGGCCATGAAAGAGGCCGGTCTTTCACTCGATATATATCGCAGGGCCCGGGATTCGGATATGCCTTTTCCATGGGAGATCGTTCACCACAGGGTGCACAGAGAATATCTGTGGAATGAATGGAGCAGGGCATCAAGGGCACAGCAGACTGCTTTTTGTGTCCCCGGAACATGTGACAGATGCGGGGCCTGCAGAGAATAATATCCACTTAAGCAGAAATTGCTTGACATATGAACAAATGTTCATATAATCCATTTTATGGATCTTACCCCACGGCAGAAATCAGTCCTTGAATTCATCCGAATGTGTCAGAAACAGACAGGTATCATACCGTCTGTACGGGAGATATGTGATCATTTGGGCCTCAGTGGTCCGGCAGGTATCCACCGGATTCTACGACTCCTTGAAAAAAAGGGGCATCTTGTCTCCACCCCGGGCAAAAAACGATCCTGGCGATTACCGGGAGGCCCACCCAGAAAGTCAATTCCAGTGCTCGGAGAAATTGCAGCCGGAATCCCCATACATGCCCAGGAAAATCGGGACGAGGAACTTCCTGTGGACTCTATTCTCTTTGGATCTGATGATTGTTTTGCACTTCTCATCCGGGGAGATTCCATGGTCGAGGCATATATAGCGGATGGAGACCTTGCTGTCATTCGGCCGCAAGATAATGCGGACAACGGCCAGATCGTAGCGGTCATGGTGGACGATATCCTGCCTGAGGCTACACTCAAGGTGTTTCACAGAAAGAGCACCGCGGTCGAGCTGCACGCTGCCAACAGCCGTTATCCACCATTGATCTTTCGCGGTAAAGAGCAGGGCAGAGTAAAGATTCTCGGAAGATTGGCAGGAGTTATACGAAGGGGCCGTAGCTGAGAGTTTGTGACTTAAGAGCACATTGCAGAGACCTTGAAATATTATAATTCCGCCAGAGAGTTGAAGACGCAAGGCGCAAAGATTTCCGGGAATGAGGCTCACTCACGTATGTGGCAGATGCGGAGTCGTTTCATAATAACCTTATCTTGATGTCAAAAGGAATAATCTCATCACTGGAGGTGCGGCAGGATATGGACAATTTTTGTCACCTTGAGGTCCATAGTGCGTATTCTTTCCTTTGGGGGACGTTTACGCCAAAGGCCTTGGTGAACGAGGTTAGAATAAGGGGACAAAAGGCAGTGGCCCTTACGGATATCTGGGGACTTTACGGGGCTGTACGCTTCTATCAGACCGCAAAAGATGCTGGAATACAGCCTGTGATCGGATCCAGAATATGCCTATGGGAAGGCTCATGGATAACCTTGATCGCAAAGACCTTCAGGGGCTATGGAAATCTTTGCAAGATCATAACGGCCGGGATGGACAATAAAAGAATCGGCAGACCTGCGGCCCTGTACCAGCATATAAAAAAATGGTCCGGAGACTTAATCTGTCTTACAGGAGGATACGGCTCAAGGCCTCGTGTTTTTGCCAAAAACGGCAACATGGAGGGGGCGGGCATATCGTTTTTACCTTTCAAGCGGATATTTGCCAGGGATCTCTTTGTCGTCCTTCAGAATCACGGTCTTCCCGAAGACATGGAGACCAACCAGATACTCGTTCAGGCAGCCGAAAGGATCAAGGTCCCGATTATAGCTACAAATCAGGTGGCCTTTCTCAATCCTGATGACTACAGACTGCATAAGACCCTGATCAATATCCAGAGACGGCATTATCACAGGGAGATAAACGGCCTTCCTAATAACAGCTTCTGGCTGACTTCCGGACAGGACATGGCCTCAAGGATTCCATGGGCCGTGGCCCTGGAGAATACAAACAGGGTGGCAGAATTGTGCAGGGGGTTCTCCTTCCCGGTGGGAAGACTTCATCCACCAAAGCTCCGATTCAAAAAGGAAAAGGCGGATTTCACCCTGGCAAGGACGGCCCTCCAGGAACTTGCACGCAGCCGGTCTCCAGTGGGGGCGGAGTATATCAGACAACTTGATCAGGAACTAGGAGTCATCAAGGGCAAGCGTCTTTCAGACTTTTTTCTCCTGGTAAGGGAAATAGTAGAATTTGCAAAGAGTCGCGGCATCCGACACAGTCTGCGGGGTTCTGCAGCAGGCTCCCTGGTGGCACATCTGCTTTACAAATGTCCTGACCCCATAGAACACGGCCTTCTGTTTGAGCGGTTCATCAATCAGGGACGGGGAGACATGCCGGATATCGACATAGATTTCGATTCTGAGAAGAGGGACGAGGTCATAGGCAGCCTTATGGACCGTTTCCCGATACAGACGGCCATGGTGGCAACAGTACAGACCTTCAGGGCAAGAAGTGCCGTACGTCTTGCGGCAAGGGCTTTAGGCTATCCACTTCATGAGATAGAACGCCTTACAAAGTGCCTTCCCTGGTCGCTCAGAGGTATAGGGCTTGAAAAGGCGGTTACCCGGCTTCCTGAGATGAAGGACTCTCCCCTTCGCCATGAACAGTTGCTGCTATCACTTGCTGCGCAGATTGAGGGACTGCCGTTTCAGAGTTCCGTCCATCTCGGAGGTGTAATACTTGCTCCTCATGATATAACCGACTGGACTCCGGTCAGCATGTCATCAAAAAGGTTTTCCGTAGGACAGATAGACAAGGATGATGTGGATTGCCTCGGGCTTCTGAAGCTGGACATCCTGGGTCTGAGGATGCATACAGCCCTTCGTAAGGCGGAGGAAATCCTGAAGCAAGAGGGAATAAATGTGGATCTTAACAGGCTTCCACTTGATGATTGCCTCACCTATGAACTTTTTCAAAGCACTGACAGTCTTGGAATCTTTCAACTGGAATCCCCCGGCCAGCGCCATCTCCTGGGAAGGCTTCAGCCTAGAAAATTTTCTGATATCGTGACCGAGATATCCCTTTTTCGGCCAGGCCCGGTAAAGGGCGACATGGTGGGAGCTTATCTTGACCGACGAAACGGGCGTCAGACCACAGAATTTCTCCATCCGGACCTGAGGCCCATCCTTGAGGAGACTCATGGCGTTATAGTCTTTCAGGAACAGGTGCTTCGCGTGGTCCATGTCTTTGCGGGTTTTCCCTACGCTGAGGCCGATGCATTTCGCAGGGCCATGACCAAAGACCGCTCTTTTGAAGAAATGGACGGGCTTAAGGCGCAGTTTATGGATAGTGCTACAAGGAAAGGCCACCGTAAAGAGCTTGCGGAGGAGGTGTTCCGGCAGGTAGCGACCTTTGCGGCCTTTGGATTCTGCAAGGCCCATGCAGTTGCCTTTGCGCATATAACCTATCAGAGTGCCTGGCTCAAGGCCCATCATCCAAGGGCCTTTTATCTGGGCCTGCTGAATGCCGGACACGCAGGTTCCTATCCATCCTGGGTGATCTTGAATGAAGCACGGCGTCGCGGTATTCCTGTCCATCCACCACACGTCAACTCAAGCCATCTTGAATACAGGGTGAAAGAAAACGGAATCTGTGCGCCGCTTGTGGTTATCAGAGGCATAGGGCCGGGGCTTGCCCAAAGGATTGTATTCGAACGGGAAAAAAACGGGGCCTTTTTGAGCTGGGAGAATTTTTTCTTGAGGGTATCCCTTCCTGCCAATGCACGGTCCAGGTTGCTGCTTTCCGGTGCGCTTAAGGGTCTGCCTGACACTTTGAGGCCTGTACGATATGTGTCCATTGGTTGAGCAGGTATGGATTGAGTATCGAACTATGAAGGTTTACTGCACTGAGCATCCTATATTCATACTTCGTCCCTGGCTGAGGGCCGCCGGTATTATCCGGGCGGGAGACTTGCGCAGTATTCCTTCCGGCCAGCGAATAAAGGTGGCAGGTCTCATGATTATGGTCCATACTCCACCTACACGCTCAGGCAAGCGTGTAATGTTCGTGACACTGGAGGATGAATCAGGTCTCATGGATCTTGTGATGTTTCCCTGTGCCCAAAAACAGTGGGCCAAAGAGATATTGACAAATGAGGTGCTTACCATAGAGGGAAGGCTCAAGAGGGAAGGGAAGAGAGGTCTGTCCATATCCATTGTGGCAGAAAGGGTCCTGCAATGTTTCACTGGTTCATTTCCCTCCCTTTTGAGACAAATCCCATCCAATATTTCAATATTCTAATTGGAACAAAAATCCCTTTAAATTTACAGTAAAGGTTTGACCATCATACATTTAATGTTATTGATAATTAACCTGCCAAAGCTATATAATGTCTGATCTACTGTAAATGATAATAGAGTGCCGAATAAAAAAATTAATAAAACAAGATCTGATCTGTTGAAAGGATAATTTCAATGCCCAAACGTGATGATATCAAGAAAGTCATGATTATAAGCTCGGGGCCAATTGTTATAGGCCAGGCCTGCGAGTTTGATTATTCCGGCACCCAAGCCTGCAAGGCCCTTCGCAAACTCGGTTACGAGATAGTTCTGGTTAATTCAAATCCTGCAACCATCATGACTGATCCCGGCATGGCTGATGCCACCTATATTGAGCCTTTGAACATCCAGGTTATGACGGAAATTATAAAAGAAGAAAGGCCGGATGCACTTCTTCCCAACCTGGGCGGGCAGACAGGCCTGAACCTGTCCTCAGAACTGGCCCGAACGGGCGTGCTGGATAAATACGGTGTCAAGATAATAGGTGTTGAGATTGATGCCATCAAGCGCGGCGAGGACCGGATCGCATTCAAAGAGACAATGGAAAGGCTTGGCATAGATATGCCCAGGAGTAAACCGGCCTTCAGTGTAGAGGAGGCGGAGAAGATTGCCGCTGAACTCGATTACCCGGTGGTCGTTCGGCCCGCCTATACCATGGGGGGAATGGGAGGCGGCCTGGTATATAACGTGGAAGAACTGCGAACCATTACCAGTCGAGGTATTTCCGCGAGCCTGGTGGGCCAGGTGCTGGTGGAGGAATCGGTCCTGGGCTGGGAGGAACTGGAACTCGAGGTCGTGCGAGATGCCAAAAATCAGATGATCACCGTCTGTTTCATAGAGAATGTGGATGCCATGGGCGTGCATACTGGCGACTCCTATTGCACCGCTCCCATGCTGACTGTTGATTCCGTACTGCAGGCACGGCTTCAAAAATGGTCGTACGACATTGTCGAGGCCATAAAGGTCATAGGCGGCACCAACATTCAGTTCGCCCATGATCCCAAAACCGGGCGCGTGGTGGTGATAGAGATAAACCCCAGGACCTCTCGCTCATCGGCCCTGGCCTCCAAGGCCACAGGTTTTCCCATTGCTCTTATTTCAGCCATGCTGGCAGGGGGTATGACGCTGGACGAAATTCCTTACTGGCGAAAGGGTACACTGGACAAATATACGCCCTGGGGTGACTATGTAGTAGTGAAATTTGCCCGATGGGCCTTTGAAAAATTTGAAGGCTCTGAAGACAGACTGGGCACACAGATGCGTGCCGTTGGCGAGGTAATGAGCATTGGCAAGAATTATAAGGAGGCCTTTCAGAAGTCTATTCGTTCTCTGGAAAACGGCCGCTATGGACTCGGCTTTGCCAGGGACTTCAATCGTAAATCACTGGACGAATTGATGGAACTGCTGGTAGAGCCGTCGAGCGAACGGCAGTTTATCATGTATGAGGCCTTGCGTAAGGGTGCGTCCGTAGAAGCGCTCTTTAATAAGACCTATATTAAGCCCTGGTTTATTGAGCAGATGAAGGAACTTGTGGAACTGGAGGAAAACATTCTGCAGTACAGGGGTTCTGTTGTCCCTGATGATCTCCTAAAGCAGGCCAAAAAAGATGGATTTTCAGACCGGTATTTGTCTCAGCTCCTCAAACTCGCTGAAAAGGATATTCGGCAGCAGCGCACGTCTTTGGGCGTGATAGAGGCGTGGGAGGCTGTGCCAGTCAGCGGTGTGGAGGATGCGGCCTACTTTTTTTCCACCTACAATGCCACTGACAAGGTGAAAACAAGCAATAGGCGCAAGATAATGGTTCTGGGCGGGGGACCCAACCGTATCGGGCAGGGGATAGAGTTCGACTACTGCTGTGTTCATGCGGCCTTTGCACTGCGTGACATGGGGCTTGAGTCCATCATGGTAAACTGCAATCCCGAGACCGTCTCAACCGATTACGATACCTCGGACAAGCTCTACTTTGAGCCGCTTACCGTGGAAGACGTATTGAGTATCTATGAAAAAGAGAGGCCTGAAGGCGTGATTGTCCAGTTCGGTGGACAAACCCCGTTGAATATTGCTAATGAACTGGCAGAGGCAGGCGTAAACATTATCGGGACTTCTCCTGAGACCATAGACCTGGCTGAGGACCGTGACCGTTTCCGCAATATAATGAAAAGGCTCGGTATACCGGAGCCTGAATCGGGCATGGCCAGCACATTGGAAGAGGCCCTTAAGGTGGCTGACAGTATCGGTTATCCGCTCATGGTACGGCCCTCATACGTGCTTGGAGGTCGGGCTATGGAGGTTATCCATGACGAAGAGATGTTAAAGCACTATATGGCAGTGGCGGTGGATGTGTCGCCTGAACGCCCTATACTGATCGACAAGTTCCTTGAAAACGCAATCGAGGCCGAAGCAGATGCAGTCTGTGACGGGGTCGATGCCTTTGTGCCGGCCGTGATGGAACATATTGAGCTTGCCGGTGTCCATTCGGGTGACTCGGCATGTGTGATACCCCCCATAAGTATTCCCGCCAGACACATTGATACAATCCATGAGTACACAAAGAAGATCGCAGTAGAACTTGGTGTGGTAGGTCTGATGAATATCCAGTATGCCATAGTAAATGACATGGTGTACATCCTTGAGGCCAATCCCCGCGCCTCCAGAACAGTGCCGCTGGTTTCAAAGGTCTGCAACATTTCCATGGTCCGCATGGCAACCCAGCTCATGCTTGGCACAAAGCTCGCAGACCTCAATATCAGGACCGGATTGATCCCTCACTTCGGCGTCAAAGAGGCTGTTTTCCCCTTTAATATGTTCCCTGAGGTTGACCCGCTCCTGGGTCCTGAGATGCGATCCACCGGGGAGGTCCTCGGGCTTGCAGACTCTTTTGGTCTGGCCTTTTATAAGGCACAGGAGGCCGCCCAGCAATGTCTTCCTTCTGAAGGGACCGTACTTATAACGGTATCAGAGAAAGACAAGCAGGCCGCCCTGGAGGTGGCAATGCAGTTCGACAGGCTTGGTTTTGACATCAAGGCAACTGAAGGGACCCAGCGATTTCTTGCGAATCAAGGCATTCAATCAAGGTCGATCCGCAAGATGCATGAGGGCCGTCCCAATATTGTGGACGGGATAAAAAACCATGAGATTCAACTGATCATCAACACACCCAGCGGCAGACTGAGCAAGCATGACGACTCCTACATTCGAAAGGCGGCCATAAAGTTTAGAGTTCCATATATCACTACCACGGCAGCGGCCGTTGCCGCTGCCAAGGGTATTGCCGCATACAGGAAGGGGCACGGCAGGGTGAAGTCCCTTCAGAGATACCACAGAGATATCGGTTAGATTCCGGGCTCTGCAGAGAGAATGGTATGACAACGATGAGACCGGAAGATATAATAACGATATCAGATGAAGGATATCTGAATAAAATCGTTGACTCGGGCTGGATGATAATGGGACCGAGAAAGGACCCGCAGAAAGATCTGCACTTTGCAGGGAAATTCTTCAAGCGCAATATTGCGTTTGTCCCTGAGCATGTCTTGAAGGATGAGGGTTTCGAGGTTGTTTCACCCAGCTCATTCACGCGCGGCCATCAACTCATGTTTAAAGACAATGGACAATTGATCCGCTATACCAGAAGCCAGTACACTCTCATCTCGGGCAATTATGAAATTCCTCTCTACATCATTTTGAAAGAATAAAAGACGACTGATTCTTAGTAAATTTGTCTTTTCGCAACCATTCCCGATTTTCCGCGTTGAATGTCTATCCATAATTTTTAAAAATGTGGGAAGACATAACAGATCCGGCCCACTAGTCAATGCATAATATAATGCATACTGTATTCATGATATCATAATATTCTGGCGAAGGAGGTGAAGGATGTTTCGATCACAGTTTAAAAAAGGGGGCTGTCCTTGGTAATTGTATTAAAACAGAAAAAGGGGGTACTAAAATGAAAAAATTAGGTGTTTTGTCCGCATTGATTACCATTTCGGTTTTTCTCCTTTCGAGCCAGTCTTTTGCTCAGCACCGGATGAAGTGGAGCGGGAGCGGGGGCTGGGGTCCTGATGGCCGCTATGCCAGAATGTATAATCCAGCCACAGTGGAAGATCTCGCCGGAGAAGTAACGAGTATCGAAAAGATTATTCCGCGCAAAGGGATGTCTCACGGAATACACCTTACCTTAAAAACAGACAAGGAAACTATCTCCATTCATTTGGGACCGTCGTGGTATATCGATAACCAGGATATAAAAATCGAGGCTGGAGACAGTATTGAGGTCAAGGGTTCAAGGATTACCTATGCTGAAAAACCGGCCATTGTTGCGGCAGAAATAAAAAAGGGTGATGCAATACTGACACTTCGGGATGAGAACGGTTTCCCGGCCTGGGCCGGATGGAGGCGAAGATAATCAGCTTAAAGCGCTTGCCTCCGGGTTTTGCTTTGCCTCAGCTGAAGAAAAGGCCGACCTGATTGATTTCTTGTCCTTAAATTGGGCGGGAATATAGTTATAAATTTGGTAAGTAAGGTATCTGGCAAATAGAGCAAAACAAGGCCTCCTTATCTAACAACGGATCTTCAAAGACAGCTAAGACCGTACAAAAAATAACGCTAACAACTTCCGTGAAAATCGGTGTTGAAGGCCTCTCCTTCATCGAGCAAAAACTGCACGGACAAGCTCCATTATTACTTGACAATATTCAGGCGATGAAGATATCATGATGTATATTATACTACACTATGCCATCATGGAGGTATTATTATCATGATACGCACACAAATTCAAATGGAAGAGGACCAGATTGAGTGGCTGAGGGCCGAGGCTGGGGCCAGAGGCGTGTCTGTTTCTCAACTGATTCGTGAAGGGATCACCCTTTTCCGTGCCCGTGAAGAACGTTTTCCTGAAGAGAAAAAGAAAAGGGCACTTGCTGCTGTTGGCCGGTTTTCGTCAGGTGCTTCTGACGTTTCTGAGCGGCATGATGATTATCTGGCAGAGGCATTCAGAAAAGAGGGCCGCCATGGAAAGTGAAATGGTATTTGTGGATACCTCGGCTTTCTATGCCCTGATGGACCATTCTGATAATAATTTTGAGAAGGCCGCTGACTCATGGATATCCTTTTTGGAAAAAGACTTCTATCTCAGGACCAGCAACTATATCATTGTAGAAACATTGGCCCTGTTGCAGAGCCGATTAGGCTTTGAGGCTGCCGACCTTTGGTACAGGGATGTGTTAGGCCTTTCGGAAATACTGTGGATTGATGCCTCAATGCATAATCTGGCCTATGAACTCTGGCTCGGTTTTGGGCGGAGGAAACTGAGCTTTGTTGATTGCGTCAGTTTTGTAACCATGAGGCATTACAAGGTTGAAAAGGTCTTTGGATTTGACAAGCATTTTGCTGAACAGGGTTTTGAAGTCTGGCATCCGTAGGGTAGACCACCGTGCCGAAGCACAAGGCAGGCACCATGGCCTGCTCTATGATTTCCAGGAACAGGGAAAGTTTCAGCTCTCCATGGCAGCTTCCATATCCTGGCCCGGATCATCCTGACTGTGAATGTGTTGTAAAATTTGAGAAGTAACGTAATCCTTAAAGAAGCCCGTGGAGCTTCTTCATTATTTCACTATATTCATCGCCACGGAAGCAGAACCGCAGTTCACGGAATCTGTCCCGAAACGCCCTGACCTTGTCGGTGACAACGGAATCCTTGATTACCACGTCATGTATCAGCCCGGCCAGTGCGCGGAAGTCGTCTGCTTCCATGCCGAATCTAGTCATCTCAGACACTCCCATTCGCAGTGCCCCGGACGCGGTAAATCCCTCTTCGTCCGTGTTGGCCTGATAGTTACAAATGATATTATTGGCTTCGAGCCGGCTCGCAATTGCCGTACCATAGCTGTAACCCACGTCTATGACTACCTGATGAGTCTCAGTGAAGTCGATGGCAGGATCTCCGGCAACGTTCAGCCCGCAATCCTTCAGTGCCCTGGCGAAAGCCTTGGCATTAGCTATGACTTTAGGCTGATATTTATCTTTGAAGTGGTTCATTTCATATGTGGCCATAAGCAGCCCAAGCAGCGTGCCAAGGTGGTGATTGGAGACCGATCCTGGAAAAGTACGCCGGACTATGGCTTCCCAGAGCTCGAAACGCTCTTCGTGCTCATCAAAACGGCTGCTCACAACACCGCGCTGAGTTCCAAAAAAGGTCTTGTGCGTCGATCCGGTAACAAGATCAGCGCCTTCAATAAATGGCCTTTGGAAGTATGGGCCGATGAGACCAAGCACATGGGCCATATCGTACATAACTATGGAATTGATATCCTGAGCGTCGAGAAACCTGCGGATTTCACTGACAGGCTCCTTGTGCAGGACCATACTCTTTCCCAAGATGATCAGCTCCGGCCGATAGTGATCAATCAATTCCAGTGTGGACGGCACATCTATCTTGTGAGGATTTTCGGCAAGCACGGGGAAGTTCACAACTGCCGGGCGCTCGGTGCGTGGATCACGGGCCACAAAATCACGCAGCGCACCCATTGGCTGAGCGCTGAGATGGCCACCCTTACCGATATAGTTATTCATCACCTGACGAATACGCCTGGGTTCAGACTTACGGTCTGCGCGATTGATATAGTCTATTACGGCGCTGAAAACAGCTGAGTTGGCCATCTGTCCGCTAATTAGGCGTGTCTCCACATTCCTGCAACCGAGAAATTCCTTCAGCTCCTCTTCAAGAAGTCTCTCGACCTCACCGATGAAATCGGTCCCCTGATAATAGAAGATCTCTGCCTCATAAAATGCTGCCGCCTTCTTGTGTTCTGCATAGCGAAAGGCCGGGTCCATTATGGATAACAGCCTGGCCATGGAAGAAATAGTCATCTCTGACGGAATAAGGTTGATGCATTCCTGCTGCCGCCATCGGCTGTTTTCTACGGTCTTTTCCAGCAGCTTGAGGACCTTGGTCGGCCTGTCGCTCTTTGGCGTTTTCTTATAAGGGATTTTATGATCAAAGATGATCGGACGAACGTATGGCGGGGCATCGGAGCGCATGTGAAAAGGTACTACAACTGCATCAACCTTTTTGCCGCGAATCTCGATGGAGAGCCTGTCACCCTCCATGATTTCACTATCGACATAACCAAGACAGATAGAGCGCAACTGCCGTTCGCAGGTCTGAGCTGATTTAAGCCCCGTTCCATCCACAGACCACATGGGGACCATAGTGCCGCTGGTCACATAGCCGACGTGCCTGTCGTCCTTAAACACCCTGGAGCCTTCACGGGCGATGCCTCTTCCCGCTACGGCAATGGATCTGATCATGCGAGGGAGGTCCTTAATGAACGAATAATCCTGGAAAATAATTTTCTTTAATGCCTCATGTTGCCTTGTCAGCGCGGCTCGGCCGACGAAACTCCCTTTCAGGGGTGATAAGCTCACGGCAAACTTGGCCAGGGGACAGGCCATTACCGGTATCTGTTTGCCTTCAGGATCTTCTCCAAACTCATGTCCATAGAGCGGCAGGGAGGCTTCCAGACGGAGTGTGTCCCGTGCGCCGAGTCCGACAGGTGTCGCCCCCTGCCTCAGAATACGGTCCCAAAGTACCGGTCCGTCGTCCCGGCGGGTAAAGAGCTCAAAACACAAAGGCTCTCCCGTGTATCCGGTACGAGACAACTTCACCTCGACACCTGCGATTTTTACAATACTCACAGTATTTCGACTAGGTTCCGGGAGTGAACCGGATTCGATAATCGTTTCCAGAATTTCACGTGATTTCGGTCCCTGGAGCGAAATCATTACGATCTCATCGGTCTGATCGATCAACTCTACGTTCTGGAAATCCTTCAGGAAGGATTGAAGGTGGTTCCAGTCCTTTTCGCGGTTGACTGCGTTGACAACCAGCAGATATTCTTCCGGGACAAAATGATAAAGATAGGCGTCGTCCACTGCGCAGCCTGTTTCAGTCGGTATGATCGTGTATTGAGCGCCTGTCGTCGTGATATCGATGGCTTCGGCGTTGTTGCTCAATACGTGCTGAAGGAGCTTTATGGCCCCGTCACCCCGGAAGACGAATCTCCCCATGTGGGAGACGTCAAAAAGCCCTGCGCCCTTGCGGGTTGCCAGATGCTCCTGCACAATACCGGCAGGGTAAAAGATAGGCATCTCCCAACCGCAGAATTTCACCATCTTGGCATCAAGCGCCACGTGCCTGTCATATAAAACGGTCCGTTTAGGCCTGCTCATATATATTAATCTCCTGTCTTTTATAAAACCGTAGAAAGCTATCAAGCTTCATTGATTTCGTCAAATCTTATGTCAAATGATATTCAGTATCCAGCAAATCATAAGCGGGGTTTGCATTTAAAGGTAGTATATGATAATCGTTCATGCGTCCATTTTCTTGCACTTTTCCTGTTAATTTCAGGTTTTTTGGTCTGCATATCTCTTTGCGAATTAAGCAGATCAAGTGAGTGAATAATCGGCATAATTATTTTCACGTATGGTATGACAAAAGCCATCACATAAATAGGTAGAGTAATTTAATAGAAATATAAAATAGAGAGGAAAATATACATGAAGGAAATCAGTGAATTAAACCTGCCTGATAATGTTCGCTACACCGAAGATCATGAATGGGCCAGAATTGAGGGCGATAAGGTCAGGGCAGGCCTTGACGACTACGCCCAGGATCAACTGGGGGATATTGTCTTCGTAGAATTGCCCCGGATCGGTGACACATTCAAAAAGGGCGAAATGTTTGCAACCGTTGAATCGGTAAAGGCCGTCTGTGAATGCTATCTGCCGATTGGCGGAGAAATAATTGCTGTAAATCAGGCACTTGAAGAATCTCCTGAACTGGTTAACAAAAGCCCGTACGAAGACGGCTGGTTTGTCGATATAAGGCCCAGCGACTCATCTGAAATGGACAGACTCATGACCAATGAAGACTGCATGGAAAGGCTTAAGGGAGCAAAATAGATGCGATACCTGCCACACACAAGCGAAGAGATATCCAGAATGCTCCAGGTAGTAGGTGTTGATGATCTTGGTGATCTCTTTTCAACCATCCCTGAAGATTGCCGTTTAAATGCCGATCTTAATCTGCCTGAGGCATTGACCGAGTGGGAACTGAACGACCACATGGATGCCCTTTCCAGGGATGTGGCAGTCGCTCCTGATTACAGAATATTCCTGGGGGCGGGGAGTTACGAACATTTTATTCCTGCATCCGTCAGCCACCTGTTGGCCCGTTCCGAGTTTGTGACGTCTTATACTCCCTACCAGCCCGAGATGAGCCAGGGTACCCTGCAGGCCATCTATGAATATCAGACCCTTGCGGCCCGGCTCATGGGCATGGACATAGCCACCGCATCGCATTATGACGGCGCCACGGCACTGGCCGAGTCACTCTTAATGGCCATACGTATTACCAAACAAAAAAGAGTGGCCGTTTCAAGGCTGATTCATCCCCTGTACAGGCAGGTAGTAAAGACATATTTTGAGCCCACTGGTTTTGAGGTGCTTGAACTTGGATATCTTGAAAACGGTACGACCGATATCACCGCGCTTGATGATATTGACGAGCTTGCAGCCGTGGCGGTTCAGTCACCCAATTTTTTCGGATGCATTGAGAACCTGCAGGACATCGGGGAAAAGGTCCATGATAAAAAAGCGCTCTTTATTGCGACCTTTACAGAGGCCCTTGCTTACGGACTTCTCAAAAGCCCCGGGGCACAAGGGGCCGATATCGCAGGCGGGGAAGGTCAGAGCCTTGGGATTTCCTGTTCCTTCGGAGGTCCGGCCCTCGGCATGCTGGCGAGCAAAAAGAAATTCATGCGCAGTCTACCGGGCCGCCTGGTAGGCAAGACACAAGACCTTGAGGGAAACAGGGGTTTCGTGCTGACCCTAGCCACCAGGGAGCAGCATATCCGCCGGGAAAAGGCGACTTCCAATATCTGTACCAATAACAGTCTCTGTGCCCTGGCGGCCGTCATGTATATGAGCACTCTCGGCGGTACGGGAATCCGGGAGCTTGCGTGCCTCAACCGTGATAAGGCCGAGTATCTTAAAAAGGGGTTGAAAGAGGCCGGATGCATAATTCCCTTTGATACCCCCACATTTAATGAGTTTGTTTTCAGGTTTCCAGCAGGAGGCGAGGACGCATACAGCCGCCTTCTGGAGAAAAAAATAGTACCGGGCCTGTCTCTGGACACATACTATCCTGAACTCGCCGGCCACTATCTTTTATGCGTAACGGAAACAAAGTCAGTGGACGATATGGACGCCCTGATAAGGGAGTTTAAGTCATGAAAGGATCGATAGGGACTACCGGTCTGATAATGAACGAGCCTCTGCTGTGGGAGAAGGGCAGAGAAGGGAGATGCGGATTCTCACTTCCCCGGCGTGATGTTGAATCCGTCCCCCTGGATCGGGAGTTGATACGTGAAAAGCTGGAGTTTCCTGATTTGAGCGAGATCGATATTGTACGCCATTTTACAAGGCTGTCCCAGTGGAATTTCAGTGTAGATACCGGCATGTACCCTCTGGGTTCGTGTACCATGAAGTACAGTCCCAAGACCAATGAAAGACAGGCTGGGCGTGAGGGGTTTGTCATCGCCCACCCCCTTCTTCCATCCGGTCTGTCTCAGGGGGCGCTTAGAATCATGTTTGAACTTCAGCAGTATCTGGCGGAAATCACCGGGATGGATGCGGTCACCCTTCAGCCTGCAGCAGGGGCACAGGGAGAACTGACCGGCATGCTTATCATACACGCCTTTCACAAAATGAAGGGATCGCAACGCTCAAAGATCATTGTCCCCGATACGGCTCACGGCACAAACCCCGCCTCTGCGTCTCTCTGCGGTTATCGTTCAGTACCGGTAAAATCTAATGAGCAGGGAATCCTGTCGGCAGAGTCCATCGCAGAGATCATGGACGAAGACACGGCCGGCATTATGATCACCAACCCGAATACCCTCGGCTTTTTTGAAGAAAATACCGGCGAAATTGCCGAAATTGTGCATGCAGATGGTGGGCTTGTATACTGTGACGGGGCAAACATGAACGCCGTCATGGGCATAGTGGATATGGGCAGAATCGGGATTGACTTAATGCACCTCAATCTTCACAAGACCTTCTCTACGCCTCATGGCGGGGGAGGGCCGGGCTCAGGACCGGTGGCTGTCACAAAAGAACTTGAGCCATTTCTTCCTGTTCCGCGCGTGGTCAAAGAAAGGGATAAATACTCTCTGATCGAAGACTGTCCTGAATCCATCGGCAGGGTGGCGGCCTTTCATGGAAATTTCGGTGTTATGATAAAGGCATACAGCTATATTCGCAGTATGGGACCGGAAAACCTGAAAAGGGCCAGCCAGTTCGCGGTGTTAAATGCGAACTATATTAAGGAAAGCCTGAAAGGATATCTGCATCTTCCCTATGACAGACCCTGCATGCACGAATGTATCTTTTCAGATAAAGATCAAAAGCCTGCAAAAGTGACCACTCTGGATATGGCCAAGCGACTGATGGACTATGGCTTTCATCCGCCTACAGTCTATTTTCCCCTCGTCGTACACGGTGCCATCATGATCGAACCCACCGAGACCGAATCAAAGGATGAAATAGACCAGTTTGTCAGGGCATTCAGGGCTGTTGTTAATGAGGCAAGGCAGAATCCGGATTCACTCTATAACGCACCGAACAAGTGTAAGGTAAAGAGACTGGATGAGGTGGCCGCGGCGCGCAGGCCCTGTCTCACTGGATAGGAATTCCGCTTTTGATTAATAGTTTTGATTAATAGAAATATGGAAAGCTGGAATGGCCTGAGAACTGACTATGAAGACATATGCCCGGCCAAAAAATTCCTCTGGATTGACCTCCCTGCAACTGAGTATGAAGAGGCATGGAGACTGCAGAACGATCTCGTGGCGGCAAGAAAAAAGGGAATATGCCTTGATACGGATGTTGTCATGCTGTTGGAACATCCGTCGGTTTTTACCATTGGCAAACACAGCGACCTGAAAAATCTGACCGTATCTGAAAAATTCCTGGAAAAGAGAAATATTCCCCTGATACGTATAGAAAGGGGAGGGGACATAACCTTTCACGGGCCCGGTCAGCTTGTCGTATATCCCATTATCGATCTCCATGCTGCCGGGCTGTCAGTACTCAATTACACTGAAAACCTGGAAGAAGTCATGATCCGAACCGTTCAGGACTGGGGAATCAGGGCTCAAAGAGGCATGCGTAACAGGGGAGTATGGGTGGGCAATAACAAGCTTGGAAGTGTGGGGATAGCCATTCGCCGGGGAATATGCTTTCACGGCATGGCGCTCAATGTCAACCTGTCCCTGGAACCTTTTGGTTGGATTAACCCCTGCGGTATGCAGAAAATTACAATGACATCCATGGAGCAGGAGCTTTCCAGTGCAGTGTCCATAAATCGAGTACGCCATGCTGTCAAACGCCATTTTGAAATGGTCTTTGACGTTGAGCTTGTTATGACAAGCCTCTCAGAGCTGGATTGTCTCCAATAACCGGAGATCTATAATTTATCCTAAAAGACGGTCCTCAAAAGGAATCGCTTCCTGTATTTTGAAAGGGCAGGGGAGAAGAAAATATAAAAATGCGTAATCCTAAGCCCCAATGGCTGAGACGCAGGCTTCCGACCGGGCCTGAATATGAACGTGTCAGGGATATGCTCAGGAAAAACAGGCTTAATACGGTCTGCCAGGAGGCCAAATGCCCCAATATCTGGGAATGCTTTTCTCAAGGGACCTCGACCTTTCTTATCATGGGCTCCTGTTGTACCCGCAACTGCCGTTTCTGCGCAATAACACATGGATCACCAGGTGAAATCGATTCAGAGGAACCGTTCAGGGTAGCCGAGGCCATAGAGAGTATGGAGTTGAGCTACGCTGTTATCACCTCAGTCACACGGGATGATTTAATGGACGGCGGAGCCGCTCATTTTGGAAAAACCATCAGAGAAATCCGTTCAAGAATGCCCCATACGTGCGTGGAGGTATTGATACCTGATTTTCAGGGCGACCTCAGTGCTGTCAATACAATAATGAAGGCACATCCGAATGTCCTGAATCATAACATTGAAACCATTCCGCGTCTCTATCCCTCGGTCCGACCCGGGGCCGGCTATCATCGCTCACTCGGTCTGCTGAAGACTGCCAGACGAATTGATCCCACCGTGCCAACCAAATCAGGCCTCATGCTGGGGCTGGGAGAAACTCCCGAAGAAATCCGGAAGACGCTGCAAGACCTCGTGGATGCGGGGTGCAGCCTGCTGACGCTGGGGCAGTATCTCCAGCCTTCCAAAGACCATCTGCCGGTTGAACGCTTTATTCCCCCTGAAGAATTTGATTCCTGGAGGGAGACTGCCCTTGAAATGGGCTTTTCCGCCGTTGCCAGCGGACCTTTCGTGCGCAGTTCATATCGCGCAAAAGGGCTTTACGAAAAGGTTACAGGGATCTAGTACCTGATCCTGAAAATTCTGCAATACCCTGAGTGATTATTACCGGGTTCATCTCTTTATAACGTATCTGGAAATCAGGCAGCAGCGAATTTAGATTGAAATACGTATAAGAGATTTTTGGGGTTGTCCAAAAGGGCTAGATACCCTAAATATAATAATAAGAATGAGCCTTAATAGTAGTTTGTATCTATAGGGTATTACGTATTTTTTTATCTTCTAAAACCACAAGCCACTTCTGCAGACCTCATCAGGTCTCTGCCCATCAAATGACATAACAAAAAAGGCAGGGTCATATGACCCTGCCTTCGGCTGCATGCCTCATAGGTAATAGATTTTACTGTTTATTACTTTAAACTTCTTCCTCTGTGGTCAGATGGTTTCCAGATCCCTACAGTATTAGACTCGGAAGGGAGACCTGCCGGTTCCCAGCCGAAAGTAAATCCACCCACCATACGGCGGATATCGAAAAATCCAAGCGCTTCCAGCCGATTGCTTGCAGGCTGACTTGGATCATCCAATTCTGTACTGGCTTGGCCAGCTCTTCCGCCTGACCTGCAGACGACAATCAGGGTATCAGTCGCGGGATCGAAATGCCTGTAAACCGCTGCATCGAAAAATTTGTTAACATCAGTGAAGCCGTAGTCATCTGTCTGCCGATCATACTCCCAGAACCACCAGGGAATATTCTTAATCTTTCCTTCAGGCACTGAACAATGGCCATTCCATCTGTACTCGCACTCCGACCTTACATCCAGAATATAGGCGTTAGGATCAGATACAACCAGAAGCTGTGCATCCTCGGGACTAATATCCTCCCACGCTGAAACCGTTGCCGCCCCGCACAGTAAAAACACCAATGTTACCGCCACGCTGAGAAATTTCTTCATTTTGCCGTTATCCTCCTTGTTCATCTTTGATAGTAAAAAACCGGTGCCCCCTGAAATATTTCTAGACATGCAGCCTAGTTGAATATTTAAAAAAAATAAGAATTGACTATTGCCCGCTAACAACTTTTTGTGACGAACTTGATTCTACTTTCTCCTCCTGTTTTCTCTTTTCATTACTTATTGAATAAAATCAGTTATTTATTTTACCTAACGTTTACGCATACGTATCTTCCGTGAGCTCCTTTTAGTTTGGTTTATCATGAAAGCGTTTTGATTCTATTAGACAAAAAAATGTAAGATAAATTTCAGCTGTTTAGCAACGCAATAAATATGCCAGGTCATTCGACATAGTAGTGCGCCATTATATACTTCGTAGGATTGACCAGTTAAGCCTTACTTCATTTCAATCACTTATTACGGGCTAAAAAATATTCGAGCGTGACAGAATAGAGTTTAAACTGCTTCCTGGTGTGTGATTTCACTCTTTTGTGGTTTATTTGCCCCTATTGAGCAAAAAAGTACGCTTTGCTGGATTATATTGATTATTGATATTACAATTAAAAAAAAGAAATCGTGTTTTGGGGAAATAGAGACATGATTTTGCTTTAGGGATAAAAAATGAAGAAAATACAAATTTCAAAAAAGCAACTGTTGTCCTTTGTAACCACAATATCTTTGTCAGTCTTGGTATTGATCAAGGCCGAGGCGGGTCGATATACGGGGCAGTGGGAAGGGACTACTTCTCAGGGACTGCCGATCGCATTAACCGTCAGCAGTGAAGATGTAATCACTCAGATAGAATTTGAACATAAAGTTACTTTAAATGATACCTGTACCTCCACATATAGTTTTAGTGACTCTGGACTTGATATCGGGATCAATCACGACGGTAATTTCAGCACCATGAACACTGACGGCGTTTTCAACGCAGAAGAAGACACGATCACTTTTAATTTACCGGGTATACACTCCGAGGGGATAATGGGTACATTCCGAGGCCTGTTTACAGACTCGACTGGGTCTGGAAGATGGACTGGTTACCGGTACCGTCTGCGTTGCGGGTCTTATCTGCATTCTGGCTACGCGTTTTTCCTGGCGGAAGATGATTATACTTTTACCTTTAATATCAGCCCTGCTCAAATACATCCCCTGTACAGCGTGCCCGGTGGACAGCAGATTTTTACCTACAGTCAGACAAATGAACCCCTCAGGGATCTGGATGCTTCACAAGCTCGACCTATCGGTATCGGTTCCGTTGCTACCGGAGGGAATACACTGGATTTACAGGTAGATCTGGGGCAATTTGAAGGAATGGTTGATATTTACTTTGCCCTGTATGCCCCTGATCTAGATTTGAATAATATCTATATCCTGGACTCTGATAATATTTTTCAGACTGCGACTGTCCCCTGGAAACAAAACACAGACGGAAATATAAATGAAAACCTATTCGGGAGTATTCCAATATCCTTCTTACCGGCAGGTACATATTATTTAGGCCTCATGGCAACTCCTGCAGGAAGCGCAATGGAGAATTACTATTTCTGGATAACACAGTTTGATATCTAACCTGAGTTTTCAGAGTGGCCTGCTTTTACTGAGCAATAAGCGAATACCACTCTGTATTTTACGTGGATTTTGGTTCCGGGACCAGACGATCGATCAGCCATCCCTGAATCAGGGCACCGATCAAAATATAGGAAAAAAGAACAACAGAAAAAGACCAGCCAAAATAATAGATCAACAGGGGCAGGAGCGGTAATTTGATGGCACGGCTGTAAAGAAACGCCGCTATCAGTCCGGGCCGCACACCCTGTTCCTGCAGTTCCTTCAACAAGGGATACCAAATTATAATTGAACCATGGCTGATGACGCCACCGGCCAACGATATGATCCAACCCGTGATTCCGGATTCCCTACCCAGCAGCCTCTTCACTTTCTGCGGCCTGAAAAAATAATTAATGACTGCCATGAATATGAGCACCATCAGCAAGACAGGCAAAATTTTAAAGATTAACAGACCGCTCTTAATCAACGCCTGCCCGGTACGGGGGCTGTCGATGACCAAAGTAACTATATACAATATGGAAACTGCGGCAGTAAACCACAGGCCACTGACTGGGAATTTTTTCTGTTTATCGGCCACGATTAAAACATCCTCCATGTCCACACAGCAGCAACAGCAACCATAACGGCCAACAGGAGCGAAATAGAGTTTCTCGCAACAGCGAAACGTCTGCCCAGAAAGGCGACTTCAGCCGGGAGCTGGCTAATGCCTACGGTTACCCATGCAGTCATAAAGGCAGCGACCGCAAAAAGGCTTACCCCGCGCTGCAAAAGTTCGCCGCCGATAATGTAGCTATTGGCGGCATTACCTGTAAAAATACTCCCCAGCAGGGCACCTATAAGGGTATCGCTGAAGGCTTGACCTCTGAACAGATAGAGCAAGACTTTTCGAGGCAGAAATACCTGCATCCAGCCAAAAAGAAACAACAGGCTGAGAATAATCGGCAAAGACAGGGCCATGCTCCTGCTGGCGCGGGACAGAGATTCTATAAATTTCGGCCCTTTTGTTACAGTTGTCTTCTCAGAACTCATATGGACATTCTGTTTTTAAAAAAACAGCATGGATTGGATATGTCCGACATTAGATGAAAGAATCCTTTGGCCGGAAGAGGCAATCCCGACACAGCATATTCAAATATACTGCGGGATCACCTGCCGCTTTTTAGTGCTTCAATGCGCTCTTCAAGGGGTGGGTGCGTCATAAACAGCCTGGAAATGCCTTGCTTCATCCTGCCCGAGATGCCGAAGGCCGCCATCTGATCGGGTAGATGGGGCCGGTTCACCGAGCGTTGCAGCTTCTCCAGGGCGGAGACCATCTTCTCCCGTCCGGCCAGTCTCGCCCCTCCTGCATCGGCCCTGAATTCACGCTGACGGCTGAACCAGAAGACGATGATACTTGCAAGGATGCCGAAAACCACCTGTGCAAGGATCGAGGTGATGAAGAAGGCCGGGCCGTGGCCGCGCTCGGTCTTGAAAACTACTCGATCGACCAGGTGCCCCACCAGGCGTGAGAGAACGATCACAAAAGTGTTCACTACACCCTGGATCAGGGCCAGAGTGACCATATCACCGTTCGCCACATGACTTATCTCGTGAGCCAGGACGGCCTCTGCTTCATCACTGTTCATAGAACGCAGGAGTCCGGAACTCACCGCAACCAGGGCATTGTTGCGACGCATCCCGGTTGCGAAGGCGTTGACATCGGGAGATTCGTAAATCGCTACCTCCGGCATTCCGATACCCGCCTTTTCCGCCTGCCTGCGAACGGTCTGAAGGAGCCATCCCTCTGTATCGCTGCCAGGAGACGTTATGACACGTGCCCCGGTCAATCGCTTTGCAGTCCATTTGGATATGGCAAGCGAGATAAATGATCCGCCGAACCCCAGAACTGCGGCAAAGATGATGAGGCTGGAGATGTCGATCCCGATTCCCTGCTCGTCAAGAATGCTTTCGACCCCGAGCAGGCTCAGCACAATGCTGAGCACTACGATGATCGCCAGGTTGGTTGCGAGAAAAAGTACGATCCGTTTCAAAACGTTTTCCTCCCTGCAGTGTCATTAAGCAGCACGGCATTATTTGTTACTATTAAGACAAGCCTCTTCAGCAAAGATCCTTCAGAAAATATAGGTAAACAGGGCATCCCTGTCAAAATGTTTCGAACCTTTTCCGGAGGTGACCTTTATCCCTATGGGTCTAAGATATCCTGTTTCAAATATTTCCAAAAAGCTACTCCAGAGAAAAACCAGTTGTCCAAAGGTAGTAATTACTTAAACTGTCTGCAGGTGTTACCAAAAGATAAAGATAGTAGTTTCCTCTGAGAAGTATTGAAGTCTCTATAGAACCAAATAGAGGTTCATGTATTGGTCCGGTTATATTTGCCTTCCAGGGCGCCGGACTGTCGGATAAACACTGAAAGGTACCACCTGATGTAAAGAGATAGATATTATAAGGATCTAACTCTGGTAAATACAGGCCAAAATAAATATCAACAGGTCCGGAAAACTGATCGATATCTATTATTATATTAAGTGTTCCTCCACCTTCAGCCACAGGACCAATACCCATAGGCTTTGCCTGAGAAGGATCTGTGCTCAGCACGGGTGAGGTCACCGCAGAATAAGGAAAGTCTGGGCCGGCAGGAACAGGTATCGTAGCAGGAGTCGGCACAACCCCAACGATTTCATCATCGGCCACCCATACTCCCCAATCGTCACTTTCAGGACACCAATCGACAAAATCACCTTCATCCACATCGTGATAGGTGTTGCAGCCATTATCCCATTGGACAAAATAGGGGTACCCGTCTTCGTATTGGGCCTCTTCCGCATCGTAACAGAGTACAGTCCCCAGGGTGCCTTGTGGAATACTACAGGAACATACGCCATAATCAGGACAGGAAATAGTAATAGCGGCCTCCACCCTGTCTCCGGGGTTAAAGTGAGCTGATGCTTCACTTAAACATATAACAGTCACTGCCATTATTGTAACAAAGCCCGTAACGAAATTTCTGAATATAGCTGTACCTTTAAACATATTCATAAACCTCCTATTCTATCATCGGCATAAGATCTAAAATAAACCCACTATTAAAAAGTTCGATCAAGATGGAGCTTTTAACCCGTTCCGGGATAACTTCTGACACCAGCAATTGCTCACTACAGATAAAACACCTAACGTTTATAACACCATTAAAATTATACTTATTTGTAGATCTAGGAAATGTCAATTTTCCGTGCGCGTTCAACAATGAGTCGCAATGATCTGGGGCATCGATTCTTACGGAAACTGGAAATTAGAGATAATTATGGTCTCAATCCCCTTAGAACTGGTTTTTCCGAATTTCCAATTTCCAATATCAAATATCCACCGGTCTCAATCCCCTCCTAATCGGGTCATCGGTTCTCACATTGACAGACGAGCAAAGAAACGAGCTAGCACAGCTATAGTCTCAATCCCCTCCTAATCGGGTCATCGGTTCTCACCCGTGCTATCGGCACGAAAAGCGGAGCAAAAGAGACAGCGTCTCAATCCCCTCCTAATCGGGTCATCGGTTCTCACCCCAAAGGTAATAAGATTGCCTCAAAGTCCAAGGCCGTCTCAATCCCCTCCTAATCGGGTCATCGGTTCTCACTCGGCATAACTGATTCAAATCTCTATTATGGAACAGTCGTGTCTCAATCCCCTCCTAATCGGGTCATCGGTTCTCACGATTAAATGTATCTCGCATAGAGATAATCCAGCAGAGGGTCTCAATCCCCTCCTAATCGGGTCATCGGTTCTCACAGGGTGCCTATTACCTTGTGCATAATGCAAGGACCCTTGATGTCTCAATCCCCTCCTAATCGGGTCATCGGTTCTCACACAGAGATGGACTTAACAACAAGGGACGATATTAAAAAGTCTCAATCCCCTCCTAATCGGGTCATCGGTTCTCACCGGACAGCCGAAATTGTAAAACGTTAAGTAGTGAATATTAGTCTCAATCCCCTCCTAATCGGGTCATCGGTTCTCACTATTAAGTGCAGATAACAGAGCAGATATTGACCTTCTGGGTCTCAATCCCCTCCTAATCGGGTCATCGGTTCTCACTGTCTTTGAGACCTTAAAAGGTGCCATCAGGTGGAAACGTCTCAATCCCCTCCTAATCGGGTCATCGGTTCTCACTAAAGGGGGAAAAGTGAATGGAATTATACCAGACAGTGTGTCTCAATCCCCTCCTAATCGGGTCATCGGTTCTCACGAGGTAAACAAATACCGCCCTTCAAGAGATACAAAACGTCTCAATCCCCTCCTAATCGGGTCATCGGTTCTCACTGGCAGCGGGGTTGCAAAAGGGACAAACTTGTTTGGTGTCTCAATCCCCTCCTAATCGGGTCATCGGTTCTCACATTGAAGATGCACACGAAAGAGACTTGGCAAAGTTAGTCTCAATCCCCTCCTAATCGGGTCATCGGTTCTCACATGCGGTCTATGAATATATCAAAGAGCTGAAAATGTCTAAGTCTCAATCCCCTCCTAATCGGGTCATCGGTTCTCACACACTGAAAGCCCTTTATACGCAGATACAGGATATTGTCTCAATCCCCTCCTAATCGGGTCATCGGTTCTCACCTAACAATTAACGTCCTGAGTACGACATTAAAAGGCTCTGTCTCAATCCCCTCCTAATCGGGTCATCGGTTCTCACGATAACAGTTTATACCAAAGAGCGAGGAGTAAGAAGGTCTCAATCCCCTCCTAATCGGGTCATCGGTTCTCACCTTGAAACTGCTCAGAAAAGCCATAATCAACGGCATAAAGTCTCAATCCCCTCCTAATCGGGTCATCGGTTCTCACAGACATTACAAACGTAAATATCCAGCTTAATCAACTACTGTCTCAATCCCCTCCTAATCGGGTCATCGGTTCTCACAGAAATATTGAACCTTTGTACAGGCTGGAACCTAAGCGTCTCAATCCCCTCCTAATCGGGTCATCGGTTCTCACGAACGAATAATAAATCGATAACCGATTCTGCTAATTCAAGTCTCAATCCCCTCCTAATCGGGTCATCGGTTCTCACAATAAAAAAGGGAGGAAATACCATGATGAATGCAAAACGGTCTCAATCCCCTCCTAATCGGGTCATCGGTTCTCACAAGACCTAGCAAGGTTGAAGACTGTATTTGTTGGGCGGAGTCTCAATCCCCTCCTAATCGGGTCATCGGTTCTCACTGACCTATAAAGGCGTTAAGGTCTTTTTAAGACAAGCAAAGGTCTCAATCCCCTCCTAATCGGGTCATCGGTTCTCACGCTACTCATACACCTCAGATGATCGCGGCACAGATAGTCTCAATCCCCTCCTAATCGGGTCATCGGTTCTCACTCAGGCAATCCGCAGACACAAGAGGCATACAGAGACGTCTCAATCCCCTCCTAATCGGGTCATCGGTTCTCACCATCTCAACCTCTCAAGCCCTCCACCAGTGAGGGCTGTCTCAATCCCCCCCTAATCGGGTCATCGGTTCTCACATAGGAGACTGACATGAAAACATGGACTGATGTAACCGTCTCAATCCCCTCCTAATCGGGTCATCGGTTCTCACTTGAGCTTGCAGAAAATTTCAGGCATAAGGATTTGCGTCTCAATCCCCTCCTAATCGGGTCATCGGTTCTCACAATAAAAGAAAATTTGATTGCAGTAAATATCAGTGGGTCTCAATCCCCTCCTAATCGGGTCATCGGTTCTCACGATAATGGAGAAAAATATTCTATTATCAAGATGGCGTCTCAATCCCCTCCTAATCGGGTCATCGGTTCTCACACACGGAAACGGGGGGAGATACAAAGGGTTCTCCCCTGAGGGTCTCAATCCCCTCCTAATCGGGTCATCGGTTCTCACGCCAACTGGAATCGTGTTTCCAGGGGGGTTTTTAGTTATGGTCTCAATCCCCTCCTAATCGGGTCATCGGTTCTCACGGAGCTGCATTGAAGGCGTCCGGCAAGTACGCAATCGTCTCAATCCCCTCCTAATCGGGTCATCGGTTCTCACGGGTTCGAGCAATTACAAAAGAATTTAAACTACAAGAGTCTCAATCCCCTCCTAATCGGGTCATCGGTTCTCACGGCAGCACAAATGGAAAAACAAGGGTTCGAGCAATTACAGTCTCAATCCCCTCCTAATCGGGTCATCGGTTCTCACCAGGACTAGAACTGGAGTTCATACAGGTTTTGCTTTAGTCTCAATCCCCTCCTAATCGGGTCATCGGTTCTCACTGAAGACCCGGCTGACCTTGCGAAGCTTTTTGCGCAGAGTCTCAATCCCCTCCTAATCGGGTCATCGGTTCTCACCAGGATTTCATAGAAGAGAACGGAGAAGAACTTCTCCGCGTCTCAATCCCCTCCTAATCGGGTCATCGGTTCTCACTCAAAGACCGAAGCCAAGGCATTAAAGCTCTACCTTGAGTCTCAATCCCCTCCTAATCGGGTCATCGGTTCTCACGAAGATAATCTGGCTTACATCCATGAACAGTTTGTCAGGTCTCAATCCCCTCCTAATCGGGTCATCGGTTCTCACAGAGATTCCTGACATAGTAATATGTCAGGAGATTAATGGTCTCAATCCCCTCCTAATCGGGTCATCGGTTCTCACTGGAATAATCATGAAAGTGCTCGTAATACTAACGACACTTGTCTCAATCCCCTCCTAATCGGGTCATCGGTTCTCACGTCCAAACATGACTAATGAAAACGAAAAGAAAAAGGAGATGTCTCAATCCCCTCCTAATCGGGTCATCGGTTCTCACCATGGGAACAGAACAATACCAAGCGTTCGGTTTTGGTCTCAATCCCCTCCTAATCGGGTCATCGGTTCTCACGCTTATGTAAAGAGTGTCATAATAAAATAAAGGGGGAAGTCTCAATCCCCTCCTAATCGGGTCATCGGTTCTCACACAGGAGGCAACACAGATGGAAAAACAAGGATTTGAGTCTCAATCCCCTCCTAATCGGGTCATCGGTTCTCACTATATTTACATTATTTCAAAGGTCCGTGTGATTGGTGGGTCTCAATCCCCTCCTAATCGGGTCATCGGTTCTCACCATCAGAAAGAATCCAAGCTATAGAAAGAGTGCTTGACGTCTCAATCCCCTCCTAATCGGGTCATCGGTTCTCACTGTCAACTATTAACTTATTATGTTTTTTGCGTATAGTCTCAATCCCCTCCTAATCGGGTCATCGGTTCTCACTGTTATTACAAAGATTTAAACCCTTTGACAGCCCCGGGTCTCAATCCCCTCCTAATCGGGTCATCGGTTCTCACGATGAACAGAGTATGCTATGGATTAAGTATAATAATGGTCTCAATCCCCTCCTAATCGGGTCATCGGTTCTCACATTTAAAGGGAGGATTAAGACAATGAGAAGAGATCCACGAGTCTCAATCCCCTCCTAATCGGGTCATCGGTTCTCACTGATGACAAACCCATGATTGCCAGCAACTGGAATCGTCTCAATCCCCTCCTAATCGGGTCATCGGTTCTCACGAAGATGATTCCGTTGATACATTTTGCACGAATGGAGTCTCAATCCCCTCCTAATCGGGTCATCGGTTCTCACAAAACGCACTTTGTTTAATACTTTTAAAGTATATCGGGTCTCAATCCCCTCCTAATCGGGTCATCGGTTCTCACACAGGAGGCAAAAAAGAGGTCTTGTTGCTCACTAAAGTGTCTCAATCCCCTCCTAATCGGGTCATCGGTTCTCACCAACAATAGTCAATCCAAAGCCGGAGATTGTTTCTCCTTAGTCTCAATCCCCTCCTAATCGGGTCATCGGTTCTCACTAACATCAAAATTTAAAGGGAGGATTAAGACAATGAAAGTCTCAATCCCCTCCTAATCGGGTCATCGGTTCTCACCCCTTTCTGGTGTCATATCATAATCATCTATACATCCGGTCTCAATCCCCTCCTAATCGGGTCATCGGTTCTCACAGGTAGAGCGCATAGAAAAGCTCTAGATTTAGTCAAGTCTCAATCCCCTCCTAATCGGGTCATCGGTTCTCACTCACAGACACAAGTTGAATGGACACAAAAAGGGGTTGAGTCTCAATCCCCTCCTAATCGGGTCATCGGTTCTCACAGATTTAGTCAGGAATTAATACAAATAAATTTATAAGGGGTCTCAATCCCCTCCTAATCGGGTCATCGGTTCTCACGGAGAAAAAGACTATGAAAACATATACCGAATTAAAAGCGTCTCAATCCCCTCCTAATCGGGTCATCGGTTCTCACTACGACATATGTAATCAGTAAAATAAACTAATATCAAGGGTCTCAATCCCCTCCTAATCGGGTCATCGGTTCTCACACAATTTAAAAAGTCATATAGGCTAGACAGAATCCCCGTCTCAATCCCCTCCTAATCGGGTCATCGGTTCTCACTATATTCGGCCTGGATTCAGTCGGACAATTCGATGTAAGTCTCAATCCCCTCCTAATCGGGTCATCGGTTCTCACTATAGCAGATAACCCTGATACCTTTTTGAATTACCTTAAGTCTCAATCCCCTCCTAATCGGGTCATCGGTTCTCACCTGGTATCGAATAAATTTAACCGATTCTGCTAATTCAAGGTCTCAATCCCCTCCTAATCGGGTCATCGGTTCTCACAAAATGCAAGTACCTAATTACAAATGTTTCCAATTCAGTCTCAATCCCCTCCTAATCGGGTCATCGGTTCTCACTTAGAGAATGAAAAAAATTAAAGATTATGACGATGTAAAACAGTCTCAATCCCCTCCTAATCGGGTCATCGGTTCTCACAGTCCCTTAAAATTGTGCGACAAATCCCTTTGTTGGTTAACAGTCTGCGAGAACCGGGAGCTGCCTCTCCAAAGCTTGTACAAAAGCATTCTGTTCTAACTCCAAAATACTGTTTTTTCATAAGAATTCCTATCGCTAATTAGGAAAATGATAGTCCAAAATTAGCTCTAAAATCAGCATATTACTAATATGCAAGCAGCGACTCAGGTTCGCGCCATATAAGGCATCTCAAATTTATGCCAAATGTTCCAAACATTCATAGTCGGAGGAAACATAAGAATCCTATATAATCTCAAAATCTTTTTCCTCCTGAAGGGGCACTTTAATACCATTTGTCAGAATTCGGTCCTTGCATCGTCTGCATAAGTGATAATACCTGACACTATCCTCTTCAACATCCAGCACCTGGACAACCTCTCGACGCATTCTCTGCTCTTGGCTCCAGTTTAGTTCGCCCTCAAATACGCTGTAAAGGACCCTGGTTGCATAATTCTTCATGATCTTCGCGATCTTATTCAGCCTTTTTGGATCACTGATATCATAACTAATGACCATGTAAGATGTTCTGCTGCCCATGCTGTCACCTTGTCAAACTATCGCAAAACTCTCTTCTTCTTCCTGCACTTCGCCCCAGCCATCTACCTCCACACGGGCGGCGCAGGTTTTGCAGATAGGCCAATACCGTATGCGATCTTTACGATGATTTATAAGGTCACGTACCCCTGATCGAACAAAAACAAGCTGTTCCTCGGTCAGATGACATTCAAACATGCTTAATTGCACTCTCTTTCCGAAGTCTTTCAAAAATTTCATTACCTTTAGGCGACGTCTGTCATCAACAATATCATAGGAAATCAGGACATACATTTTTCTTTACCTCAACGCAGAGGCATCGGTTGATAGATATCCGAATCACCTCGAATATAGCTTGCAAAATGACGGACCTGTTGCCGAATAGCGTCACGGTAACTTAGATGCTGGTCATTCAGATGAAAGGTCACCTCCGTTGCCATACGCCTTTCAAGCTGCCCGATATATTTCCGCCAGCCGGCATCTATGAGGTAGGTTCCTAGACCTTTGCCATCAAATTCCTCATCTCCTGAGTCATTTTCGTATTGCGCTGGATTGGCGGTGAAATCTTTGCCTGTCAATACGCCCAGGTTAAAGACGCTCAGTACCAAGGTATCGATAATAAGGGGCCTCCATTCCTCCATAAGATCCAGGGCTAGACTGGGCCTGCCGTAGTCCACGGCATGGAGTGCTCCAAGATATGGGTCAAGACCTGTGGAATGAGCTGCTGCCAGGACATTATTAAGGAGTAACGTGTATCCGAGGCTGAGCAGTGCATTCACTGGATCTTTTGGAGGGCGGCGGACCCGCCGGCTGAATTTCAGACCCTCAACTTTGATCCCTTTGCCCCATGCAGGAAAATAGGTAGCGGCCGCCTGACCTTCATAACCTCTGAGTTCGTCCAAGTCGACTGCAGAGTTCGCAAGATCTGCAAGGCGTCCTATGCTATCAACGGGTTTTTTAAGATCAAGGCCTTTCTGATTTCTCATGAGGCGCTGGAGCAAAGCCCTTTGGTTCCTGAGTTTGCCTTTGACTAATGCCTTTGCTGTGCTGAGGACAAAATCAGGATCAGTGAGTCGATCGAATTGATCCCTTCTCAGGACTATGTTTTTGCTCTCTGGACCTTGAAGCCGTCCATAATAATAGCCGCGACGACTCATGAAGACCGTGTCAATCCCTTCCTGAAGGAGGATTCTGATAACAGCAGGAGTGACGATAACAGGTCCCATGATGACTACCTGATCCAGACGGAAAATATGCACGCTGTGCAGCGTGTCCTTGCCCTTTTTTACAACCAGGCGTCCTCCTTCTTTATGAACTATGCTCTGTGGTTCAAGCAGATACAAGACGCTCATATTGATGAAATCCTTATATTGCCATCATTTTCCAGGCTCAGAATACTGCCATTCACCTTTGTCCACGGCCTGCTTTTTCTGCTCAGGCCTTCAGCCAATTCCCTGGCCAATATATCGCGTCGTTTCTCAAGTGAGGATATCTCCTGGCTGATGTTCAGGTAGTGTCTGCCAAGTTCCTTTACTGTGGAACGCTGAATGCTCAAGCGCTCGTCCTCAGTGGGAACCAGCATTGGATTGACATGAAGCAAAGGTGACGGATATCGGCCGTCTGAAAGTTGGTCAGGCCCGAAAAGGCAGTTACAATCAACTGAGGCGGTGATCTCTGGTAGTGAGGAGCGTAGCTTGAGACAACTGATTGGCCGAGGATGGATATTTTTAGCCTGTCTGGCAACTGCTTTATAACGATAGTCTGGACAAGGGTTCAGAAACCTATGAAGAAGACTATTGTCTTGATCCAGAAATCCTATTGTATAAAAGACAGCCACCTTTTCCTTACGGTTCAGAATACGCCCGGCCGCTGCCTTATCCCCAATGGTTTTAATGACCGGACACTTTGACAGGAGGAGATCAAGCGACTGTTGATCCAAATCAGCGAACGGTCTGAAGTCGCCGCCGAACTCAATTTTTTGCACTATCTGCCTCAACCGGCTGGGATTAATGCAAACAATCCGGTGTAAGAACAGGAGCTGGTCTGGTGCGGGCTCCTTTGTCTGTTCATCTAAAAACCAGCGCCTTATACCTGATCGTTTATCAACACCGAGCGGCATTGGATGTGCTTGCTCTTCCCATTTCATTCCCCGGGCTACAGTTGGAAGAAGCGGACATAGGCTGACTCCGGAACGGGGAAAAGGCAACTTCTGCACCAATAGTTTTGCCATTCGTCTGGTCATTAAGAAGTGGCAGGGCTTTTCCAGAAAGACCCAAATACGAGCTGATAGACCCGGGCAGTCTTCGAGCACTACCGGCAGGCCCCTTGCTTTCAGATACCTGAATCCTTCCCATGCGGAATTCCAAAGGAGTTCGGACCGTGTCCTGGGGCCAACGTCTTTTAGACCGGCTGTTTTGAGATGGTACATAAAAGTTATGATGCTGACCGTTAAATCGCTCCTCAACGGATACCATGCCAGGCTTCTATGTCCCAATAAATGCTCTTTGACATCGCCTCTGCCCATAGGGGTCTCTTTATGCACGAGATTCACTGCTCCGGTTTCGGAATTCATAACCTCTTCGGCATAACCTACCTCCTTGCCGCCAAATAACTTGAGGAATAGGTCCAGGATCTGCTGATCCAAATCACGGGGAAACCTCCGAGGTCCGATCTTTTTATCCGATCGATTTTTTTCCTGATCAAGACACCGCGCAGCTTGGTCCCAGCCAAGAGAGCGATAGACCTGAGCAAGCATCGTTCTGGGTTCAGGGCGATCCGGTTCTTTTGAAATGACATTTTGGAGTAGTCGAACAACGCGCTCAGGTTGCTCATTCAACTGTGTCAGCACCCTGGCCAGACCTATGCAGTAATCAGCGCAGAAATGAGGAGTTACAGATAAGGCCCGCTGCCAGTCTTCTCTGGCCTGAGAAAGCAAATCCAGTTCTTCACCAATCCTGGCCCAGGCGGCATAGTCCTGTGCCGATTGTCCCTTCTTTGATCGGCCATGGAGATAGATATCCCTGACCCGGTCTTCAAAGCCTTGCTCCAATAACTTTCTGGCTTGAACATACATGACTTGGCAAGTCGGAGGTCCACTAACTAAGCTTCTGCAAGCATGGGTAAGTCACGGGGGAATTGTGGCACATCCAGGCGACCCTCGGCCAAATCCAAGGCTTCAGAAATAAAGCCATGAAGGGTCTCCCATACCTTTTCATAGCCTTCCCGATCCACAGGTTTAATCCCATGAGCTAATATTGAATTATTTCGTGTTTTCAGTCCATCAATCACCGCATTGCTTTTCGTCTCAAACAGCCTACCCACCGGGTCATTAAGACGATTCAACAAGCCGAAGGACTCACGGAGCCCCAACAGGACTTTTCCATTGTCACGGACAAAGGGCTCGTACTCTGAACGAAGGTTTTCCGGTATATTATTGAGGGTTAACTTTTTGCTGTCCAATTCGTATTTTTTGAACAGGCGAATTTGGGCTACCATCTCAGTGGCACGGTAGAGTCTAGCAACCGCATCGTCAAACCTGTCCTGTGATGCACGTCTTTCCGCATTGTTCAGGAGGTCAGAGACCGCCTCGTAGCCATTGCCTTTCTCCTGGCCGGTAAGTTTTTTTAAGGCCACCAGATAATTCGAATAATAGCGACCGAAAGGCATAAGATGTTCTATGGCTTTAGAATGATCAAATAAATCCCAAAAATTAAAACCGGCAGCTACGGCATAGATATCTGCCCAATTTCGTTGACTGTCGGAAGACAGGTTCATTCTGAGAAGATCAAGGGCAAGCACTGACGTAAGTCCGCAGTCATAACGACTAAGGGCTTGTTTTACAAGAATAGCATACTGATCTTCATAAATGTCTGACATGGCGGCGAATACAGGTGCGTCACCATGACGGACCTTGACTAAATCAATTCTTGGTCCGCGATTTACCTGTAGCCCCCAGCCACTTGCCAAAGCTGCCATACTTAAAGCTATTGACATGGTCTTGGTGCCACCAGTGTAGTTTGCCACTATCTCGGTCTCATGCCCAAAGGTTTGATAAATAGCAGCCCTCAGTTCCTTGAGGCGTTGATAGCATACCCCAAGGTTATCTATGTCCTCAAGGGTCCATTTCGTATATTGATCGTCTGAAAGCCCGGTTTGAGCAACGATAGATTTATCCGACCGATCGCTTCGTATCCCCTCGCATGGTTCCCCCTCTCCATCAACTGTTTTTTCGCTTCCTCTGGAACCTGTGGAACATACAAAAAAAACATGGTTATAACCGCCCGTTCGGGCAGCGTTAATAACAGGCGCACAAGACCCTCCAACTGTCACAATCAGGATTTTTTTCATGGCTGCAAAATTCCTCTATACCATTTCTCTCCCATAAAATACCCATCAGCCTCAAAACTTAACATGCGCATTCTGCTGACATTAATGCCGTTGCATAAGCAATCCTTTCTTGGAAGCCTCTACTGATTTTCTTATTATTTGTCCTTCGGCATCAGGTGTTTTCTGACAGCTTTAACGAAACTTTCCGATCGTTTCAAGGCTTTTTGGGCATCATCTAATGTCACAGGATCAATGACCTGATAATCGGACATCTGCCTTAGATTAAAAATATCATGGAGATCCCTGGAGAGTTCCTTTGAAAACAGACCCTTCATGACATATTCAGTATCAAAAAGACTGATCACTCCACTATGCTTATGCGGAACCTTTCCGATTTTCTGCAACAGAGCGAGTACGGCATAAAACATGGCATAGTAAGATCGATTAATGATGCTCCGTGGGCTGCGACCCGCATTCAGAAGAGCCTTTGCGTCCCCAAGCGACTCTTCTGCCTGCTTTATCCTATACTGTATAAGAATAAGAATTTCGTCATCTTTCATACAGCGATCCCCTCCTCCTCAACTGCCTGTGCGAGAAGGGAATATCGATCAGGACCATTTTCCCAGCTCTGGCGGGAAACAACTATGGGAGAGACGACAAGACCATGATTAAAACCCGCTTCCCAGGCGCAATCACTTACATGTTTTCTTGCATCTGCAGAAACAGGTCCGTCCAGGATTACAAGCAGATCCATGTCGGAATCGGGATCAGCGTCTCCTCTTGCGCGGGATCCGAATATTATTACCCTATATAGCGGCACGTGCTGTGACAGTAAAAATTTGAAACGATTTGCAACTTTTTCCTCGAGTTCTTTCATGGTCTCTTTTTATCTGGTTGCAGCTTGGCGAGCATAATCTCATTAGCCTCTTTATGAGATGCTTTTGATTATATCTTGACTCACTCAGGTTCTCAAATGATGGCCTCCTAAATTATTCCTTTGGACCTCCCTCTGGCCCTGAATGCCTTCCACCTGATGGGTACCATCTTTCCCGACATGGCTCAACTTCCATACCGCCTTCGTCAAATAGGGATCGATGACAGAAGCGATTCATCGGGGAAGCTGTAACAAGCTTGAATCGAGTCACTCATCAACCAATGTGGTCGTTTGGCCCCCGATTTGGCTTTGCTCTGAATACCTCAAGGCTGTAAGCAGCACGCAACCGCCCTTCCTTGAGCAAGCCGCAAAAGGTGACTATGAAATGGGTCTTCGCAAACATTGGAATTTAAACTAGTGCATTGTCAATTTTATTGCGCATGATTTCCATATCAGTCTACTAAGATTCCGTTATTAACAAGCAATTCTCTGAGTTGAAGTGCCCAAGATTTTTTGCTTTCTATGGCTTTGGAGAACTTCTGCTTTTTCTTGAGCGAATTTGCTTTTACTAGCAGAGCATGGCACATTTCCATCCGTATTTCCCCACTTTTCTGCTGCCGGACCTGTTGCACAAAAAAGTCAATTTCTCCACCCAGGTTCGGACATTGGTTGACTCGATTTTTAAAATTTTGCATGTCCCTTTCCTTATTTAATCTCTCCGACTCGATACGGCGTTTTTCCTCCTCCTGTTTTAGAATGATTTTCCGTTGTTTTCTCTCTTCCTCCTCCTGCCTCAGTGCTTCCTTTGAGATAAAAGAAATTTTCGACCAGCCCATGGGCATATCCGCGCCATTAGCGACAACAACCCGACGACTTTTAGGAAAGGGAAATTTAATATATTTAGGCGCAAGGTTAAAATCCTTGCGGATTTGGGCAGTAATGTCTTCAGCTGCCAGTAATTGGCCCGTCATGCCTCGCCAGCCTGCACCCCAAGCCATTTGGACGATTGCCTCATTTTTCCCAAGTTTTTTCTGGTCCTCGGCAAGAGATTGATAGAATGAGACAAGGTCCTCTACCGGCTTTCCGGATTTGCCTTTTAAAAAAGCGAGCTCAGTCTCTATTGTATGACTTGTTAGCTCGCGGCAGGCGGCAACCAGCCAGTCGAGCGACAGATGGGCCTTGAATTTAAAACATCTCTTTTCCGCGTCTTTTCGCGGCAGGAATTCATCAAGAGAGATAGTACCTGTTGCCACGGCGGCTTTGGTTGGACCTTCAATATATATAGGAGGAAATTTGACCGCGAACTTTTCTTGTGATATTAAACGATTTACCCATACCATATGCAAATCAATCCCGCCTTGAACCATGGCAAAATCCCCCACAGTTAATGTCCGCATAAGGTTGCTTTTCGCGTCGTTGCCAAGTAGTGATTCACACAGTGTCTGGTCAGCAAATTTCAAATTTTTACTGCCACCTTTTATTTTGCTATTATTTTCTTTGGCCAGTTTTCTGATGATAGCGGTGCGAAGAGCTCCTTTGATAGAGCTGCCCGGCAGATACGGCGTACCGTAACCATCCTTGATATGAGCGCGTATTTCGCGGGGGTTTTTTTTGCCCTTTGGGGTGGGGTATGACGAGACGGCAATCTCTTTCATGTTTATGCCATTTTGTTTGAGCCAGTTTCGGGCCTTTTCCTCCTCAATCGCAATGGTGAATTCCTCTATTTTATCCGACCCCATTTTCTCTATTTTCCTGAAAAGATGTGCAGTATTGATGAGATGGACCATCCCGGAATCAATAAAAAAATCGAAATCCGACCTCAGGGTCTCCCCTGACCCCACGTGCAGAGGGGTAAGAGCCTCCATGTGGCATTTATAGACATTTCGTATTGGTTTATATTGCATAAATTTTACTCCTTACCATTTGGCCGGCTCATGGGAAGGGAAAAGGCGCGACCGTTGCGATACACGTTGTGGGGGATATTGATCTGTGGTGAACGATCCAGAACCCTACAGACATCACCTTCGGGTTTTTGGCCAAGTACTGAGCCTTCTTCCAGCATCCACAGATCCTTACGGCGGAAACGGGAGGTAAAATAACTTGCAGCCCTGCCCGCACGTTTTGTAAGTGAGTAGGCTGTCTGTTGATTTTCCAGCATGCCGTTTTCCACCTCGTCCCGGCGGGGATGATATAAGGACAGGAGAAGCCAAGCGTCTGGTTTTTTGATTTCTGTCGGAGAATATTCCGCTACTGTAAATGAAAACAGCCCTCTGCCAATGGAGCTGTCCGCTCCAAGTCCGCTATCGCCAAGAAGCTGGAGTGAGGCCTCAAATTTTTTCCGCGCGTCATCGTCATGGAAAGAGGCTACAAAGAAAAGTCCGCCATAGTCGGCAAAAAACTGGTCAGAGCAATAGAAAAAGGCCCCCTCAATTCCACCTCCACTCAACTGGTCTATTGCCAGACGGGGACGTTGGATAACGGAAAACCCAGAAACATTTTGCAACTGGCATTCATCCTCTTGCAAAAAAGGAAACACTATGGCTGGTACCTTGAGTTCTTCAATGGTAATCTTTTCTCCAGCTATAATTTTTTCAAATAAGGGTGCAGCGACAAACCTTATTTTTTTAAGTTTCTTTACCTCCAGGATAGGCTCTTCACAGGATGCAGCTTCGCAAATAAGCGTATCAAGGGTACCTAGGGGAAGAGGATAAAAGCAGGTGGAGTTAATTATCGGGAAACAACTTGATACTTGAAATGGCGAATTCGAGCACAATTCGTCGGGATCATCTTCGTAAAGAAGAAGCCATTTCTGGATAATTGCGCCCCAAAGGGTGTCTGAGCGCACTCTTTGCTCAATCCGTTCCTGACCAATGCCCTCAAGACCGAAATGGGCCGGTGCGGAAAAGCGCAAGGTGTATAAATATGTCATGGCTGTTCATCCTTTATCAGTTCATGAAAGCACTGAATTTCTCTTGAAATAGGGAGGGTCTGCCTTCATTGCCGGAGCGGTAATCATCGGCGGTGCGTTCAGTCACTGAATCGATGGCAAACTCCACTTGGCCATATCCCCTGGTTCCCTGACCGCCAAGGTAGTCGTCTTCCAGTAGAGTGAGCCCCTGCCGCATAAGATCGATAAAAGATTCCGCCCGCTTGTTTTCACCCTCTTCGTCGATATTATAAATATCCACTACCATATCTAGTCCGAATTCCGCTCCCGCCGGAACACGCTCGAAGTTGCGGGGATTGGCAGCAGAAGTGAGGCGGTCGATGTTTACCTCAGTTTTGATCTCGGTGCAGTACATGTCGGTGTTCTCTGCCACTGCCAATTTTTCTTCATTGAGAAGAGGGGCGTCCCGCACGGTAAGGCGCGTTGGGGCAGAATTTACCATTCCAGAATCCGCGCTGATGTCAGCAGGGCTGCCGAAAAGCTGAACCACATCTTGTTCTGGGTCAGCACAGAGTCTGCCTTCCCATTCTCCTTTCTGATCCTGTTTCGGCGTAATCGTAATCAGGCCAAGACTTTTTTCCAGCAGAGAACGTAGTTTTCCCTTCAATGACGAACCGGGAATATAAGGAAGACTGGTCAACGGATTGCGAACCACCACCTTGTCTGCGCCGCCAATCTGCAGCCCGAGTGACGATCCACCGATATGTATACCAGTCTTGACGAATATTTTACCTTTGATGAATATCTTTTTGCTCAATTTTAGAGTTTCAGTCATTGTTATTTCCCCCCTCGTTATTTACCGCCACACGCGCGGTGATAAGCAAGTATCGCTTCAAAAAATGTACAAAAATTCTTGAATCTTTTTTCTTCTTCTATTTCGTCACCATGAACGTCCAAAACACAATTTATGCCCCACGTAATTTTTTCCTTAAACTTTTGTAAGCCGTTAACTTTAGCCTGTCGTCCTGCCGCATAGGCGATAAAAGGCTTTAACATCATAAACTCAGTCCGTTGCTGGCGGTATTTTTTTGCCTCAATGGATTTAAGCTTTGAAAAGACCTGTCTGATTTGTGATGTGGTAAGGCCGCTACTTTTTATTTCTTCCCCAAACTCTTTGGCAATATCCATCAGTTTTGGCTCAGGACCAGAACTAATCCATTGTTCCACCTCGTTTTTTTGCATCATTCCCCTCCTTTGCTATTTTGCGGTTTGCTTAATTCAAGTTCACACCACCTACTTACGACACCAAGAAATTCTATGCCATGACGTTTGCCGCCCGCCACTGGATTAAGTATGAACTGTTGGATATCTTTTACTGCTTCATTGAGATTTTTCCGACTTTCGCCAAGCCGTTTCAACGAGTACACCATGCGCCATCGCCACTTTTCCGCCATTAGGTTTTTGTTGATTTCTGTCATTGTTAACATACCATTAGCCTGACGCATTTTGTCCCGACTAGCCGTCCATGAAGCATTTATATCCCTGAGGCGGGAAAGCAGGGGCCGGTTTTCCGTTTTCTCAAGACTGTCATATAATTTTCCCCGCACCCGAGTGATTTCGTCAAACTCATCCCATCCCATTACCGTATCGAAAAAGGTGAAGGCATTTTTTCTTCGTTTTCTTCCGCCATTTATTTTGATACAAAATTTTTTCGCTTTTTCCTCTGCTTCTCCCGCCATTTCGGCACTCTTATAAACAGGGAATTTGCCGCCGGTCATAACTACGCCACCGGAGAGACCCCAGCTCGGATTTTGACAACAGAAGCGGCTGAAAGCCTTTCGCACAGCCAGAGCAATTTTGGGCATGGCATCCCAGGCACCTAGAAGGAAGAGATCATCCCCGCCGGAATAGACTACAGTAACCCTGTCTTTCCATTCTTTTTGGCTTCTTATAAGAGCAGGAACCATGGTTCCAAAAAAGAGAGAGAGCTGCCAGCTCAGGGTAGTTATCCGGCCAAGTGAATGGAATCTGCCCGGTTTTTCCCTACCTTCATATATGTAATCCCCTAGGCCATGACCAAATATCTGTCCTAGATTGTCCACATCCATACGCAGGATTCCAAGCCGGTGCCTTCCGTTTGCCGTCCCGGCTACTTCTTCAAATTCCAAGTTAAAGCGGTGGGTGCTTCCGACTATCATGGGTGCTGCATTTATAGTTGAGAGGGAACTGCCTTTGGCAGATTCGATAAAATCGAGATCATTCAGTGTCCATACTAGGCAATCCTTATGGGAGAAAAACTTCTGGCCCGCCTCGATGAACCAGAAATAGTTATCAAATATAGAAAAGTCATAATGCCCATCAATAGCTGTTTCATTATTGGCCATGACTAGCAATTTACTCGTCCCCAGCTTACGGCCAATCTCCATCATTTCACGGCAGCATTTGCATTGGTTAGCCCCATTGGCTTTTCGCGGCCGTATAGTCTGATGACAAACTTCGCAGGAGATATATTCAGCGTTGCCTTTAAATCCAAAGACATTGTCATAGCCCCTGCGGGCAAGAGATGAATAACGAGTTCGGTCTTCAAAAAGCAATTTTTGTCCAAGGTCGCTCCAAATCTGGCTCAGGTTTTTGCCGCTTTCCCCGGTAAGGTCATCGCCGGATAATGGTTCATATCCGGTACGAATAAAAAGGTCTCCATTGAAGCGGTTAAACAGCTCGAAATTGATTTCATCAGCAAGCGAGACAAGCTGATGTTCCACCTCTTTAGTGCATGGCAAAAGCAGATAGAATTTGCCGCCGCTAGAATAGAGAATATTGGCTATGGTCAGGCCGAATTTTTTTATGAATCTTCTGGCCAAAACTTCTGCCAGCAATTGGATGAAAAAGGATCTCCCCTTTAAGGTCTTGTAGGCTCCTTTTGATGAAATCTGGTATATGAACGATTGGATACCGCTGATATCACCGCAAAAAAGAAGATATTTTTTCACTGTCCGGTCGCGGATCGCATTTTTTTCAAAAAATTGTCCTTCATGCTGGTGATATAGGAAAAGGCAGGAAGCAAGGGCCGCTGTCACCTTATGATGTTCGAAAAGTGAGACATCTGGAAGCTCCTCCTTTTTAGTTGAGGCGGGTAGACACCACTGATATATTCGACAGACCTCAAACAAAGTCTCAAACTGTTTTTCCGGGTCGATGCCAGTGATAGCTTCCCTGAACTTCTGCCAATGGTTCTTATAATCGGAGCGAACTTGGGCGGCGTTATACTCTTCGGTGGTCACTGGAAACCCCTTTTCGAACGTTTCATCATGGCGCAAAGGTGGCGTTGTGATGCGATAGCGCATATTTTTTGATGTATCGTTGATAGGTGCATTTTTTAGACGTACCCGGCCGAGTATGCTAAGCAGAGGTACCTGGCTTTTCCTCTCCCATCCTTTTGTCTCAAAGCCAGAAGCCTCGTCGGCTTTAGCCCTTTCATGTCCAGAGGCGATCCGATCCGCTTCGCTGATCATAACCTCATAAGTGTGCCTAGGTTTGTGATGCCGGGCAGCAAGATTCAGCACCGTGCAATCCTTGATATCAAGAGAGTTATCAATCCTTTTCTCAAGGCACTCTGGGAAGATACTTTTTAAAACCTGTTCGGTACTGAAAGCATGACTATAATTATAATTTTGTTGCACACTGTCCTTGTCTCCCAGATCCACGGCAAAAGCACGCTCGGCAAACTTGCCAATATCGTGTAGTAATCCTGCAAGGCTTATCTTCAGAACTGTATCCTTCATGGCCTCCTCCAAACGTTAATTCGGGGCTTTCTTCTGATTTTGCTTTTACGTTATATGCTTGCACTCCATCTATAATTTTTCCCAGTTCCGCAACGTTGCGGAAGCAACAAAGTCATCTGGCCAGCCGTTAACATGTTTTTATTCCCAGTGTAGCATTTGGTTATAATAAGGTGGATCTGATTATCTAGCTCGACGGCCTCATCGTCTGGGTGTTTAAGTAATCGTATTATTCCCAGCCCCTGCCAATATGTTGTTGAATCGATTCAAACCAATCTAAAATCTCCTGCAGGTCTTTTTTAAAACTGCTTGCCCCTGCCGGATGCTTGTTGATCCCGGCGTGGTTCAAGTCATTACGACGATTTTGTATCCGGTAAAGTTGTCGGCCCACGTCCTTTTCCCTTAGAAAATCCCGTACCAGAGACCGGAATTCTTGAGTGCCCTCATCTTCCCTGGCTTCGGTAAGGGGCTTTTTTTGAGCCGTCCGCGCGGAGATTTCAGTAACAAGTTGCCTTTTTGAGCTCTCTATGAGATGAATCGGCGCTGACAGGTCCTCCACCTGGCAGAGGACTAGGGAAACCAAGGTTTCCTGCAGGATCGTGTAGGCCTGCTGGACGAGGTTGTGCTCCAGACACCAGCGGGCTGCCTGGAGGCCGTTTGCTATATCGTCGTTTTCCTGGAAACCCTTCACTGACTCTTTAAGCTTCTCCAATAAGGGTAACAATGGAGGGATGACATCAAACACTTCGCAGTTATCGATGTTCTTGATCAGTTTGGACGCTGCCTCACTGATTTGCAGGCCGCGGCAGGTAGCCATTATCCCGGAAAAATTCGCCAGGCTATCGGCTAGATCCCGGACAGCCATGGCCCCCTTACGTTCTGCAGTATTAGTGGTCGAGGTCTTGATAACCGGGATAGCCTTCTTTTTGACTAGATCGGCAATGGCCCTACCGTCGCCGGCGGCAAGGAAACGGTCTACGGCTGTTGCCCAGTCGGCCAAGTAAACGAAGTCAGTCAGTTCGACAACAGGAGCCCGGCGGTGTATCAGAGGGATCTCCTTTACTTTCCAGGCTGGGCCAAGGACTTCAAATGCGCCGTAATAGATGCCTGAGATCTGGATCTTTTTTAGGATCTTAAGGTATTGGAGGACTACCATAGCCAGCATGGGGATGGAGCGGAAGGCATGGGTAATGTCGAATATGACGGTGTCGGAGTTGTTGATCTGGTCGCACGCCTGATCAAATATCTTCCAGATATCTTCGGCAGTATGGCCCTCTGGAATCATCACCTGCCGTATCTCGCACTGAAGGCCGAGGCTCGAAAGTCTGGTTTCGAGGCCCTCACATGGCCTGCCTTCCTCGTCTTTCAGTCCCCCGTCACGCCAGTTTTTGTCATTCGCCTCATACGTAGTAAAAACAATGATCCGGTCATCTTTTTTCCACTGCTTGCAGAAAATCCGGACAAGGGCCTCCTGGACAAAGCGAACATTTTCGACCTCCCTGTCCTCAAAGAAATAGGTGCAGGGCACATAATTATTGGTACCTAAAAATGATAAAAAGAGATTCGCTATGTCTTCACCTTCTGAGGCGATAGCTGTTTATGGTATGACAATCTTGATCCTTTTCTTTTCGATCCTCAAGCCTTGCATATCAATATATCGCGCATCGTCCTCTCCAGGATCATAACTATATGACACCAAGTGCAAGCTGGATTCTGCCATGGAGACTGGTTCCATATAATATGAATTTTCTGTAAATCTGAGCCATTTTTTATACTTTCTTATCGGCAGATCAGGATTATAAGATATTATTTTCACTCGATGATCTCTAAATGCCCTAAACCAAAACTAGTCTGCTTACCCAGATGCACCTGCTCTACATAACGCAATAGAGGCATAAAGACCCCCAAGTTTTCATCCTTATAGCTTGTTGTTCCAACCATGCCGCCCAGACGCATGGAGGCCTTTTGCCGGCTGGAGTATCTATGCCAATCATGCCAACTGAGGTCCATGTCCATGATCTTTACTGACTCTGCCATAGCCGCAAGCTCCCGGTAGGGAAGGTTCGGCTCAGCCTCTCCATAAGTTGCCTCAAGGGAGGAGATTCGGCGCAAGGCAGCCCTTATCAAACTGGAAAAGGGCAGTTGATCCTGAAACTTATTGCTTGATTTCAGGCGAAGCGGGGTAACCAAGCGAACAGAAAGCTTTGTAAGTGCTAAATGCGGATAACCACCGGACAAATCCGGCGGCACAAGATCCGTCAAGTTCTCTGGCTGATACAGACGTCCTTCTTTAGCCGTATATATTTCCTGTCCTCCATGAATCACGGCTTCCAGAGTAAAGCTGCCCCGATTATCGCCATGTACGGCCTTTCCAAGCCCATGACGTCCCATTTGTTCTATGGCATAGATCAAATAAGGCAAAAACTCATTTGTCTTACCAAACAAGAGGATATTAAAACTGAACCTGGTAGCAGGATTATAATCCTGTGTTTCCGTATCAGGAGGTTCAAGAACAAAGGGACTGGGGCGCACATTTAGCCACTTCGGACTGCCTGGCACCGGCGGAAGTCTTTCAAAAAAACCAACGTATATACAGCGTTCCCTGAGAATGCACGTATCGCAACGTTGATGTCTTAATGCACAGGATACGCGCTTCAGAGAAGCCCCGAGTGCCCCTCGGATTACAGAGCCCTTAAGGCGGGGTAGCATCATGGGCGAAACCACCAGGCATGAAAAAGTATAATTACCGACTTTCATAGGCCTGCAAATCCCTTTTAAGTAAACAGACGGTTAAGGGGTTACGACGTAAGTATATTAGACCAGTGCACAGGGCTTTTGGTTTGGATAAGGCAGAAGCAGATGGTTTTCTCCCTTTTTGACACCTAACCCTCCTTTATCTCCAAGTATACGGACACTTGTAAATAGATATACCCTATTCTCTACATTGTCAAAAAGCATAGGTGAATTTCCAGAGATTCCAGGTTTATAATATACTGAAGTTCCGCAGCTGGAAAAATGATCGACAAGACGCTCAACATACTGAATAAATAAGAAAAACAATTGAAAAGGCAGCTCCATTTTAGTATACTTGACTAGCTAAAGTATTAAAAATACTAAATAAACGAGCTCCTATAAATTAGTTTAAATCACTTTCTCTGTAAATGGAATCGCACAAAGAAATATGAGTCATCCATGAATTCTGTCATAATCACTTTAAGGAACAACGAATTGTCCTTGTCGGGCAGCGTGTCACTGGTGAAATTCGGCAAACGGCATCTTTTTTGCGCAGAAAAGGTATGAGAGTCACATGCCTTGAGTTGTCCTATTTTCAAGCGAATGGTGGCAAACATCTCCTTTCCTACGATATCGTGGTTGGAAAAGAACCAACAAAAATAAAACAAATAACATCGGGGTCTTTGCCTATCGTCTCGCAGGATTCATTTATGGAGTCTTTGGACAAGAACGGCAAAGAAGTTTTCGGCCAATTGCTCACGTTTGCTGCCGAGAAATCATTTCTCATTCACTGGGGAACAAAGGGTTTCTCAATGAACGTTGACAAAAATGGCGTTCATGTCGCCATTTGCTACGGATATCCACCAAAAGCAGTATTCAAACAG
>JAGYNZ010000014.1 GCA_018399745.1 Deltaproteobacteria bacterium | reverse complement strand
TAATCCCGGCTCAACATTTTTTAGATATAAGGGAGTGATGCCCTTTTCTATTCCGTCAAGAAATACTCGTGCTCCCCTAGGTGAGCTTTTCACTACAAGACTGGCATACGGATTTTCAGCGTAGACATTCGGAGAGAGTTCTGTATAAATTTTTTTAGTCTTCCCTAATGGTATCTTGATACTTTGTTCATAACTATAATATCCCTTCTTTTTTACACTAATCATATGCTTTCCAAACAGCCATCTCTTAGTATTTAGAGGGGTAACTCCTGCAAAATTTCCATCTAAAAAAACCGTGGATCCACTTGGCTGGCTTAAAACTATAAGGCCGGGTCTCAAGAAAATAAAAAAAATCAATGCCATGAGACCAACTACAAGACCAACTGACAACACTGCCTTGAGCAGATCACCTTTTTTATCTTTTCCCTGTATTTTGCCATGCTCGTCCACCTGAACATGCCCAACCACATCAGGTTTATCTTCAACCCCATCATTTTTAATCTCTTCGGTCTCATTCGGATCTTCCATTTCCAGGAAAATTTCTTCATCAGGATCAGGGGTCTTTTTATATTCGGGCGCATTGACTTCTTTATCTATTTCTGAAGGGGATTTTTCTTCATTTTCGGTTTTTGGAGGTTTTGAGATATCAGCTTCACTGCTGATCTCTTCATTTTTAATCTCTTCGGTCTCATTCAGATCTTCCATTTCCAGGAGAATTTCTTCATCAGGATCAGGGGTCTTTTTATATTCGGGCGCATTGACTTCTTTATCTAAATCACCTTCTTCATTCTCTTTTGCCGTTATTTGATTATCACTCGTCAGAATTAACCTTTCTGATGCATTCGTCGCAGATTGCCGATCAATTGCAGTACAGGAAATGGCAAGCACTAAGGTGTCCAGAAAGTCCTTACTGTAACCTCGATATACCGCCTGTTTTAATGCTTCTATATCTGGATCTGATTCGTTATTTAATGATGATTGAACCCGGATCTGGATGTCAGGGAGTTTCTGCCCTGTCACACATTCATATACCACAGTACCGAGCTGATAAATGTCCGCCCACAAACCGTCTTTTTCTTCATACGCATGCAAATATTCACCTGAATATTCGTCAGACGAAGCGGCATTTTTATTATGAAATTCTTTATTGACGGCATAATGTGGGCCCCCAAAATCGATGAGCATGGCAGATCCGTCTTTTTTTAAAAAAATTGTATCTGCCTTGATATCCCTATGATAAACTCCCTTTTCATGTAAGGCCTTTAAACCGCAAAGAATATCTTTCAACCAGAGTTTGATCCTTTCTTCCGGCATAGTTCTGTCAGGTCCCATACGGTCGAGTTGCTGTCTGAGAGTTTCACCATTCTCATGAGACATGACCATATATGCGGTCCCATTGGCTTTGAAGCATCCCAACACCCGTACAATGTTTGGATGTGTAAACTTGGCGAGAGTTTCTGCTTCTTCTACGAAGTATTTGAGCCCCTTCTGGAAGACATCCTCATCCGAAGGAAATTTGGCAAGTATCTCATTGTCTGTTTTTCTTATTACTAAATCCTGGGGCAGGGCCTCTTTTATATTGACAGACAGATCTAATTTAATATTAAAGGCCTTATAAGTAATACTGAAACGATCATATCTAAGAATTTCTTCTATTCTGTATTGTTCAAGTACAGACCAGGGGGCTAAAGCGTATTCTTTTATCACATAGTTGTAGTCATTCACTATTTTAATCCTGTGATCGTGAATTCTTTTTTGTCTGAAATGATTGCCTGGGCATAAATTAATAAAACAGAAAAAATGATAGACTGAATCCTTCTGTGTCGATTATTCATGTTCTCATAATGATATTTCGGCATAAAACAGGGTAATATTGATTTATTGCAAGTATCATCAAGGAAATTTCCATAAAGTTGGGACTTAGATTATAAAGAGACTGGGGAGAGAAAGAGGGATTAACAGAAAGGGCCAGGGTAGAAGGATTTTTCTAAAGCATGATGTATTTGTTGATATGGGTTATCGCGGTCACGGTTACCAGGACGACATTAACGTCCATGTTGATAAGAGAAAACGCGGACTTTTTGGGGCACATATCCGCGAAAAGATCTATCCATCGGCATAACAGGAGGATTTAGACATGGCATGATTAACGTTACCCTTGATACTTAAACCTGAAAGATTTTATTCCCTTTTTTGAAGGGACGGCTTAAGAGTTTTTATGATTAATCTTTAATTTGATGTCAAGCACAGGACTTCCATTAATAGCATCAAGACCTTCAACATATAGTACCATTCCTTTGATTTTTATTAATTTGACATTTTGAATAGCTATTTTTGAAAGCCTGTTTGGAGTACGAGAAGCAAAAACTCCAACCAGTTTTCCATCAATCCCCCTGTTAAATATGGATTTGACCGGTCCTGACTCGTGGAGATAATAAATAATGGTAATATATTTTTCGTCCTCTAGTTTATACATAAAATTTTTTTGAGTTGGAAAAAGTATAATTTTAGATATCTTGTCATCTCCGACCACACCAAAACCTTTTTGACATTTAATTAAATTATTTTTTACAATGCCTATTGGATAAATTTCAACTGGTTCGATACCTCCGTACATACACCTTGAGCAGAAATAGGTATCATCAACAATGCATAGTTTATGTTTATCTACCCGGGTTCCGCATTTATTGCACTGATAAGTCTCTTTGTTCATAGTTGTTTCTCTAAGCCCTTATGGTACCGTGCCGATTTTTGTATAGATCTCTTTTGGCCTTTTGCTCAACAAATCCAATCATATTTCAGGATTTTTGCTTTAAATAATAAAGGGAATAAGCTGGATGAGAAGGCCTTCAAAAGAAAAAAGTAATGGTCGGGGCGAGAGGATTTGAACCTCCGACCCTCTGCTCCCAAAGCAGATGCGCTTCCAGGCTGCGCTACGCCCCGATCAGTTGAGATCTTGTTTAACACAGAGCCCGAAAGCCTTCAAGGATTTTGAATTTAGTATGATCCTCCCCTGTCCTAAAGTTGCCTCGGTGTTATACTATGTTTATATAAGATGATCTATGGCTAAAACTCGTAGAAAAAAAATTAAAAGAACGCTTGTATGGGGCTATCGTCCTCTGCTTGGAATCCTGCTTGGTTCAGCCCTTGTAGTGTTTTTGATAATAGGTAGTTTTATTATAGGATACATGCTTTTGGGCCTTCCTGAAATTTCAAGCCTTAAATCTTATAGTCCTCCCATGGTCACGGAAGTGCTCGATTCTGACCATCGTCCAATTGCATACTGGTATAAGGAAAAAAGATGGCCTGTTCCGTTTTCGCGAATGCCGGACAAACTGGTACAGGCCTTTCTAGCGGCCGAGGATGCTCGTTTTTATGAACATCCTGGCATTGATTTCATGGGGGTCATTCGGGCGGTAGTAAAAAACATGGAAGCAGGCGGAATAGTCCAGGGCGCCAGTACTATTACCCAACAGGTAACAAGATCCTTACTTCTCACCCCGGAAAAGAGCTGGTTACGCAAGGTTAAAGAAGCAATTTTGGCCTGGCAGATAGATGCCGCACTTACCAAAGACGAAATTCTGAACATATATTTGAATGAGATATATTTTGGGCAGGGAGCATACGGTGTAGAAAGTGCTGCCAGGACCTATTTCGCAAAACATGTAGATGACCTGAATCTTGCTGAATGCGCACTATTTGCCGGACTGCCCAAGGCCCCAAGCCGTTATGATCCAACAAAACATATGGACCTCGCCAAGAATCGCCAGGAATATGTGCTGAGACGTATGATAGAGGAAGGCTATATTACTGAAGAAGATGCAGAAGAAGCAAAAAAGACCGCTATTCGTCTAAAAAGAGAGACTTTGGATCCCCCACCGGGTACAGATTATTTTCTTTCAGAAGTGAGAAAGGAACTCGAAACAAGGTATGGCGAAAAAAGACTATTGACTGATGGACTGACCGTAGTTACCACCCTGAAAAGGGACTGGCAAATCAAGGCCAATGAATCGGTACTTCAGGGTCTGGATGGCTGGCGCAATAGACATACAGAAGATGCTGATCTGAACCAGCCTATTCAGGCAGCTCTTGTGGCACTTAAGGCAGAAACCGGTGCTGTTCAGGCACTTTGGGGAGGCAACGACTTTAGTAAATCTCAATTCAACCTGGCAACCCAAGGCAGAATGCAGCCCGGCTCCGCTTTTAAGGCAATAATATATTCAGCCGCTCTATCCAATGGACTTATAGCCCCAAATACAATAGTTGTGGACGAGCCGATTTCATTGCCTGGAGCGGATTCTCAAAACATGTGGGAGCCAGAGAATTTCGATAAGACCTATATGGGACCTATCACGATAAGGACGGCCCTAACATACTCAAGAAATATCATTTCAGTAAAAATCGCCAGAGTAATCGGATTGCCCTCTATTCATAATATGGCAATGCGTATGGGAATAGAGACACCCCTGGCAAACAATCTGTCGCTTGCCCTGGGTTCTTCGGAAGTGACCCTGATAGAGATGGCAAGGGCTTTCAGCACTTTTCCTAATCTGGGTAAAAATATTAAGCCTCAATTTATTCAGGCAGTTCTAAATCGAAAAGGAGAAATAATAGAACAGCTTGAGCCGGTTTTTAAGGAAGCGGTTGACCCGTTAACTGCTTTTCAGATGGTTCAACTCCTCATGGGGGTAATCCAGAATGGTACAGGTAGCAGTGCCAGGGCACTTGGATTTCCAGCGGGCGGTAAGACTGGTACCACTGATAATTATCGAGATGCGTGGTTTATTGGATTTACACCTGAAATTGTGACAGCAGTGTGGGTAGGTCGGGAAGACAAAAAATCATTAGGGGAGATGGAAACCGGGGGCAGGGTAGCATGCCCAATTTGGACATCGTTCATGTTGGGAACAAAAGACGAAGTGACAAAACGGGATTTTATTATACCTCAGGGAATAGCACTCGTCCCGGTAGACCAGCAAACCGGAGAAATAATTATACCCAAGAAAGACAATGAAGGATCTTTTGTTTGGGAGGCGATGAGAGAGGATCTGTTGCCGCCTCTTCACCCTTCATCCGGCAAATTCAGGCTCCCTGCCTGGTTGAAAAGACTTGACGATTTTCTTTTTTAACGAAACATACACCAGACAATGCAAGATCAAAATCATTACAAGCTCACTATTGTAGGCCCGGGGGCCATGGGTTGTCTTTTGGCTGCAGTACTTAACAGACAGGATTACCCTGGTTTCTTACTTGATTACAGGCCAGATCGTGCAGGGAGGCTTAAAAAAACCGGAATTCAGGTTGTATCGTCTAAAGAGTCATGGACCGTCTTTCCGAATATTACTGCAAAACCAGAGTCTTTTGGTCCCCAGGACTGGGTGATATTGTTGGTCAAGGCCGCTCAGACCGATGACGCAGTTAAACGTATAGGTCCATTGATAGGACCAGAAACTCTGGTTGTTACTCTGCAAAACGGTATAGGACATGAATCCACACTTTTTCAAATTATAAAACCGGAACGGATTGTTCTCGGTGTTACATCTCAAGGGGCGACTTTACTGAGTGAAGGTCGTGTTTGCCATGCTGGAAGTGGCCCTACGAAGCTTGGATTAGCGATTCAGAATTCTGGAGCCGAAAACAGTTTAAATTCTTTGGTGACTTTGCTGAACAATGCAGGTTGGCCCTCTCAGGTAGTTGAAGACATCCATCCTCACATATGGCGTAAACTGATTGTCAATGTTGGGATAAACGCATTGACGGCCCTCTGCCGCCTTACCAATGGGAAATTATTACAACATCCGGAGTCCTTACGACTTCAAAAACTAGCAGTTACAGAGGCATGGACGTTGTCACTAAAGAAGGGAATTGCCCTGGACCTTTCACTTGAAGAGGCCCATGATATGGTTGATTCAGTGTGTAAGGCCACAGCCGAAAACAGGTCTTCCATGCTCCAGGACCGTATCAAGAACAGGCCCACTGAAATCGATTACATTAACGGAGCTATTACTGAAATGGGCAGAGAACTTGGAGTTGCGACACCGGTAAATGAGGTCTTGACTCTTTTGGTGCGATTGAATTCACGTCTGGGCTGGAAAGATACAGTTGATATAAAAAGATATTGACAATTCCATTATTGTATTATTAGTGTACGATATTAAGATTTTAGAAGCGATTAAATAATTATAAGTTACTGAGTTACCATGTTTCGAAGGACATTCTTGATTCATTATTTAGGCTTGACAAATAAAAGTTGTGGTATTTATAATTATTAAAAACCTTTCTGCTTCTAATTGCCCGGGATCCAAATTCCGCAAAATCGTTCCACTTCATAACAAAAAATAATTATCATTTGGGGTCGAGTAGTATGCAGTTCATCAAAAAATCCCCCCAAGGCGGTTAGTTTAGGTCCATTTTCTATTATTTTTTTTGAGAATTTATTACAACTTGAATCTCTTAAAAAAGTTTATTCCCGCAGACTTTTTAAAGTATACGTAAATTCCGTAGAGGTAAAACCATGCCAAAAGTATCAAAGACAAATAAAGCGAAAACATTAATTTTAGCTGATTTAAAGCGTAAAGGCATAGGTGAACTATACAAAATAGCAAGAGATATAGGTGTAGAGTCTCCCAGCGGGATGCGTAAACAGGAGATTATTTTTGCTATACTCAAGGCCCAGACTACCAATAATGGATCTGTATATGGAGAGGGAGTGCTGGAAATACTTCAGGATGGATTTGGTTTTCTCCGCAGCTCAGACTATAATTACCTGCCAGGCCCGGATGACATATATGTATCTCCATCACAAATCAGACGTTTCGCCTTAAAAACCGGCGATACCGTCTCCGGTCAGATCCGTCCTCCCAAAGAAGGTGAACGATACTTTGCCCTATTAAAGGTAGAATCTCTTAACTATGATGTCCCTGAGGCATCTCTTGATAAGGTGATCTTTGATAACCTCACTCCTCTTTATCCAGATGAGCATCTGAGACTAGAGACCGATTCAGACAATTATTCCGCCAGGATAATGGATTTGATGACTCCAATCGGTAAAGGCCAAAGAGGACTTATAGTCGCACCTCCCAGAACCGGCAAGACGATGCTGCTCCAAAATATTGCAAACAGTATTTCCAGAAATTATCCAGAGGTTTTACTGATCGTACTTCTCATAGATGAAAGACCGGAAGAAGTCACTGACATGCAACGTTTAGTCAAAGCTGAGGTGGTAAGCTCGACATTTGATGAGCCTGCTCAGAGGCATGTCCAGGTCTCCAAAATGGTTATTGAAAAGGCCAAGCGTTTAGTGGAACACAAACGTGATGTGGTGATACTTCTGGACAGCATAACCAGGCTGGCCAGGGCCTATAATACCGTAGTCCCCCCCAGTGGCAAGATCCTGTCCGGAGGTGTTGACTCGAATGCGCTTCAGAAACCCAAGCGCTTTTTCGGGGCTGCCAGAAACATTGAGGAGGGGGGTAGTCTTACTATAATTGCTACTGCGCTTGTGGATACAGGCAGCCGAATGGACGAGGTCATATTTGAAGAATTCAAGGGTACCGGAAACATGGAGATACATTTAGACAGAAAGCTTACTGACAAAAGGATTTTTCCGTCGGTTGATATCAACCACTCCGGTACCAGAAAAGAGGAATTGTTGCTCCCCATGGATGTATTGAATCGAATCTGGATCTTGCGAAAGCTCCTATCACCTTTAAATCCGGTAGACAGTATGGAGTTCCTTTTAGACAAAATGACGGGTACGGAAAACAACGATGAGTTTTTAGCATCTATGAACAGATAATATTGATTTAGAGTAAATAATTCCGGCCTTTACTAATTATTGATTAGAGTTCATTTCTCAAAGATGTTTTTTATGCTGAGCTTAAAGTACGAGCTACGGCATCCAAAATTTCGGTATGTTGTTTGATTTTATAATAGATAGAGCCCGGCGATTTATTATTTATTAATCTTAGGCCTTTCAAAATTAAAATCATTTAGTAAATTGATAGTCTCAGTAGTATTTTGAACGGAAATACCCGTTGTAGTATAATTATTTAAAAATTAGTGAAACCAATAGGAGATATAAGAAAATATGAAGGAAAATATTCACCCAAAATATTATAAGGCAAAGGTAAGATGCGCCTGTGGTAATGAATTTGAGATAGGTTCAACCAAAAAAGAGATAAAGGTAGAGATATGCTCAAAGTGCCACCCTTTCTTTACCGGAAAACAGAAACTTGTTGATACCGCCGGGCGAGTGGAAAAATTCTACCGCAGGTATGGTGAGAAGCAGGGGAAACAGGCATAGGTCTGGATAGGCCGTGCTTTGCGACAAATACTTTTTGTGGTCAGACACCGGCTGTGATAATATAAGGACATCATTACATATGCCGATTTGCTTTTTTTATTTTAACAGCAGCTTCTTTAAATGTTAGCTAAACTTCAAGAATTAGAAAATAAATATCTTGCATTAGAGCAAGAACTCAGCGATCCCAATTTACTGAAAGACCAAAAGAGATATCAGAACATCGCAAAAAGGCATGCCGATTTAAGGGTAATAGTTCAGTCCTACCGCCAAAACCTTAATATACTTGAACAAATTGATGAAAACAAGGTCTTGCTCGGTGATCCTGATCCCGAAATCCGGAAACTCGCACATTCAGAACTTGAGGAACTGGAAGAGAAAAGTAGGGAACTCGAGGAGCAGATAAAACGCCTCCTCCTGCCTAAAGATTCCAATGACGAAAGGAATGTGCTTTTAGAAGTAAGGGCCGGGACAGGTGGAGATGAGGCCGCCCTTTTCGCCGCGGATCTGTTCCGTATGTACAGTCGTTATGCTGAACAAAAAGATTGGAAAGTAGAGGTGCTGAATGTGCATTTAACCGGAGGCGGCGGATTCAAGGAGATTATTGCTCTTGTCTCCGGAGACAGGGTATACAGCCGCCTGAAATACGAAAGTGGCACTCACAGGGTCCAGAGAGTTCCTGATACAGAGACTCAGGGACGTATACATACATCAGCCGTCACGGTGGCGGTATTGCCTGAAGCCGATGATGTCGACGTAGATATTGATCCTTCTGATCTTAGGATTGACGTCTACCGAGCCTCAGGAGCAGGGGGACAGCACGTCAACAAGACAGAATCTGCAGTGCGTATTACCCACCTGCCAACAGGAGTGGTAGTACAGTGTCAGGATGAGCGCTCACAACACAAAAATAGGGCCAAGGCCATGAAGGTACTTTATGCCCGTCTGCTGGATTTAAAGCGCGCAGAACAAGAATCACAGGTCTCAAGTGAACGACGAAGCATTGTGGGCACAGGAGACAGGAGTCAACGTATACGCACCTACAACTTTCCCCAAGGTAGAATGACTGATCATCGAATAAATCTTACCCTTTACCGTCTTGAGGCCATAATGGAAGGTGATATAAACGAAATTATAGAGGCACTGGGGACTCACTATCGGGCACAGACCCTGGCCCAAAGCTCAGATGACAATAGCCCAAACGCTTTTGGCAGCCACTAAACAACTTTCGCGAGCCCATATAGAAAATCCGCAACTGGAAGCTGAGATTCTGCTGGCCCATATTCTTGAAAAGGAACAGATCTGGCTTCACCTAAATCCTGAATTTCTAATTGAAGACTCTGTAAACAAAGAGTACATGGCCCTTGTTGCTCGAAGGGCTGAGCATGAACCCCTTGCCTATATTTTGCAGCAGAGGGAATTCTGGTCCCTTTCTTTCCGCGTAACCAAGGATACCCTGATACCCAGACCTGATACCGAGCTAATTGTGGAAATCGCTCTTGCCCTTGTGAAGCAGAAAACATGGCATAGGCCGAGTATCCTTGACCTGGGTACGGGTTGCGGCATACTTGCATTAACTCTTGCCCACGAGATCCCAGAAGCCTTTTTAGTGGCCACAGACAGGTCATTTTCTGCACTAATTGTAGCATATCAAAATGCAAAAAGACATGGATTGGAATCAAGAGTAAGCCTGCTACAGGCGGACTGGACTGAGTCCTTTAGATTATGTGAAACAGGTATTTCTTCGTCTGAAAAAGGAATATCCAGCACCAAACAGGGATTCCATCTCGTTGTCAGTAACCCACCATACGTGGCGAAAAAGGACAAAAGGCTTCTGGCAAAAGAAATATTCAACTATGAACCAAAGAGGTCACTCTATAGCGGAAAAGGTGGACTTGAGGATATTGAAAAACTTATAAAAGCCGTTCCCCATATACTTCGGAAAGGGGGATGGTTTATCTGTGAGATTGCACACGATCAGGGAGAAAATGTCCTTCAGATGAGCGAAAATACCGGAATGTATAAATGTGTAGAGATCAGAAAAGATCTGTCAGGCAAAGATAGGGTCTTGATAGGTAAGAGGGCTTGAATAAAGTTTTAACAAAAATCAGTTATTGGAATCTGCTACAATATAATAAGTAGGAGAGCCAGACTAAATCTGGCTCTCCTATGCAATTAAATTATTAGTGACGTCTACGTCTGGCTTTACGTCGTCTACGTTCAGCCTCCTGCATCTTGCGTCGTTTTTTTATACTTGGTTTTTCGTAAAAGCGACGATTTTTCAGTTCCCGCTGAAGCCCGTCAAGCTGCATCTTTTTCTTTAGCACCTTGAGAGCCTTTTCCAGGCTTTCCTGGACTTCTACCACAATCGCCAAGGGTATCCCCCCTTCCTGTTTTGGATTAAATTAGATTAAATATATTAATATATCTTCCTTGAATACAACATGTCAACGTACATATAAGTTTTTTTCATTCAGCATATATGTTATCTGTTTTTACATCCTTTTTGTTGCTGCGATAATCCTTAGGATCCAGGCCGTATTTCTGGAAGAGTTTATAAAAATCAGCCCGGTAGTAGCCGGCAGAATCAGCAGCCTTACTGACATTGCCTTTGGTAATCCTGAAAAGGTCTTCCAAATATTTTTTGATAAACTGGTCTTTGGCCTGCCTTAGCGGAATCTTTTTTTGTGGCAGACAATTTTTGGCTAGAGACGTATTTGCAAACATATCGCTGGTTATAGTATTTCCTGTAGAAACGGCGACAAGATATTCAACGATGTTTTTTAACTCACGGACATTCCCTGGCCAGTTATATGCTCGAAAACTATCAATGACCTCTCCCTGAATTCTCTTAATATCTTTACCCATCTTTGTTTCGTATTTCTTGAAAAAATGTTGCATTAACAAAAGAATATCTTCTTTCCTTTCCCTCAAAGGAGGAATGTTGATTGGTACTACATGGATTCTGTAATACAGGTCCTCTCTAAAACTACCTTCTTTAACCATTTTGCCGAGATCTCTCTGGGTGGCCACAATCAGTCTCACATCTACTTTATGTACATGATCGTTTCCAAGGGCTTTTATTTCTCCTGTTTCTATGACCCTCAATAGCTTAGCCTGCATAGCCTCGCTCATTTCACCAACTTCGTCCAGAAACAGTGTGCCTTTATGAGCCTGTCTGAAGAAGCCCACCTTGCTGGTTACCGCACTTGTATACGCTCCCTTTGCATGTCCAAAAAATTCATCTTCCAGTAATGTCTCCGGAATAGCTGCACAATTAACAGCTACAAAAGGTCCTTTCTTTCTTGGACTGTGGAAGTGTATGGCATTAGCCACCAATTCCTTTCCAGTTCCTGATTCACCGTAGATGGTTATAGTGCTTTCAATAGGGGCAACTTGCACAATTCGCCTGAATACGGACCTTATCTGTGGACTGGTGCCGACCATGTCCGCAAAATGGAATTGATCCTCTACTATACGTTCAAGGTCAGCCACCTTTTTCAACAATTGTCTCTTCTCAAGGGCCTTTTCTATTTTTAAGGCCAGGTCTTCATGATTTATCGGTTTTTCGACATAAGAGAAGGCCCCGGCCTTTACAGCCTCAACTGCCTTCTCTATAGTGCCATGTGCAGTGAAAATAATGGTCTGAAGATCAGGATCTATTTTAAGACACTCTTCCATGAGTTCTTTGCCGCTCATTTTGTCCATTTTCTGGTCGGACAAGAGAAGATCTATTTTCCCCTCGTTATTCTTAAATATTTTGAGGGCTTCTATAGGATCTGAGGCTGTAATCACATTCTCATAGCCAAAGAGCTTGAGACGCATTTTTGTCGTTACGAGTATGTTCTTTTCATCGTCAACGAGAAGGATCATGGTTTTTGAATTTGTATTTTTATCCACTTTTCTGATATTGGAAGGCTCGGTCATTTCCTTTTCTATCTTTATTTCCTGTTGAGAGAAATGTTTGGGTTATGCTAAAGTCGTAAATAATGTTTCAGACTTTTTGCAATGTAACTTAATTATGAAACTATTTAAAAACGGCTTAAGCCTTTTTAACAAGCTTTTTTTGGGCTACCTAATACTTTTGTCCATTATGATATTACCTTGTGTGGTATCAATCTACAACCTGTCAAAGCTAGAACGTTTTGCCACAAGCGTAGCCAAGCACGACTTGGAACTATCTAAAACCATAGAACAGCTTAAATCAATACCGCCTTCAATGGAAGCTGAGGGACGTCGTCTCGTAACCCTATACAAAGAGGATGCTTATCAGTCTCTTACGTCATTGATACGTGATTTTAAAGACAGTTTGATCAGTGTGCAGAGAGACTGTCCTAAAGAGATTATGTCCGCTGTCCGTGGCATTAAACTTGATCTAGATAAACTCGAAAAGCTTGCCAGTATAGCCAATGCAGACTTACCTAAAAATAGCCCACCGGAGATCACGCCGGCTGAGGTCCAGCGAGAAAACGAAGTGAAGGCCATCATATCCAACATAAGGACAGGGCTTGGCGACTTGGAAAAAGGAGCACAAAAAGCGATCAGTCTCAGGTCTTCTACAATCTCGTCCCTTAGCTCGCAGGCAAGGGAAATAACCATATTTGTGTTGGCAGGAGCCATTATTTTCTTTGTTTTTTTTACCGCATGGTTTCTCTACAAATATATAAAAAGGCCAATAGATCACCTCCGTCACGGTACTGAAATTGTTGGTCAAGGCCATTTCGATCAACCTATTGCCATAGAGTCAAGGGATGAACTGGGAAAGCTCGCTGAGGCATTTAATGATATGGCGATAAGGCTTAAGGGCCTGGACAAACTGAAATCTGATTTTATAGGAATGGTGAGTCACGGACTCAAGACCCCTCTGACTTCCATGATGGAAGCCGCCAAGCTTCTTTCTGAGCCTCAAATAGGTAAGTTAAACAAAGATCAGCAAAAACTGGTAATTATATTAAATGAGAGTATGAACCGATTCCATGGCCTGATAGATGATCTTCTTCACCTTTCCAGACTGAAGGCAAGGCTTAAAGCTATTGAGAAACGTCCCGTGAACATCATAAAGGTTTTTTCTGAGATCATCCAGATTCTGGAACCCATGGCTCACAAGAAAAATCTTGATGTGGAGCTAGTTAGCGTAGCAGAACTGAGAAAGGATATACCGGTTGACGAAGAAAGGCTGTTCGGCGCATTTATGAATATTTTACATAATGCTGTAAAGTTCAGTCCAAAAAACGGGAGAATAAAGATCACCTTGGATTATACCGATGAAAATGGTAAAGAGTGGTTAAAGATTGGTATTATTGACGCAGGACCCGGAGTAGATAAATCTGAAACAGAAAAGATATTTGATAAATTCTATCAGATTCAAACATTACGCAGAAAAGACGGATCGGGACTCGGTTTGGCAATTGCCAGAGAAATTATTCTGGCTCATGGAGGTAAGATTTGGGTAGAAAGTCCACCACCAGAAGATATTGCAGTTTTACAGGGAAAAGGTGCTGTTTTCTGGTCTGCTTTGCCATATTCCTCTTGACATTGGTCGTTGGGTGTATAACTACAGTCCAGGAAAAGCTCCATATATCTGATAAATGGGAAGAGGCCACTCTACCTCTGAGAGATGGAGAGGTTGATGAGGCCATTGCCAATCTGAAGCCATTGCTTGATGACCCTGATTATGAATGTAGGGCGGCATTTTATCTGTTTGTTTTTGACGGGGCCAAAAATAAGTACATGAGGATAATACGCTCCGATGCCTGTGAGCTGAAAAATCCTGGAGAGGCAAAGTTGGCGGAGAAATTTCTGGCCACGAAAGAAAAACTTCTTCAACTGGAATCAGAGCATAACAAAAAGGAAGCAATTCTTAATGACCTACAGAAAGAGACGGAAAATCTGGAAAAGGAGCTGAGCCGTCTACGCTTCGAGCTGCAAAAGACGGAAGAGATCCGGCGTGAAACTGAAAAATGGCGGATTCAGTAAATTCGTGTCACTAATGTCTTTTAAGGCTAAGTGCTGTATTTTATTATCACTTAAATAATTTCAAAACACGTTCATCAGAATTTACGCGGATTTGATCTGAGAACTGATAGTGCCGCTAGGGCCAGATATCCTGATAATCAAATGTTTTCAGCTTCTCCCTTCTGTTAGTAACAAATAGAATTGTCCGGTTTTATAACAAATCAGGATTAACCATTATAGTCCTTGCAACTGTGAACACATGGACCTCTCTTGCCCCTGCCTTTTTTAGAGTTTTTGCACAGGCCCTGACAGTAGCCCCTGTGGTATACACATCGTCGACAAGGAGTATTCTCCTCGCTCCTTTCGGCAAAGGTCTTTCGATCTCAAAGGCATTTCTTACATTTCCGGGTCTTTCTTCCATTGAAAGTTCCGTCTGGGGTTTCGTATTCAATTTCCTGCTAAGAATGTCTATCCCTAAGTGGATATCTGTAAAGAGCGCCCTTGCAAGTCGAAGGGACTGGTTGAAGCCCCTTTTTCTCAGACGTTTTGGGTGTAATGGCACAGGAATTACCATGTCCGGCTTTAAGTCATCAAATAACATAAAATCCTTAACCAGAAAGGAAAGGACCCTTAAGGCGTATCCGTCGTCATTATATTTGATTTTGTGAATAAGGCTTCTTGCGGCCCCGTGGTACCGAAATACTGAGCGGGCAGTATCAAAAGACGGAGGATTCTTTATGCACTGGCCGCATATGTGGTCAGAGCCCTGAGGGCCGTGAAACGGCTGGCCGCAAAGGGTGCAGACCGGAGATTCTATGAACTTTAAAGACTCAAGGCAATCGTGGCATAGACGGTCTGTTGAATGAGCAAATGGTCTAATCTTGCAGGCGGCACAGCATGGGGGGAAAAGGATGTCCCTTATAACAAGGGTTAGCCTAACAAGGGACCCTTGCAATCTACATGGACTCAACAATAGATAGGGCAAATTCTGAACACTTTACTTCGGTTGCACCTTCGATCTGTCTTGCCAGGTCATAGGTTACCTTCTTTCTGGCAATGGCTGCCTCAAGGGCACTGTGGATTTTTTCCATGGCTTCTTTCCATCCGAGGTATTCGAGCATCATTGCACCGGATAGGATAAGGGAGCCAGGGTTGACTTTATCCAGACCGGTATATTTAGGTGCCGTGCCATGAGTTGCTTCAAAAAGGGCGTAACCATCACCTATATTGGCACCGGGCGACATGCCGAGTCCTCCTACCTGAGCCGCGCAGGCATCGGAGATATAGTCTCCGTTCAGATTAGGCAGGGCTAACACACTGTATTCCCTTGGTCTCAGAAGGATTTGCTGGAACATGGCATCTGCAATTCGATCCTTTATGACAATTTTGCCTTCTGCCTGTATGCCTTTGTATTTGTCCCATAGCTCCTGTTCAGTGATTGTTGTTTCAGAAAACTCGGTTTTTGCCAGTTCATAGCCCCAGTTTTTAAAGGCCCCTTCCGTATACTTCATGATATTGCCTTTATGGACCAGGGTTATGCTGGACTTACCCTTATCAATTGCATGGCGTACTGCCTTTCTGACTAGGCGCTGGGTCCCAAAACGGCTGATAGGCTTTATACCAATCCCCGAATCTGTTCTGATGTTCTGTCTCATTTCATCCCTTAGAAACTTGATGACCTTCCTGGCGCCTTCGCTCCCCTCTGGCCATTCTATTCCTGCATATACGTCCTCGGTATTCTCACGGAAAATGACCATATCCATATCTTCCGGCCTTTTAACCGGACACGGAGTTCCCTTAAAGTAACGTACGGGCCTGACACAGGCATAGAGATCCAGCTCCTGCCTCAAAGTGACATTAAGGCTCCTTATTCCTTCACCAACCGGTGTTGTAAGGGGCCCCTTGATTGCGACTATATGATCCCTGATGATGTCAATAGTCTCAGGTGGAAGCCATTTTCCGGTGTGTTGATAGGCATTTTCACCTGCGAGAATCATCTTCCATGAGATTTTTTTCTTGCCCTTATAGACCTTTTCCACTGCAGCATCCAGTACCAGCCTGGTTGCCTTCCAGATGTCAGGGCCTATACCATCACCTTCAATGCAGGGAATTATCGGCAGATCCGGCACGGAAATGGTACCGTCATCTTTGAGTGTAATTTTTTCAGGGATATTACCCACAGGGATTTACTCCTCTCATCAGAACCATGTTATAATAATATAAATGTAAGGCTTATAGGGTTGATAAAGTTATATTAAAAAAATGATACGGTCAATATATGATGCAATTCACTATATCTTTCCTTTAAGGTTGACAATCATGGGTTCCGGTATTTATTTATCAAAATGAATTCCATAGATTATAATGATTTTTTTAAAAGTGCCCTTAAGGATGCGACGACTGCCTATACAGAGAGTCTCAAGTCCTGCGGCCAAAAGCTCATTGAGCTTTCGCAATGGTTATGCAATGCCTTTGAAAAAAATGGAAAGCTGATACTCTTCGGAAACGGAGGAAGTGCAGCTGATGCTCAACATATAGCAGCAGAGTTTGTAAATCGTTTCCGTCTGGAGAGAAAACCACTTCCTGCCATTGCCCTTACCACAGATACATCTGTCCTCACCGCAATATCAAACGACTATTGCTTTGACCAGGTATTTTCCAAACAGGTCCAGGCGTTCACCACTCCCATGGACGTGATTTTAGGAATCAGCACTAGCGGAAATTCACCCAGTGTGCTAAAAGCACTCTTCGTTGCTAGGGAAATGGGGGCAAAGACAGTGGGTATTACCGGAGAGAATGGTGGAAAGATGGATCAGTGTTGTGATTTAGTTATACGTGCGGCGTCCTCTGATACGGCCCGGATTCAGGAGGTCCATATTTTTTTTGGACATCTGTTATGCGATCTTGTGGAGAGACAAATTTTTGGTTCGGTATAAATTTAGATATGAGCTATCCTGAACCCATAGATCCATCAGGGCTAAAGACCTATTCATTATATGATCGTCCCAGTAAGGTTACAGTCTCTGATTTTGCTCGATCAGTCTCTCCCGGCCTCAAGTTAAAGGATTTTTTGGAGTTACTGCCTAAACAGCTAGCTGCAAAAGATTTTAAGGATGTAGTTCAGGCAGTTTGCGCTGCAGTACGTAACGACCGCATGGTATTGCTAGCTATGGGTGCCCATGTGATTAAGGTTGGATTGAATCCAATACTGATAGAGCTCATGGAGAGAGGAATCCTTGCCGGTATTGCCTTGAATGGAGCAGGAATTATTCATGACTCGGAGATAGCAATGGCAGGCAAGACTTCCGAGGATGTAGCATCAGTTCTTGGCGAAGGTCAATTCGGGGCAGCCAGGGAAACAGGCGAGTTTCTTAATCAGTCCATATGCAAAGCCGCCCAAAAAGGAAAAGGCCTTGGAGAAACAGTAGGAAATGAGCTGCTTAAAGAAGGATTTCCTTACAACAGTCAGAGTCTTTTGGCCAGTGCAGCTCGACTGGGAGTGCCCGTGACTGTTCATGTGGCCCTGGGTACTGATATAATTCATATTCATCCAAGCGTAGATGGTGCTGCCACAGGCAAGGCATCACTTTATGACTTTAGACTTTTTTGCCGCCTGGTTGCTAAACTCGATCAAGGTGTATTACTTCATATAGGTTCTGCTGTGCTCTTACCGGAAGTCTTTCTTAAGGCCTTGACACTTGTCCGTAATCTGGGTTTTCCGGTAAAAAAGTTTACTACCGCCAATTTCGATTTTATCCGTCACTACAGACCTTTGACCAACGTAGTTCACAGACCCAACTTAGAAGGCGGCCAGGGGTTCAACCTAGTAGGCCATCATGAAATCATGCTTCCATTGCTGGCTGCAAGTATCCTGGACAGGCTGGAAGAGATAAGCTGATTAGTTGATAAGTGAATTAGCTCGATATTTTGCTCTTGGGGCCTCGAGTTCGCAGTATTGAAATGGCCATTTAAACCAGTCGGGCATAGGTTTTTACGATTATGGATAATAGTATTACTTGAGTATATTCAAGAAAATCAGCGTACCATTTAGATTATGGAGGGAATTTGCAATGCCTATTTTTGAGTACATCTGCAATGAATGCGGAGAGGAGTTCGAGGAACTGGTCCTTGGGTCAAGAGCTGATGTCAAATGCCCCAAATGCGACTCCTTGCGGGCACAAAAGAAGGTTTCATCCTTTGCTTTTAAAGCCGGCCATAAGTTTGTGGGGACAGGGAAAAAATCAAGCGGTCTGTGTAACGGTTGTACAAGTTCTAACTGCAGTTCCTGCAGGGGTTAATATGAAAACCGGGAAAACGTTGCGGCTCGCTACCAGAAAAAGTGCGCTGGCCCTTGTACAGAGTAACTGGGTCAAAGAAGAGATTGCGAAATACTGGCCTGAGATCAATGTAGATATTGTCAAATTCACTACTAAAGGGGACAAGATCCTTGATGTACCTCTGGCCCAAGTTGGTGGCAAAGGACTTTTTGTAAAGGAGATCGAAGATGCCCTTCTCAAAGGGAAAGCGGATATTGCTGTTCATAGTTTAAAGGACGTCCCTGCTGAACTTCCGGAAGGGCTTCAAGTCAATATTTTTCCTCGGAGGAATGACCCCAGGGATGCCCTGATTTCGAGGGACGGTCTCAGGTTGCAAGAATTGCCTAAGGGAGCCAGGATAGGTACGAGCAGTCTTCGAAGGATGGCTCAACTCAGGAACAAAAGGCCTGATTTCGAAGTTATCTCTTTAAGAGGAAATATTGATACAAGGCTTCGCAAACTCGATGAAGGGCAGTACGATGCCATTATTTTAGCGGCTGCCGGGCTCAGAAGAGCAGGGCGGCAACAAAGGATTGTCCAACTGCTCGAACCTGAAGTTATGCTTCCTGCTGTAGGTCAGGGGGCCCTCGGTATAGAGGTCAGAAGCACGGATACAGAGGTAAAACAAATATTAGACTCTATTCATCATAAAGAAACGTCGATCTGTGTTAGGGCTGAAAGGGCCTTTCTCCTCAGGCTTGAGGGCGGATGTCAGGTGCCTATCGGCGCCTTTGGCCAAATCAAGGGACAAACACTTGAACTTGAAGGTATGGTGGGTGACGTGGCAGGGATAAAAATTATAAGGATGAAAAAGCAGGGGGTTATTGATCAGCCCGAAATTCTTGGGACGATACTTGGAGAGAAGATCCTGGCTGCCGGGGGCGAAGAAATATTGAGGGAAGTTTATGGAGCGAATTAAGCCGGATTCTTCATCTGGAAGGGTTTATTTAATAGGAGCAGGCCCAGGTGATCCTGGTCTTTTGACGGTTCGTGGCAAGGAACTTTTGGCTGAAGCAGAGGTAGTTGTTTATGATCGTCTTGCAAGTCCGAGACTTCTGCCATTCGCTTCTCCCGGTGCAGAACGCATATATGTGGGTAAGCGTATGGGCTCGCACACAGTGACTCAAGAAGATATAAACAGGATCATAGTGGAGAAGGCCCGGGAAGGAAAGTGTGTGGCTCGTCTTAAGGGAGGGGATCCCTTTATGTTTGGCCGGGGGGGCGAAGAGGCTCAGATACTTGCCAAGGCAGGGATATATTTTGAGGTGGTACCCGGCGTTACTTCGGCCATTGCGGTTCCTGCCTATGCTGGAATACCATTGACCCACCGGGCACATACGGCTTCTGTAGCCTTTATTACAGGCCACCGTAAATTAGACAGTAACGAGGCGGATATAGATTGGGAGGGTTTAGCCAAGGGCGTTGGGACCCTTGTATTTCTTATGGGAATGAAAAACCTCCAGAATATAGCGGAGCGACTCATGAAATACGGTCGCAGTCCTGATACTCCAGTCGCCGTGACCCGATGGGGAACTACCCCCCTCCAGACATCAGTGACAGGAAATTTAAAAAATATAGCGGAAAAGATAAGAGAAGCACGACTTGGACCCCCGTCAATTATCGTGGTGGGAGAGGTGGTGGCCTTGAGGGACAAGGCAAACTGGTTTGAAAATCTACCTCTATTAGGCAAACGAATCCTTGTTACCAGGACCAGAGAACAGGCCAGTGATCTTGTGAGGTTGCTGGAAAGGAGAGGCGCTTATTGCCTGGAGTGCCCTACAATAGAAGTTCATTGGCCAAAGGACTTAAGACCTCTGGATCAGGCCATTAACTCACTGGCGAGCTTTGACTGGGTGATCTTTAGCAGCACCAACGCAGTACGGTTTTTCTTTGAACGTCTTTTCGGGCTGGGTTTTGATTTAAGGGCCTTAGGAAATATACGTATTGCCGCAGTGGGTGCCGGTACCGGTAAGGCAATTTCTGATCTGCACTTAACTTCTGATGTCATGCCTGACGATTTTCGGGCAGAAGGCCTTATGCAAGCCTTCAGTGAAATAGGTGTATCAGGAAAGCGTATCCTTATCCCAAGAGCGGAAAAGGCGAGAGAGATTCTCCCCAGTCGGCTTTCAGAACTTGGGGCGGAGGTTAGTTTGGTCACCACTTACGTTACCCTGGCGCCTAAGATTAAGCCGGAAATCCTGGCGATATTGGAACAGGAAATCATTGACGTCTTGACCTTTACCAGCTCATCGACTGTTAAGAACTTTTTTTATTTACTTTCTGATGATCTCCGTAATAAGATAATTGGTCAGGCGAAGGTGGCCTGTATTGGTCCTGTCACGGCCGGGACGGCTGAGGCCTTTGGCCTTGAGGTCACAGTTCAACCTGATACGTTTACAATACCTTCCATGGTATCTGCTATAGAGGATCTCTTTAAATAATATTCCCCTTAAATCTTATATTTTTTCAGTATACAGGCCAAGCATTTTGTGTTTTCTTTTTATTCTGCTAAAATATAAGGCAATTCTCTCATGACAATTTACTGCCCTATAGATCCCCCTGAACTTGCTACGATTCTACCCAGAATTCGCGAGAAACGGGAGGACTATGAAAAATATGGTTTTACAGCTATCCAGGGGAGGACACTGAGGGCCTTTTTCGATCTTGCCCAGGAATTTGAGACCCTGGAGAATTTTTACCGGGTATGTGTATTTGTCCCTAAAGAGTTTATGGGGCTTGATTCCTGCCTTTATCTGGTTGATCCGGATACAAAAAAGCTTCAAAGCGCCTGTGACTCTATCAACGGTCTAAAGGTGTGCGGCATGGATACTCCAGCGAATATCAGTATCAGTGAATCTGCATACGTGACAGGAGATACTTTTGTGGCACCTATCCGGGGTAACCGGCGACTTTTTGTCAGGAAGCCCTTATCGCAGGCAGAGGAGATCATAGGCTCTTTCGCGGTTTTTCCCTTATCCCGTTTTGAAGAGAATGACAGGCTATTCTTTGAAAAGTACGCAAACAGAATAGGATACAACCTGCACTACAAGTTGATTTCCGTAGAGAGTGAAAGACATATCAAGTTCATCAATACTCTGGTAGCAGATATTGAGCACAATGTCCTGGTGCCCAATATGAAATACAAGCTTTTCCTGAATAAGCTCAGAAAAAAGATCCATGAGCTTGAGGATATAGAGAAGAATCTGGAGGATGAGATAGAGGCTGGAATCAGGAAAGAGTTTATTGAGATAAGCCATATAGAGCAGATAAAGCGTAGCCTGTCCGTTTTGTGCATTAATATCCTAAAAGAGTATGAAGAAGTTGATAAACACTATCAGAATACCAGTCTCTTTCTTGAAAGTCTGCTAAGGCGAGATCACTTTGAAAAGGGACATCTTGTGCTGCGGCGCAGGATGTGTCGCTTCAGGAGAGAGGTTTTAGATCAACAACTTGAACGTTATAAACAACGGCTTGAACGTCAGGATATCCATATAGACTATAATTTTGGCGAGATGCCTGATGAAGATATCCCTTTGGTAGTGGATGTAGGGCTTATTTCTCAGGTCTATGCGAACCTGTTTTCCAATGCAGAAAAGTACTGTGAGGAGGTAATTAACGAACACGGAGAACCGGTTAAATTTATGTCCTATGGACAGGAGGTGATAAAAGACTTTTTTGGTCCAGGAAAGCATGGAATCAAGTTTAACGTCTTTACCACCGGACCGCATATCTCTCCAGGAGAATCATCCCTCATATTTGATGAGGGTTTTCGCGGGGCTGGATCTGAAAAGAAGCAAGGTGTTGGTCACGGATTACACTTTATGAAAAAGGTAGTGGAAGTACATGGCGGCATTGTTGGCTACGAAGCAACTAATCTTGGAAATAATTTTTTCTTTGCTCTTCCACTGCAATATCCCATTGAAGAGATCATAGATCTTCCCATGATTGCTGAGCCCAGCAGTCCCTAATCTTATGACATTGTCAACTGATTTCCGAGACCCAAAAGTGGTATGCGTTGACTTTAAGAAGGAACTCAACCCGGAACAGTTAACGGCTGTAGAGATCATGGACGGACCGGTTTTAGTGATAGCCGGCGCCGGAAGCGGGAAGACCCGTACTCTGGTTTATAGGGTCGCTCGGCTTATCCAGCAAGGAGTAGAGCCGGACAAAATCCTGCTTTTGACTTTTACCAGAAAGGCTGCTGCCACCATGCTGGCAAGGGCTTCCCAAATTGTAGGATATCAGTGTCAGCAGGTAGCAGGGGGCACTTTTCACGGATTTGCTCATAAAATGTTGAGGCGTTATGGACACCTTATCGGCTATCCCAGCAACTTCACAATACTGGACAGAGCGGATATGCTTGACCTCCTGCACCTTCTTGCCCGTCAACTGGAGCTCACAGGTCCGGGAAGGCAGTTTCCCCGGAAGTCAACCTTGGCTTCAATTGTGAGTAAGACTGAGAACTGCGGGGGATCTGTATTAAAGGTGATCGAGCAGGGTTATCCACATCTCATCGGTGAGCTGCCGGGGCTGGAAAAACTTATCCCGGTCTATCGCAGGTATAAAAAAGTTCACGCACTAATGGATTACGACGACCTGCTCCTAAACTGGAGAGATGTATTAAAAGAAAATGCCGAGGTCAGAGAATCCATGGGCTCCTGGTTTCGATACATAATGGTGGATGAATACCAAGATACAAATGCCGCACAGGCTGAGATCGTGCACCTTATGGCTTGCGGCCATCACAATGTAATGGTCGTTGGAGATGATGCTCAGTCCATCTATTCCTTCAGAGGGGCAAATTTCAAAAATATTATGGATTTTCCTGATATGTTTTCCGGAACTCGAATAATAAAGCTTGAAAAGAACTATCGTAGCACCCAGCCGAATCTGGACTGCACTAACGCCATAATTGCCAATGCCAGGGAAAAATTTACAAAGCAACTGACAGCACAGAGAAAGGGAGGAAACCCACCATATCTATATACGGCAAAGGAAGAGGTGGATCAGGCAAGATTTGTTGCCGACCGCGTACAGGAATTGTTAAAGGATGGTTTCAAACCATCTGATATCGCGATACTTTTTAGGGCTGGTTTTCATTCTTTTCACCTAGAGACCGAATTAAGCAGACGTGGAATAATTTTTGTAAAGCGTGGAGGCCTGCGTCTCATTGAGTCAGCTCATATCAAGGATCTCCTTGCCCTGCTCCGGATTCTCATAAACCCTCTGGACCGACTCAGCTGGAGCAGGATCCTTTTATTGATTGAACGTCTTGGCCTCAAGAGTGCGGAGAAGATCTTCGCACAATTGATTAAGAGTGAAGATCCCGTGGAATGTCTTTCAACTTATAACACCAAGGCGGCTTGGGGAGAAACAGTAAGGGGGCTCGGCAGTATATTAAAAAGACTCCATAGTATGCCTGTGGACCTCGGCGATTTGCTTTTACAGCTCGAGAAGTGGTATCGTCCACATCTGAAAAGAATCCATCACGAAGATTATCCCAAACGTCTGCAGGAACTGGCACACTTGCGTGGAATAGCGGCCCGGTATGATGACGCGGTATCCATGCTTGCCGATCTGGCCCTGGATCCTCCGGAGCAAGAAGACATAGAAAAAGAAAGAGATAAACTGGTACTTTCCACTATGCACTCGGCCAAGGGTCTTGAATGGAAGGCAGTCTTGATCCTGTCACTGGCAGAGGGGCGTTTCCCCTCTCCTGCGGCTTCCTTTGGTAATAAAGAGATAGAGGAAGAACGCAGGCTGTTTTATGTAGCTGCAACCAGGGCCAAAGATTTTCTTTGTTTTTGTTATCCAGCCTTTGTCAGCGTCTCAGGTACAGGTTTGCTTCCTGCTAGACCATCAAGGTTTCTAGAAGAAATACCTGCCGAGCTGCTGCAGTTATGGAAAAATAGAATAGATGCTGGTGAAAAGATCGATCAAAAAAATTGGCGCAACATATCCGTCGACAACAGGACACTTTCAGGGCATCCTGAAAACATTCAACAAATAAACTCAGACGGTATACTGAGGTCTGATAAAGGCAGTCCCGGTGTCTTTGCATTAGGGAAAAGGGTAAGACATCCGATCTTTGGGCCGGGTCGAATAATCAAGGACAATGGTTCCAGAAAGATACAGGTGCTTTTCGATGTTGCAGGTGAGAAGACTCTGCACCTTGATTATGCCAAACTCAGTGTTATTGACAGCGGATAATTTAAGTGAATATAAAAGGGGCAAGGCTGCATTGCCGGGCCTTGCCCCTTTGAATATCCTTTTAGGGTGCTATGATCATTGTGCCGTCTTCCGCACTTGTAGATATGTGAAATTGATCCAGAAAGGTCATGCCGAGTAATGCAGACTGGCCTTCTGAGAGATAGACTTCAACATTTTCCCGGGATAAACGCCCCTCAATTTCAATATCAACATAGCATTTATATGCCGTGATGCTGCCACCTACTCCTCCTATCAGCACAGGCGTTTGATCGCATTTACTGTTGAGTTCACCGGTCTCATTATCGACCAAACCGAGATAATAGGCATCATTCAGATCAAGGAGTACGGCAAATGCCCCTGTGTCTACAAGAAAAGGAATTGCATATCCATTTACAGTGCCATTTACCCGATAGCAGTTGCAATCCTGATTAAGCGGAATGGTGACACCCTGTTTTACTGCACTGAATGCCTGAGGAGTAAACCATATGTTTTCTCCACCGGCCCGATAGCTCCAAAAACCCTGCATGCTACCCTGGCTAAGGTGCGTAATTTGATACCAGTACTCAAAATTTTGTTTTGAAATCGGGCTCCATTCTGTAAAATGGAGATCATAACCCGACACTACACTTGAGTCTAAAACTGCAATCCTGGACCCGTCAATTGATACTGGACCTGGTATGACGTCCGATGAATTGACATAGTTGATGTTATTGGAAGGATCCCACCAGCCGAGCCGTGCATTTCTCCAACTTCCTTGAAGATGCCCACGAGATTCATATAAGATCAATGGATCGGGATAAGTAAAAGTTTGACCTATAAATTCATCAGTAACGATCCAGGTCCCTGTAAGGGGTACGACGTGCAGGGTGTATTTCAAGAGATGGGTCATGCCCCAGTCACCTCCGGGTTCGGGAGTGCCGACCATGCCGTGGATTATAATATCGCCTTCCAGGCCGATTAAACGAAAAGCGCCAAAAGGCACGGTCAACATATCATGCTGAAGATCCCACTCACGATCCGATTGATAGGCCAGGTCTTCGGCAGCAGGGACGAGGTGCCCCCATTGACTGAAGAGATCAAGCCGACAGTCTGTCTCCTGACCACACTCTGTCTCGCTGCAGCCCTCTTTCTCAAGACACCGGTATGCGTATACCTGGCCGGGAAAGAGACTCGGATGCTCAACCAGCAGATAGAAATTCCCGGGATTTCCATTTTCATCCAACAGATCGTTTTGTGGAATCTGGAGGCGCAGATCAAGCCATGATGAAGTGGAAAGCGATTCTTCGATTTCTACGGTTTCATATTTTTCAACCTTGGCTGTTACATTAATAATTCTAGTGGAATTACCGTCCAGATTGCTGTAAATCGTTATCGTCCCATTATATTCACCGGGTTCCATATTTTTAGAATCAATAGAGACATCGAAGCATTGACACCCAATAGAATTACAGCTAATGCTGGTTGTAGGAGAAAAACCACTGCTAACAGCGTCACAGCTGTGCCCGTCATAAAGTAGAATCCACCAGTCACTGGCCACAGCAGACCAGATAAATTCGTCATACTCGTCCGTACTGTTGAATACCCGTAAGCTTTGAACAGGGGGCGGTTCACTCTTTTTTGCGACAAGGTCAAGATTTAACGGACTTACCCCTAAATCACCATTTTCCTCAGGCTGTATCTCCAGAGTTACCTCTATTGTATGCAAGACGGAGTATGTACCTTGTGTAGCATTGACAGACACGGTCCCCGTATAAATGCCGACAGTTTTTCCTATAGGGTCTATCGTCAAGGTTATACTATCGGAATGGGTTACATTGCCATCTGATGAATCTGGAAGCGTAATCCAGCCCTGATCTGACCATGCCTCCCATGTGAAATTTCCACCATAGGCATCGGAATCGTAAATGCTCAACATATAATCTGTGGTGTCATGGTCGTCTTCGGAGATTACGACATAGACGGTGTCGGGGCCCACTCCAATCGGAGCTGCCCCGACTGATACAGCGTGAATTAAAAAGAGAGGCAGAAAACAGGAAATCAGTATACTGAGAGAAAGAAAGAGGCCTGTGTTCTTTAATGTAATGCCCCAATTACCACTGTGTTTTATTAAGTATGACATTTTTATTTTTCTCCTGGCATTAACACCTTTTTATGAGCCCCATAAAGCTGGGTTTTCCTCTTCCACTTCCTTTTCCTTTTGCTTTTCGATAACAGGGTCATTAACTTCCTGGACCTCTGATTTTTCAATTTCCTGAGGGATAAGTATTGGCTGCACACGAGAGACACCGGCATAATCATTATGCACCTGACTATTGGACAAAGCATTAGCGAGATTAACGATTAATGCACCTGCGGCCTCTTCAACGGCTTTGTCAATTTGAGTTCTTACTGCCGGATCTGCCCACATGCTTACAGGTTCAACCTGTTTTTCAACTCGATTCGCCCAGACAATCCGTCCATCCACTGCGTCTTGCAGGGCCAGACTTATCTGAACTACTGCTTGAGGCACATGGCCTCCCTTGGAGGCGAGATAAGCTGCCGATGCGCCTACCGCACCCCATACAGCCGCATTATATCCGGCATGATCAGAATATCCGCCTGTGTGGGTCACGGATTCTGTAACAAAACGTGGATGAGGCCCACCCGTTGTTGTGGTTTCTTTGCGCGGAGCGGTGAAAGGCGTTTCCGCATTGCTACCCAAAAGGGCTCCAAGGCCGGTCCCTATAGACAGATCTTGCCAAAGATCGTATTTTTCAGACTCGGCAAATCCAAATAGTAACGCGGAACTCGTGTCAAAAAAGAACGGCAGGACACCGATTTGAAGTGGATTCAGGGTATTTCCTTCCCTTATTTCATATTCAACAATACGCCCCCTCAAAACGTAATCAGCCCCAAAACGGCGTCCAATTTGTTGTATGGTGCCGGGATCAAGACCAACTTTTGAGACCTCATAGCCTTGTTTAGATTTTTTTAACTGCTCATTTGCCAACATAAGCCTCTGGATTTCTTCCTGCATGGCATTCGACCAGTCGCTACCCAATTCCTCAGTGATTAATCTGTGAGAGCTGCTCGAACTAATGGAGGGGTTGCCAATAATTTTGATGATTTCAAGATCAACCAGGCATTGCACAACGTCTTCTTTGAGGGGGACATAAAATCCCTTTTCTGCCAACCTGTACATCAGTGCTTCGTATATCTTGACCTGACGGCGGAGAGAATCGTCTGGTCGAACTCCAGCGGTATAATCCGCCAAAGGCAATACCACGACTTGTTTCGCCGCACTGTCTGGATATTGGACAGAACCATTGAGCGGTGCGACAGAATCTGTGATTTTTTGGCCGCAACCAGCAAGGCAAACCATAATTGTCAGTAAAAGCAGTAAAATAAACCACCTGTTAAGCATAACTTTCCTCCCGGAATGCCTATAATTTTGCAATATTTGAATCTAGTTATACTTATCGGACGTATACATAATTACTTTAAAATTTTGTAACCGTTCAATGTTCAAGGGGTCGTGGATCCAGTATTGCAGAGGTTTTAACTTTTCAGGCTGCCTCAAACGTCTGGCAACAGACAAGTGTGTCATGACTTATGAGTGGATGTAACCCACAGTAAAATAAAGATACCGGCAATATACGGAAGGTGAAAGTGAAGGGGGGTTTTGTTACGGTGAGGCTGTAGGCCTGAAAATTAATTCGGAAAGACAGCGTGAAGGCCTGTTTGAAAAATAATACTATACAGTACCGCAATTAACCGCATACAGCAGGGCATTTCCGATCTCTTTTTGTAGATCTGGTGTGCTGATTTTCTGTCCTTTTTTGTCCTGTACGTAAAAAACATCCACTACCTGGTCGACCTTAGTGCCTATCTTGGCCCGGGAAATATTTATGTCCAAGTCCGCCAGGGTACGGGTAATATCGTAGAGGAGTCCGATTCTGTCTTCTGCATAGACCTCTATGATTGTATAGGAGTCTGAGGCCTCGTTGTTCAGGATAACTCGGGCCTGGCGTTTGATACATTTCTGCCAGTCGCCCGATCTTACCGGCCTGTATTTTTCTGCCAGTCTATGCGTCAATCCCAGCCTGCTGTCCAAGGCCAGGTTTAGATTTTTTTTAAGGGTTTCCCAGTCCTGTTCGTAATAGCCCCTGTTAACCGACGATTTTACATCCAGTACATCTATTGCAGTCCCATCGATTAAGGTGAAAATCTGAGCAGAGAGTACATTTAGGTTGTGAAGGGCTAAAATTCCAAATATTCTGGCAAGAAGCCCGGTTCGGTCCTTGGCCATTACCAGCAGAGACCAGTAGGTCTTTTTGTCTTCAGACAAGACCAGGGAGGGTTGATCAGCCAATCCGGCCTTGAGCTGCATATGCCTTTCAATCGCTTCTGGAGTAAAGCCCAGTATATAGTCATCAGGCATTATAGCGAGGCTTTCTTCCCCTTTGTCCCCGAGCCGGATGGCTATCTGGTGTTTCATCCAATCTAAGGCCTGGTTCCTTTGGTAATCGTAAAATTCTGATCCTTCCAGAAAAAGGGTGATTCTCAGGTACAAATCATGAACCAGTGATGACTTCCAATCATTCCAGACATTTGGCCCAGTTGCCCTTGAATCCGCTATGGTGAGAAGATAGAGCATATTTAACTGTTCAATATTCTGTATTTCCTTGGAGCATTTCAATATGAGGGTTTCATCTTCAAGGTCACGTCTCATAGCGATATGAACCAGATATAGATGGTTTTGTACCAGGAAGGAGAGGCATTCGCATTCCTTTGAGGAAAGTCCCATTTTCTTTCCGATAGTCTGAACTATTTCGCCACCGCGTTCGGCATGGTGTCCACCGCGGCCCTTTCCTATGTCATGTAAAAGGGCTGCAAGGTAGAGTATACGAGGAGATTTTAAGGCCATAAAAATCCGGCGTTCTTCCTTCTCCAGATCACGAAGTTCAGCAACCGTTTGGAGCAGGTGCCTGTCCACTGTGTGAATGTGATAGATATCGTGTTGGGCCAGAGACTTTATCACAGAGAATTCCGGAATATAAGCGGCAAGAAGACCTGAATCCAGTAAGGACTCCAGGACATCAAGGGGCCTTTTGGCACCCTGAAGGATTTGCATAAATGGCTTAGCCATGTGTTTTGAAGATCTCAATTTTTCATCTACAAGATCTAAATTAGCCCTTACAAGCCGCATCGTATTATAATGAACAGGCAGGCCGGTCCGGGCTGCATGGGAAAAGAGCCGCATTAAGAGATAGGGACGTTTTTTAATAAATGATCTCTCAGTCAGATGTATATGGCAATCAATGATCTCTATGCCTGGCTCAAGAATTTTATTTTCTTTTTTACAGACTGAAAGGTCTAAAACCTCTACAACATTTTCAAAAAAAAGATTCGATGTCGTGGCTATGATTTGTAGATGTCCATGAACTTCTCTCATGAAGTGTTCTACACCCAGCATATTGTTACTATCCTTATAGCCGAGTAGGGTGGAAATTTCCTCTTGATACTCGAAAAAGAGTCTGTCATTTTTGCGGGAGTTTATATAATGGAGCCTGTTTCTTATCTGGAGAAGATAATCCCATGATTCTTTTAGCAGGTTCTTTTCCTCCCCGGTAATGAGTCTTACATCTTTAATGGATCTGATATTTTCGAGTCCAGAAAGGACCTTAGAAGTCCACATGATCGAATGTATGTCACGTAAACCACCTCTGCTTTCCTTAATGTTGGGTTCAAGGAGATAGGCATTGGCCCCGAATCTTCTGTGTCTTTCTTTTCTGTGGGCAATCATGTCACACACAAAGTCCTTTTCCCTGCCTTTCAGAAAGTTTTGAACGAACTCTTGTTTCAGCTGTAGAAAGAGTGAATTGGACCCCTGGATAAACCTGGCATCTAATAGTGCTACCTGAAAGAAAAAGTCCCTTTTTGCATCTATCAGGCAGGCTTCAACAGTTCTAACACCGTGGCCCACCTCTAAACCAGCGTCCCATAGAGGATAGAAGACTATTTCAGCAACCCCGGGCACTCTGTCTTCTACCTCCGGTTCATAAAGTAACATCACATCAATATCTGAAAATGGAAAAAGTTCTGATCTTCCGTATCCCCCTAATGCTATAAGGGCCATTTTCCCCTTAGCATCTGGCCGCGCAGAAAATGCCTTTGACAAAAAAGTGTCCACAATCCTGGTATGTTCTATTAAGAGTTTCCGTCCCTTGAACCCTTGATCCCACAGGGTTTGAAGGGTCTCGCGACCGGGCCGTAAACCATTCGATTCTGATAAATTATTCAACATTTGTTTTAATTGTTAAATGGCCTCTCTGTCTCTTTCACCTGTTCGTACCCTTATCACTTCGTCCACAGGAAGGACAAATATTTTTCCATCGCCTAATTTCCCGGTATAAGCAGCCTCTATGATCGCTTCAACTACATGTTGCTCCTGAGATGCGTCCACGATAATTTCTATCTTCACCTTAGGTACAAAGTCAACGACGTATTCAGCACCACGGTATACCTCTTTATGCCCTCTCTGACGTCCATATCCCTTGACCTCGGAAATGGTCATACCCTTTATACCTATCTCATTCAGTGCTTCCTTTACGTCATCCAGTTTGAAAGGCTTTATGATGGCCTCAATCTTTTTCATGGACATCCTCCTTTACATGATTTGAGAGTCCCGAGTTCGTCAAACAGTTGAGTAATGATAATTTTAGCTGTAGATTTAATAGATTATATATAAAACAGACAGAATCAATAGTCCAATTTTTGTGCTGATAACGCGTATTCTTCACTATAATTCAAAAGTAGTTTATATTATATGGATCTTGTATTTTGGCAGTAAAATTTTAACGCCGTTGCAGAGTAACGTGTTTAATATAGGCATTCAATTCGATCAATCCACGCCTTTTTAAAAAGGTATAAACCGGTGAAAGAAAGATGCCTAAAATAGTTGTTAAGGTTTTTTAATCGAAAGAACAGGCAGAATGGAATTTCAAAATTATATAAGAAATGAGTATGGCAAGTGTGATGTTCCGTCAAATACGGTCAAAAGAATAAAGGACGGGTTGCAGAGACTGGGTCTCGAAGTTGAATACTATTCCTTTCAAGTAACTGAAAACATTTATTGGGGGAGGGTATGGATTGATTCAATAAAGATAGTCTGTAATGGAAAAGGAGTCACCCCTGAGCTTGCCGAGGCCAGTGCCTATGCAGAATTGGCCGAACGTCTCAGTGCCGGTCTGTTTTATCCGGTTTTTGAAGAACAGGTAAGGTTTAATGTGCCGGGCCTTTACAATGAGGAAACTCGAAGGTTTCTGAATTATGAATGGATGGAAGGATATGTCTGTTCTCACCAGGATGATTTGGAAAATCCTCTGAGAATTGAGGATCTGCTGGCAAATGAGACTCATCTGACACATAAGGATATCAGAGATTTGAAAAACTGCAGACTGGCCATGCACTGGGTTGACGGTTTTTCAGTTGTCCAGGGAAAACCAATAAAAGTACCGGTCAACTTTGTTTCTTATATTCACGGATCTAACGGGATCGCAGCGGGTAATACCATTGAAGAGGCTATGATCCAGGCCACTTGTGAAATATTTGAACGTTATTCCCAAATACAGACTATAAAATTTGAAAAAATTACGCCGTCAATTGATCTCAATTCTGTGGAAAATGAGGTCATAAGGCATATGATTGAATTCTATCAGGGAAATAATGTAGACATACTTATCAAGGACCTTTCCCTTGACGGCCTTATTCCCTGCATAGGCGTCCTTTTTATTAATAACAACCTGCGCAACGACCGCCTGGAACACAGGATTTTAATACCGGGTGTATCCTTCAATCTGGAGGAGGCCCTGATAAGGTGCTTTACAGAAAGCATGCAAGGCCGGGAAACCCTGTTAACCCCTCGTCCCGAGCTGGATACATCGGTTGTCCATAGATCACAGGTTAATGACTATTATATGTTAATGAAATGTAGTATTTCCCTAAAAGACATCTCTTTTCTTGATCAGGGGGAGGCCAGGTCTTATAAAAATATCAAGATCAATGATGTCCTTGGTGAAATTGATGAAATCAAAAAGATATGTGAAACATTCAATACTGATTATATATTATTAAATCAGACCCATCCGGTATTAAATTTTCCAGTGGTAAGAGTTGTAATCCCAAGAATTTCTGATTTTCTACCTTTCTTAAGGCAAGACGTCCTCATCTCCGGGCCAACAAGGCCTCCTGCTTTATGGCGCGGAGAAGAATTCAAGAACATAATGCAGAGTTTTTTTGTCTGAAATGTGGGCAGGCAGCATAACCTGCGCAGAGAGTGTATTTTGCGAGGACTTATCGCGTTATATATTTTTGCATATAAATTGGCACCCACCACCGTATGAAGTTGTATGTTATGCCGGCTGGAGCAGGTTCAATACCCTTAAAACGTTTGTGAATCAAAGGCAGGGCCATTGGAACGTAAAGAAAAGTATAGGGCTGATCCTCTGCCAGGATTTCCTGGATACGCCAGTATATTTTCTTGCGTTCATTGCGGTCAAAGGTCTTTCGCCCTTTTACGAGGAGTTGGTCCATTTCAGGATTATGGTAACTGATAAAGTTCAGTTCCTTACCGCCTGTCTTGGAGGAATGCCAGATGTCATAGATATCCGGATCCTGCCCTAATGTCCAGCCCAGTATTACCGCCTCGAAACGCCTCTTGTCTATAAAGTCATTGATAAGGGCTGTCCACTCAAGGGTTCTGATCTTCATTTCTATCCCGATCTGCTTGAGCCTGTACTGAATTATCTGAGCGGTTCGATTCCTTAAGGAATTGCCCTGATTGGTTATGGTTGTGAATGAGAAGGCCCTGCCTTCTTTATCCAGCCAGGCGTCTCCGTCCCTGTCCAGCCAGCCGGCCTCGGCAAGCAAGGCTGTTGCCTTTTTCGGATCATATGGATAACGTCTGACATGAGGGTTATAAAACCATGTATCAGGTTTATATGGGCCTGTCGCCTTCACTCCGTATCCCAAAAGCACCCCTCGCAGTATCTCATCCTTATCTATGGCAAAGGCAATGGCTTGTCTTACTCTTTTGTCTGAAAACAGGGGAAATTTTAAATTGTAACCCAGATAGGTGTAGGAAAAGGAAAGATATTGATATTTGTTAAAATTTATCTCGAAAAACAGGGTATTTGCCTGCCTTTCATATTGAATCGGAGATAATCCCATCCAGTCAAGGCCACCTGATTTCAGCTCAAGAAACATGGTTGCCGGGTCAGGTATGATTCTCATTATATAGCGGTCTATACAGGGCCGTTTTTCAAAATAGTTTGGATTTGCTTTCAGTTCTATACGTTCTTGAGTCTTCCAGTCTGAAAAACAATACGGACCCAGGCCGACTGGTTTTCGTCCGAGCCGACTTTTTGTAATGTCCTTTCCATCCAGCAGGTGCTTTGGCAGCACAACCAAATTTCCCCAGGAGCTCAGGGCAGGGGCAAACGGCTCTCTGTAGGTGACCTTAAAGGTATAAGGGTCAGGCGCTTCGGCCTTTTCGACTTCAAGAAAATCGCCTGCATAGGCAGTCGGAGTCCCTTGATCCGTGATGGTCTCAAAGCCGAAGAGCACATCCTCCGAAGTAAACGGCTCACCGTCCTCCCACGTAATCCCCCTTCTGAGCTTAAAGGTAATAGTAAGTCCGTCAGGAGAAATCGTCCATGATTCTGCCAGGTCTCCAATCAGGTTGAGATCCTTGTCGTATTTAACCAGACCATTATAGATAAGGCCTGCGATCTGGTGTGACGTGGCGTCGGAGGCCAGCATGGGAATCAGCGTGGTGGCGTCTCCAATAGAACCTAAGACAATAGCATCACCGTAATCCGGCTCTGCCGCTAAGGCAAAGTGGGGAGTAGAAGACAGAAGGCCGATCGGGAAAAGTGAAATAAAAGAAACCAGGACGAGAAGGGGCCGAAAATACTGAAATCGTGAGATCTGGAACGGATAAATCACGTTAAACCCTGAATGGCCAGCCTTTTAACTTGTGCGTTTGCCCCATCTCTTTTTGAGGGCCTCAACACAGCTATACGGCACTCTCAGTCCTCCTGTGCCTATACCAACCTTTATTTTTGGTTTGGCCTTGCCATGATAGTCGCTGCCACCGGTGGGGACCAGGTCATACTTTTTGCAGAGCGACAGAGACAGATTGGTTAACTCTTGGCTATGCATACTATAATAACATTCTATGCCGTCGAGACCCTGATCTGCCCAATGTGCTACCAGCTTATCCAGGTGCGCGGGGGTTTCAAGTTCGAGTGATATGGGATGGGCCAGCACCGCAAGGCCTCCAGCCTTATGTATGGTAGTTATCGCCCTCTCCGGATTGAGAATGGACTTTGGTATATAAGCAGGGGCGCCTTTTTTAAGATAACCGGCAAAGGCCTCATGCGTGGATCTTACATACCCTCGATTTACCATAGCCCTTGCAATATGAGGGCGGCCAATCTGTCCTCCTTTGGCCATTTCCTCCAGCTCACTCCAGGATATCGTACGACCGAGTTCATTCAGACGTTCCAGGATAAAATGATTTCGTTTGGCCCTTGCGGACTGGACCTCTTTCAATACCCCGTTTAATTCAGGTGAACCCGGATCAATAAGATAGGCCAGAACATGCAGGGTGCCATGAGATATTCGTACGCTCAGTTCGGCACCAGGGAGTAACTCTATTCCGAGTTTCGCAGATGCCTCGAAAGCCTCTGGAAGACCTGCCACCGTATCATGGTCGGTGACCGCAACCGCTTTCAGACCTGAGTTTACGGCAAGCTGAATGACTGCGGCAGGTGAATCAGAACCGTCGGACGCCGTCGTATGTGTATGTAGATCACAATATTTCATTGATACCTTTTTGTACCTTATGATTGATGTCTTGTCGAGGGTCCTGTAATCAGGGCTGACGGCATGATAAAACGTAAGGCCTGAATTTTCCATATAAAGATATTTCTGACTTCCTCCATATCCTAAAGCTCAAGGTATCGGTCGCCAATTTTTTATTTGTACGCACATGGGCTTTATGATAAGTTTCGAGAGAATATAGGTTTTTTGCGGACATTTTAAGATCCTTTAAATCCCTGTGAAGCCCATGGCCAAGACAATTGAATTTTAATATACTGGCCATTAAGGTCATTAGAATTTAACATTAGAGTCCTCTTTTTATCGGCTACGTTTAAGGAAAGGCGAGTTTTAAGTGCTTACAGTTTTCAGGACAAACAATGAAGGTGTAGAGCGTTGCACCGATATCAGCAAGGGCAGCTGGATAAATCTGGTAGCCCCCACCCCTGAGGAACTGGACAGAATCCAGAAGGAACTGGGAATACTCCCGGAGTTTTTGAAATATCCGCTTGACGAGGAAGAGACTTCACGGATAGAACGGGAGGAAGGCCATTTTTTGATCACCATAAAGATCCCTGATCCACGCCACGAGAGGGATATGGTCCGTTACGAGACAATTCCATTAGGCATTATTGTAACGGGTCAAAGCGTAATAACGATTTGCCTCAAGGAGACCTCGATTTTTGAAGGACTCATGGAATCCAAATGGGCCAAGCGTCTACTTGAAGATCATGTCCGGTTTGTATTTAATATCTTTCTCAAGGTGGCAAATGTCTATTTAAGACATCTTCGGCTCATAGATAGACTGACCAATGAATACGAGGCGGAACTTCACCGGGCGGTCCGCAACAAAGAACTCTTAAAACTCTTCAACCTTGAAAAGAGTTTAGTATACTTCAACACGAGTCTAAGGGCTAATGATATAGTGATGGCACGGCTTCAGGGTGGTCGTTACCTCCCTGTAGACGAAGATAACGTGGATATCCTGGAAGACGCTCAGATTGAAAACCAGCAGGCCATAGAAATGGCCAAGATCTTCAGTGACATTTTGAGTGGAATGATGAATGCATATGCCTCTGTAATTTCCAACAACCTTAATGCGGTAATGAAATTTCTGACTGCGGTGACCATCGTTCTCATGTTACCCACACTGGTCGCCAGTATCTATGGAATGAACATTGATCTTCCTTTTCAACACTCGTCTTCTGCCTTTGCCCTTATGATGGGGCTGTCTTTTTTATTGTCCGGGATAGCAGTATTTATCTTTATCAAGAAAAGGATGTTTTAAGGAGGCATTTCAGACCTGTTCATGGACCGTACCTACGAGTCTTTTTCTGTTCTGGATCCGGAAAAAGACGCCTGGATTGCAAATTTCTATACTGAAAATCACCTTGCCTACGAAGTTTTTCCCAATGAAGTCGCCTCACCAGAGCAGTTGAGATTTATGGTATTATTGGATGAGGAGCCCTATTATTATCCCTGTTCTGATAAGGTCTTCAAGACCATCATAGAAAAAAAGGGGGGAGATCTCCTTACCTTTGCCTATATAAAGGTATGGGAACGCGTAGAGCCGCTGGTGCGCTCAGTGGTGAAAGACACTTACAGGCAAAAGTTTCTGCTCAGCCTCCTGGGGACGAAATTCAGACGTGAGACCTCCTCGCTGGTAATGCTTCCGTCGAGACTTGAAAAAAGGCTGCTCCAGATATTTATAAGGGTTAGCGAGATTGAACGTCCTCTAGCCAAGATCAAGGAAGCCAAAAATCGCAGAATGTACGAATTCCTTAAGTCAGAGAGCTTTAAGGAGGCATTCAATGATCCGAATGGATTGGAATTCAGGAAAGATACTCCACTGGATGAAGTAGCCCTTGGCATACACCTCTTGCAGTTTCGCCGTCTTATAGTCCTGTCCGGTCACACAGAACTCTGGAACAGGGAAAAGAAAGTTACGTCAGACGAACTCCGTTCTATGATGAAGGCCCCGATAGAAGGTTCAGGCTGGGTATGGCTGAAAAAAATACTTCGAGAATGGATCAATTCCAAAGAAAGACGGTATCTGCTATGGACAGGAGTCTTTGCTGGTGAAGTACTGCTTGATCTTGCCATGATACAGATCCTGATACGTATGGGTATCAACGTCATATTGTCTGTGAAAAAGGCCTTTTACTACGATTCAGTTACCATCGTTGATGTACTGGAAGATTCCTATCTGCAGGAGATGTTATCAGGGGCGGAGATTATTACGAATCCGAATATCTCAAAAAAGGAGCTTTTGGAAAGACTTAAAAGCGATAAAACTTTATATATTATTTCCGATGGTACCCAGGAACACTTTAATCCCCTTCTTACATCAGTAACATTTGCAAGGGCATTTAAGGAGGCGGATGCAGTAATCAGTCGCAGTGCAGAAGATGCCGACTGCTTTATAGATTCACACTTTCAGTTCACCCGAGATATACTGTCCATGGTCTGCAGAAAGCCAGGCAAACTAATGTTGCAGGAGAAACTGCGTAATACCAAAGTTATACGTTTTTCAGAGACAGCTTTAAGAACCAAGGCCGAGGCCATGATAGCTGATCTGAAAACGCAAAAACGTCAGGGTAAAAAAATCTTATTTTACAGTGCTATTGTCGGAAGCATACCACACCAGTTGGAGACGGCTAAACAGATATTAAACGTATTTGTAAATCACCTTCGTAAAAGACAGGAGGGTGCAGTAGTGATAAATCCGGCAGAACACTTCGAGCCGGGTATGGATGCTGATGATATAATGTATATGTGGGAGATTGTGCAGAGGAGCGGGCTGATAGATACGTGGAGGTTTCAGACCGTAGACGATATTGAAAAGGCCTTTGAGCTTATGGATGAAAAGATACCACCTGAGTGGGTAGGAAAAGACGCCACTTACAGCACCGGCTGTACAATGGAGATGAAGATAGCGCTTGAGGTCCAAAAGGATAGACATGAAATGCAGATTATAGGACCGCCGTGGGAGAAATTCCTGCGGAGAAAGGAGTATGGAGTGGGGAAATTATATGACAGGGCACTTAGGGATATATGAAAAAGGTCTCTCCCCAGCAACGGCAACTATACTTTGATGACAATTCATTGGCTTTAAGCCTTTATGGAGAGCAGGGAAAAAACTTTGAGATCATCGAAGATTTACTAAAGGTTACCATAAACGTCAAAGGAAATCAGATCAGCATCACCGGTGATCCCATAGGAGTGGACCACGCGAGCCGCACCTGTTCCCAGCTCTATGAACTCCTTAAACGGGGTTATCCTCTTCATTCAAATGACATAGAGTTTGCGATTCAAATTCTCAGTGCGGATTCAAAGGCCCATCTCAAAGACATCTTTCTGGACAAGCTGAGTGTGAATTCAGGGAAAAGGCTTGTCACACCGAAGAGCCTTGCACAAAAGCTTTATGTCGAGGCCATGCGGACCAACGACATAGTTTTTGGGATTGGTCCTGCAGGTACGGGCAAGACCTATCTCGCCATGGCTATGGCAGTCTCAGCCCTTATTACGGAAAAGGTGGCCAGAATTATACTGGTAAGACCTGCGGTTGAGGCTGGAGAAAAGCTTGGCTTTCTCCCGGGTGATCTTGCTGAAAAGGTAAATCCTTATCTTAGACCACTCTATGACGCCCTGTATGACATGCTTTCTTTTGAAAAGGTCTCGCGGCTTTTAGAACGCGGGGTCATTGAAATAGCCCCGCTTGCCTTCATGCGGGGCAGGACATTGAATGATGCCTTTACCATTTTAGATGAGGCACAAAATACCACCTCTGAACAGATGAAGATGTTTCTTACCAGGTTGGGCTATGAGTCAAAGGCGGTAATTACCGGAGACCTCACGCAGATTGACCTTCCGGAAAAGCGGGGCTCGGGTCTTCTCGAGGCCAGAGATATCCTGCAGGGCATAGAGGGCATAGCTTTTATCGGTTTTTCCAAGCAGGACGTGGTAAGGCACAAGCTTGTGCGACGGATCATCCAGGCCTATGAAGAAAAGCAAAGGGTCGATAAATGAAAGAAAATTATTTAGAGAGTGAGGAGCAAGATACATCGTGCCGGTCCTGATCAGATCGACTTACTCGAAGTTTCTGCCGCTGCTCCGTCTCAGACGTGCGGCTGAGATACTCTTGAGGTCTATAGGACGACCCGGTGCGGAACTCAGTATCCTCCTGGTGGATGATACCGAGATGATGCATCTCAACAGACAGTGGTTAAAAAGATCTTATTCCACCAATGTCATTTCATTCAGTCAACAGGCAGATGATTTTCATCCACCGGATAATGATCTGCTTGGCGATGTGGTAATATCAATTGATACCGCAAGACGTGAGTCAGCAAATGCCGGCACAGAACTCGAACAAAGACTTGAAGAGTTATTGGTGCATGGGCTGGTTCATCTTCTGGGAGAAGATCACGAGCTGGGACCTGTTGAAGCGGAACGCATGAAACGTAAAGAACAGGCATTATTAAGTGCCTTGTATAAGGAGCTGAAAATGGCAGATCTTTGTATCAATATTGATCACGTAGCTACGGTAAGGCAGGCAAGGGGGACCGCAGAACCGGACCCTGTTACGGCCGCAGGAATAGTCGAGATGGCGGGTGCGGATGGTATCGTCGTACACCTGCGTGAAGATCGTCGACATATCCAGGACAGAGATGTCAGATTGCTCAGGCAGATAATAAAGACCAGACTCACCCTGGAAATGGCTGCCACAGAAGAGATGACAGGGATAGCGTCTGATATAAAGCCGGATATAGTCACACTTGTGCCGGAAGGTCGTGAAGAATTGACGACAGAGGGGGGTCTGGATGTAGTGACTCTGGAGAAACCATTGACTGAGACTGTAACCAGGCTGCACGATGCGAATATACCGGTGAGTCTTTTTGTTGATCCGGAGCGGGATCAGATCGTGGCTGCAAAACAGACAGGGGCGGATTGCATAGAGATTCATACCGGGCTGTACGCAGATGCCCCTTCTTCAAATATTCAAGACAGTGAATTCGAAAAAATAGTAGTTATGGCAAGGGCAGCCATGGACCTTGATCTGCGTGTCCATGCGGGTCACGGGCTCAATTATCGCAATACAGCAAGGCTTGCTGCGGTCAGTGAGATACAGGAGTTCAGTATAGGACACGCCGTTATAGGCCGGGCCGTTTTAGTGGGATTGGAGAGGGCCGTGAGGGAGATGCTCTCTCTCGTCCAAAAGGGTTATTTAGAGTAATTTAATGATTTTAGGTCTCGGAATTGATCTGGTTCACATTCCAAGGGTGGAAAAGGCATTAAACCGCTGGGGTGAGAGATTTCTGTCCAGGGTCTTTACCAGTGAAGAATGCCTATACTGTCTGAAGCATAGACAGCCAGCTCAGGGTCTTGCCCTCCGTTTCGCGGCAAAGGAGGCATGCTGCAAGGCCTTGGGTACGGGCATGAGACTTGGTGTGGCCTGGCGGCAGATGTCCATTTCGCATAAGCCTTCCGGTAAGCCTGTGCTCAATCTCTCCGGTTGCGCATTAAAAAGGGCAAAGGACATGGGGGCAGGCGCATGGCATGTAAGCCTTTCCCACGAAGGAGAATATGCAACTGCAGTGGTTATTATGAGCATATAAACTATCGTAAATATGTTAAATTCCTCCGGGGTTATATTACCGCTGCTTACGGCGGATTAATCCATGAGATTTCGATTGAGACAGAGGAAGAAACAGGCCCTGCTGCGTCTATTTTTTCAACCTATCCGAATCAGTAAACAATTCCTCCCAATAATCAAGGTCAAAAGGTGCGAGGCGCTGAATGATATGAAAGCCCTGTTCTGTTTCGACGATAATAGGATCGGAAAGTACCTCCCGCTCAAGTAATGCATTGGCAAGATCAGGATGCATTTCTGAGGATCTGAAGTCTCCCATAAAACCGCCGACATTAGCATTTGGCCCCAACGATTCTTTAAAGGCGATATCCTCAAATAATTCTCCTTCTGAAATTCGATCTACTATATTTTCCGCCTTTTTGTAATTATTAACAAGAATTTGCCTTATATATAAATCTTTTTCGCTTGTACTCCAGGGATCTATGTCAGGTTCTTTCGATAAAATACTTAATTTTCTTATAATGTCCTGCCCCCTGTATCCATAGCGTCTCGCTAAGTTGACACAAAGCCAGGCCATATCGTAATCGCCTGTCCTCAGAAATATCTCCCCCAAATAATAATAGGAATGGGTTAAGCCGGGATTATTTTTAAGGGCAACGGAGAATTGTTCTTTGGCCTTTTCCAGTATTTCTCTGGCAAAATATAGTACGCCGAGTTCTATTCTCAGAATATCTGCACGTGGAAGTAAGCTCACTGCCTTCTCCATCTCAACAATGGCTTCATCCACAAAACCCGTTTTGTAAAGAATTGAAGATAGTTTTCTAAACAGATTTGGATGATTAATTCCCTGATTAATAGCCTGTCGATATTCCTCTATGGCCAGAAAGAAACTCTCAGCCGCAACGTATTTATCCCCTTTTTTCTCGTGGGATGAAGCGGAAATTTCTGTCTTTGTCTTGTCTTCGGCCATTTCAGTTATCGATGACTTGAGTTTTCCCTTTAGGGGGCTTGAGTATGGCTTCTCCTCAGATGAATCTTTGCCTGGCGGCAGTGAGGCTGTATATACTTTTATGATCCTTTCGTCTTTTATATATGCCTCCATTACGATACTTTTGAAGGTCCATGTTTTAATTGACTTATGAAATTTTTTTGCAGCACTATAACTCTCAAATGTCCCCAGCCTTACACAGTAAAATGCCCCGACTTTCTCTATTCTTAGATGATCAAGTTGTTTACTGCTTAACTCTCTTACTATAGAATTAAATTGTTTGTGTGCAGCAGAAACTCCTGTAAAGCTGCCGGTCTGAATTGTATAAAATAATTGCGATGAATGAGAAACAGGGGGTAGAAACAATAACAATACATATAATGTAAGACACTTTAGCATTGTTTTGTATAGTTTAATACTCTGCAAACTGATACCTTCAGCTTTTTATTGTCGCTATTTAAGCTAATCCAGCGAACACATCAGGGAGGTTGTTGATTACTTCAGAAAGTCCTGCCTGATTTTCTGTTATGACATAATCTTTAACAAAAGCAAATTTCATTCGAACTGCCTCATTGAGTCCAAAGGCCAGGGAAGCTGTAAAAAAGCTCAGATCTGAAAAATATGTTTGGCGAAACGAGTCATGCCATGGGGCCAACTGCCCTGACAACTTTTCAATTTTATCTGCGGCACGAGTGAGTGTTTCGTTATTCACTGAAGTATCAGAATCCGGTTTCACATAGGGACAATAAGGAATCTGGAAATCCACCACTTCCTGGGGAAGAGATATGCCAAATCTTTGCCACAGACGCTGATTGTGACGGTTTACGCAGTGACTGCGCTCTGCCAGCTCATCGTAGTGATTCTTAGGCCAGAGTCCATAGGCCCTGCACCCGAAAAACCGATTCTCGTAAATAAGACAATTCCTTTGATTCAGAAATGGACAGGAGTTTATACAGACCGAATTCAGAAAAAAATACTGAACAAGGCCTTTGGTCAGTTGAAGACGCATGTCAGGATTCAAATCCAGCAGACACCGAATGGCAGCAAGGGCTTCCAGCAGCGTTATCTCCGGCAGAAGAGAGCAGCAGAGGGCTCTGCGCCGGCAGTGGCTTGATGGAATAAGGACATAACTCTCTATGAGTTCAGCCCTTTGTTTTTTCGATCTGCCCAGCAGATCCTGTATTGTCCGGAATGAAATTTTCACTTTATGAGAAAATAAAGTCGGCCGGCCTTTCCATATCCCCTTTTTGTAAAAACAGACCCTGACCTATTGCGAGTTCAGTAATTCATTTATATGGGCAAGCATTTTATTATAATGTGATCCTTTCCAGTAGATCCTTCCACATGTTAAGCAGGCATAAAATTCTTTGTCATACAACGCCGCTGCCGCCGGCAGATGATGCATCCCTGCGGTTTTATCGATTTTACTGATTATGCCGTTGCACACCATGCAGCGTTGAAATGGCCTGATCTGCGAGAACAGATCAAACCGCCTGAGTACTTCCTGAATCTGTTTTTCCGGTTTTGTAGATCTGATCCAATAGCCATGCGTTACCGCCTTTCTTTTCAACAGGCCCCTGTCCCTTGTCAATATAACGCGTTTTTCTTTTAGTGAAATGCTGATGATTTCAGAATCTTCATAATTATTTCTATAAAGTGAGTCAAATCCAAGCATACGCAGTAATTTCGCCAGTCTGCCTAAATGAACATCCAGAATAAATGTAGATTTGCGAAGAGGGCTTTTTCTCAAGCGCACGAGCGGTGATATGTCCAGACTTTCAAAAACCGGATATACAGAAATACGGTCATTGTGTTGCAGACGATAATCGAGTCCTGCAGATATGCCATTTACAAGGATCAAGTCCACAGACGTATGGGGTACACCTACGTCTTCTATGACATCCTTCATTCGTGGAGCGCCGTTAAAATGATAAGAAAACAAGGTCTTCCTTTTGTCAAAAGGAAGGAAATCATTTAATTCCTCGTAAAAACGGAATTCTGCTGTTTTGGGGTATCCATGATCCATTTGCATACATCCGATTCCGGTGTAACAGAAATCTTCGATTTTCTATACTGAAATTTAATACCTTAAACAGAGGGTCATTCCTTTCATTTCACATTGTGCCTCAATATGAATAATACTGAGATTTAATCCGTTTTATGGTTAACTCATCTATATCAAATGGATTATTCGGACTGCGAGGAATGTTTAATTTATTTATTGACAAGGGGATATCATTTAATTTTCTGTTATATGCCTCTACCATTAAATACTCCAGATTCAAGACATCTTCAATGTTGTAGGCGAGGAGGGTTTCCAGCGATTTATCTTTATGCTTCTTCTTGTAATCATTCCATAATAATACTGCAAAAAAACCGTCTACATCTGCGAGGATACCTTTTCTTCCGATACCCAGTCGTCTTTCACATAATTTCAGTCCACCCGAATAACCCAGGCTATAAAGAATATATCTCAAATCCAGATGGGCATGAGAAATGCTGATATCAAAGTAATTCTCTATAAACGGTATATCAAAGGTCTTTCCGTTATAAGTTACAATTACTTGATACGCCATTATGTCATCCCTGAAATCATTCAGATTTTCGCCTTGCACATAATATTTAATTTCCTTTCCGTCATAGAGTGCGATAGTGGTTATTATGTCGCCCGGCGCACCCAGACCAGTGGTTTCAATATCCAAATACACGGTTGAATCTCGAAATTCTCTAAAAATACGCCACTGATCTCTGGAGTGAAAATTATTATAAAAATGAATGACATCTTTGCTGGCAATTTTTTCTTTTGAAATATGTATATGATCCGCGATCCTTCCTGAATTATTCTTTGATAGAAAGACCGGAGGACTTGCAATAAAATCATCCATGGAGCAAACACCGCTACCCCATATTTTTCTCTCGGTCTTCACGCCAACCGATGGTATATGAGAAAAACTGTGCTGCAACATAGATTGCTAATTTAATAATGCCACTTGGATATCTGATTGATGGAGAATAGATGATCTTATATATGCTGACAGAGGCTCGAATTTACAATGTATTGCTGGGCTGCCTCATAAGCTCCTGTTTTTCCACTACATCAGAGCCTGGTAAAAGTCCGTTTACATTTTATGGGACGGTAGATTTCATTGAAGTCAAGAGAGTAATTGAAATCATCTCTTTCCAGTTTTAGCTGTCCATGTATGTCCAGGTTGTGTACGATAAGAAGCTCCTCATTAAGTCGAGAGGCCTGGACCAATTTCAATCCGGACGGGGACCATATGCCAGAACCTCCGGCAAAAGCTGCTCCAGTGATTTCATGTCGTCCCACGGCGTTGCACGCAATTATCCAGACCTGATTGGTGGCTGCCTGGGCTGGAAGAAGCATATCCCAGAGTTCTGCGTAATATGAGTCAGTGCCGATATTCATTCCGGGATAATCACGAAAAGCCAGAATCCGCCATGAGGCCAATTCAATTATGGCATCCACTTTATCAATCTTGGAATATTCCAGCAGTAATTGGGAAAAACATATATCATAACACGTAGTGAAACCGAATCGACCATAGTAGCCCTCCAACACCAGTACATCATCTCCAGTGGCCTCAGTATAAATTTGCTCGATTTTTGGAAGGAACATTTTATCGTATATCAGGTCTTTGTGGAGAAAATCGTACGATTTATCAATAATGTAAGTAGAGTTGATATATTTCCGCCCACTGCCGAGACGAATGCCATTCAGGATAATGCCTTTGAAACTATCATCAAGATATGACTTGAGAGTTTTGTTGATCCAGTCAGCATGATTCTCGATAACCGCCTGATCCATGTATTTGCGGCACGCAGGCTCATCTTCCCAAAAATAGCCCGAGAGACAAAGCTCCGGGAAGATGGCGAGATTCACCTTTCGCTCTTTGAATATCTCCACTGCTTTGCTGATCTTATCCTTATTCGCTTCTATATCCGGAACTACGGCATGAATGTTTGCTATTCCGATTGTAGGAAAGTCTTTATTATTGGAAAACCACCTTTCAGTGATGCGAAACCCGGTTTCACTTGGGGTATAGCTTAATATCTCCTGCATACTCTGAGGGATATCTGTTTGGTCTTTCATTTTCTCTCCTAATTATGTCAGTAATTACTGGAATTAAGACTTTTTCTACAGATTCAATCGCCGCGGATCATTCCGAAATAAGGACAAACGAACGTGGGATCCACGGCGCACCTGCCTCAAATCTTGAATCCTGCCTTTGCGAAAACTGCCAGGTCAGATACGTCCACGTACCCGGCTAAATCACCTAAGCAACTATTGCTTGGATCAAGGACCAACCAAATATACCCCCCGATCCCGAAGAGTCTGCAAGTCAGCACAGGCTTGAGCACTGGAAAGTGGATTGTTATAAAGATTGACATAGTCTTCATTTCCCAAACCGGTATTTTCAACTAAGGCAGTAATATCAGTAATCTGGTTCCCCGTCAGAGTCAAATCAGTCAGGTTTATAAGTCCGCTCAGAGGACTAATATCTGAGATTTCGTTCCACGTCAGATGCAAATTAGTCAGGTTTATGAGTCCGCTCAGGGGGCTGATGTCTGAGATCTGGTTGTAATCAAGATACAAAATAATCAGGTTTATGAGTCCATCTAAAGGGCTGATATCTGTAATTTGATTCCGGCTCAGATATAATTTGGTCAGGTTTGTGAGCCCGCTCAGGGGGCTGATGTCTGAGATTTCGTTCCCACTCAGATCCAAAACAGTCAGGTTTATGAGTCCGCTCAGAGGACTGATGTCTGTGATCTGGTTCGACCTCAGACTTAAAACAGTCAAGTTTATGAGCCCGCTCAAGGGGTTGATATCTGAGATCTGGTTCCCGCTCAGGTCCAAAACAGTCAGGTTTGTGAGTGTGCTCAGAGGACTGATATCTGAGATCTGGTTGTGTATAAGACGCAAATCAGTCAGGTTTATAAGTCCACTCAGGGGGCTGATGTCTGAGATCTGGTTGTAATCAAGATCCAAATCAGTCAGGTTTACGAGCCCACTCAGGGGACTGATGTCTGTGATCTGGTTGCACTCCAGGACCAAAACAGTCAGGTTTGTGAGTCCGCTCAGAGGACTGATATCTGAGATCTGGTTGTTGATAAGACTCAAATCAGTCAGGTTTATGAGTCCGCTGAGAGGACTGATGTCTGAGATTTCGTTCGACGTCAGACTCAAATCAGTCAGGTTTATGAGCCCACTCAGAGGACTGATATCTGAGATTTCGTTCCCACTCAGATCCAAAACAGTCAGGTCTGTGAGTCCGCTCAGAGGGCTGATATCTTTAATCCGGTCTCGGGGAGCCCACCTGAAGATACTACCTGATGAATTAAGATTTAAATAGTTCAGTTTTATGAGCCCACTCAGAGGACTGATGTCTGTAATCTCATTGTAAAAGAGATACAAATCAGTCAGGTTTATGAGTCCACTCAGAGGGCTGATGTCGGAGATCTTGTTGTCACCCAGATCCAAATCAGTCAGGTTTATGAGTCCGCTGAGAGGACTGATATCTGAGATCTGGTTCCAACCCAGACGCAAATCAGTCAGGTTTATGAGTCCGCTCAGAGAGGTGATGTCTGAGATCTTGTTGTCACTCAGATCCAAAACAGTCAGGTTTATGAGTGCGCTCAGAGGAGTGATATCTGAGATCTTGTTGTCACCCAGATCCAAATCAGTCAGGTTTGTGAGTGCGCTCAGAGGAGTGATATCTGAGATCTTGTTGTCACTCAAGTCCAAATCAGTCAGGTTAAAAAAATATTCCAGACCTGAAAGATCAAAGATTGCACGAGATTCAGCATTCAGGGTGGTGAGTGTATATGCCATATCCTGAGTTATGGGATCACATGGGCCTGTTCCCAGGGCCTCACGAATAGCAGATTCCAGGTTAGGATCAGGGATAAAGATCCCTTGATCAAATGTTTTTGTGACCGTTATGGATTTCAGATATTTAGACTGGGTGACAGCCGCAAAATCGAATACGTCCTGGGGATCATCGGTGTACCAAGTGCCCGATCTGCTGGCTCCTGCCATCGCCTTGATTACATAGTTTTCCATATCTCCTTCATTGCCGGGGAGGTTCCCCACGCAAAGTGCTACTGTAGCAAAGACGCCGTATCTTTCAGTGGTTGTCCCTGCCCAGACCTTGTATCCAGGTTGGGGGGAATAAAGAGACTCAATGGCCAAGTTTTCCTTGAGGGGGTATTGTGTTATCATTACGGATACATTGGCGCTAACAACCTCCCAATGTTCCGGAATTTGGAGAATCAGGCCGTATTCCGCAGTATCTGAACTTTCGGTCCCCTGCCCGGTTATGGTGAGATTAATAATAGCGCCGGTTTCAGCCGTGTCAGGCCCCTGTAATGATGAGATCGTCAACTTGCAGGCTGCACTCGTTATTACAAGTATTGCACTTGCTATTCCAATGGCTGCTTTTAAAATCCCCCTGGTATTTTCCATCATCTCCACTCCTTGAAGAGAAAAATTCGTCCCCAAATGGCGTCGGAATACTTCGCACTTTTTGAAAACCGGAAATTATCAGCCGGGTTGAGGGCAGAAACTATCTGTTATTCGCCAATTTTGATTATGGACCTGAGAGAATGGGCTGTCAAATTTAAAAGGTGAAGTTGTATAGAGAGGGAAAATTAGATTGTCCTTGGGTGAGATACTTATGGATAATGGCGCGAGAGCGAAGGTTGCAAAAATGACTGTGAGGGGGTGGATGAAAACATAAATAGGGCATGCCACGGGGAGTTTTTAAAAAATCCTGACTTATCCCTTACCCTGTCTTTGTATGTAGCCTTAAGGATTTTGGACTTTACAGGAATGCTATGGATTATTATTTGGTGGAGATGGGGGGACTCGAACCCCCGACTTCCACGTTGCGAACGTGGCGCTCTCCCAGCTGAGCTACATCCCCTTTGGTGACCTGTGAAAAAGAGGTAAGGCCTTCAGAATATCCCCCGGTTTTCAAGGCCGGCTTTGGTCGGTTGAATTATATTTTTTCCCGCTTTTCCTGTAATTTTCAGCCGTACTTTTCTACCAGTAAATATTCAATAAATCAATCAGCAATTTTTTCGCAACTGACCGGTATTTCCCAATAATTTCAGAAGATGTGTTATATATATTAAACGCGTAATCTAAAAAAACGGCCTTTTCAGCTATGAAAATACAATTGGGCTACAGACAACGGTCAATAACCAATAGACGTAATCATAAGATACGCCTTCATAAATATCAATAAAGGAGATTCGAGAAGGGTTTCCAACACTGATTTCAAATTTGACAATAGGTTTTCTCAAGGTCTATACAGAAAATCTGGCCATAACAAATATCAGTGCGAAGGGATTTGAAAGGCCTTTTGGAGTCAGGTACAGATAAAGTATCAGGAAGTAAGCCATGAAGTTATATTTGATAAATACACATTCAGATCTAAACTATAGATATGTATATATTTTATTTGGGTTTATTGTTTTTAATATTTTGTTTTTAACAGGTTGTGAAGCATCAACTGCCGATTTGAACATTAAAACGTGCGGAAGCGGATTATCGGCAGAGGGCAATAAGGTGGACGGAGAGATAAACGGACCCACCATAACCATGAGTTACAGGGAAGAGAATTTTGCAAAAAACCATATAGCCTCTTTTATGTATTTTATTCCGCTGCTGTCTCTGTCGCCTGTTGATGACGTGTCCAGTCCCGATAACGATCAGCAGATAGGTATAGTCTCCCATAGTATAAACCTTCGCTCTAAGTCCTTTGATTTAATCTGTGAATTTGTAATACTGGGTAGTGGTTTTTACCAGGTCACATTTGACCCTGCCGGGATTATAGCGACCCAGAAGGATAAATTTAAAAAAGGGGAGCGGTTGGAAAATATGCTTGATTATATCAAGGTTGACGGAGAGGGTTTCGGGGTTATCGAAGTTAAGGGCCGGATAACCGATTCTGCCAGGATCGTCACCAACGTAAAAATAAACTTTAATGCAAGAGGTAATGAGAGCAACTTAACCATTGGGCTCTATGATGTTGAACCAAAAGATGGTGAGTATGAATACGAAAATAGATCGAACGAAAAAGTGGCCCTGGTCAACAGACTTTCTTTTGAGAAGACGGAACAGACGCCGAGGATGGGAATAAAAATAGCATCTATTGCCGGGGAAAAACAATCTGCTGGTTTCTTTGGAAAGATCAAGGGGATGTTAGCCAATTTTTTTATAAAGCCCCCTAAGGTGACCAGGCTTGGTAATACGACAATGCTTGAGTTTGGAAAGGCATTACTTCAGAAAAAATCCCAATTCACCTTTCCCAAGGCCAAAAATATCAGGGAAGGCAAAATGCTTGCAACAGATAATAGATAGATAATCCAGGAATTATTTATTAATAGAGCCCTGTCTCCTGATCAGAGCAGGCTAAACTTTGAATATACCGTCTATAAGGGTGCACAGATCCGCAGTTTACAGGCAGAGACCATGAGAAGTCGATCAGAGCTGCCATGGAATTAATAAACAGTAATGCCGAACAGTCATTAAATGCTTATAGTACGAAGACAGAGGTATAAAATGGCCATAAGAGACGATTTCGCCATAGCCAACAAGGACGAGTGGATAATCGATGCCTCAGTGGCCTCGGTACAGCACCGCGGTAATGACCTGATTTTGACACTGAAAGCCAATACGGAGTATCCGGTCAGGCCGCCAAGGGAACCAAAAATAAATGAGTTGAGGATTAGAGATTTTACCAGGAATGTCGAGGTTGGCTGGCCGGTTTTTGGAAAAAAATTCGAGTGTCTCATCGGTTCTATAATTTATAATCGCGAGGGTCTGAGGGAATTGAGAGAAAAAACGGATTTCCACGATTAAGTAAACCAGCTATTATAATGAATTCGACTCGACTTATTTTTTTCACCTGAATATGCCTCATGTTGAAGGGGGAGGTCATAATTCGCGGCGGTCTCAAAGTACTTTGCAGGTTCGGTTATTTTTATATCAAATAATGTACAGCTCATTCATATGAGGATAATTATCTGGAATAATTATTTGACGGATTATAAATTCATCAGGGGGGTCGTTATGAAAAGGACATTTTTGATTCTATCGGCAACAGCTCTTGTTCTGGTGATGGGAAACTCATTAACATGGGCTCAGGGTATGTACTTTTCCGGCAATCTGGGGGCAGTCTGGGTAGAGGATTCGGATATCACCTGGTTTGATGGTATTCGTGATGAAGCTGAATTCGACACCGGCGTGGCAGCGACCGGAGCGATTGGCTATGACCTGGGCACCGGGCTTCGGACGGAATTTGAGATAGGCTACCGTTTTAACGACGTGGACAGAAAGTTTCCCGGCGGCATCGGTGGGGATGTCGATTCCTTTTCAGTAATGGGCAACGCCTTTTTCGATTTTCTGCCGGGTCGTCAGTTCAGCCCTTTTATAGGGGCGGGCATCGGTGTTGCTAATGTGGAGTTCGATGTGGACTATTGGGGCGAGGACGATGATACTGTCTTTGCGTACCAGATCATGACCGGTGTGAGTTTGCCGGTGGGCTACAATATGAACCTTGATTTTCAATATCGCTACTTTGCTACTGAAGACCCTGATTTTGATTACTTTGAGGCCGAATACAGCACACACAGTGTGATGGGCGGGCTGCGCATAAACTTCTAGTGAGGATTCGGGCCGCCGGTACGTGCGAGAGAGGATTAATGGTCACTCTGGTATAAAGCTGCAGGGTTGGTGTTTGCCCGTGCGAATCGGCATAAAATTCTGTACGGGCTTTACCCTGATAAAGTCCGTCAGGGACGCCTTTATGATTATGCCTCTTTATGTCCATTGCCTGATTTTGTTTCCGTCTTTATCTGTAAACTCTCCTGCAATAATCAAAATACAGTCGATTACTGTCCATATACCGAAACAGCCCAGGGTTAACATATGCAGTATACCGGTTCCGATCTTTCCCACATAGAATCGGTGAATGCCCAAAAGACCCACGAAAAAACAGAGCAGAAAGACCGGCAGAATTCGCTTTTCAGTCATTTTTGACCTCTTATTAACTTTTTGGAGAAAGCAGTTGACCGGCCCTTTCTCTTGCCAGAATATCTACTTGCCTCAGCAGGGTCGGTATTCGATAGGCCCCATGCATCGTCCTGATTTTCTCAGCCGCCTTTTGCGGTTCTGTCCCGGCAGATGTTATGTACAGAGGACGTGTGCTTTTACCCCGGAAGACCTCGATTCCAAAAGATCCCTTAAACCTGGATTTGGCCACACCAACCACCGGTATTTCACTGCCAAGGGATTTAAAGAGGTAGTGTCCAAGACCAGGCGAATCCCCGAGAGTCACATAACCGTCAATGACTATCTCATTCGGCAACGGATTGATCTGCCGGAGCAGCGTTACAATACATGGAAGTTCCCGCCTGTAGAACTCCCCAGGCACATAGTCCGCTGGTGGTGGCAGGATTCTGGTATATGATGCTGTAGGCCGTCTATCGCTGTAATCTGAGAACAGCACACAGGCCGCCGCACAGCCGGTCTCAAAATAATGAACATCCGTGGCCGCTATCATCATTTAAAGTCACCTCTGCTCGTCGGCTCAAACCGCTGTGCTTCGGCTTTCTTTGGGCACCCCTATTGTGACGTCCTTGCCTTTGGCCGGTACTTTTGTTAACCTCAAAACCTGCCCCGGAAAGGTTAATACGTAGGATTTTTACCCTATAAGTTTATTTCCGTGCCGGGCCTGCACAAAGCGTACCAGCGGAATGCGCAAAAAGCGCTCGTTTCTCAAGCTTTTCGTTATACTTATATGGAATTTAACTCAGGAGAAACAAATGTCCAATCTGGCCCAGTATCTCGTTGAAAAAGATTGGCATCAGCTTCAGCAATGGTATGCTGAGCATGATAGTCTGGAGATAGTCAATGAGCTATACAGGCTCAAACCGTCTGAACTCGCTATCGCATTCAGATTCCTGCCAAAGGATATCGCACTCGACATATTCGAATCAATGGAACCGGCGCAGCAGGGCCAGCTCATAACATCCCTGCGCGATGTGCAGGCCAGGGAACTTATTGAAGAATTAGACCCGGACGACCGTGTCCGGCTTATCGATGAACTCCCTGCCAAGGTTGCGCGGGAATTGCTTGAGGGGCTGGATCCACAGGAACGAAAGATGACCTCTATTCTCCTGGGGTACCCGTCTGATTCCGTCGGCCGCGTCATGAGCCCGGAGTTTGTAGCCCTAAGGCAGAGCATGACCGCCGCACAGGCACTGGAAAAGGTGCATAGAAACGGCAGGGATGCGGAATCAGTCTACATGTTGCCGGTTACCGATGATTACTTGGTGCTTTTGGGAGTTATCAGTCTGAGAGATCTTGTACTCGCCGAACCGGACACCATCATCGGCGATATTATGACTACCGACGTGTATTCAGTTCAAGTAGGAGAGGATCGCGAAAAAGCGGCCCGCCTGGTTCAGGAAGCCGACGTTATCGCTCTGCCTGTCGTTGATATGGAAGGCCGGCTGGTGGGGATTTTGACTTTTGACGACGCCATGGAAATCCTGGAGCATGAAGATACGGAGGACATCGCCCTTGGGGGTGCATCCAGACCCCTTGAAATGCCTTATCTTTCGGCGTCCGTAAAGAACCTGGCACAGACAAGGGCTTTGTGGCTGCTCGTTCTGATCCTTGCAGCGACTCTTTCCATAAACGTGCTTAACTTTTTTGAACAATCCCTGGAAGCGGTGGTCACACTGGCTCTTTTCATCCCCCTGCTGATCGATACAGGCGGAAACGTTGGGTCTCAGTCATCGACTCTTATCGTCCGGGCAATGGCGGTGGATGAAGTGCGTTTCGGAGACCTGCCCCGCGTACTTTTCAGGGAAATGCAGGTAGGTATGCTGCTGGGCGCAATGCTGGCGGCTATAGCTCTGGTGCCAATTTCACTGGTGTTCGATCTGAGGATCTCCCTTGTATTATCTTTGTCGCTGGTAACCATATGTCTGCTGGCCGCCGCGACCGGCGCCCTGCTTCCCATGGCTGCCAAGCGGCTGGGCGTCGATCCCGCCATAGTGAGTGCTCCGATCGTTACCACCCTAGTCGACTCGCTGGGGCTGATTGTTTATTTTTTGATTGCTAACGCGGTTTTGGGAATATGAAGGAACAAAAATATTTTTTCAAATCATTAAAGTTTACAGAATAATGGGTCGGCAGAGTTAACAGATCAAAAATCCTTCTAAGGGACAAAAGTGCCGGCGTTTGTTGCAGATTGAGGCCAGGAGAGATATGATTTCCAAAGGCTCGCAAAATAGGGTATAGATGGAAAAGAACCGGTTTCTTTCAGATGGCTCAATCCTTTCTTTTATGCACAAAAGGAGGTTGGTGATGAAAAAAATCGTTGTTGCCGCCTTTACACTCTCACTGTTCTGGGTTGCTTCGGGGCAGGTCGCATGGAGTAAATCCATCAGGAATATCCGTCTCGATCCGCCTGCGCCATCCAGCCTTGTGTTCGGACAGGAAGTAAATGTCTCGTTTGATTACCAGAAGATTCATACATCGGGACTTCGAATATTCGTCAGGCCCTATTCAGGGCAGAATCCCAGCCCCCGCTATACAGCCGAAGGGTCTCCATCTTATCCCTCTGGAAACGGACACGGGTCCGGGAGTTTCACGATCGAACCGGGCGACCCTGTGACCGTGGATGCAATTAAGATCTCGGTCTATGGAGACAACGGGCAGGACCTGCTCTTTGAATTCTTTCTTCCGGTCAAATACGCATTTAACTCCGAACGCATGGTCCTAAACAGGCATTTGGCGATGACCCCAGCCGAGCTGTTACGAACGCGAGAGTCCCGCCTGATGGAGAGTCCTGCCCTTGCCGGTCCCCGCATGAGGATTCGTCCGGACCTCAGCCGGAAACTTGTATCCAGGGTCCCCCTGAATATACCACAACGCGACAATCAGGTAGGGAGAATTTGAGTTCGAGCCTGCCAGGCCTCCTGAATTTCTCCAGGACGAGAAGACCAGGTCTCTCTATCTGAAATCATGGCAGGCCTATTACGATTACCTCTCAGAGGGACTGGCCTATCGGCTGAAGGTGTTTCGCTGGCAGGCCCGGTCATCGATCATTATCTTTTACTCGGTGCTCGTTCTGGTTTTTGCGGGTATCCTCTTTTCCGGTATTCAGTTTTACAAGTCCATGAAATTTGCCGGGGATAAGGAAAAAGAAGGTAATACGAACCAGGCGTTGACGGAATTTGAGGCCTCGGCGTCCGGCATCAAGGTCAGTTCACCTGTGCTGGGCGTGATCATCCTGGTGATCTCTCTGGCCTTTTTCTATCTCTATCTCGTCTATGTCTATCCGATTCAGGAGACTTTTTAGAACGTTGCCTGATAATGTCCGTTGAAGCCGGACTGTAAATCCTCGATGCCTGTCTAAAAATCAATGTTCAGGAGAATTGAATTCACCAATGATTGTAATTTCAATAATTACAAATCCCCATTGCAAATTCCAGGGGAGTTCGCATACCCAAGATTAGACGTGAGCCCGGCGGCGAAACATGGCCTCAGTCAAAAACCAGCTGATTAACAAAAATAGCAGACTCACTGAAAACGGAATAAGCGGTGTGGGAAATTCCGATTGCCCGGTTACCCCAAACTGCAGGAGCTCCACCACGTAGGTCAAAGGAGAGGCCAGGGCCAGGGGCTTGAGCCAGTGGGGCAATTCGGACAAGGGCATAAAGACTCCGCTGATAAATAAGATCGGGAATCGAAAAAAGTTTAACAGGGTCATGGCCTCAAAGACCTCTTGAACCATAACCGAGGCGGTCAGTCCCAACAGGGAAAAGCACCCGGCTCCCAGCATAAGTCCGGCCACAAAAATGGGAGGATCAGCCAGGGGCATGGCCAGGACCAGCTTCAGCCCCAGGGTTAATATCAGGGCGCTGACCAGGCCGTAGGCCGAGGCGCTTAATGCCTTTCCCAGAATAATTGTGCGCATGGAGAGCGGGGCCAGAAGCAGCCGCTGCAGGGTGCCGGCCCGCTTCTCAAAGGTAACCACGATAGCGGCCATGGAGGTATTGCCGAATAACAGGGTCATGGCAATGATGCCCGGGGCAACAGCCAGGTAGGTGGCTGGATCTTTGACGTAAACCGAAAGGAGCAGTACCGCTGGAAACATGAGCCCCCAGGTGATGAGCGGCGGCTTACCGTAATAGCTTTCAATATCCTTTAAACTGATGGCCAGGATGCGTCGGAACTGGATCATCACCGGGCCTCCGATTCCGGGGATTTTTCCACAAGGCTCAGAAATGCGTCTTCCAGACTGGCGACCACGGTGTTGATCTCTTTAATCTCCAGGTCTCCTTTTCCGGCAAAAGCCAGGATCTGCTCCAGGGCCGGGTGGGTCTCCGACACCTCGAAGCGCCACGCACCGTTCTCGGAAGCGGCTTTGAGAACCGCAGGACAGGCCTGGAGAAGAGGTTTGGGGTCAATCTCCCGGGAAAAGTTAACGGCCAGAAGATTGAGACCCTGGAACTGCTGCCGGATTTCCCAGGGAGCACCTGAGGCGGCTACCTGTCCTTTAATGAGAATCAGTACCCGGTGGCTTAAGTCCTCGGCTTCATAGAGGTTGTGGGTGGTGAGAAATACCGTGGTGCCCTGGCGGTTGATGGTCTGAATAAGCTCTCTCAAAGCCCGGGCGCTGGCCACGTCCAGACCGGAGGTAGGTTCATCCAGAAAAATCACCTGGGGATCATGGACCAGGGCCGCGGCGATGGTCAAACGCCGCTTCAGACCCCGGGACAGAGCACCGAAAGGGGTATGTTCCCTGTCGGCCAGATCAAAATACGACAACAGATCGCCTACCTTCAGGGTTCGCGCCCTGCGATGCAGGCCGTACAATTCTCCCAGATATTCCAGATTGCGGCGGCAGGTAAGTTCGGGATAAAGATTGGACTCATCAGGCACCACGCCAATTTTCCCTTTGACGAAAACCGGGTCCTGAGCCACATCCACTCCACAAATGCTTATCTCTCCGGCGTCCCTCTTCAGCAGCCCGGCCAGAATCCGAATGGTAGTGGTCTTGCCCGCACCGTTAGGTCCCAGATAGGCGAAGATTTCTCCCTGCGGGACTGAGAAATTCACCTGGTTGAGCGCCTTAAAGGGGCCGAAACTTTTACTCAAACCGGAGACCACAATAGCGGGAGCGAATGCCATTTTCCACTTAATCCTTACTTCAAGTCTTTACTATATTATCAGGCCCGCCTGCTGACTGGAGAAGATCCTGGGCCACCGGGGCCTTCGGAGCGGTGAGAAACTCATCTGCAACTTGCTTCCAGCGCGACAAGGTTTCCTGATTGAGCTGATAATGCATGAAATAGCCGCGCTTTTCAGCCTTCACCAGACCGGCCTTCCTGAGCACCCGAAGATGTTGGGATACAGCGCCGGCAGTGATGTCCAGACGAACCGACAGAGCTCCCACACACAAGGGTCGCTGTTTAAGCAGTTGAATGATCCTGACCCGTGGCGTTACTGCCAGAACCTTGAACATCAGCGCCAGATTCCGTTCGTGAATCATGATTTATTTTAGTATTAGCTAAATTAAATTGCAAATAATTATTGGAAGAAAAGGTAAGATATCTCGCTCAAATTAAGGGAAGGAGTAAACTATATTTTTTAGGACAAATTGCAAGGGAGAGACCATAGAAGAAACAAAGAATAATCTGCGAGAGGCAATTCAATTAATTCTGGAAGACCGCAAAGCAGACATACTTCGAGGACTGTCTGAGGATGCCATTCAAGAAAAAGTGCTGATTGGATGAAGCGCCTCTTGAGAAGAATTACCTCCTGCACTTCAGCTCCGGAGAGAATTCCTCCACCTTAAATCCAGATTTAGAGGTAAATCTAAGAATTCTACGTTTTCATTCCTGCCTGGCAACGCCCAAACTTTCCCTCCTGTCTTTATGAATCGACACCATTGGCAGGTTACAGATGGCGAGCTGTGTATTCATCTAACAGCCTGCGAATCATTTTTTGATACTGAGTATTGTATTTTTTTGCTTCATTTTTAAAAAAATCTACACTGGCTTTGCTCAGAGCAATAGTGACCTTAACAGTTTCATCCTTTAAAACCAGTTCCTCAGGTGCAGGCAGGAAATCAGAGACAACCTTCACTTTTCCCATGGGCTCATCCGTGTATTTTATTTTCTTTTCAAAATCAGACCTTTTTCCCATTTGTTTAAGATATAACCTATCAAGATATATGTCAATATTTTTATATGGTTAATTATATGGCTATAAAATTCGTAAAGAAGTGAATCAAGATTTTATCGGCGGTGGTATGAGAAGAAGCGCAGGTGTTTGGGAGTGTATTTTTGAGTTGAGGCGGGCAAAGGAATATTGGCCGGGGATGAGCGGATGTGCGGAAACACCATGGCGCTGACAGCTGACATGCCCGCAATGGCAAGCAGCATCAATTTTTCGCTTACTTTTTCAGGTGGTGGTCAACAATTTTCCGGCATCTGGGGCATGAAGCCGGGCGAACACGGGGGGACCGTCACCGGCACCAAAACTCCTTGGCCTATCTATGATGTGGCGACAAACGGACTTCCCCAGTTTGCGTCAGCCGATGTCATCGAGCTTTCCAAAATCTCCCGAATTTCAAAATTTCGTTCCGGCATCGGCCACGACTATTCGGATGATTTTGAGACCTGCCGGAGCATGAAGCACTACTTTGTTCCCAAAAACGAGGCCGAACGACTAACTGTCAAAATATATTCGCCTCTTAACGGTACGGTTATCGCAACAACAGAGGAGTGGTCCCAAGACGAGGGATGGAAAGGGACCAATGTGGGCATTCAATCCGATGATTATCCCCCTTTTCATTTTGTGATCATGCATATAGATTTAATTGCCACGCTTGAGGTGGGCGATAAGGTCTCTGCCGGCCAACTGCTGGGTATGCCTCCCGAATATGGCAATTTCACCCTTGCGGATACAGCCGTGGGAGTGAATACGCCGAGCGGTTACAAACTGGTCTCCTTTTTTGATGTGATGACCAACGATGTATTCAAGAACTATCAGGCCCGCGGGCTGAATTCCAGAAATGATGCCATCATCTCCAAAGCCGAACGCGATGCCGATCCCATCGCCTGCCAGGGGGAAGAGGAATTTGCGAACGGTGGGAAACTGGAAAATTGGGTGTATCTCAAATGAGCCGATATGGTTTATACTGTACCCGCCTGAACACTGGCAACCCGATACGGAGATGACTGACAAATGGTTGAAGGATCAAGGTCTATTATCTGTTAAAGATCTATGGGTGAGAATTCACTACTCCGCTAAGGCTCGGTAACTCATGAGAACCGCATAGTACCGACCCGCTTGCTATGTGGTGCGGGGGCCGGAGGAGAAAGACCTTAGCTACCCGATCAGCCCCTTAATACGCGAAAAGCTCTTGCAAACAATTGATAATTTTAATCTGCGCGCTTTGGGAAATTACACCAAGTTTCTGAATTAACCTGGATTTATCAACGGCTCTCATTTGGTCAAGCAGGATCAATCCTTTTTTATCCTGAAATGTATATTGAATTCTGGTTGGATAGCTAAATCCTTTGGATGTCATTGGAGCGACAATCGCGGTCTTCA
>JAGYNZ010000013.1 GCA_018399745.1 Deltaproteobacteria bacterium | reverse complement strand
GATGCGGCATACCGTGATGCATGCCCTCATGGTCCTCACCGTCCATACCCTTCATCTCGCCGTGCATCATCATGCCCATGTCGGCCATGGTGAGCATGGGCCGGCGACGCTGTTCTGGCACGTCCGCCGACATTCCCTGTCTCGGGGCCAGCGTGCCGCGTGCATAACCGCTGCGGTCCATGGTCTCCGCGAACAGGGTGTAGGCCCGTGCGTCCGGCAGCGTCACGATCACGTCATATGTTTCGGCAACACCGATACGAAGCTCATCGGTCTCCACCGGCTTGATGTCCTGCCCGTCTGCCTGCACGACAGTCATCGGCAGGCCCGGGATGCGGACATCGTAAAAGGTCATGGTCGAGGCGTTGACGATCCGCAGGCGCACCCGCTGCCAGGGCCTGGCAATGAACGCAGGGTTCTCGTGGGCCGCCTTGCCGTTCATCAGGTAGGTATAGGTCACTCCGGTAATGTCGGCAATATCGGTCGGGTCCATCCGCATACGGTCCCACGCCAGTCTTTTCTCAAGCACTTCACTCAGTGACATACCGGTCGCCTTTATCTGATCGTCGATATTCGCCAGTGTCGGGCGCTGGAAGTTGTAGTAGCCCTCCATGGTCTTGAGCTTCCACAACACGCGGTGCGGTCTCTCGAATGTCCAGTCTGACAGGATGATCGAATACTCCACGTCGTATATTACCGGATCAGGTTCGGCCGGTTCGAGAATGAGCTGGCCGTAATGTCCAAGCTGTTCCTGCAAACCAGTGTGGCTGTGATACCAGTACGTGCCGTTCTGCCGGACAGGATAGCGGTAGGTAAATGTCTCTCCCGCTGGAATGCCTGAAAAGCTGATGCCCGGGACGCCATCCATGTTGAAAGGCAGCAGTATGCCGTGCCAGTGAATCGAGCTCGACTCCTCCAGCCGATTGTGGACGCGGATCAGCGCCTCTTTGCCTTCCTGCATACGAATGACCGGCCCGGGGATGGAACCATTGATCGCAATCGCCCGGCCGGGCCTGCCACCGATAAGCAGGTCTTTGTGCTCAAGGTAGAGGTCGATGCCGCCGGAATCGGTCGCGTTCAGTTCGCCGAATTCGCCGGCACTCTTCGAGGCTGTCCGGGCTGCCCATGTCGGTCGAAAAGACGGCAGGAACATGCCCGTGGAGACCAGACACGTCGTGCAGAGAAATTCCCGCCGTGACAAAGTCTTCGTTATTGAACTGGTTTCCGGCTCAACATCTCTTTTATCCATGCCGGTCTTCTTCTTCTCGTCCATCGGGCGAACTTCAGTTTTTCTCCGATATAAAAGTTACGATATGCCTGTACCGGGTCACCCGGGACCCTGTACTTTTCAGGCATGGCCTGAGGGAACTCAGTTCGTCCTATCGACTCATACTTCATCCCCTCAATCTGATCAATTACCGCAATTGAACTGTGATCCTCAAATTTCCGGTACCTGTAAAGGTACTCACGGTTGAGCGCTCTCGCCAGACTCTTCAGCCATTCCAGGTTCGAGAATGATGTCCCTGCCCAGAGAACGCACGGATGTTTCGCATGGGTTGATTTGTAAGGTGTAACAAATCCCTTCTTGTTGAGTGCTGTACATACAATCTGCGCGCTTTCCAGAATCATCTTAACGACGTGCTGATCACAGTGATAGCGCGCACACGACTCGGTGTTAAGATCAAGTACAAAGATATTCATTTCTCTATGGGCCAATACACAGGGTCATCTGCAGCGATCAACCGTCGTATGGTGCCTTTTTATCATGCGCCTTGAAACGCTTTTCTACGGCTTCCTGTTCTTTGAGATTACCAGGGCCAGAATTAAACCGATTGGCCCCGGGCAGGGAAGGCCTGATGTGCCCGGCACGCGCGGGCATGAATTGTCATTCGCCTTATAGAATTCCCAATAGTTTCAGCCCGTCATAAAAAAGAGTAATTGCCAATACACATAATAATAAACCGAGAAGCCGCATCGTATATACATATACATTTCCCGCCAGAAATGATCTGGACTTACCAACTAATAAAGCTATCACAATTTTTGACCCGACAAGCAGGACATAAAAACTGCCGATGAAGGCAAAAGGGGCAAAAATACCATGGTCCATTGCCCTGGCTACTGTCGGCGCCCCGACACCAAACCAGAATAGATATGGATGGGGATTTAATACGTTGGCTATTATTCCCTTTGTCCATGAGTTGGGCACGATCTCCTGAGAGTTCAATTCTATGCCTTTTGTACGTATACCCTGGCAACCTAAATAAAAGACGAAAAAGCCGCCCATACATGAAATAATTCCCAACACGTTATGGAAACCGGACAGCTTTACCAGTATGAATAAAGTCAAAATGACAATTGGCAAATCAGTAATGACTGGAGCAAGAGCGATCTTAAAACCGGCTCTTATATCGTGTTGAAGGGTTTCAGAAATTACCAGGGCAAGCAGTGGTCCCGGGGCAAAACCTGATGACAGGCCTAATAGAGATCCTGTAAGGAGGAAATTCAACATGTTATCTGGCTCTACAACCAGGTGTTGATTTCGTAGTTTACTATCATACTATCTTGCAAATTCTTTGTTTCGCCTGGAGGTCTTGTCTTTTAGGTCCTTATTCCCAGGTCTTCCCCTGCTCAATCACCTTATTATTTTATTATGATGCCTTTATTCCTGCTGTATGTGCCCGATACGGACGAGAAACTTATCAGGTGGAAAAAACAGTATGCAGACCCTGATATCCTGTTCAGTCTACAGCTAAATTCCACTGTGACCAAAGCCGCCTTTGCCCCTTTCACTCGCGGGCAGCTCCTCCACTTCCTGCCATTTTGCCTGCCGGACTCTGGCAAGGATCATCTGGGCAATCCTCTGTCCTCTCTTTATGGTGACAGTCTCTGGTCCCAGATTAATCAGGCCGACTTTTATCTCGCCGCGGTAGTCGGCATCAATAGTACCGGGCGCGTTGATTACCGTAAGACCATATTTGACAGCAAGCCCGCTTCGGGGCCGGATCTGGAATTCAAAGCCGTACGGAAGGGCCACCGCAAGGCCTGTGGGAACCAGGCCTATTTCCCCGGAATGCAGATGAATATCGTGTTGGATGGCCGAGTACAAATCCATGCCTGCTGACTGTCTGGTTGCGTATTGCGGGAACGGCAGATCAACTGCATGTGGCAGGCGTTTTATCTGTATAACTACAGATAGTCCCTCTGATCTGATGCTCATGGACTCTATTGGCACTTCTTTTTTCTATTTCCAGCTATAATCCGGGATAATAAGAATCATAATTTCTCCTTTATCCCTTTTATGTGTATATTTTATACATAATAGTATGTAAAATTAATGCCAAGCTTTATATAATTTGCTGACATAATTATACAATGAATTAAACTTAGAAAATTTAACTGACGAAAATTTTTCAGGTTCTCTGAGCTTAGCCCATTTCTTATTATTCTCTATCATCTTTTTTGCTATCAGATACATTTTATATCTCCTTTTTTGTTTATTATGTTGTCGTAAAAAAAAATACCCCGCGGGAAACCACGGGGTATCTCGTATTGCTAAAGAACGCCGCAAGCGGCGGGGAATCAAATCCCAAAAAATTTAATATTCTTTTATAATAGCATTTTATCTATATCTGTCAATATAGACTGGATATTTTACGAGCTGCCTGTAAAAGAATTTGCCAGTTCCTCATAACTTCCGGCCTCTCCCTCCGGGATCGGCCCCAGGCATACCATGGCAGAGCCTCCTCTCAAACACTGTGTTGCCATCTGCTTTATGTCTTCAGGAGTAACTGCATTAATTTTGCGGATTACCTCATCATAAGAGACAAATCTGCCTAGATTTATTTCATTTTTTGCCAATCTCGTCATGCGGCTGTCTGTGCTTTCAGCAGACAGCAACAATCCACCTTTTATGTGCTCTCTGGCGGCCTCCAGTTCGTCATTTTCAATATATTGATCTGAGAGCTTTTTTAACTCCCTGTGCATTAGCTCCACTGTCTTGGAAAACTGTTTTTCAGCGATACCCGCATAAATTCCCAGCATTCCGGTATCCCGAAACGAAGAGAAAAAGGAATAGACTGAGTAGGCGAAACCACGTTTTTCCCTTATCTCCTGAAACAGCCTGGAACTCATAGATCCGCCCAGGATGACATTAAGCAACAGGGCCGGATAGCGTTGAGGACCTGAGGAACACGGCCCTTCATAACCCAACAGCACGTGGAGCTGTTCCAGATCTTTTTCAATGAATTGAGTCCCAAGATGTGGTACAGGCCTGGAATAAGAAGAATGGCCATTGATGGACACCAGACCTCCAAAAAGTTCTTTGATTTTGTCCAAAAAAGATTCATGTTCCAGGTTACCAGCGGCAGCAATTAGAACCTTTGGACCTACGTAGGCCTTAGCTATAAAATCTTTCAATATCTGTGAATTTATTGCACTGACATTGTCCAGGGTGCCGAGAATGGACTGTCCAAGGTTATTTCCAGGCCAGTAAAACTTGTTAAAAAGGTCATGTATCAATTCATCCGGAGAGTCTTCAAGCATCTTGATCTCCTGCATTATGACCTGGCGTTCTCTGTCAACCTCCCTTTCATCAAATCTGGAATGGAGAAAAATATCAGCGAATAAATCCAGGGCCCTCTCTAGATGTATATCAAGCACCTTTGCATGAAAACATGTGATTTCTTTGGAGGTAAAGGCATTGGAAAAGCCGCCCATCTGGTCAAAGGCCTTGGCAATATCCAGCGCAGTACGCCGTTCAGTACCCTTAAAAATCATATGCTCGATAAAGTGGGAAATACCCGTGTTGCTGACATCCTCGTCCCTGGCGCCCACATTGACCCATATACCGATTGATACCGATCGTACATTGGGTATGCGCTCGGTAAGCACGCGAATGCCGTTTGAAAGGACAGACTTGTTGTATTGCTGGTCCACTCTTGAGACAACTCCTACTCGTCGTTCATGGCAGCCCTTCGGCTGAGCTTGATCCTGCCTTGTTGATCTATACCTATGACTTTTACACGTACTTCATCACCTTCGGCAACTACATCCTTTACATTTTTCACATGCCTGTTTTCCAGCTGGGAAATATGGACCAGACCATCTGTACCGGGCATTATTTCCACAAACGCACCGAAGTCCATTATCTTTTTTACGGTCCCGAGATAGATCTCTCCGACCACAGGCTCTTTTGTGAGATCTTTGACCCTCTTGATAGCATCTTCTGCTGCTTTACCTGAAGAGGAAAATATGTTTACCTCACCCGAATCATTGACGTCTATCTTTACGCCGGTTTCTGCTATTATGCCACGTATATTCTTACCCCCGGGACCGATAAGATCCCGAATCTTATCCGGATTTATATTGAGGGTAATGATCTTGGGTGCATACTGGGAAAGGTCTTTTCTGGGATGATCTATCACCTCTTTCATCCTGGACAGGATAAAGCGTCTCGCATCTTTTGCCTGCATAAGCGCCTTGCCTAAAATATCCCGACTGATCCCTGAAATCTTGATATCCATCTGGAGTGCGGCAATACCTTCCTCGGTCCCTGCCACCTTGAAGTCCATATCGCCCATGTGGTCTTCATCGCCCAGGATATCCGAGAGTATGATGATATCGTCATTCTCCTTAATAAGACCCATTGCAACCCCTGCCACCATGTCCCGAATGGGAATGCCTGCATCCATCATGGCAAGTGATCCTCCGCAAACAGTGGCCATTGAGGATGAGCCGTTTGATTCCAAAACATCTGCAACAATGCGAATGGTATACGAAAAATCGTCTGCGGGGGGTATTACTCCGGCCAGCGCCCGTTCCGCCAGTATACCGTGACCTATATCTCTTCGTGCCGGACCTCTTAACGGCCTTACTTCACCGACACTGTAAGGGGTGAAATTATAGTGCAGCATGAAGTGTTTATACTGTTGCCCCGCAGGGGACTCGATCCTCTGCTCATCTTCAGAGCTGCCAAGGGTTGCCACTGTCAGTACCTGGGTTTCTCCACGCGTAAAGACAGCAGAACCGTGAGTGCGGGGAAGTTCACCCACAGAGCATGAAATTGGCCTTACTTCTTCAAAAGTCCTGCCGTCAATCCGACGCTTTTCTTTTGTAATCAAAGTACGCATCAGGTCTTTTTCAAGGCCATTCATGCACTCTGATATTTGCTGTTCACGTCCGGGATACTCCTCAGCCAATGCCTCCATTACTTCCGTTTTCAGGCGTCTTATTCCCTCATTTCTTTCAACTTTGAAGGGTATCTGTATGGCTGCCAGCAACTTCTCCCTGGCAATTTCCCGGACCTTGTCTGTAAAATCAATGTCCACATCTGGAACGGGAACAGTTATCTTGGGCTTACCCGACTTTTCAACAAGTTCATCCTGAAGATCGAGTAAAGGCGTCAGAGATTCCTGTCCGAAAAATATGGCATCGAGTACTTCCTGCTCTGAAAGCACCGCGCTCCAGCCCTCTACCATAATTATCGTATTTCTGGTACCGGCAACAATTATATTGAGATCTGAATTAGACAGCTGGGTCCTGGTAGGATTAGCTATGAGTCCGCCTTCTACTCTTCCCACTCTAACTCCGGCAATAGGGCCGTCAAATGGTATGTCTGAGACACAAAGAGCTGCGGATGCCGCGGTAATGGCAACCACATCAGGATCAACCTCGGCATCCTCAGAAAGCACCGTTGCTATTATCTGTGTATCGAAGGCATATCCCTTAGGAAATCTGGGCCGAAGGGGGCGATCTATAAGTCTTGAAGTCAGAGTTTCTTTTTCACTGGGTCTTCCTATCTCCCTGCGGAAATAATTTCCTGGAATGCGACCCGATCCATAAAACCTCTCCTGGTAATCTACCATTAGTGGCAGATAGTCTATTCCTTCTCTGGTTTTACCAGAAGTTACTGCTGTCACGAGGACTACGGTTTCCCCCAGGCTGGCCAAAATGGCACCGTTGGACTGTTTGGCCAAACGTCCGGTTTCAAGGGATAAGGCCATGTCATTTATCTGTGTTTTTAATTTTATCATGTGTCTTGAGGTCCTCTATCATAAATAACCAAAGGAATTATAGTTCGGCTCAGAAATTCCGGTTTGAGATGCCGCTTCAATTTTCCAGTCATTACGATATGCGTTAACTGCTTATGATTCCTTGAATTTTTTGTCTTGTATCTATTGCTTCTTGATCTGGACCATATTTCAAGGTCTTTGCAGTGTAATCGGTTTTACGTTAGTAAATTTAATTTGCTGTTGATATTGACTGCCCGGTTCCACGAAGCATACTCTTCAATATTTTGTGCCAACTCTATTTTCTAAAATAGCAAAATTTTAGAAAAACCGCGCGACTCCTATTCAAAATATTGAAAATACGTTTATAAGAAACCTTAATAAGCTCGTCATATCACTTGCGGATTCCAAGCTCCTTTATAATTTTCCTATACCGCCCCATATCCTGGTGCTTAAGGTAGTCGAGCAGTCTCCTCCTTTGGCCAACAAGTTTTAACAGGCCTCGTCTTGAGCCATGATCCTTTTTATGGATTTTGAAGTGCTCAGTTAGATAGACAATACGGGAACTCAACAGGGCTATTTGAACCTCAGGGGAACCGGTATCGGTCCCGTGGGTTTGGAAGCTCTCTATAATTTCTTTCTTGCGTTCTGGATCCAAAACCACCTATTTTTTCCTCCTTAACTATAACTGCGATATGCTATTTCTCGTTTCAGTTTGTAATAATACATTTTTTTGGCCAGACCTTTATGGGATGCAGTATTTTATGGCTGCCCGACTCCGGCGCCGAGGGCCATGCCACAACGGACACCAAATCTTTTTCCTGCTGGCCTGAACCATTTTTTATGTGAGGCAGTCTGCAAAGAAGACGCAGATAAGGTAACTCCATATCTGACTCATGGGCTTGCGATTCCATTAGCTCCCTGAGCCTGTTTACAAAAACTGGATGCCCATTCCTCAACTCTGCTGCCATCTCATTATCTATCTCAATGGCGTGAATATGTGACAGCGCCTTCTCAACAGGAATAAGGACGTCTAAAAGCCTTTTACTTTTAACAACTTCCTCCAGAGTTTCCATCTTCATGGCATTTTCTATGTTGAAGGGGCCGCTTTTGGTCCTTCGCAGTCTAGTCACATGGGCGCAGCAACCCAGATTTGAACCCAGGTCATGTACCAGTGATCTAACATAAGTACCTTTTGAGCAGTGTACCCTGAAGTCTACTTCGGGCAACCTCAACCCAAGGATCTCAAAGGAGAATACCTGCACCGGCCTGGATTCTTTTTGGACCATTATTCCTTGACGTGCAAATTTGTATAGTGGTTTCCCGTTATGCTTGACTGCCGAAAACGGGGGGGGCGGCTGAAAGAGCCTGCCAGTAAATTCTTTGGCCGCCTTTTGTAAAAAGATTTGATCAAGACTCGAAGGTAAAGCCTTCTGTTCCGTGACCTTGCCTGCTGCATCATAGGTATCGGTAGCTACACCAAGGAGCATGGTACCTTGATATATTTTGTGACCCGACATAATAAACTGGACGATCTTGGTCGCTCGTCCCAGACATATAGGCAGCACACCCGTAGCAAGTGGATCAAGGGTACCTGCATGTCCGACTTTTTTGACCTTAAGCCTTTTACGAACTCTCTGAACTATCTGGAAGGACGTTGGTCCGAACGCCTTATCCATTACCAGGATACCATCAAGCATCGGCTGTTTCCGAATCCTCAAAACAGGCTTTTATTTTATCCAGCAGAATCGCTCTAATCTCAGCGGCTGAACCGGTCTTGCGGAAACCCGCTGCATTAAAATGCCCGCCGCCTCCAAATTCTTTTGCCAGCTTTGCCACATTAAAGAATGATTTTGACCTGAGGCTGACAGATACCTGCCCGGAATAGACCTCCTTTATGAAAACGGCAACTTCTACTGTATCTATACATCTAACATGCCCTACAAAGTCATCTGTGTCGTGCTCTGTTGCTCCGCTGATGCGAAACATATCAGGAGTGGCCTGAAGAAGACCCACCCTGCCACGCGCCCTGACCTCAATGGTCCTCAATACAAGGCCCAGAAGGTGTTGTCTGCATAGAGAATAATTTTGATAAAGTTGATTCGCAACGGCATACGGGCTTGCACCATGTGCTACAAGCTCCACGGCCATCCGGAAAGCCGTCTCGTTCGTATTACTGTGACGGAAGCATCCAGTGTCTGACAATATGGCAGCATAGAGGTTTGTGGCTATATCTTCTGTTATGGGCCATCCAAGTCCTTTGATTACCCACAGGACTATAGCCCCGGCAGCAAAAATGTCCGGAAATATACAATTTATACAATGAGGATATTTTATACCCTGCTTTTGATCACAGAACGGTGCCTGACTCAAGTGATGATCCAGAATCACAATGAGTGAAGCCTGCTCTATTAATACTTGTGCCTGCCTCCCGATCCTGTGAGGTTCATTGCAGTCAAGGATCACCAGAGTAGTTTTTTCAGGCAGGGGATTGACCACTTCATTGACCAGATAATGAGAACCAGGAAGAAATCGAAGTGTATCCGGCACCGGATCTTCTGTAAAAAGGGTTACCTCTCTCCCTGCCTCCTTAAGGGCAAGGCCCAAGCCCAACAAGGAACCCAGGGCATCCCCATCCGGCTTTACATGACAGGTTAAAAGGAGACGGTCAGCCTCATCGATGGCCTTTACCGCGGCCTTCAGCATCTTGGCTTTCTCGGGCAAAATTTCAGTCACAAGGTCTCTCAACTCTCTGTCTGTTGGTCGATTTTCATACTGGCAAGGAGCTTTTCTATCTTTTCCTGGTCATCCAGACTCCGGTCCAGTTGAAAGTGCAGTTCAGGAATCCGCCTGAGGTCAAGACGGTGTCCCAATGTTCTCCGTATGAAGCCTTTAGCCTTATTCAGCCCTTCCATCACGGACTTTCTCTCAGATTCACTTCCAAGAACGGAAACAAAAAATCTTGCGTGACAGAGGTCTTCCGAGACCTTCACCTGCATTATGGTCACCAGGCCCTGGATCCTTGGGTCCTTGACCTCTCCGAGCAACATGTCTGCTACTTCTTTTCTAAGGAGATCCTCTACTCGTCTGGAACGAGGAAACATATGGGGCATAATTGCCTTCCTACTTTCCCATGTGAATAATTTCGATGTCTGTATCAATAATTTCTACCAGATACGTCCTTTCAATGAATTCCATAATTTTGTCCAGGACGGAGTTCATTATTGGCTGGCTATTTCCTATTGCGGATATCCCTATTTCCGCCCTCTGCCAAACATCGTTCAGTGCTATTTCTGATATGGCTACATTGAAACGGCTCCGTACCTGCCCGATCAAACTCTTAACAACACGCCGTTTACCCTTTAGCGAATGGTTTTCAGGCAATTTTACCCTGAGCCTGATTATACCTACGACCACTGATCGTCATCCCTCATTCGCCTGCTGAGACCTTATTTAAAAAAGTCTAATAATTGAATACGGACCTTGAAACTGGAAAGTCAAAATCAAGCAAAATATCTACATTTTTTTATTTTTCCCGGTTTCACTTTCCGCGGCGGCAGATATGGGCTCTCCAAGGACCGGGGCCTCTTCTTCAATTATAAAGGCCTCTATTATGTCCCCTGTCTTTACGTCATTGAACCTTACAAGGCCGATTCCGCATTCATACCCTGCCTGGACTTCTTTTGCATCCTCCTTAAAGCGACGAAGAGACGCTATTTTACCATTATAAACCACCACGTTGTCTCTTAAGAGCCTGGCTTGAGCATTTCTCTGTATCAAGCCATCCAGTACATAGCTGCCTGCCACTGTACCGACCTTGGCAATATGAAAGACATCACGCACCTCAGCGCGTCCCAGAGTTTTTTCTTTATAAACGGGCTCTAATAGCCCAACCATGGCGTTTTTAATTTCCTCTATGGCATGGTAAATAACATCGTAAAAACGGATATCCACGTGTTCCTGCTCGGCCAAAGTCTTTGCCTGCGGGCTGGGCTTTACATTAAAGCCTATGATGATTGCATTAGAAGCAGATGCCAGCAGAACATCGGATTCGGTAATAGCTCCGATACCGCTCCTGACAAAATTCACCTTTATCTCTTGAGTACTGAGTTTGCGTAATGCCTCTGAAAGGGCCTCTACAGATCCCTGAACATCCGTCTTGAGGATTATATTGAGCTCCTTGAGTTCTTCCTCTCGAAGCTTTTCAAAAACATTTTCCAGACTCACCTTGCTGCTATTGGCCAGCTCGAGCTCTCTGCTCTTGCCGTGACGATACTCAGATACCTCTCGGGCCTTTTTGTCATCAGAAAGTACTATGAATTCGTTCCCCGCCTCAGGCACTCCGGAGAGACCTTGAATTTCTACAGGCATAGAGGGTCCGGCGGTCTTTATGCTTTTACCCTTGTCGTCAAACATGGCTCTAACTCTGCCATGGTGTATACCACAGACCAGGGCGTCACCCGTGTGCAATGTCCCTTCTGAAATCATCAGGGTAGCCATAGAACCACGCCCCCTGTCCAGCCTTGCCTCTATTGCATGACCCCTGGCAGGACAATCAGGATCTGCCTTGAGCTCCATCACTTCGGCCTGGAGGGCCATCATCTCAAGCAATTCGTCTATCCCTGTTTTTTCTTTGGCTGAGATGTTGATGCAAATGGTCTCACCACCCCAATCTTCGGGAACCAATCCGATTTCAGCAAGCTCACCTTTTACCCTTTCCGGATTTGCGCCCGGTTTGTCAATCTTGTTGATTGCTACAATTATAGGTACTTCGGCTGCCCGAGCGTGATCTATGGCCTCACGTGTCTGGGCCATGACGCCGTCATCCGCTGCCACCAAAAGGATCACGATATCAGTGACCCTGGCCCCGCGAGACCGCATAGCTGTGAACGCTTCATGGCCTGGAGTATCGAGAAAGACTGCTTCCTGGCCGGATGGAAGCCTCACATGATATGCGCCTATGTGCTGGGTAATGCCCCCTGCTTCCCTTGTAGCCACATCTGCCCTGCGAATGGCATCCAGAAGTGAAGTCTTTCCATGATCTACATGACCCATGACTGTGACGACGGGAGGCCTTGGCACAGGCTCGCCTTTCTGAGCATCCTCCACGTGTATCAAGTCTTCAGCAACGGACTTCTTCTCCAGTTCATAATCAAATCCGGATGCCACAATACTGGCTACGTCGTAATCAATATACTGATTTACCGTAGCCATTACGCCCAGCCCCATGAGCTTCATTATAACGTCACTCGCCTTGACGCCCATACGTTTGGCAAGCTCACCCACGAGAATAGTGTCATATATGGCAAACTTTCGTTTGCTTGCCTTTGGAGGCACGGTGCCGGACTTATGGACGTGCTCTTTCTTTTTGCCTGAATCGGCCTGGGTCAACGGAACCCCTGTCTTCTTTCGATCGGATGATATAATATCAGTCTCTTCTGCAAGAATTTTGCCTATATGTTTCTTTTTTCCCTCTCGCCTGGGAGCAATCCGACGCTTTTTGAGCGATTCTCCCAAATCCGACATATGGACTACTCTCTTGCCTTTTTTTCTGGTCTTTTTTCCGGGAACTACAGAAATATCACTTAATGGAACCGACGATTCTACAGCGGGCGATTCCGTATGAGAAGGCTGTTTAGCTTGAGGAACCGGGCTTTCAGATCCGTTTTCCGGCTGCTGAGGGACTTCAATCTTCGGACGGTCAAGAATCTTTACAAAGCTTTTGGGTTTCGCCGCTTTAGCCTTTTTTACAGGCTTGGGTTTAGGAGGGGTCTCGGGTAGATCAGCTTGTTTCTCGGTCCGGGACCCTCCCAATATTTTCGTTGAGGTCTCAGTTATTTCTTGTCCTGATTCGCTTTCCAACTGTTTTTCTTCAGCAACTGCAGTTTCCCCCTCTTCCTTAACGTCCTCCTCTTCCTTGACAACAGAGATAACCTCTTCAGCTTTTTCTTTCATTACCTCAGCCCTTTTCACGGACATTCCGGTAACGCCTTTCTCTTCAGCTTCAGCTTCAGTTGGAGGAACTATCTTTTTAAGAGTAATTTTCCGATGTCTGAGACGCACCGTGGTTTTGGGCTCGACCTCTTGTTCTTTCCTTTCTGGCGCACTTTTTTCGTCCTTTAGCTTGCGCCGGATATCCTGGACCTCATAGTCCTCAAGCGTACTCATATAGTTCTTGATATTGTAGCCAATATCTATAATCCTGGCTGCCATCTCTTTGCTGGCTATTCCAAATTCCTTAGCCAGCTCATGGACTCTAATTTTAGCCATGCCTGTTCTTTAACCCCCGGCAACATAACTCTTCTTGAAAAAGCCGTTTAGGCCCTCATATAACAATAAATTCTGGATTGGCCTATTCATTTTTTTGTGGTTGCTATTACTCATTTTATAACTCTATGTTAAGGATACACCCACCTGCGACAACGCTTCAATTTCTTCAAGTCATCCTGTAGCTGCATGGAGGTGGGTATGTCTCTTTACCCTGACAATAAACAAATCTTATTACTGATGATACCGCAAAATTTTTGAAACATGGTCATTCCTCGCAATCTTTTTGCGGTGTGTGCAAAACATCTTGAACAGAGTCAGATACCTGGTCCTCTGCTTTCTTTTCCGTCTCAGACAAAACCTCTTTTTCGATACCGGTCTCTTCACTGGTATCTATTTCTTCAGCCGGCACACCCTCTTTCTCAATTTCCTTTTTCTCTGTCAGCTTCTTGGCCTCTTCCACTAATGAGCCTATCAACTCTGCACTCAAGTTGGTTCCCTGCGAAAGTTTATCAGGATCAGCCCGGGCTAAAAGTTCAAGTGAGGTGACGCCAAGGTCATAGATTTTGTCCGCAATATTCTCTGACATAAATGATATCTCTAATAATGAATAGTAGTCAGGGTCCTGGTAGTGCTGATAACGGGTCTCACTTCGCACATCTATTCTCCAACCCATGAGCTTGGCGGCAAGACGCACGTTTTGCCCCTGACGTCCGATGGCGAGAGAGAGCTGATCATCCGGCACGATAACTTCGAGTGCCTGATTGGAATCATCTACTATAACTCTGGAACATTCGGCAGGGGCTAAGGCATTATAAATATACTTTGCCGGATCAGGGCTCCATGGCACTATGTCTATTTTTTCGCCCCTAAGTTCCTGCACTACTGCCTGGACCCTTGACCCTCGCATCCCCACACAGGCCCCGACAGGATCCACATCAGACTCCCTTGAGCTGACAGCGATCTTGGATCTGCTTCCAGGCTCTCTGCTTACCCCCATAATCTGGACTATCCCATCGGAGATCTCCGGAACCTCCAGCTCAAAAAGCTTGATCAGGAAATCCGGATGGGTCCTGGATAAAATAATCTGATGCTCCCTTTGCGTATCTTTCACTTCAATGATATAGGCACGGATCCGGTCACCACGACGGTAGCTTTCACTTGAAATTTGCTCGCACGTGGGCAGTATCGCCTCTGTTCGTCCGAGATTGACTATGACATTGCCCCTTTCATAGCGCTGAATAATACCGTTTACAACTTCGCCTTTGCGCTCTTTGAATTCCTCATAAACAAGATCCCTTTCGGCGGTCTTCATCTTCTGAATGATGACCTGTCTTGCTGACTGAGCAGCTATTCGCCCCAGGGCTGAAATGTCCATTTTGGTGCCGATGCAATCCTCCAATTCACATTTGGAGTCAAGCCCTCTAGCCTCTTCCAGAGAGATTTCTGTTTCCTTGTCGTGCGCCTCTTCTACTACAGTACGATACTGAAACACCTCAATTTCGCCCCGGGCACTGTTAAAATCGACTTCCAGATCGAGATGTATACCGTAGCGCTTTTTGACAGCCGACTTGATTGCCTCCTCAAGGGCAGCGATAAGAACATCACGATCCAACCCCTTTTCCCTGCTTACCTGATCTATGATCATCTTGAGTTCTGAACCCATATTTTATTCCTTATATCTGATGAGGAATAGAGCAGTTAAAATCAACAGACTACCTCTATTTCCTGAATCAATGCACCTAAATTATGTCTAGCCGTGCCTTGGCCACTAACTCAAAAGGGATGGTAAAGACCATTTTTTCCGAGGAAATTAAGATTAAATCATCTCTTATCCCGTTTAAAATGCCTTTAAAATTTCTGCGGCCGTCTATTAATTCTCTGCTTTTGATCAAGACTTTCTGACCGGTAAAACGTGCAAAATCATCCTTCTTTTTAAGCGGTCGATTAATCCCTGGAGAAGACACCTCCAAATTGTATGATCCCGGTACACAATCCTTCGCATCCAGCAAATCACCTACCGAATGACTGATATCGGCGCAATCATCAACTGTAACTCCGCCTGGCTTGTCTATAATAAGCCTCAGGATTACTCCCGAAGACTCTCGTCCATATTCCACGTCGATCAATTCCATGCCGGCATATACCAAAACCGGTTCTATATGGGCCTTGATGGCCTCTATCTGTTGTCCCTTATTAATTTTGTTAAGCACCATAAAAAAATAAAGTGGGCTTAGCCCACTCCATTAGCAGAGAATTATTGATATTAATAGCTTACTACCACAATATCAAAAACCCCCACTAATTGAAGTAAACATCTGTCTCAGTCGACTCAATATCGACATGAGCAGGCACAAACCTCAAAAAGGGTTGGAGCGGGCGACGGGGTTTGAACCCGCGACCCCAAGCTTGGGAAGCTTGTACTCTACCAGCTGAGCTACACCCGCCTGTAATCTAAGCTCATATTAAGAATGAAATAGAAAATGTCAAGAATTTCGAGAAGGTATCAGCGCTGAAGCATGCGTAAAACCAATAGAGATATACACTGTTATTGGTATTTTTTCATTTTAATTTGGTTAGTGTTTACAAAATCATACTAAAAATCAAGTGCCTCTCCTTACTTTTACTAAAGATCTCACATCCACATACATACTGTGTACCCGGATTACAACGTCCATAACAATTCTTCTATCCATTTAACATAGTATATCATCATACTAACTTTCTTTAAAGACCACCATGACCCACATTATGAGCAAAGCCGCTTCCGTCGCCTTCCTTTCCTGCGCTGAACAATGCTATAATCCGTTCCAGATCCTGGACGGAACGATAACGTATTTCCAGCCTGCCGCCCCTTTTCGTCTGCACTATTTTTACTTTATAACCAAGCCTGCGAGTCAGATCTTCACAAAGGTTTCTGATGTCAGGGTCTTCCCTTTGCCCCCTTACACCTATACCTTTTCCTTTAGCTAATCTACGGGCCAAGTCCTCAGCCTGTCGCACAGAAAGATCTTTTTTTATTATCTGGTCTCTTAACTCCTTCTGGCTTGAAGGATCTTCCAACATCAGAAGGGACCTGGCCTGGCCCATGCTAAGCCGGCCACAAAGCAGGTCTGCTTTAGCATAATCTGGTAATTGGAGAAGCCTCAAGAAATTGGCCACGGTAGGTCTCTCCCTTCCAACCCTTGAGGCCACCTGGGACTGTGTAAGTCCCAGTTCGTTAATAAGTCTGCTATAGGCCATGGCCTCTTCCAGAGGATTCAAATCCTCTCTCTGGATATTCTCTATCAGTGCCAACTCAAGCAGCTCGTCGGGGCTCAAGTCTTTTATGACAACAGGGACTGCCCTGAGCCCTGCCTTTTGGGCTGCCCTCCACCGCCTTTCGCCAATTATTAACTCATAAAACCCGTCAACCTCCCAAACCACCAGGGGCTGAAGGATACCCTTCTCCTTGATGGATCTGGCTAGGCCCTCAAGGGAATCCTGATCCATATGCTTGCGTGGCTGATCAGGATTTGGCCGTATCTTTTCTATGGGACAAAGAAAAAACCCTGGACTTCCTAAATCATATATGTCTTCTGTGGAAAGAAGGGCGCCAAGACCTTTACCTAATCCTCCCTTGAGCTTCATCATGACCTCCTCTGACAGCACAGGAACTCACGGGCCAGAGCCAGGTAACTCTCTGCCCCTTTGGATCTCGGTTCATATGAAAATATCGATTTCCCATGACTCGGACTCTCGCCCAGTCTTACGTTTCTGGGAATGGTCGTCTTGTAAACAAGGTCCCCGAAGTGTGTCCGCACCTCACGCGCGACATGAAATGCGAGACGAATGCGGTAATCATACATGGTAAGCAATAGTCCTTCAATGCGGAGTCTGGGATTGAAATTGTGTTTCACAAGCCTTATAATCTTAACCAGCTGACTCAAGCCCTCAAGTGCGTAATATTCACATTGCATCGGAATAATTACAGAACTGGAAGCACTCAGGGCATTTATAGTTATCAGCCCCAGAGAAGGAGGACAGTCCAATATTATATAATCAAAGGAAACCAAAGGAGCTAAAAGTTCCTTCAATATCCCCTCTCTGTTTTTACGTCCTGCCAGATCCACTTCGATTCCAATCAGATCCATATTTGAAGGAATAATAGAAAGATTGGCAATTGACGTAGGCTGTATTACTTCGGCTATACCGGCCAGGCCAAGGATGGCGTGATAAAGATGCCCGGATAGCCCCTTTTGGGCAAATCCAAGGCCGCTGGAGGCGTTTCCCTGGGCATCACAATCTACAAGCAATATAGACCTGTTGAGAATGGAAAGGCCTGCTGCCAGATTGACTGCGGTTGTGGTTTTGCCCACGCCGCCCTTCTGGTTGGCTATACATAGTATCTTGGTCTTTTGTAAAGATGCTTTTGTCATTATTTTTGCACAAAACTAACTTTAAGTACTATAACCGATTTCAGGAGAATTAAGCCATAGCAAAAATTTTTGGAAACATCCAGGGCCTGACACATTCAGAGCGCGTGAGCCTTGAGCGCCTCTTCCGCAGAAAAATACCCCCCAATAAGTTATTAACCCCTGAATTAGCAAGGACCTTAACCGAGATCTCGGGCCATATGGCCAGGCAAGTAGGGGTCATAGTAAACCGAAAAGGTATCATACGCCACGTCATGCTGGGTAATTATCACAGTATAATAATACCAGATATAAGCTTCTACCGCAGGGGGCACGACCGTTTAAAGGGGTTGCGGTGTATTCATACTCATTTTAACAAAAATGAAGGAATAAACACCGAGGACCTCTCGGATCTTGCCCTGCTGAGACTGGATGCCATGATCACTATCGAGACCAAAGACGTCCGGCCAGGCCAAGTATGTTTTGCCCACCTTCTGCCCCCTAACCACGAAAATCGGCATTGTGAAATACTTACTTTCCGACATCCCGGCGTCATTGACTTACATTTCTCTGAATTCATTCAAGAACTTGAGGCAGAAATACAGAAGTCCCAAGATAGATTGTCTTCCAGCAAGCAAGGGGAGCGTGCGATTCTAATACATGCAAGTCAAAGTCCCCGCTTTGAAGCAGAGCGGTCTCTCGCAGAACTTGCGGAACTTGCCCGCTCATCCAATGTAGAAGTTCTGGAAAAAATCTGGCAGCGTGTTCCTCGCTATAATCCCGCACACCTGCTCGGCAAAGGAAAACTTCGTGAAATCCTTATAAAGGGCCTTTATCTGGGAGCCACCATGGTGATCTTTGACCAGGATCTCGGGGCCAAACAGCTAAGCAACATTGCCAGAATGGTAGATCTCAAAGTCATAGACCGTACTCAATTAATCCTGGACATCTTTGCAGGAAGGGCCCAAAGCAAAGAGGGGAAAATCCAGGTCGAACTGGCGCAACTCCGCTACCTGCTCCCCAGACTCATGGGTCGGGGGACTGCTATGTCAAGGCTTATGGGGGGCATTGGAGGAAGAGGACCGGGTGAAACCAAGCTGGAAGAGGACCGCAGGAGGGTAAAGCAGCGTATCAGCTCTCTTGAACGTGAATTAAAGGGCCTTTCCAGGGGAAGAAGAGAGAGAAGAAAGCGCAGGAGCGCAAAGGGGGCCCTGCCTGTAATTTCAATTATAGGTTACACAAGCGCAGGCAAATCCACCCTTCTTAATCGACTCACAGGCAGCAAAGTCCTGGCTGAAGATCGACTCTTTGCAACTCTTGATCCAATAACGCGACGGCTTGCCCTGACAGATACAAGTGATGTATTGCTGGCAGATACTGTCGGCTTTATTCGACATATGCCACAGGATCTTCGAGTAGCATTTCAGGCCACTATGGAGGAACTGGAAGATGCCCATCTTTTCTTACACGTGATTGACATAACGAGCCCATATAGAAGGGGGGAGATAATAGCAGTCGAACAGATTCTGAAAGAAATGGACCTGTTAGCAACTCCGAGGATACGAGTCTATAATAAAATAGACCTTTTGGAAAGAGATGTTCCCGCTGCCAGTAACGAAACGGTTTACATATCGGCAGTAACCAAAGAGGGTATTGACAGGCTTATTGAGATGCTGATCGAGCGATTAACGAAAAACACCCAACCAGAATTTACCTCTATCCCTTCTCACGGATAGACAAAAATGCCTTCGAAAAAAGTATAAATACATGGCGGCAGGTTGCGTTATTGAAAGGGCCGTATCGAAAGAGTATGTGACGGGGCAATGTTTAGCTGGCGCATCAGCTCTTTATCCAAGGCAAAACCTAGATGTTAATATTATAATAATCCCTATACCAGGAAATGAATCTGGGAACCCCCTCTTCCAGGGTAGTGTTTGGCTTAAATCCCACATCTCTCATTAAGTCATCAATATTTGCGTAAGTGGACGGCACGTCCCCCGGCTGCATAGGCAACAGATTCTTCCGGGCCTTTTTCCCCAGACATTCTTCTATTATCTCAATAAAGCGCAACAACTCTACCGGTTGATTATTTCCAATATTATAGAGCTTGTATGGGACATAGCTCGAACCGGGATCCGGCGAGTCACCAGTCCACTCGGGATTGGGTCTCGCGGGCTGGTCCAGCACCCTTCGCACACCTTCAACAATATCATCTATATACGTAAAGTCCCGGCGCATTTTACCGTTATTAAATACATCTATAGGACGATCTTCTAATATGGCTCTTGTGAACAGGAAAAGTGCCATATCGGGTCTTCCCCACGGCCCGTAAACAGTAAAAAAGCGCAGCCCCGTACAGTGCATGCCATACAGATGACTGTAAGTGTGCGCCATGAGCTCGTTGGCCTTTTTTGTGGCAGCATAGATGGATACCGGATGGTCCACATTATCGTGGACACTAAAAGGCATTCTGGTATTTGCACCATAAACAGAACTGGAGGAAGCAAAGACCAGGTGCCTGACATTATTATGTCGGCAGCCCTCAAGCACGTTCATAAAGCCTACAAGGTTTGAATCCACATAGGAATGAGGGTTTATTAAGGAATAGCGCACACCAGCCTGGGCCGCCAAGTTGATCACTCCGTCAAACCCCTCTGCAGCAAAGAGTTCTTCCATAGCCGCCCTGTCTGACAGGTCTTTTCGCACTGATTTGAAATTAACATATGGTATAAGTTTAGAAAGGCGTGCCTCTTTGAGGGCCGGATCATAATAGTTGTTCATGTTATCAAGACCTACGACATTTCTGTCCTCTTCCAGAAGTCGTCTAGAAAGGTGATATCCTATGAATCCAGCAGCTCCTGTAACCAGTACTTTTTTTATCATATGAGATGATTTAGCAGTCATGCAAGAATTCTCCTTATTCATGCAGGGTAACCGTTCACACCAGAAAGACCTCTACTCAACCGTCACACTCTTTGCCAGATTGCGTGGCTGATCCACATCACATCCACGGGCTACTGCTATTTCATAAGCCAATAACTGTAGAGGAATAGTATAAAGAAAGGGATTAACATCAGGGTCCTCTGGGCGGGGGACTGAAACAACATATTTTGCGATCCTGGAAATGCCTTTATCACCCTCCTCTCCCAGAGCTATGACAATGCCACGTCTAGATTTTACCTCTTCCACATTGCTAAGCACCTTATCATAGACATGATCACGGGGGGTCAGGGCTACCACTGGCATACTCCTGTCAATCAATGCAATGGGACCGTGTTTCATTTCCCCTGCTGCATAACCCTCGGCATGGATGTATGAAATCTCCTTAAGCTTGAGTGCCCCTTCCAAAGCGACGGGAAAATGAATATCCCTGCCAATATATAAAAAATCCCTGTAATTGTAAAAGATATCTGCCAACTCCATGGTCTGTTTATGCCATGACGCGAGGCCTTCTTCCAATAACTTTGGGACACTTACGAGAGCTGAAATTTTGCTTCTGATGTCCTCCTCGGCAAGGCTATTTTTTACCTGACTTAGATAAAGCGCAAGTACATACAGTGCTGAAAGTTGACTGGTAAAGGCCTTCGTTGAAGCAACTCCTATTTCAGGTCCGGCATGGGTGTAGACCGTACCGTCTGACTCTCTGGTTATAGTGCTCCCCACCACGTTGCAGATGGCTATCACAGGTGAACCCAGCTTTTTTGCCATATATAGACCTGCCAAGGTATCAGCCGTTTCTCCTGACTGGGAAATCGGAACCGTGAGCACGGTCCTGTCCAGTATAAGGTGTCTGTAACGAAATTCAGAAGCAAGGTCCACTTCCACCGGCAGGCCTGCCCATTTTTCGATCCAGTATTTTGCTACCAGACCCGCATGCCAGGAAGTGCCGCAGGCAAGGAGCACGACCCTCCTGAAGCCCTTTATTACATCAGGAGAAAGTTTTATTTCAGGCAGGCTCACTTTTCCAAGCTCGGGCAGCACGCGACTGCGGGATGTATTAAGCACGGCCTGAGGCTGCTCATATATCTCCTTTAACATAAAATGTTTATATCCGGCCTTTTCCGCCATGGTCGCATCCCAGGAAATAATCTGAGGAGTCTTTGCTGTAGACTTGCCGTTATCTATACGTCGCACTTCGACACCGTTCCTGGACAGGGTAGCCATCTCCCCGTCATCCAGGAAGATGACACTGCGCGTATAGGGCAAAAGGGCGGGTATGTCCGAGGCCAGAAAATTCTCATTGTCTGCAAGCCCCAAGACCATGGGGCTCTGCTTTCGGGCAGCCACCAGCATATCGGGACTACCCTGCCATAAAACGCCTATAGCATAAGCGCCTTCAACTTCTCTCAATGCGTCCCTCACAGCCTGAACTAAATCGCCGTTCAAATATTTTTCAATAAGGTGCGCCAGGACCTCTGTATCTGTCTCTGATTTGAAGATATGGCCCTCATGCTGGAGCTGCTGACGAAGGGCAAAATAATTTTCAACAATACCATTGTGAACCACTACCAGGTTCCCCGTACAGTCTGTATGAGGATGAGCATTGGCCTCGTTTGGTTCTCCATGGGTAGCCCAGCGTGTATGGCCTACACCAATGGAACTTGGCACATCCCGGATACCGTCTAATAAGAGATCCAGCTTGTCCAGCTTACCTTCGCTCCTGATGCGACGGACGGACCTCTCGTGGATATAGGCTACACCGGCTGAATCATAGCCCCGGTATTCCAGCCTCCGGAGGCCGTCCAGGAGTATCGGCAATACGCACCTGTGACCAATATAACCTACTATGCCGCACATATGTCCTCCCGAGAATGATTGCTCTTAAATACGATTACGTATCAAAGCTTTAATTCCTAAGGTTGAGCTAAAGTTCAAACGAAAACAAAAAAATGAGGGATGCCGCTTGATCCATTAAGAGTATGAGGATTCTTTCTCGGACTTGAAAACTCTCTTTTCCAACTAACGAGACCCCTCCCTGAAAAGGATTGTCTTAACGGTCTTCAGTATGATGTAAAGATCCAGTATTATAGACATGTGTTTTATATAGAAGAGATCATATTCAAGCTTCTTTTTTGCATCTTCCTCTGAGGCCCCATAGGGATAATTGATCTGAGCCCAGCCTGTAATCCCAGGGTGAACAGTACTGCGTTGATTATAATACCGGATCTTCTCTGTCAGTTCGCTTACAAATTGCGGTCTCTCAGGTCTGGGACCAACAAAATTCATTTCGCCTTTCAGAACATTCCACATCTGTGGGATCTCATCTATCCTGAGTTTGCGAATTATTCGACCGACCCGGGTAACCCTTGCATCATCCTTTTTTGCCCACTCAGCCGTTCCACATTCCGCATCCTGTCGCATAGAACGGAATTTAATTAAAACAAAGGTCCTGCCACTCCTGCCCACCCTCTCCTGCCTGTAGAATATCGGACCAGTGGAATCCAGTTTAATACATATGGCAGTCAACACAATGATCGGAAATGCGAGTAAAAGGCCAAGAGCTGATATGCATGTACCAATGAATCGCTTTGTTGTCATCGTCAACCATGACTTTTGAAAACCCTTGCGAAAAATCAGCCAGCTGGGATTTATCATATCGACCGATAATCTACCGGTAAGCTCTTCATAAAAAGTCTCTCCTTCAAGAACAGGCAAGCCTTTCATTCTGCAGTTCAGGAGTTCATCCAGGGGGATGCGGCCTCTCCGCTGGTCCATTGCAACAATAATTTCTTCCGCTCCCGTATCTGTTACACGCTGAGACAGATCGGAAAAAGAATTAAAGACCCTTATATCACTGTAGGCATCAGTCTCAACCGGCAATTTGTCAAGGACCGCACCCGCAATCCTGAAACCGCAGTCACTTTTATCCCTGACTTCTCGGACTATCTCTTCAGGAAACTTGCCTGACCCCACAATCAAGACGGGAATAGTCCACCATTCTTTTCTAAGCATCCAGATATAGACATGTCTCCAAAGACTGCTGAGCAAAACAAAGACAAGCAGGCTGCCCAGAAAGACCCACCGCCCGGGTAAAAGGACCGGAAAGACAAAATAAAGAAATCCCAAAAAAATCGAGGCGCTACCAAGGGCCTGGAGCAGGCGTATGGTCATCTCTACATAATTGAAACCGGCCCTGAAGGTATATAGATCGTAGTAATAAAGACACAACAGGCAGACACAAACTATCAGAAACAACCTGGACCAAAGGGATAATATATCAGATGCGGAGATTTCTCCGCCATGACGATAGGCTACAACTATAACCAGGGATAAGAACAGAAAAAGTCCTTCACCACCAAAAAAAAACAGTCTTCTAATAGAATATTGTTTCCCAAAAACTCTGATCATAAAAAAACCATCAAGGCAGAAGAACTACCCACAAATACACTCCTTATTTTGAACCAATTATGATTATTTGAGTGAGTTATAATTTTGAGCTATAATACGGATATCTCTTTTTATAGTAGGAATACCTCCCGGGCGGACTTTCAAAACAGTTGAAGACTATTCCCAGTATCCTGTCCTCACCCACTTTTGCAATGGCCTCTTCTATCAAATCCTTATCGGAAAAACCGTAACGAACTACAAAAATCACCGCATCGACATTTTGAGAGAGGTTCAGGGTTTCGGCCGCAAGATTGACAGGAGGAGAATCCACGATGATAAAACGATCCGAATATCTCTCCCTTGCCTCTTCAAAGAGGTGTCTCATTTTCGCGGAAGTCAGAAGTTCAGCGGGATTCGTCACTGAACGGCCGGCAGGAAGAACTGTCAACTTTGTCATGGGAGTCCTGATCAGGTATTTGGACAGGGTCTGATTCCCGTTAAGATATTCTGAAAGCCCTTCGCCTGGATCCAATCCCAGCATCCCGCATACAGATGATCTCCTGATGTCAGCGTCTATCAAGAGAACATAAGGATCTACACTCTGTGCAATACTTACTGAGAGGTTGCACGCTACGGTAGTCTTGCCGGCACCTTCCATGGCAGAGGTCACAAGTATCACCCGGCGGCGTATACCGTCCTTGGGATAAAGAATTTGGGACCTGAGCACCTTGAAGTTCTCTGAAGCAGGAGACTTGGGATCGCGAAACACCACCAGCTTGGGATCAACCGGGCCCTGCAGGACCTTTGGTGAAAATCCAGGCTCTTTACCGGTGTGGACATCTGTCCCAGACAAAATTCTGTCTTGATAGACCGGCTTGACACCCCTGTCGTGCCGAATCGGTACATGCTCTTTCCCTGCCTTCTTCAAGGCATCGGCAATCTTACCCATTTTTCTCTGTACCTTTTAACGATTTTACTTGTTATTTCGAATCATTCGCGGTCAACTCATGTGCGGCTATGGGACTTTCCTCGTCAAAGATATTGTAAATATTACTGGTTATAATCCCATCATTCATCAGCACGTCCCACGAAAGAACAATTAATCCTAATGATATACATATAATCAAAATGGCTTTGATGAAGCCTCTGTATCTTTGGTAAGGCGGAATCCTGGTACTGTCTGTAACTTCCTCCTCCTTACTGCTGGACAATCCGAGTTCTGCCGCACATTCCTCGATTACTCTTTTATCAATCCGTTTCAGTTCTTTAACATACCCGGTAAGGAGTGCGTGGTCTGCGAATATATTTGTCAGTCTTGGAATACCCCCGGCGTAATCATAAAGTCTTTGTATCGCAGACTCAGTGAAGATGTCGAGATCCTTAACCCCGGACCTTATCAAACGGGTCTCTATATATTTTGCCGTGTCCTCGAGGGTCATGGAAGACAAATGATACCTCAAGGTTATGCGCTGCGTCAGCGGCCTCATCTCAGGTCTGGAGAATTTTTCATTAAGCTCGGGTTGCCCAACCAGGATTATGTTTACAAGCTTGTTAGCAGAGGTCTCCAGATTGGAAAGCAGCCTTATCTCCTCCAATAGTTCGAGGGATAGAGAATGGGCCTCGTCCACGATCAGCACAACGTTTTCATCACGGCTGTAAGCATTTTCTAAAAACCGCGTAAACTTAACCAGAAAATGGGCCTTGTGCCCTATCTCGCCCAGTTTATATGCCTCTGCTAAAAGATAAAAAAACTCTTCTTTTGTCAGGGTGGGGTTGGATATGAAGGCAACCCTCACTTTCTGTGGAACTTCCGCAAGGAGGGTATATATTAAAGTGGTTTTACCGGTACCCACCTCACCAGTGATTACTACAAAGCCTTTTCTCTGAGCAATTCCATAGGTCAGATTGGCCAGTCCCTCACGATGGACTTCGCTGAGATATAAAAATTTTGGATCAGGCGAGATGGAAAAGGGTTGTTCATTTAATCCATAATAACTGAGATACATAAGATTCAGAAAAGGCCTTCAAGGGCACCGGGGCCCTTGCTCCACAGAATGAATAAAAGGACTGTTATCACTGCATAACCAGCCATTGCCAAAGCGCTCAAAAACAAGGTATTAAGCCTCCTTTTTCGATTCTCCACATCAGTCAAAAGAAGGGGCACACAGGCCAGAACAGAGATGTTGAAAGCCTTTTTTACTTCTCCTGGATCATAAAATACATTGCCGAGATACTCCCGGCCCAGGGCCAGTCCCAGCCCTGTGCCCGCCGCCAGAACAAGGGCCATGGCCAGGATCTTTTTCACATCCGGCTTGAAATACGTTTGTGGTATTCTGGCCGGATCAATCACCCTGAACTGCTCACCCTTTTGCCTCCGTTCCAGAGCTGCTGACTGCTCGGCCTCTATCTTGCGATTCAACAGGTTTTCATAGGAAGTCCTCAGGTTTTCATAGTCGCGTGTAAGGTCAAGCAGCTCCTGTTCCCTCCTGGGCGTGTTCTCAATGCGCTTCTGATACACAACTATCTGTTTCCGGATCTTGTCACAGGCCTCCCTTGATGACCTGATATCAAACTCCAGACCTTTCACCTGATACTGAAGCCCCACGATGACTGGGTTCACAGGGCTTCCTGCGTCAGGCAGAGTGACGGTTTCCATATCTTCTACCGTCTCTGCGTTATCAGATTCCAGATTCTGGATATCCTGCTCTTTCTCCAGCTTGGCGATAAGATTTTTGACGCCCACAACATCCGGATGGGTATCAGTATATCGGACCTTGAGCGATTTAAGTCTTTCCCTGAGGCCCTCCAGGGTGGTCGGGGCCTGCGGGGCTGTACCCTCCCCGGGACCGGCCAGTTCAGATGCCAAACGCAGATTACTCCGTTCTTCTGCAATCTGGCGCTGTAATAATAACTTTCTGTCCTCAGCACTCCTGATATTTTCCTGCAGGGTCTCAACTTCTTCCTGAAGACGCTGGAGCATTGCCAGGTTACTGTCCCGCTGCTCAGGGAGCTCTCCCATGTGTTCCATCTTGTACTGCTTGAGTGCCTCTTCCCGGCGTTTCAACTCAATGTAGACCTTTTCCAGCTCTTCCGACAGAAACTCCGCCGTGCCCCTGGCCTGCGTCTCCCGTAATTGAAGATTTTCTTCGATAAACATGTTGGCCAGGGCATTGACCACCCTGGTGACGACAACAGGATCCTTCCCTTCATAAGACAGAATAAATGCGTTTGTACGGGCTGCGCTGGGACTGTCTATTTTGATCCTGTTTCTCATTACCTCTACAACTGTCTCCATTGGAAGGTTATCTCTGGCCTCGCTATAGAGGTCGAATTGTTCAATGATCCGCTCAAGGCTCGTCCGGCTGGTGACCTCCTGCCATATACCCCTGATGCGCTCATCAATGTCTCCAGTAACCGTGGACCGCACATACGCCTCGGGCACCCGCTGGGGCACCACTACTATGGTAGTGCTGGTACTGTAAATCTTGGTAGCGAAAAGACAGTAAAGCACACCTGCTGTTAGAAACGGGATCATACCCAGGATGATTTCCCACTTCCTGCGAAAAAGCAGGGAAAGGTATGAATAAATGTCTATGGACTTTTGTCCGCCCGGTTCAGTCGCCATGGCCTTTGATCTTGAGCCCTTTGAAGAAATTCGAGTTTTCGGGTATCATTTTTTTGTCTTTTGTCGCATCGGCGCCTATCTCCATTCATAGGTGCCTCTGAGCCTCAAGAGTACCAGGCTGTCCCGGTATTCATTCCTTTCCTCGGAAGAATTTCTCTCCCGCTGGGTCAACTCGACAACCCCGGTGAGCCAGGTTGATATCTCATAGGACATGCCTAATGATACATCCCAGAATTCTTCTCTCGTGCGCCCTTCTTCCTCCGCCTGTTCATACATGTAAGAAGCGGATGTATACAGCTCGGTCCGGGAAGACATACTGAAGGTCGACGAAAGGGACACGCCCCTGTACTCTGTAAAACCCTCCGCCTCTGCTCCGGAATAATCCAGCCTGTAGCCCCCTTCACCACTGAGGGTTACAGAGCCCCTGGCAAAACTGCGCCCCAGAGTGAGATTATACACAGGTCCATCACTTGATTCTGATTCCTTGGGATTATAGAAAAAGTAACCAAAAGCGCCGGTCAGGGTCCACAACGGCCCGAAATCATGATCAAAACCTGCGGCTATACTCTGCACATCGTAGTCGTCGCCCTCTTCCCCGGCCGGGGCCTTGGACGAAAAAAGCACGAGCCCGTAGTCCAGATGCAGCGTCGTGTGAGGAGACCAGCGCCACTGATAGCCAACAGCAGTCTCATCTATTTGGTAGGATGGATCGTGTTCATAATCTATTCGGCTCCAGGAATAACCCAGCAGGAGTCCGTGCCTCTGGTTAAGCCAATATTCCAGGTCCAGGCGGGGACCATATTCAACATCATCTTCAATATCCGGATCCCGGTTTTGGAGACGGGTATCGAGAAACGATACGGTCACCCTGTCCTCACGGCCGAACTGATAAGTAAATCCGGTATCTACTGAGTTTCTGGTATACATGTTCCTTGTCTCTCTTACCCCTGTATACTCAGGATCATCTTCCAGCGGTTCCTCGGACCTGGAATATGTATTCATTATATGCCATGACAGATTCCGGCTGAGCCTCTGATCCCAGCTTAAATCGGCCGAGTGCCCGATATAGTTGTTCTCATCATGACGATCAAAATGATAGAGGTTCATGATATAGCTGGCTGCAAAGGTCCTGTTTTCACTGACATCTTCCAGTCTTAATTCAGGACTGAGTCTGGTTATGAAGTCAGAGGTCTCGTTGTCGGAACTCAGATATATGTTGCTGTCATAGCTCTCCTCCAGATCAAGTGCGGGTAAAAAACGCCACTCCGCCCAGGAATCTGAAAAAAACAAGACAGCGATCACTACTGCGAGCAGGACCCGTTTTAAAAACCACAAAGGATAAAAACCGAATGGTTGCATATAGACTTACCTCACGACATAGAAGCTAGGGCACTATGATGGTATCACCTGCTTTTAAGACTATGTTTTCCTCCAGATGTTTGCCCTTTGAAACATCCTTGTAATTAAACTTGATTCGCCTTTGCTGTCCATTTTCCTTGCGCAGAATAACAATACCACCCTGATCAGCCCACTCTGCAAGCCCTCCCGCCAGGGAAAGTGCCTGAACTACTGTCAGATCCTGTTGAAGTGGATACTGACCTGGCGATTCGACCTGTCCCAACACAAATATATTCTTACTGTGTATTTCCTGCACAGTAACTGATACCGTAGGAGACTCTATAAATTTGGCCAAACCCTTTTCAATTCCGGCCTTTAGCTCCAGGGGAGTGAGTCCGGAGGCCGGCACATCATTCAATAAAGGCAAGGTTATTTTGCCGTCAGGACGCACAGGTATTGTGCGGGACAGATCTGGTTCTCTCCAGACATGTATCTCTAGAATGTCTGTGGGACCAATGAGGTAATCGTCTCCTACAGAGGCTTTATCCACTTCAGTGTCATCAGTTGCTGCAACAGCTTGCCATATGGGACAAAAAACAACACTGGCAATCAACATAATAAACGTTGTCTCTTGTCTTAGTCCAACCAGTGCCCGAAAAAACAGGTTGCCCTTCACTATGCTTTACTCCTCTCGCCTTTTAAGATATTCTTCCCATTCCATGGGCAGCAGATATTTCTTGTTGTTATTGCATTCCTTACAGGCCGGCACCAGGTTATTCTTAATGCTTCGACCGCCACGAACCAGCGGAACCACATGATCCATTGTAAGATTAGAGGGACCTACGCGGCTCCCACAGTAAAAACAAACCCCTTGGGCACACTTTTGGTGCCACCACCGGCTGTGCCTGATCTCTCTGGCTTTGGTTTTTTCTCTCTTAATATCTTCTTCGGCAACAAGTGCCGAAAACAGAAAGGTATCTTTATCTTTCATGCTCATTTATATAAAATATACAACAAAACCTCTAAGTGTTTATTGTATCATACAGATCATAATATAAATACCCGCTTTCTTCAAAGTAAGTGAATACCGGGAATCGGATTAAATTGATCATTACAAGCAAGAGTTATGGATAGGCGAGCATTAAAGCGGTTGGAGAAGATTCTTTTTGCCATCCTGGGGCGACAGCCGGATGCCTTTGGAATAGCCTTGGATAAAGGCGGATGGATTTCCATCAAAGAACTTCATCAGGCACTTAATGAAGAGACAGGGATGCCCCATATTACCCAGAGGCGCCTCATACAATTCTTTTCTCTCTACAGGCCGGAAAAATTCGAATATAAGGAAAAATATGCCAGGGTGAGACCGGAATCACAACGCCCTGATCTTACCATATACAATGAAGCTCGACCTCCGGAATTACTTTACGTCAGCATAAGACCAAAAGCTCATGCACATGTAATCGCTCGTGGTCTGCAGTCAAGTGATAACAAGAAGTGGATTGTATTATCTACAGAAAAGGAGATGGCCTTAAAAATCGGAAAGCGCAGAGACAAGGACCCGATTATAGCGGAAATAAAGGCCCTGAAGTGTCATGAGACAGGTGTGGTTTTCAGAAGGGCCGGCAAGGGTATGTACCTTGTTGAGGAATTGGATATTCAATGGATGAACATGCCATCACTCCCCCCTGTTCGGGATAAAGATAAAGGCAAAGAGTCCAAATTCAGTGAGAAAAAGCTTGACAGGAAAAAAATACCAAGGGGCGGCGCACCACTGCTTGAGAAAATAGGGGGCTTTGTACTCCGCGACACACCGTCTCACGTAATATTTTCTGAGCCAGACAAAAGAAACAGGAACAGAAAATTCAGAGATCGCGACCCTGAATGGAAAAAGACCAGGCGTCGTAGAAGGAAAGATGCAAAAAACAAAAGACTTCCATAATCCAATAATCAAGCAAACGTGGTTTTTTAATTAAATGGACATGAAAATACATCATTTCAATATGTGTTGCGCATAGAATTAACCGTATGATCGCACTGAAAAAAGGCCGGGATGCGAGACGCGAAATTTGTCCCGCACGAGACTTATCCGCTCTGTTATGTTTGACTGTTACAATAACGTATATATTATACAAGACTTACTTATTTTGCGCACATCGTAGTCGCTTTAAAAGTGAAGCAGCGCAGCAGATCGGATTTTTCAGCCGAAACAACCATATGTTTACGTGTAATTGCCTTTCTTACCTTTGTATTTTCACCTTGGCCTCTATGATTTGGGCTTCCCCCCTTTCCGCCATGATGTCGGTTGAGGAAGAACGGGAACTTGGGAACAGATTGTTGCACCAGGTTGAGTCTCGGGTCCCGCTGATAAAGGATCCGGAAATTGTCGGTTATGTGTGCCGTGTAGGCCAAAAAGTGCTTGACCAGGTTGATGGAAAATTTTTTGACTACGAATTTTTTGTCATACAGGATGATGGATTGAATGCCTTTGCAATGCCTGGGGGTCTCGTATTCGTGCATACGGGTCTGCTTGAAGTTATAGATAGTGAAAATGAACTTCTTTGCGTTTTGGCCCATGAGGTAGGACACGTTCAGGGAAGACATATAGCCAGGCGCATGGATCGAATGCAGCGGATAAACATAGCGACTGCCGCAATAGCTATAGCAGGACTATTTTTGGGACAGGGGGAGGCGGGTTCTGCCATATTTGCGACTTCCGGTGCCATAAATATGTCTATCGCCCTTAAATACAGCCGCACAGATGAAGAAGAGGCAGACAGGAGGGCATGTCAATGGATATGCAAGGCCGGACATGATTTCCGCGGACTGATTACTGTCTTAAAGAAAATGCAGAAATATCGCTGGCTCGGGACGAGCGCTATCCCCAGTTACCTTTCCACTCACCCGGGAGCCAGCGAGAGGACAACCTATCTGGAAGATCTTTGGGAAAGAGAGCGATGTTTACAAAAAGTCCAGGAGGACCGGTTCAAGTTGAGAAAGCTACAGGTCAAAACCAGGATCTTAACTCATGATCCGATAGTCATGACAAAATACTATAAGCAAGAACTCAATACCACGCCAGATGATATACTGCTCCTTTATGGTCTTGCCCAATCGCTCCTTGCCGCCAGAGATTATGATAAAGCCATTAAGGCATTTGACCATATTGTGTCTTCAGCCCCGGAAAAATCTGAATTTAAGCTAGACCAGGGAAGGGCTTACTTTGCAGCAGGAAAATATAAAAAGGCCGTCTCCATACTAGGTCCATACAGCGAAAGACATCCTGGAGATTCAACCGCCAAGTTCTTTCTGGCCAGGGCCTATCTTGAGCAGGGAGAGCCATCTAAGGCACTCCCCATACTGAACACCCTGAAAAAATCCTGGCCTGATCCTGCAGGCATTTATTTGCAGCTGGGAAGATGTTTCGCTGCCCTCGAAAGGCAGGGGGAGGCACACGAGTATTTCTATCGCCACTATAAGGCCACAGGAAATCGTCAATCTGCTCAATATCACAAGAACAAGGCCATGAAGCTGCTTTCACCAGACAGCAAACCATACAACGATCTCAAAAACGACAAACACCAGGAAAACCCCGAACCATGATCCAATCTATTCCCTTCTCCATAAAATCCTTTTTATTCGTCGCTTTTCTAATTGTACTTTCAGATCAGGCCACCAAGGCCATTATAGTCTCCAACCTTCACCTCCATGAAGTAAGACCGGTTTTTCAAGGATTTTTTAATATTACCTACATAACCAACACAGGGGCTGCCTTTGGGTTTCTGGCGGGATCTGATAAATGGCGTCACATATTTTTCCAGATAGTAAGCGTGGTCGCCCTCGGCGGCCTTCTTTATCTTTATCGTAGCTCGCATAGTCGCAGCTATCAACTTTTTTGGGGAACTTCTCTGGTATTCGGTGGGGCACTGGGAAACCTTATAGACAGAATCCGCCACAGATCTGTCATTGACTTTTTAGACTTCTATATAGGTTCATACCACTGGCCGGCCTTTAACATTGCAGATTCTGCTATAACCATCGGCGGGGTTCTCTTGGCATGGCATTTTCTACAAATTACCGGCAAAGAATCCTGAGAACCGTATGAAATTCATAATTCATTTTCAATCTTCAAGTATCAGTCTGTATAACCCGAACGACAATCAGGGCCCGAAATCAAATAGTTCATGGCATCCAGCCTCATCGAAAGAAGACCTATGAAAAGAATTGAAAGTTGCATTACATGCTGCGACCCCAAAATGGCGCACATTTTAAAAATAGCGGGAAAGGCCGCCCTGGAGGCAGGAAAGATCTTAAGGAAATTATACGGTAAACCCCTTAAAATAATGCATAAGGGTGATATAGACCTGGTTACAGAAGCCGATATTTCCTCCGAGAACGCTATACTTGCCATGTTGAATACGTCAGGCCTCCAAGCGGATTTTCTCGCTGAAGAATCACATTTTACCTACACTGAACCCCCTGCAGGTCCTGTCTGGATCATAGACCCTCTTGACGGTACGACCAATTTTGCCCATGGTTTGCCGTGGTTTGCTGTATCCATTGCTTATCTCGATAAAGGCAGGGGTCAGGTAGGGGCTATATATTCTCCTGTTCGGGACGAATTGTTCTGCGGGTGCCTCGACAGAGGGGCCTGGCTTAACGGCAAGCCAATAAGGGTGTCAAGTATCCCGGTTTTAGATAAATCCCTCCTGGCAACAGGCTTTCCTTATGATGTCAGGAAGAGTCCCGCTAAAGTTATGGCCGCCCTGGAGGCTGTTTTGATGAGGGTCCAGGGAATCCGCAGGGCAGGAGCGGCTGCTCTAGATCTGGCCTATGTGGCCTGTGGCCGGATGGACGGTTTCTGGGAAGTCAAGCTCAAACCCTGGGATACTGCCGCCGGCCAACTTCTTTTAGAGGAGGCGGGTGGAAAAACATCAGACTTTTGGGGCAACAGCTATTCTCCATTTGTTCCGGAAATATTAGCAACAAATAGCTTGATTCATAAAGAGATGCTGTCTATTTTAAGAGATGTGTTGTAATTATTCGTCCCCTTTCAGCTGTCATCAGGTTGTAAGCACAAAATATTTTTTCATAAAGGTATTGCATTCCAAAAAAGCGTAATTATATTAGCACTCGTCGTTCATGAGTGCTAAACAGATATAATTAGATGGTCATCCTTTTAAACTGCAGGACAAGTCTTGTGTATCAATTCCCAGAGGACTCGGACGAGCCGATAGTCCTTTCGCTCAGGGCTTTCGGCTCGTTTAAAACTGATTTGTTTCGAATTATTTTATAGAAAAAAGGAGAGAAAAGCTATGAAAATTCGTCCGTTACACGACCGAATTTTGGTAACACGCGTACAGGAAGAAGAAAAAACCAAGGGTGGAATTATCATCCCTGACAGTGCAAAAGAAAAGCCTGCCGAGGGAAAAGTGGTCTCTGTCGGCAACGGCAAAATTCTTGAAAACGGCGAAATAAAGCCTTTGGACGTAAAAGAGGGGGATCGCATCCTGTTCAGCAAATACTCAGGCACAGAGGTAAAAATTTCCGGAGAAGAGTATCTGATAATGAGGGAAGATGACGTCCTCGGTATTATCGAAGACTAGTTCAACTGATAACATTTCATTAGAAAACAACGCTTATACAAGAACCGAATAACGGAGGTTAAACAATGTCAGCAAAAGAAATTAAGTACGACATAAAGGCCAGAGAGGCCATGTTAATAGGCATTAATGCCCTGTCTAATGCGGTCAAAGTAACACTTGGTCCCAAGGGTCGCAATGTCATCATTGAAAAATCTTTTGGATCGCCTGTCATTACAAAGGACGGCGTTACAGTGGCCAAGGAGGTTGAGCTTGAGGACAAATTTGAGAATATGGGTGCCCAGATGGTAAGAGAGGTGGCCTCTAAAACCAGCGATATTGCTGGAGATGGCACGACCACAGCGACCATACTTGCTCAAGCTATATATGCGGAGGGATCAAAGCTGGTAGCTGCCGGAGTCAATCCCATGGCCCTCAAGAGGGGCATTGATAAAGCGGTTGAAGTCGTCGTAAAAGAACTGCGGAAAAAGTCTAAGCCCACCAAGGACCAGAAGGAGATCGCTCAGGTAGGTACCATATCCGCCAATAACGATCTTACCATTGGTAACATCATTGCCGAGGCCATGGACAAGGTCGGCAAAGAAGGGGTCATTACGGTAGAAGAAGCAAAGGCCATGGAGACCTCGCTGGATGTAGTGGAAGGTATGCAGTTCGATCGTGGTTATTCCTCTCCTTATTTCTCAACAGATCCGGAAAAGATGGAGTGCGTGCTGGAAGATCCCTATATTCTGATTCACGAGAAAAAAATCAGTAGCATGAAAGATCTCCTGCCAATTCTTGAACAGATTGCGAAGATGGGTAAACCCCTTCTGATCATATCCGAGGACGTTGAGGGCGAAGCCCTTGCTACCTTAGTGGTAAACAAACTCAGGGGAACTCTCCAGACATGTGCGGTAAAGGCGCCTGGTTTCGGAGACAGACGAAAAGCAATGATGCAGGATATCGCCATTTTGACCGGTGGTGAAATGGTGGCAGAAGACCTGGGTATCAAGCTCGAAAATGTATCTATCAATGATCTGGGGACAGCGAAAAGGGTCATAATCGACAAGGATAATACTACTATAGTTGACGGTGCCGGTTCTAAGGAAAAGATTGAAGGCCGTGTAAGGCAAATCCGTACACAGATCGACGAAACAACCTCTGACTACGATAGGGAGAAGCTGCAGGAGCGTTTGGCCAAACTTATCGGAGGAGTGGCCGTCATTAACGTTGGCGCAGCGACTGAAACAGAAATGAAGGAAAAAAAGGCAAGGGTAGAAGATGCGCTTAATGCCACCAGAGCTGCTGTAGAAGAGGGAATAATCGCTGGTGGTGGAACCGCCTATCTGCGTTGCCTGGGAGCAGTGAACAATCTTAAGGTTAAGAATCCTGACGAAGAACACGGTATTAATATAGTTAAAAGGGCCCTGGAAGAGCCTATGCGGCAGATTGCATGCAATGCTGGGCATGAGGGGTCTGTTGTTGTTGAACATGTAAAGGATAAAAGCGGAAATGTCGGATTTAATGCGGAAACAGGAGAATATGAAGATCTAATGAAGGCTGGAATCATTGATCCGACAAAGGTCACGCGCATAGCACTTCAAAATGCTGCCAGCGTCTCCGGACTTCTTATTACAACAGAGGCCATGGTCGCCGAGAAACCTAAAGAGGAACAGCCCATGGGTGGCATGCCCCCCGGTGGCGGCATGCCCACTGGTGGCATGATGTAATCCTATGTAGGTCCCGTTGCATGATCAGTTTTTTAGATCTCGCATAAATCTTAAAGGCCCCTTTGTTTAGAAACAAAGGGGCCTTTTTCTTGATAAATCACAAACCATATATACAACAAACTTTTAGGTAATGACCTTTTTAGCCGATCAGGTAATGAGTTAATATATTGTATTTATACAAAAATACTCCGATAACGAAAAAATGCTTCAGAAAGGATACAACTTCTCATGCTTGCTGTGGCGAAAAGTGGGGTTGTTATAGGGATAGATGCGTTTCCAATAGAGATTGAGATAGATGTTTCTCCCGGGCTTCCATCTTTCAATATGGTTGGACTTCCAGAAGGAGCGGTTAAAGAAAGCAGGGAAAGGGTCAAAAGCGCTATTAAAAATTGTGGGTATCCGTTTCCCACCCAAAGGATTACGGTGAACCTGGCGCCGGCAGATATGAAAAAGGAGGGGTCGGCCCTTGATCTGCCTATAGCCTGTGCCATTCTGTGTGCTACGGAGGTCATTCCGCAGAACATACTTCGTAGATACTGCCTTGCGGGAGAGCTATCTCTTGACGGTACATTGAAATCTACAAGGGGCATTCTTCCTCTTTCCCTTGCCGCCAGAGAATGGGACCTTAATGGTTTTATAGTTCCCAAGACAAATGCGCCGGAAGCCGCTGTGGTAAGAGAAACTGCCGCGTATCCAGCAAAACACCTATCCGAGGTTGTGGAGTTCCTGGTAGACAAGATTAAGATCGAACCCCAGCAAATTAATCTAAACGAACTATTCAAGGAGGGGGAATCCCAACATGGAGACTTTCAGGACGTCATTGGGCAGGAACATGTAAAAAGGGCCCTTGAAGTCGCTGCCGCGGGCGGTCACAACGTACTTATGATAGGCCCCCCGGGATCAGGAAAGACCATGCTGGCCAAACGTATTCCCTCAATCCTTCCATCACTCACCTTTGAAGAAGCCCTTGAGACCACTACTATATATAGCGTAGCGGGACTTTTGCCTTCGGACGACCCTTTAATCACTTTAAGGCCTTTTTGCTCACCCCATCATACCATTTCAGATGCCGGTTTAATAGGTGGAGGAACCGTACCGAGACCGGGCCAGGTAAGCCTCGCACACAACGGAGTGCTTTTTCTGGATGAACTGCCGGAATTCAGGAAGAACGTCTTGGAAAGCCTTAGACAGCCTATTGAAGATGGGGTTGTTACGATTGCAAGGGCTGCGATTACCCTCTCCTTTCCCGCAAGATTTACCCTTGTAGCCGCTCAAAATCCCTGTCCTTGTGGACATTTAGGAGATCCGCGACATAGGTGCTCGTGTCTTCCAAGTCAGATAATTCGTTATCGTAACCGGATATCAGGGCCTTTGCTGGACCGTATAGATATTCAGATCGAGGTTCCTGCAGTTCCTTATTCGGATCTCGGTCACGCAAGACGGGGGGAAAGCTCTGCGACAATCAGAAAGAGGGTTGTTGGAGCCAGAAAAATACAGGAACAACGATTCAAAGGTCTTTCTATCCATTGTAATTCCCAAATGTCGTCTAAAGAACTAAGGTTTTTTTGCAAGTTGTCAGGAAAAAACAGGTCTTTTTTAGAAGCCGTCGCGAGCAAACTGGCCTTGAGCGCAAGGGCTTTTCATAGGATAATAAAGATAGGGAGAACTATTGCGGACCTTGAGGAATCCACCAGTATAACTATGGCTCACCTGTCCGAAGCCGTACAATATAGAAGCCTCGATCGGGAAAAAATTTGAGTACTTTTATTAGTTTAAAACCGCGAGTGGAAACAAAAACGGACTTTTTTAACAGCATAGAGCAGGCCTGAGATCAATAAATTCAAAACATGTTGCACCAGCTTTTTTGTACGTCTTTATGGATTTAAATAAATGATTGATCTTATTCTCGTCGGCACAGTCCACCTTGATCCGCAAGGTGGAAATGGTCTTTCCAAGATAATTGAAAATCTCCAGCCGAGCATTTTAACCGTAGAAATCAGTGGTTTTTCAGTCAGATACAGATTGTCCAACCGAAAAAAGTGGCTGATTCGTCTTGGATATTTAAAATACAAGCTTCCCGAAGAAAAAAGGGACCACTCCAGGCTCAAGCTGCTTGAACTCCAGCTTCAAATACCCTTTGAATGGGAGGTAGCATCTAGATATGGCAAAGCCAATAATATTCCATGTCTTCCGATTGACAATAGCGAGCTCGCGAGAAAGGAACTACCGTTATGGAAAAGCGAGGTTCTTTCAAGCAAAAATCTCCTTAAAATTACATATGAACCCGATTTCGACCTGGACGAACACTTTAGAGAATGTCATTCTCAGGCAAAAACTGCACTTGCTAACCCAATTTTTTTTACAAAACCGGGGCAACAGCTGTCCTGGCTCTCCAACAGGTCTTGGGAAAAAAGAGAAAAAACCCTTGCGCATAGAATTAAAAGGGTTCATGAAAACGCTTTGCCAAACCATGGATCTCATCGAGAGACAAACTCATGTCATATACATATTTGTGGTTGGATGCATTTAATGACTGGGACACGGTGGAAAACCATGGCGGACTTATTGTCTCGATTAAATCCTGACCGCATACTATTGACAAGAATGGGAATCGGGTCGGCCAACGACTATCTTATAATTTGATTACTCTGTTATTTGGGGTTATCTTCGAGCTTGTATGATTAAAGCTACTTGTAGCAGGCACGAAGGCCTCAACAATAGCTCACTTTAGGCAACTCTTAAGGACTCTTTTATGTTAGAAATAAAATTTGTACGTGAAAATACCGAATTGGTTCGCAAGGCTCTCAAGACCAGAGGTAACGATTTCCCGCTTGATTCTCTGCTTAAGGTTGACTCCGAAAGGAGGGCGTTGATTCAGGAAGTAGAAGACCTTAGAAACCTTAGAAACAGAGTGTCGGAGGAAATAGGAAAACAAAAAAAAGCAAAAAAAGATTCTGAACAACTCATATCCCAAATGAAGGATGTGGCATCCAGAATTAAGAGGTTAAACAATCTTCTTGTAGAAAAAGAGGCTTCTCTCAACAGATATCTTTTTTCAATACCAAACCTGCCCCATTTCTCTGTGCCTTTTGGTAGGGACGAGACAGAAAATCCTGTCATAAGGACCTGGGGGGATATATTAGAATTCGATTTCAGGCCGGCGCCACACTGGGAAGTAGGAGAAGCGCTCAATATTTTAGATTTCGAGAGAGCGGCAAAGATAGCAGGTGCAAGATTCGCTGTTTATCGAGGATTGGGAGCAAAACTCGAAAGGGCATTGATTAATTTTATGTTGGATTTGCACCAGGATCTGCACGGTTATAAGGAAATACTTCCACCTTTTATAGTAAACGAAAAGTCCCTCCTCGGCACAGGGCAACTACCCAAATTTGCTGACGATCTTTTTAAACTAGAAAACAGGAATTACTATCTGATACCAACAGCGGAAGTGCCCATTACCAACTTACATCGTGACGAAGTCCTTGAAGAAGATATTCTGCCTATCCATTATGTGTCCTTTACGCCCTGTTTTAGATCAGAGGCGGGATCACATGGAAAAGATACCAGGGGGCTTGTCAGGCTGCACCAATTTAATAAGGTGGAACTCGTTAAATTTTGCCAGCCGGAATATTCTTCTGCTGAATTAGAATCATTGCTTTTAGATGCTGAAGAGGTCCTGCAAAAACTCCGTCTCCCATATAGGACTATTGAGTTATGTACTGGAGACCTTGGATTTTCCGCTTCAAAAACCTATGACATCGAGGTCTGGCTTCCGGGTCAAAACAGGTTTTGCGAAATCTCTTCCTGTAGTAATTTTGATAGCTTTCAGGCAAGGCGTGCAAATATACGTTATCGCCCCAAGGGTCAGACAAAAACCCGTTTGCTGCACACACTAAATGGTTCGGGACTGGCGGTAGGGCGTACCGTTGTTGGTATATTGGAAAACTACCAGCAGAAAGACGGTAGCGTCTTGATTCCCGAGGTCTTGATCAAATACATGCAGGGCGTTGAAAGAATTGCAAAATAAAAAATGGTACCACGTCTGACCTGAAACGTGAGAGCAAAGGCACAAAGACTAAACTCCTAATTAAACAAAATCTCCTTTATCTGAAGAAAGTGTTCCACGTGAAACAAAGCCTTTAAATTACTGTTTTTATAAGCAATTAACGGAATTCCTACTCTGTGTGCAACCGTTTCATCCACAACAGAGTCCCCTATATAGATAGTCCGGTCCTTCTCAACCCCCAATATGTCTAATATTTTAAAAATTCCCTCTGGATTCGGTTTCGGATACTTAACATCAAGCGCACAAACGATAATATCAAACCATTTATCCAGTCCAAAAATATCAATAACCATTGGCATTGTAGTGCTTCGGTTTGTTGATATAGCAGTCAACATTGGGGGTCTGATAGATTCTATAGTATCACCGACCCCCGGCTCCATAATCAAATGGTTAAGAAAATGAGTGTAATCCACCTGCTGACTATAAATCATTGCTTCCTTAAGATCTGCCGCATAATCCTTAAATAAATACTTTATTGACTCCTCGGCAGTGTGCATATGCACAAAGCAAAGCTCTTCTTCATTCATTGGCCTGTGTCCGAATTCATCAAGTATTCCATTATAATAGGTTTTATTGGCCTCCCTGGAATCCAGAATCACACCATCACAATCAAATATGGCTAGATCAAACCGACCCATTTTTCTTACTCAAGCCTCTTCATGATATTTTTTAGTGAAAATCCTTTTAAAGCCAAATCCGATGAAACACCCTTTCCCTGCACCAGTACCTTGTGAGACTCTCCCATTCCTTGAGGTAACAATAGCATTTTTACTGCGGCCAACTCAGGTGAAAACGGATCAAATTTTCCACCTGAAAGTTCTAAAAAGGTTTCCTCAAAATCAAGTCCCGCCAAAAAGGCCCATTGGGGCGCATATCCCAGAGTGAAAAAACCCGCATCCTGTCCCCATCGGTGTAAATCGCTAAAATTAACATGCGCCGTCAAATCCTGCTCCCCGGGTCTCTCATACAAATTCTCGTTTACTTCGTGATTACCATAAGCCAAAAGGGTTCCTCTGTTTCTTGCAGGATGGAAGTATTCTTTTCTTGTGTACCCATAATCTATTGTAACCACAAAGCCTTCGTAAATTATTTCGGCCAACTCTGAAATCCATCTCTTCATGCCCAGATTCACTTCTGTACGATAACCCTCCGCGATCTCTGAAGGGATCGTTTTTGCGTATTCCATCAGTTGATGAACACTGAGGTCTCCAAAAACCTCCGTAACCCCCTCATGTTTCCTGAAGTCTACATAAATTTCCTTAAAACCTGAAAACTCCTTTTGAATAACATGGACAGGAAAAGAATCTAAAAGCTCATTTGAAATAATACAACCAGTTACGGAATCCAAATCTAAAAGACTATTTATCCAGCTGATTTTATTAATAAATGGTTTTAACAACTTCTGCTGGCATGAAGCAGTTGCGGCCTTATGTTCTACTATTATGTAATTAATCGCTTTAAAAATTTGCCTGTTTGAGAAATAAGACAAAATATCTTGTGCAAGATAACCGGCTCCAGCTCCCATTTCCACAATGGTAAAGTCCTTACGATCTAATATGTTCCAAAATTCCTCTATCTGCCTCGCATGTAATGCACCATAAAGACAGTGTGTATGTGGACTCGTGATAAAATCCCCTTTTTTTCCAATAGGCATATACGGACCAGAGTAATATCCATATTTTCCATGATAAAGGGCTATGTCCATGAAATCCTTGAATGTTATTGGCCCCATGTCTCTTACTCTGTCACTGATAAATTTAATCAATTCATTGGAAAATTTTTTCATTTTATGGTACCTTTACACGCATCTACAATTATTCATAATGCATCTTCTTTAAACATGCAAAATTGTTTTTGTTAATTTTATGTTGAAAACCTGTTAGTTTTTTTAATAAATGACCATATCTTTTTTTTTGAACACTTAATTAAGACTGTTAAAAAGATTCTTGCCTGCTTGATTTTTATATAATATCAATTGATTAAATAGTTTTAAACTATAATAACAATATTTATTAACACTATTTTTATTATACTAAATTTGGAGTAATGATATGCTAAAATTCTCGGTTAAAAAAAATGATTTTTTGAATCCTCTTTCAAAGATTCAAACTATTATAGATAAAAAGACCTCGATGACTATTATTAATAACGTACTTATTTACACCGACGAAAATTATCTATTCGTGGAAGCTACCGATTTAGAAATCAGTTACAAGAGCAAGATCCCTTGTTCGGTTACAGAACAAGGGGCTATTACTATTAATGCACGAAAATTTTACGAAATAGTTAAAGAATTCCCATCTGAAGAAATATTTTTTGAAGAATATAAAGATACATGGTTAAAAATTGGAGCTGATGAAAAAGCTGAGTACAAGATCGGAGGAATAGCTCCGGATGACTTTCCGAAATTTAGACATATAAGTAGAGAAAATGCTGTTGATTTAGAATCTTCAATTATAAGAGAGATGATAGAAAAGACAATATTCTCTTCATCTTATGACGATCGTAAATACAGCCTTTCAGGTATATATTTTGAGGAAGAAAATGATGATGAAGAAAAGTCTCAAATACGTATGGTAAGTTCAGATGGTCACAGACTTAGCTTAATGGAAAAGAATATTACTGAAAAAGGCCTAAGGCTTGAACAAGGAGTTATTATTCCAAAAAAAGGGGCACAAGAAATAAGAAAAATTATAGAAGGTCATGAAAGAATGATTTGGGGCTTTGATAACAACTTTTGTTTTGTTAAGTGCAATAATGATCATCTAGTAGTAAGGTTAGTTGAAGGTAAATTTCCTGATTATCGTAATATAATACCAAAGAGTAGAGATCGTTACCTAACTTTTAACAGATTAGAGGTTTTTAATACACTAAAACGTATATCAATTTTTTCGTCAGACACTACTTTCAGAGGGGTTAAAGCCAGTGTTAAACCAAAATTAATTGAAATAGAGTCACTTTATAAGGAGATTGGAGAAGCAAAGGAAACGATTAATATAGATTATAGTGGAGAACCTTTTGAGATAGCCTTTAATGCAAAATACCTTATGGATGCATTATCTGTAATGGACTCTGATAGGGTGGAATTAACTGCTAATAATTCCGAATCTCCATGTTTGCTGACAGGCAAAGAAGATATCGGATTTTTAGGATTAATTATGCCAATGAATCTTGTTAAAGAATAAAACAAATAAGAGGATTAATTATTAATATATGGAAAACAATAATAAGATAGATGAGAGTGAACAAGAGTATGCTTCTAAACAGATAAAGGTGCTTACAGGATTGGCAGCAGTCCGTAAAAGGCCTTCTATGTATATAGGAAATACTTCTATAGAAGGTCTTCATCACCTCGTATATGAAGTAGTAGATAATAGTATTGATGAGGCGATGGTTGGTTACTGCACTGCTATAAAAGTTATAATTCAGGAAGACGGATGCGTTGTGGTTGAGGATAATGGTAGGGGTATACCTGTGGATATTCATCCAACAGAAGGAATACCGGGCTTGGAGTTAGTAATGACCCGTTTACACGCTGGTGGCAAATTTGATCATCAGACATATAAAGTGTCGGGAGGTCTTCACGGAGTGGGGGTTTCAGTGGTCAATGCCCTTTCTGAATATCTGAAGGCAGAAGTTTATAGAGGTGGAAAGGCTTATAGACAGACTTATAAAAAAGGGGATCCTGTGGGTCCGATAGAGTTTCTTGGATCTAGTCAAAAGCGAGGTACAAGAATAACATTTAAACCGGATACTCAAATATTTAAAGAAACAACAGAGTTTCAGCATGAAATATTACAGGCCAGAATGAGAGAATTGGCTTTTCTGAACCCATCTGTCAAAATCTATCTCGAAGATGAAAAAACCGGAAATAATAAAGAATATCACTTTAAGGGGGGAGTCACTTCATTTGTGGAGTATCTTAATAAAAATAAGGAGTTGGTTCATGAAAAGCCCGTTGATATTCATGGGGAGCGAAATCAGATACAGTTGGAAATATCTTTTCAATATAATCAGGCCTATTCGGAGAGAATCTTAAGTTATGTAAATAATATTCGTACTAAAGAAGGCGGTACTCATGTAACTGGATTTAGATTGGCCCTGACAAAATGTATTAATAAATACGCCGGTGATGACATTGTTCCAAAAAAATTGAGGGAAAAGCTAGAGGGTGAAGATGTAAGAGAGGGTCTTACTTGTGTCCTATCAGTCAAGGTGCCGAATCCTCAGTTTGAAGGCCAGACCAAGACAAAATTAGGTAACAGTGAAGTAAAGTCAATAGTGTCTTCAATAGTTCACGAGGAACTTTCGAGCTATCTTGAAGAGAATCCTTCTGTGGCCAAAAAGATCCTTACTAAGGCCGTGGATGCGGCGAGGGCAAGAGAGGCGGCCAAAAGGGCAAAAGAGCTAACAAGGAAAAAAGGCGGCCAGGATATTCTTATGGCCGGTAAATTAGCTGAATGTCAGGAGAAGGATCCCGCAAAGAGAGAAATTTTTATTGTGGAGGGTGATTCCGCAGGCGGTAGTGCAAAACAAGGAAGAGACAGGCGTTTTCAGGCAATTCTACCTCTTCGAGGCAAGATTATGAATGTAGAAAAGGCTAGATTTGATAAGATGCTTGCCAGCGAAGAAATACGCAATCTTGTTGCCTCAATTGGTACTGGTATAGGCGCTGACGAATTCGATCCATTAAAGGCAAGGTATCATAAGATCATTATTATGACAGATGCCGATGTAGATGGCGCCCACATAAGGACACTCCTGTTGACCTTTTTTTATCGTCAGATGATCACACTTGTGGAAAACGGTATGCTTTATGTAGCCCAACCACCTTTATACAGGATGGCTTTGGGAAAAAAGAAGGAGTTTTTCTTTAAAGACGAGGCAGAACTTGACAAATATCTTTTTGAAAGGGCCATAAAAAACATGGCTATAAGGCCTGAAAACAGAGAACGATCTATAAAAGGAGAAAAACTTAAGTCGTTTCTGGAAAACATAGTGTCTTTTGAAGACGCTCTGAAAGTAATGTCCAGAAAGGGCCTGTGGAAGAAATTGAGTCAGGATTTATTGATACTTGGGATTAAGAATTCAGATCAGTTTCATGAAGAATCTTTTGTAATGAGTCTGTCAAAAGAGCTCAGAGAAAAAGGGTATAAGGTGGGACGGGTTAAGCCCTCAGCGTCTGAGATTTCAGGCTATGAATTCATAGTTGGGGTGGAAGACCTGGCTTATTTGACCATCAAAGTGGGGCCTGATTTGATACATCAGCCAGAGTTTCGCCGTCTGGTAAAGACATATAATAAGGTAGAATTAATGGTTAACACCTCTATTGAGGTCTATTTTGAAGACAAACCCGTCAAGAGATTAGAAAGGCTCGATGAACTTCTAGACTTTTTTCGAGACGAAGGGAGAAAGGGAATCTCGACCCAGAGATATAAAGGATTAGGAGAAATGAACCCCATTCAGTTGTGGGAGACTACCATGAATCCGGAGAAGCGGACTTTGCTCAAGGTAACCGTTAGAGATGCGGATGAAGCAGAAAGCCTGTTTACTACGCTGATGGGTGAAAAGATTGAACCTCGCAGGGAGTTTATACAGACCCATGCGCTAGAGGTCCGGGAATTGGACATTTAAAACTATTTGCAGAAGCCTTTATGTTACAAGTCCTGTATTAGGAGATGTTGAGATGGAGTGTCAAAAGGAAGAAAATATTAAGAGTTGCAACTGTACATATGAACCGTGTCCTAGAAAAGGTATCTGTTGCGAGTGTATAAAATATCATCTGAAGATGAGACAACTCCCGGCTTGCTGCTTTCCATACGAGGCAGAGGCAACTTATGACAGGAGTTTTGAGTTTTTTGCGGAGCTCGTTCAGAAAGGAACTATATAATTTCACCTACCAGATCATAGACATGAGAATCCGTTATTTTAACAGTCACAATATCTCCATAATCGGCGGTTCCTTTGTTTAAATATACTATCCCGTCAATCTCGGGGGCCTGATGTCTGGTCCTGCCAACAAGAAGAAGCTCGGTTTCAGAGCTTACTCCTTCTACAAGAACCTGTTCAACCCGACCAACCATATCTGATTTCTTTGCCCTTGATATCCTGGCCTGAAGACTCATGATTTCATCTTTTCGCATCATTGCCGTATCTGGAGGCACCTTTCCTGGTAGATTGTTTGCTGCACACTCCTTTTCATCTGAATAAATAAAGCAACCGAGGTGATCGAACTCCCATTTTTCCACAAAATTTCGTAATGATTGAAAATCATCTTCAGTCTCTCCTGGAAAGCCAACCATAACTGTCGTCCTTACCGAGACATGAGGAAGCAAACTACCTATCCTAGACATTAAGTCCTCAATGTACTTGTTATCATATCTTCTCCCCATAGATCGGAGAATATTAGTGTTTGCATGTTGAATGGGCACATCCAGATAGGGACAAATGACAGCGTTTGCAGCGATCGTTTCAAGAAGTTTAGTGTTTACTTTGCCAGGATTCAGATAGAGCAATCGCAACCACGGCGAGTCCGTATCTTCGACAAGGGTTTCTAATAGATCAGCAAGAGTCTTTCCGTCATTCCTGTATGCTGTGAGATCTTGGGCCACCAGTGTTATTTCCTTAACCCCTTTACTGACCAGTGAGTTGATCTCCGATACTATTTCTGTAATTGGACGGGATATTTCTTTGCCTCTTAACATAGGAATCAGGCAGTAGGTACACCTGTTTGAGCAACCTTCTGAGATCTTGACATAGGCCCTCCATGGAGGAGTAGTCAAGATTCTGGAGCACGGCGATTCTACCTGTTGTATAGCCTGTTCTTCAACAAGACTTACAAGTGATCGGGGCGACCCTGTGCCGAGAAAGATATCCACCTCTGGCAGTTCCCTTTTCAAATCTTTGCCATATCTCTGGACCAGGCATCCCATAACGACAAGGATCTGACCATCAGTTTTTTCTTTTGCTACAGCTAGAATTGTATCTATTGATTCGGATACGGCCTCTTCTATGAATCCGCAGGTGTTTACTATCAGCAAATCCGCTTCCTGAAGATTATTTGTGAGCTTTACTCCCGAATTTGTTGAGCCCAGAGAGCCCAGGGCCTCCTCAGTATCTATGGTGTTCTTGGGACAGCCGAGGCTTATGGCAAAGACTTTCATTATGAGAAGAAAAAATTCAGGATGACGAACAAGATGATCAAGTAGAGTGCCACGGAATTTCAGTCCGCTCTTTCAACCGATTTTTTGCATCTACCCAGACCAAGATGCTTTTACCTGTAGCTATCTGATCTTCAGAATACAAACCATAAGAGGCTATAATTATCAAATCCCCGGGGACCCCTTTTCTGGCCGCAGCTCCATTAAGACATATATGGCCCGAGTCCCTTTTACCTTCTATTACATAGGTGTCAAACCTGTTACCATTTGAAATATTATAGACCATTATCTGTTCAAAAGGTAAGAGGTCGGCGGCCTCCATTAAGCCAGAGTCTATAGTAAGACTTCCCTCGTAGTTGAGGTTTGCTTCTGAGACAGTGGCCTGATGGATTTTTGATTTAAGCATTGAGCGTAACATAATGACGTAAGTCCGTTTATTCTGGAATTATAAGTTAAGGCTCGAAGTTTATTAAAGAGATTTAAATTCCTAAATTAATCTATAATTAAATAAATATTAATCCGTTTATTCAGTATTTGCGAGTTTATGAAAAGGGAAAATTGGTCGCGGGCATTTTATATTTCTGAGCCTTTCGATTTGTCAATTTGATGTGCCTGATTTGCTTGTTGCTTCAGCAAGGTGTTGTCGATCAAACGAGTTTTTCCCACCCATACTGCCAGTGCGAGAAGGGCTTCACCAACAATCTCTCTGCAAGGCCTCAGAGATTCAGGATGACCGAGAAACACATAATCAATCTTTGTGTTGCTAAAGGATTGGATATGTTTTTTCACGGCCCTTATGATCTCTGGAACCGATATATTGCCGCTGGCCACCATTTTTTCGGCAATTTGAAGGGCCTGAAAAAGGGAAAGGGCCGATTCACGTTCTTTCATATTAAGATAAGTATTGCGTGAACTCAATGCCAGACCGTCTGGTTCTCTGACTATAGGATGGGCTATTATATTAACCGGTATGTTCAGGTCCATCACCATGCGGCGAATGACCTGAAGCTGCTGAAAATCCTTCTGACCGAAAATCGCCATGTCCGGCCGGACAATAATGAAGAGTTTTGCAACTATTGTAGCTACACCGCGGAAGTGTTCAGGTCTTGATGTGCCGCAAAGCCCCTGACTTAAGCCGTCTACGCGTATCCAGGTCTGGAATCCTGGTGGATAGATGTCCTTGACATCCGGATAAAACAGGCAGCTAACCCCTGTATCTTCAGCCAGCTTCGCATCCCGCTCAAGGTCTCTGGGATATCGGTTTAAGTCTTCATTCGGGCCGAACTGGGCAGGGTTTACAAACAGGCTTACTACAACACGGTCTGCCTTATTTCCAGCCGTTCTCATCAGGGAAAGGTGGCCGTCATGGAAAAACCCCATAGTGGGCACCATAGCTATAGACAATCTCTCCTGTCTCCACAGTAGAACCTGTTTTCTCATATGTGATATAGAATTAATAATTTTCATTTATGGAACATGCACCACCTTCTATTCCGAAAAGATTTTCCAGACCCCCATCCAGTGAGGGCATTTCTTGAAAACAGATATTCTGAATGTATTTTATGATGTTTCGTTCACCTTTAATAAAGGTAAATCCATCATGATCTCTGGCTATCAGCACTGGAACGGTATCAATGCCTAATATTTTCAGGGCATTAGTATTTATTTGCGGTAAGTACTGTTTATTAGGTCTTAATCCCGGAAGGATGTCAGCACTTATTTTTTTTATTGGGTTGAAATGAAATTCGCAACGCGTGCATCCTTCCAGTGATTCTATGACCTTATAGCAGTGAGGGCAGTCTTTTGAAAAAATTAGATAGAGCTGTTTAACCGGGTTAGAGCATCTCTTTACGGCATATGTCCCATTATCCAACGTAAGTCCGCGCAACTGTTCTTTTGACGCTTCAAATCTTAGTAGAGAAAATATAAACAATTGTATTACAATTATTGTTAATCCCAAAGTTAACTGTCGAAATCCCATCAGCATATTAAGGCTGACGATCAGAATAAAGACAAGCAGGCAGTAAGAACAGAATACATTTGCAACAAAAATTTGGTATCCCAGCAATACCCCGGCGGCGGTAAGACCTGAAATAAGTAAGATGCCGAGCACCGGCTCGATTCCTGATCTTGATTTTGTGATCAGGGCAGTACATAATACCGCAAAAAAATATCCAACACCCAACAAATTGAAATAAAAAGACGGAATAAGTGTCAGGGTTTCTACAATTTTACATCCTTCGTTAACACAGAAGGCTTCTTCCTTGACTATTATTGTCAGTGCTTGAGCACTTATTATAACACAGGCAAAGAGTGACAGGTATGTTAGTGCCTGGAGCGGTCTGTTTTTCATGAACATCCTAATGCTTATTTTTATATTAGAAGGAAAGTTCGTGTTGGTTGAAGTTTGATGGATCTTTTGGTGACAAACATGGTCTAAAGGAATAAAGTCATTATCATTTGGTCTTCAGAAGTAAATTAATAACCCATAATAATTATCTTGAAAACCCTTTATGTTATAATTAGAGTTCTTTCATGACCCTAAAAGATCAAGCAAAACAAGGTATAAAATCCAAACTTATTGAGCGTTGTGCCCTGGACGAAGGCCTGGATCCTCAGCTTTTAGTTCAAGCTGTGGGGGCAGGAGAAGTGGTGATACCACATAATAGGCACGTTGAGCTTATCCATCCCCTGGCATTAGGTAAGGGGATTTCCACCAAGGTTAATGCAAACATAGGTACCTCAAGGGATCATCCCGAGCTGGAAGTCGAACTGAAAAAGCTCAAAGTGGCTTTGGAGGCGGGAGCCAACACAATAATGGATCTTTCCACCGGGGGTTCGATAAAGGAGATACGACAGGCTATCAGGGACACGTGTCCAGTACCCCTGGGTACGGTTCCTATTTATCAGGCCGCGGTTGAGACCGTGGAGCGGCGTAAGCGTTCAGTGTGCGAAATGGACGTAGATGACCTGCTGAGGGTAATTGAGGAACATGCTCAGGAAGGAGTAGACTTTGTTACAATTCACTGTGGTTTAACTCTCAAGGCTGCGGAGCATCTCCAGATGAGAGAACGCTTAATGGGCGTGGTTAGCAGAGGAGGTTCCTTTATTCTGGAGTGGATGATGTATAACCAGAAAGAGAATCCACTGTTTGAGCGCTTTGATGATATACTGGCAATAGCTCGGGAGCACGAGCTGACCTTGAGTCTTGGTGACGGTCTTCGGCCCGGGTGTCTTATGGATGCAACAGACGGTGCACAAGTACATGAGCTGATAGTCCTGGGCGAGCTCACACTGAGGGCATGGGACAAAGGGGTACAGGTGATAATTGAAGGCCCTGGTCACATGTCAATGGACCAGATACCAGCCAACGTTCTTTTAGAAAAGAGGTTATGTCACGGAGCCCCGTTTTATGTACTTGGTCCTCTGGCAACCGATATTGCCCCTGGATATGACCATATTACCAGTGCCATTGGCGGTGCCATTGCGGCAGCGGCCGGTGCTGATTTTCTCTGTTACGTGACACCTGCTGAACACCTGAAGCTGCCGTCACTGGAAGACGTGAAAGAAGGGGTGATAGCTTGCCGCATCGCTGCTCACGCGGCGGACATAGTGAAGCAGGTTCCTGGTGCCATAGAAAAAGACAGGAATATGGCCGAGGCCCGACAGCGCCTTGACTGGAAGGCCCAGATAGATCTTTCCATAGATCCTCAAAAGGCCCGCCTCTATCGTGAGGAGGGGGGAAAATACCGGGGATCAACCTGTACTATGTGTGGTGATTACTGCGCTATAAAGACTTATCAAAGAGCTATGAGAAAAGGCCGGGGGGAGGCAAGAAACGATGAGAGGAAATGAATCCTGGTCCGGTTCTGACTATTGCTGGCTCTGACTCAGGTGGCGGTGCTGGTCTCCAACAAGACCTGAAAGTCTTTACGGTTCTTGGGTCCTATGGCTCAAGTGTTGTTACCGCACTGACGGCTCAGAACACCCTTGGTGTCCACGCTGTTGAATCTGTAGATCCTTATTTTGTAAGGAAGCAGCTTAATGCCGTACTTGAGGATATTGGCCCAACAGCCATCAAGACCGGTATGCTGGCTACGGCAGAAATTGTAGAGATTGTTGCTGATTGTCTGGATAGGCATATTAATAAAGACACCATACTGGTCGTAGACCCTGTTATGGTTTCCAAAAACGGCCATCGACTCCTGGAACAGGATGCCGTAGATGTCCTAAAGACCAGGCTTCTTCCTGTTGCGAACGTATTTACACCTAATATCCCGGAGGCTGAAGTCCTTCTTGGCCGGCGCATCCAGACACCAGAAAATATGCGGCTGGCTGCCCTTGATCTTCTCAAGCTCTCAGATTGCCCTGCTGTCATTCTTAAAGGGGGCCATCTCCATTACCGGGATCCTGTAGATGTTCTTGCCCATGAAGAAGGGGTTTTTGAAATGACAGGGACTCGAATTCAGACACCACACACCCATGGAACCGGCTGTACTTTTTCCGCCGCACTCTTGGTGTTTCTGGCTCGTGGACTGAGAATAGCAAATGCGGCCCAAAAGGCCAAAGAATTTGTGACCAGGGCAATCAGGGGAGCAGTACCGGTTGGCAAAGGTACAGGGCCAACGAATCCTTTCAGTGTCGTTGAAGACGATATTGCGCGTTATCCCGTCATCGAGGCCCTTGAGAAGGCATGGTTGCTTCTTTTGTCACATCCGTGTCGATGTCTGGTCCCAGAGGTTCAAATGAATCTTGGATATGCAGTTCCGTGGGCGAGTTCTGTGCAGGATGTGGCTGCTTTTCCCGGAAGGATTGTAGGCCTGGAGCAGGGCGTGGCCAGGATAAGGGGTCCGGCATATGGGGGTTCAAGCCATGTGGCCAGGATAATATTGACCGCTATGGCCCATAATCGTGAATACAGGTCTTGTATGAATGTACGCCACGACCTCAAGTATCTCAGGCGGACACAGGACCTTGGCTACTTAGTGGCTGAGTTTTCCAGAAAGGATGAACCTGAAGAGGTAAAATTCAGAGAAGGCTCTACTCTGGTATGGGGCGTAAAGCGGGCCATTGAAAGTGTGGGTGAAGTACCTGATATCATACATGATGCCGGCGATATGGGAAAAGAGCCGATCATTAGAGTGCTTGGACACGATCCCCTGGAAGTGGTGGACAAGGCCTTGAGATTGGCTGGATTTTCGTCGCCCAACAAGGGTTAGATACAAAGTTATAAAGAGATAGAAGTGTCAGAAATTTTGAGTCCTCCGAGACTCCTGATTAGAGGCAATACACTGTTTCAAAGTGAATGTCTCTGGATACGGAGTAGCTGCGAGCAATGAGTCCTTTCTGATCTGGGGGCATTATGTGTTGCGTGGCAGAAATCCATTGTGTCAAATATCTTGATCACTTAAGCAATTTAAATCCAGTACTTCCGGGTCTCTGGTTGTCAGATGAAGACAATGAATTTAACAGAACGAGAAATCACTTCGATAGTAAGCAGACTGATACAGACCGCAAGCCGTGAACTTCCCCATGACGTTGAGACAGCTCTTTTGGCTGCAAGGGATAGGGAGGAGTCGCAGACCGGCAAGCAAATGCTTGACATTATAGTGGAAAATGCATGTATTTCCAGGCACACGGGTCTTCCCATATGTCAGGATACAGGTATTGACGTTGTGTTTGTGCAAATAGGTCAGGCGATTAATATTGAGGGTGATCTGGTTAAGGCAATAAATGAAGGCGTTGCTTTAGGTACAGCAGAAGGCTGGCTGAGATGCTCTGTTTGCGATCCTGTTACGAGAAAAAACACAGGGGATAACGCCCCGGCAGTCGTCCATGTCGAGCAGGTAGCTGGAGACAGTCTGAAAATTTCCGTATTACCAAAGGGCTGTGGAAGCGAAAACATGAGTACTGTAGTGATGCTCCCACCTTCTGCGGGCGAAGACGGCATTGTAAGAGCGGTAGTGGATCAGGTACGAAAGGCTGGTCCGAATTCTTGTCCTCCCGGGATAATAGGCATAGGTATAGGCGGCACCATGGAAAAGGCGGCGTTGCTTGCCAAAAAGGCCTTGTTGAGACCTGTGGGCTCAAAGAATTCAAGGTATGACTTGGCAGAGCTGGAAGACCGGATCTTAGTTCAAATAAATGATCTGGGAATTGGTCCCCTGGGGCTTGGGGGATCTGTTACCTCTCTTGGTGTGGCCATAGAGGTATATCCCTGTCATATAGCAAGCCTTCCATTAGCAATAAATATCCAATGTCATGCCGCCCGGCATTGCATGGCAATATGGACGGATGGCTCCTGGCGGACAATCAGGCCCCGCTCGTCTTTTGGCAATGATGTCCCGCATCTTGAGACCTTCAAAGACAGCGCCTTTCACATAAATCTGCCGCTCTCGGAATCGGTTGTGGCAGATCTTCGGGCAGGTGATCGGGTATTGCTTAACGGTGTTATGTATACCGGCCGGGATCAGACTCATCGTCGTTTGGTGGAGATGGTGGACAGTGGTTATCCCCTGCCTATAGATCTTAAAGGGCAATTAATATACTATGTAGGTCCTACTCCGGCACCGCCGGGAAGACCCGCAGGTTCTGCAGGACCCACTACCAGTTATCGAATGGATGCCTATATGCCCTGTATACTGGCTGAGGGCGTGCTCGCCACGATGGGAAAGGGGAAACGCTCACCGGAAGTGAGGGTATCTTTGAAAAAATATGGGGCGGTGTATTTTGCGACAATTGGGGGCGCAGGAGCCTATCTGGCGAATTGCATAGAGTCCTGTAAGCTGATCGCATTTCCCGAATTGGGTCCAGAGGCCATGTATCGAATGCAAGTTAAGGACTTTCCTGCCATTGTGATCAATGATGTAACAGGTGCCGATTTTTATGAAATTGCAATCGAACAACATAAGGTCCTGTATAAGCATTAACAGATTCACAGATATCAGCCGACCGTATGCATCGAGCAGGTAAATCTGGAGGGAGGCTTAAAGACTTTACTCCTGTCCTAATCGAGCCTTTACAAAAGGGATTTGATATTCATAAATATGGGCTCCCTGGCTTGCGGCCCGTAGAATTCCCACCCCAAATCCTATTTCCTCGGAGATATATTCCATTAATAGTGCCAAACCCCCTAAATTGGTGGGCAAACCAGCCCAAATATCCCAACTGCGCCAAAAGGTTGCAATATCGAGTCGGCCGTCGTGAACTTTCAAATCTATCGCTCTAAGACAGGCTGGATCCTGGAGATCTAAGTCCTCTGGTCGTCCGACAATGATGGAAGACTGATTTGTATTTGGAGTATCTTTGAGCATCTGTATGGCCTTCGATAGTTGAATGTTTATCCGCGATGCATAAGTATAGGTCTCATTCTTTCCCGGCAGTTTTCCTCCCAACAGGTAATCAATAAAATATTCTTTCACATATTCCATGGTATTCGGTGGAGGCGCTGAGCATCCCGGAGGAATAATTGGGATCATGTCCTTAAGAGGATGCATGATTTCCAGAGACAGCCAGGGAATCTGAAGCCTGTAATTCTCTTTTTCAAAGGATCCCCTTTCGATATCTTGTCGGTAGGCCTCAGATTCTAAATTGTACAGTATTTGGTACCAGGCATCCGAAATGGTAGTTGTTCGCAGATGCATTATGGCTCCTTTACTAAATGGTATTCCCGTTTTTATTCCAGCTAGTGTCTACAAAAACCCATTTAAAAATCGCGCAATTTAAGCACAAGATATTTTGAACAAAATCAATTTTTACAGTATAAACAACGTTCAGCTTAAACTATTTTACAAGTTTTGTCTTTATTAAGGTAAACCTGGAAGACACCCATGTCTTATAAAGATCTCAACCGAATCGAAATAGACCTCACGGCTCTAAGTCATAATTTCACTGTCCTCAGCGAACTCTTGAAAATCACAGGGGCTCGTATAATGGCAGTGATAAAATCAGATGCCTATGGCCACGGATTATTAGAAGTCAGCCGAGTACTCGAATCAGCCGGTGTATGGGGATTTGGTATATCAGACATCGAAGAGGCGATTTCTTTGAGGGAAGGAAAGATAACCGCCCCAATCCTGTTCTTGTCTGGATTGCCTCCAGGAACAGAAAAAGAGGTCATGGCCCTTGATCTTATTCCGGGTATAACCGATATTTCTTCTCTGGACACCCTTGAAAGTCTTGCTTCAACAAGGGATGAATCCTGCAGGGTGCATCTAAAGGTGGATACAGGTATGGGGCGTATGGGGTTTTCACTGAATGAACTCTATGAAGCCGTTAAGGGACGTCGTCGATGGCCACATCTGTACTTTGAGGGTCTGTATTCTCATTTGTCGTCTGCAGAAAATCCCCTTGATCCATTTAACACGGTCCAGCTCAACACATTTGCATCGGTTTTAGATCAGGTAAAAGACATCGGATGGAAACCCCCAACCGTTCATTTGGCCAATTCGGCCGGTTTGATCAATTTTCCCTCTACCCATTATGATCTCGTCCGGCCGGGACTGGCAATTTATGGTTCATATCCCGGTCCTCAAAGTCAAAAAGGCATTGAACTGCGACCCGCTATGAGTTTTTGCAGTAAAATCATCGGAATAAACAAACTGGTTGAAAGATCACCGGTGAGCTACGGTCATACCTTTTATACCAAAAGATCTTCCAGGATAGCTGTCGTACCCGTTGGTTATGGTGACGGATACCTGCGGTCCATGTCTAACAGATCCGAAGTCCTTATCAGGGGTAGGCGTTGTCCCGCGGTTGGGAACATCTGTATGAAGTCCTTTATGGTAGATATTTCCATGCTTGATGGAGTAAATGTCGGCGAGGAGGTCGTGCTTCTAGGAAGGCAGGGAGAGGAAATTATTACGGCTGAAGATCTGGCGCGGTGGAGCGGTACTATCAGTTATGAATTACTCTGCTTGCTCGGCAGCAGAAACAAAAGGTTCTTCAGGGATAATCAATGTTTGGCATAGGACTTCCAGAACTGCTCCTGATTTTTGCAATGGCCCTGATAATCCTGGGGCCTGATAAACTTCCCCAGCTTGCCAGACAAATCGCTCGCCAAATGGGGGAATTAAAAAGGGCTTCAGAGAAACTTAAAAGTGAGCTTGATATTGAGTCTCTAGAGGAGGATTTAAAAAATGGGATAGGTACGAAATCGAAATCCGGTTGGGGCGATATGATTAATGGAGATTTATCTTCAGAACGGAAAGTTGGAGATGAATCTAATGCCGGTAATTTTGATATTCAGACTGAAGCGGTGGGAAAAGAGTGCAATAAGGCGCCGTCTTCTGATGACAAAGAGAAAAGGTGATATTTACCAACAATAGATAGTTTTGAATTGTGAAAAAAGACCCAAAAGACATCAGGCGCATTACAATGGTAAAACCATGAAATATTATGTTTATCCTAAGTACTGTGGTCGACGAGATGTCTTTTGAGCCTCTTCCCTTTAAGGCACATCTTGAGGAATTCAGGCGTCGACTGATAAACTGTTTTATCTTTATGGCAGCGGCTTTTGCACTCTGCTATGCGCTCTCTGATTTCCTTGTCGACATACTGTTTTATCCTGTTAATCAGGCCCTGCCCCATGGTAGTTCTCTGGTATTTACAGCGCTTACGGAAGGTTTTATGACCTATCTCAAAGTTGCCTTCTGGGGCGCTGTCATTCTTTCCACCCCGATGATCTTATATCAGGCATGGATGTTTGTAGCTCCGGGCCTGTATGATAAAGAAAAAAAATTTACAAAAGGCTTCATGTTCTGGGGTATATGCCTGTTTGTCTCAGGAGGTCTTTTTAGTTACTGGATCATAATGCCCGTTGCATTTTCCATTTCTTTAGGTTTTGCAAACCAGGGCCTGGAGGCAATGCCACGGCTACAAAACTATTTGATTTTTTCCCTCAAGGCCATCTTTACTTTTGGTCTGGTTTTCGAAATTCCATTCATTATGGCACTGGCCGACCGCCATGGTATTGTTTCCAAGGAATATTTTTCAAAACACAGAAAGGCCAGTTACATAGCTCTATACATATTGGCCGCGCTGCTTGTACCAACAGATGTGTTTTCACAAATACTTATTTTTCTGCCGCTATTAGGTGTTTACGAGGCTGGAATACTGCTCGCCAGGTGGTTTGGAAAAGACCCCGACCCCGTTTTTGATGACAGGTGAGGATAATTCAACTTAATGCCAACTTTAGTCCCATTGCGGCAAATCTTAATGTTGCTCCTGCCAAGGCTATAAGAGAGCCGATCCTTGCTGGTGTACGATCATATTTCCAATAGAGAAGAACCGCGCTCCTGTGAAAGTGATAAAGAGCCAGCCACCTGGCATTCTTGCTGGCCTGTCCTGCGTGGTGGATAACGGGCCCGATTTCTGGATGATAGATCACCTTCCATCCTGCACATCTAAATCTTATACACCAGTCACAGTCTTCCCAATACAAAAAGAATCTCTGATCCATGGTTCCGACATCTTTCACTGCGGAACGCTTCACTATCATGCATGCCCCGGAGACCCAATCCACACTTATGGGTTTGCTCAGAGATGGAGCTGACAGAATATTTTTTCTGGTAAAATGATTATCTGGCCAGAGACGTGAAATCAGAGAAGTCCTTCCGAAAAAGGCTGTGGAAAGGGAGGGAAAGGCTCTGGCGGAGCCCTGGACAGAGCCGTCAGCATCTAATATTTTTGGGCCTACAATGCCCACTTGCGCATTCTTTTTCAGCCATTCCTCAAGAGGTCCCCATAAAGGTCCGGATATTACGGCATCCGGGTTCAAAAGACACACATATGGTGCAGTTGCCTTGGCCAGTGCATGGTTGACCGCGGCGGCAAAACCAACATTTTTACTATTTGCCAGCCATATAACTTTAGGAAATCGCCTTACCATGTCATGAGAGACAGGCTTTCGACTGTTGTCTACCACATAGATGGTATTAATCTTTGCCGGCTCCCATTTCTCAAGTCCTGACAGGCAGCTGCTTAGTGCCTCGTAGCAATTGTAATTGACGATTATTACGTCAAAGCTCACTCAAAACCTCCCTACCCATCATTTTTTATACTCTATTCAATACTCTATTGCTCCGATTGGGACAAATGCCCTGAGTTTCGAACTGGCGACCATGCATACGGACAGATGTTTGCCATTATGCCAAAGTCCTGACCGCACAGGCCAGGCCGTCTACCACCTTGGCCGCCCTTTGATAATCCAGGGTCTTAGGCATATCAGATGGGCGATGATAGTTGCGGTTGCGATAGAAGGCTGTATCTGTAACCAAGAGAGCGGGGTAACCGAATCGATTAAATGACCGGTGATCTGAAAAATCTATGCCCACAACTATCGTCGGGGCGTTCAAGCTCTCTGTCGGCAGGTCAGTACCCCGGATAAAGGCATCCTTCACCTCCTTGGTCCATTTTGCAGACTTCGTATTCCCGACAAGGGCGATAAAATTTCCGATATTTGGATAAAATCGATCCATGAAAAAAAGGGGGAACGATTGGCTTTTAGGACGATCACTGAAATATCCTATCATATCGAGACATATCATGCCTCTAAGGGATGCCTTGCTACGCTTAAGGCCGCGGGCGTAAACAAAACTCCCCATATATCGTGTTCTGAAGACAGGTGGTTCCTCAAGGGCAAAGGCAACCAGCCTTATGCCAGGTGGTGGATCTCTCGAGATCAATCGGGCCAATTCCATGATACCGGCTATTCCACTTGCATTGTCATCCGCTCCCGGAGAACATGATACCGTATCATAATGGGCTCCAACCACAAGCAATGGCACAGAGTCCTGTTTGATCTTTTCTGTTTTGGGGGAGGCGCATATATTGCAGTATGTTTCCCCTTTGTAGTAATAAAGCTGCTCATCCACATTATAGCCCAAGCCTTTAAAACTGCCCGAAAGACGGTCGGCTACTTTTCTAAGAAGCTTTGGCGAAGAACAGGGACGAGGACCAATTTCAAGTGAAAGGTACTCCACCCAGTGTTGTAACTCACCGGGATCTGCACACGGGTATTCGGGTCTAATATGGGTATTCAGTTGTCCTTGCCCCTTAAAATCATTAGAGTAGCTTTTCATGGATACATTAAGGTCCAGCAACGCAGATAATTCTCATTATACAAATAACGGCTTATCCAAGGTACCCACATCTTATCCGGAATGGGTAACCTGGCTGGCATTCGGGATAGGGCTGACGGGAGCCATCTCACTTCGTCTGATCCTCATTGCCAAGGCATATCAGCCTGAACTTGTCAGGGTCTTCTGGTACATAGGGGTGTGCGGAAACATGGTCTTTTTCCTTTTCAGGTCCTACATAACTCATAGAAGACGCAGACTAATAACAGAACTGGGCCTTATAAATAAACTTCAACAAAAGTGCCAATTATGTTCTGAAGATTTCCACGCATTGCATTATCTGGTATCGAGCATCCATTCATCAAAAGAAAGATGGAATTATCTGGTCATTTTTGTGTGTTCTCTCGCAGCAATTGCCTGGGACCTTTTTTCCTGAGCCATTGGACAAAATATGAATTTTTTCAAGCTGCTCTCCTGTTAAAAGCCACCACTTCGTCATAGGTAACCCCGTCACCTCCAAAGATATCCAGCGCGCTTCCGATGGTGAGATCCAACCTGTCCTGACCCAGTTCCTTCACCAGGTAAAGATCTTTTATGGAACGGGCACCTCCGGCATAAGTGGCAGGGACGGGAGTCCACTGCCCCAAAAGCCTTACAAGATCCTCCTCTATCCCCCTGCATTTTCCCTCCACGTCTGCCGCATGAATCAAAAACTCAAAGCAGTACTTTGAGAAATAATCAAGGGTTTTCGGAGAAATGGTTACATCGGTAAATCGTTGCCACCTGTCAGTGACAATATAATAGTCCTTATCCTTTTTCCTGCAGCTCAGGTCCAGAACAAGCCGATTCTTACCTGCAAATCCAACAAGTTTCTTAAGCCGTTCTTCATCTATTGTGCCGTTCCTAAAGACATATGAAGTCACAATAATGGCCGCCGCCCCCTTATCCAGCCAGTATCCAGCGCTGTACGAAGTGATCCCGCCGCCTATCTGCAGGCCATTCGGCCATGCAGAAAGGCCTTCTGTGGCCGCGGTCTCATTCCCCGGCCCCAGCATAATCATGTGCCCACCGGTGAGGCCGTCGTTTCGGAAAAGTCGTGCATAATAAGATGAGGGCTTGTCAGCTACATAATTTTCCCTGAGGGCCTCTGGATTGTCATCACTAAGTGTAGATCCTACAATCTGCTTGACTTTGCCTTTATGGAGATCAATACACGGCCGGAATTTCATATTAAAACCCCTGGTCTCTTGAACAAGCCAGTCCGGGCACACTGCAAAGGTGACCCCCAATGAATCAAACTCGTTCAGCTCTATGGTATAAGAATTTCTATTTTATATGCGAAAGGCAACATATTTGCCTACTCGATCGTTACATACGTATGAGATTTTTTGAATTTGCCATAATAACACAGCCGTCCCAGTTCTTATACCATAGGGTTGTTATGAATTTTAGACTATACAGTTACAAACAGCCAGTTGAATTTTGACCGTTCAACTATAAATTATTTAAAATACTGAGATAAATGAGTAGGTTGAAGTAGTAATGGCAGTCTGGTAGTATAACATTTTGAATGCCCTTATAAGTATTTATAGTGCGAGTGTGGGATATAAATCCGGGATATCTGAATCGGCACAGTCTGCCGGGTGAGAACCGAGATCTGCACGCAATCGTTTCGATTATTGTAAACAAGAAGAAGGGCTATTCAAACCACCCGGAGACTGTTTGGTGGATCGGTTATTGCTGGGCCCTGAGACAACGTCACCAGCTACTGGTAGCTGAAATGTCGCTGAGAGGTGTTACCGACAAGTCCCCTGTTGTTATACGCGACAACGAGGGCGTCTGGCCCGAAGCATATATCGATGAGCCCTTTCAGCAGTTTCAAATACTGAAATCCAAATATCACAATAAGGAGCAGGGCCGCATACCACTGCCGAAAAACGCGCAGCAATTATGGAGCCAACATAAATATTCCATGCTTGCACGGGACGTGGCACTGTATAAGAAATTGGGTAGGGATGTCTCCGAGATGAAATCTGGCCGTGAATTTTCCGATGAACAGGTTTTCCATATGTAAAAAAATGCGAAAGACAGATCAGTGCACTCCAGGACCTATGTTCTCTCAAGACACTAGGTTATAGTATATAGATACTGTAAGGAGGTTTAATCAAGATTATATTGTTTATAGGTTTCGAATCTAATAATACAAGGTGAGCATTATGTATCTAGTAAGGCAGCATCAGAAAGACAGTAGCATAAAATATTTCATCAGGCATTCCTATCAGACTGAGTCAGGTGCCTGGCTTAACAAAAGCCTGTTTAATCTGGGATACGATCCTGAAAAATATATAGTCTATGTAGGGGACAGGGCGTTCTATATTGACCCCGCTGTGGAGGAAGCCATTTCCTCCCAGGGTGTTGCTTATAATGACGAGGAGCTGGAGGAGATATTTATGCCCTTTCTGGAACCTGAAATTCGCAGAATCATGGAACAATTTGATAAACGCGGGGCTAAAAGGCGCAGATACGGCAAGGCAGAGCTTGAAGTCATGCAGAGAGACATCCATCCTTTTGACCGGAGAAGAATGTGCTTTTTAAAATTCTGTCATACCAATATAGAGGACCTGTCAAACCAGCCACTGCCCTTTTTTAATATACTACTCAACAAATCCAGAGACGAAATCGAACAGGTAATTGAAGAGATGGAATTTATGCTCAGTCTACCCGAGAAAAAAAATTACCTGTATGCCATATTTGATATTCCCCGGCGTTTTGCCCCCAGACTTACACGTTTTCTTCCGGATGCTCAGGATCTTGAACTCATAGATAAATACCTGCTGGAAGAGATCTGCAGGCTTGACCGGGATTCCACTTTTTTAGACCAAGGTGCAGTTCCCTGGGAGACAAAGGGCATTCATCCTTATCTGCGAAAATATCTGATCCAGTACTTTGATATTCTGTATAGGCGGCCAGTTACTTATACCAGTGCCGGATACAGAACGAAGGGAGACAGAAGGGTATGGCAGCCCCCTGCAAAATCCTCAGATAAAAAGCATTTTAAGGCAATGGGGATAAGCGCCAATGAATTTTCGCGCATGGGAAGGAAGGAATTTATTTTCCTGTTCAGACGCAAGGCCAAGGAGATGCATCCTGACAAGGGAGGAGGCCACGAGGCATTTATAGCGCTGCAACAGGCATATCAGATACTTATACACAGGAAAAAACAGCAGGGGTGCAAGTGACCTCTTAATGCCTGGTATACTGGTGCCCCCGGCATGATTCGAACATGCGACACCAGGATTAGGAATCCTGTGCTCTATCCCCTGAGCTACGGGGGCTACAAACGGAAGAGCGATACCATAGTGTTTACCTTGCTGTCAAGTTCAATAAGGCTACTTAATGTTTAAGATTATTTATGACTAAATGCAAATTAAATTCTAGAAATCTTCTTGCCATAGAGACATCCTGCGATGAAACCGCAGCCGCGGTCCTGAGGGATGGCCGGCAGTTGATGAGCAATGTGGTGGCATCTCAGGTGCATATCCACAAGGAATACTGGGGAGTCGTTCCTGAATTGGCTTCAAGACACCATCTTGAAGACATAGTAAGGATTGTGGAAAAGGCACTTCTGGACGCAAAAACAGACAGGTCAGCAATAGATGCCATAGCGGTTACCCAGGGTCCCGGACTGGTGGGCTCTTTGGTTGTCGGACTGTCCTTTGCCAAGGCCATGGCAATGGCCTGTGATATTCCCCTGACAGGCGTAAATCACCTTCATGCACATCTCTCTTCCGTTTTCCTGTGCGAGGACGTTCCCTCATTTCCCTTTCTAGGTCTTGTGGTGTCCGGTGGCCACACAAACCTCTATGCTGTGAACAGCTTCCTTTCAGCAGATCTCCTGGGCCAGACCAGAGACGATGCGGCAGGTGAGGCCTTTGATAAAGTGGCCAAGATGCTCGGTCTTGAATATCCAGGGGGCCCTATAATCAGTGAACTTGCTGAAGGAGGAGATCCATGTGCCTTTTCTTATCCAAGGGCAAAACTCCCCCAAACGCCTCTTGATTTCAGCTTCAGTGGTCTTAAGACCGCTGTTTTGACCTCGGTAAGGAAATTGGCCGGTCAAGGCCCGCTACCTGTTGAGGATATCTGTGCCTCGTTTCAAGAGGCAGTTGTTGACGTGCTTGTGGAAAAGACCTTATTTGCTGCAAAAAACTATGATATACGCAGTATAGCAGTTACAGGAGGGGTTGCGACCAACTCCAGACTTCGAGCCAGAATGGCCGAGGAGACAAGAAGGCTTGGCTGTAAGGCCTATTTCCCATACCCTGAACTGTGCACGGATAATGCCGCAATGGTTGCCTTGGCTGGTTATCATCAGATAAAGGCCGGGATTTTGCTGAAGAAAGATGCTGATGTCTACTCAAGGCTTCCATTTCCTGATATTTAAGATGGATATTATTTAAAGGAAATAAATAAGGAAATTAATATGGGGGAACTTGCCCCTGCTAACAAGAAAAGAAACAGTCTCAGTTCAGGGAAAGACGAAAAAGGGATCAGTCCCGGGAGGACAATGAGATATCAGTGGCTTCGTTTATTGAGGCTGAGAGGAGATCCATTCGTTCTCGCGCGAGGTGTCGCCATAGGGATTTTTGTTGGAC
>JAGYNZ010000012.1 GCA_018399745.1 Deltaproteobacteria bacterium | reverse complement strand
TCCAGTGTTTCGCCAACTGGAGTCCATATATGGTTCCTGACGTGAATCATTCCTCTATGGGTCTTGAATATTTCTGCTGGGAGGGTGATGATTTCTGGTTAATGCCGGACGACGAATTGCTGGCTCTGGGAAAGACTGAAATAGGAAGTTTAGGATTAGTTGACCCCAATACGGTATTTGACGGTTTTGTGGTAAGAATGAAGAAGTGTTACCCGGTTTATGATGAGGCATATCAGGGTCATTTGAAGACCATAAGGAATTATTTAACCGGTTTTAACAATCTGCAGTTATGCGGCCGCTATGGCCTTTTCAAGTACAACAACATGGATCATTCCATACTTACAGCATTATTCGCCGTGGAAAATATACTCGGCGCAAATCACGACGTGTGGTCCATTAACGCCGATGATGATTACCACGAAGAGGTAAAAACCTGATAAAGGAAATCATGACAGGCGATGTGCATGATTTTACTGTAATCAGACTATTTCTTGCGCAGCATTTTACTGGTCGTATAGACTCTGCCGTTTTCCATCATAATAAATTGTCCGCCGTAGGGATCATTCGGAATTTTGTCGATTAGCCCGGCAGTGACCAGTTCCGCAAGGGAGGAAGGCAATTTCCGATATGTTTTCTTATATTCTCTTACCTTTTTTTCCAACTGGTCCATGATTTCCAGTGCCTTTATTCTCAGTATGAACTCGCTTTTAATCTGTTCGTTTTCCGTATCCATAATCATTTCTTTCAGAAATATTATGCCGATTCGATGCTCAAGGGCGTAAACAGAAAGACGCGCTGCCAGGGAGGCCAGGTAATAAGGACTGGCGGGTAGTTTAGATGCCTCCATCAGGTATTTGGACCCGTTGATATTGTCCTTTAAAAAAAAGAAATAATTGAATCCCAGGTAATAAGGCACCCGGTAGTCATTGGTCCGATATTGTCTTGCCTTAAGGAGCAGCTTGTTGGCAGCTTCGTATTCTTTCAGGTCCCATGTGAAAATCATGTCTGCAAAGAGATATGCGTCCCAGAAATATGGATCCAGATCGGTAATGGTGTTTACCGATTCTTCCAGATATTGGAAGTGCTGATCGTTGAACTCTTCTTGTTTACCTATCCTTTCGCCCAGAAATGTGATCACCTTCAGAAAGAGAAAATCAGAGACTATCCCTTTGAATTCCATGGCTGCCGGACCTGTAAACCTGGACGGCAGGGTATAATCCATATAGTTTTCCTGAAGAAAGACATGCCGTTCATGCTGAAGGTGTTGCCAGGCCGCGCCGTAAAGCAAAAGGGCGGCAATCAGGCTCACAGGTAATAAACGGTTTACAGTCAAGTCAGTTCCCTTCTGCTGAATATAATCGATGCCAAGAGGATCAGGACCGCGCTGTATATAAGGCTGTAACCAGTGATGCTCAAAAGATAGGAAAATGGAATGGAGAGTCCGTGAGCCGCTCTGATCTTCAGGTCGTATACGGACAGGTTGGGCACAATGTACTGGGTCATTTCGATAACCGTCTTCACTGCCGTTGTGAGCTGGATTTCCTGTGCCTGGCTTTGAATGAACTGAACCACCTCTTCAACGGTCTGGCCGACAATATATGTGGATATGGTGAAGAGCAGTGTGAGAAAGGAGCTTGTAGTGACGGTGCTGAAAAAGATTACAACGGCATTCAGGACCATAAACATCAAAAATTCAGCAAATACTGCCTGAAAGACCGAGAGCCATACAAACTCTTTAAAATAAACAGGGTACTGTGACTTCACCGCCCATATGGTCAACGTGCTTACAAGCGTCAACATGCATAAAGCAGTCAGGCTCAGAAGCACCAGCCCGATAAATTTGCCTATCAGGTACTGCGCCCGGGAAAAGGGTTTTGACAGGACGCTGTATATAGTCCGTTTGTCCAGGTCTTTTGACATGAGATTTACGGAGAGGGAAAAAATTATCAGGAGACCCCCGAACGTGATGGCAGAGATATTGATATCTACAGTCACCTTGTGCAATTCGCGCAGGAAAAATCCGGTGACAACAAGGGAAAGGCCCATAATCATCAGTGCAAACAGGCCGATTCCATAAAGCGTTCGGTCCCGGATTCCTTCTTTGAAAGTGATTACAGCCAGGGACCATATACGTCTGTTCATGGTTCGGTCTCCTTAACGGTCTGAAGAAAGATCTGTTCGAGTGTATTGACCGTGTTATCCACAGTGATGATTCTTACCTTTTCTTCCCCGCAAAGGGTCAATGCATCAGATAAATGTTCCCTGGGACACGTGATGGTGACATGTGTGCTTTTCGTCAGGACGGACCATCCGAATTCACGGCATCTCCTCTCCAGCTCAGGTGTAAGGGCATCAGCAACGATACGGACGCTGTTTCCCTGATCCAGCAGTTCGTTCTTTTGAAGTATTTTGCGTAGTCTGCCATGTACCATGATGCCCGTCCGGTCGCATATGCGCTCTACATCACTCAGGATATGAGAGCAGAAAAGGACTGTCTTTCCCCTTTTCTTCAGATCCAGGATTATATCCACCACCATTTGCTGTCCCAGTGGATCCAGCCCGGACATGGGCTCATCCAGGACCACGATATTTGGATCATGCACCAGGGCGAAACAGATGCCTGCACGCTGAATCATGCCTTTGGAATAAGAGCGCAGTCTCCGGTTTTTTGCTGAGTCCAGCCCGGTAAGTTTAAGAAGCTGGTCTATTCGTGGGTTTATATTGTGCGGCGGCATGTCGGAAGCCCGAGCGCTGAATTGCAAAAGTTCGAATGCGGAAAGGTGGTCATAAAAATAGGGATTTTCCGGAAGATAACCACAGTGTTCGCGTGATTCGGGATCGCCTGGTTGCTTGCCCAACAGGGAGATTTTTCCCTTATCCGGACGTATGAAGCCCATCAGCATCTTGAGCACGGTGCTTTTACCCGCGCCGTTCGGGCCTACGATGCCGAAAATTTCACCCGGGTCAATAGAGAGGGAAAAGTCCTGGACTGCCTGAATCTTCTTTCGGGTAAAGCTGGTAATAAAGGTCTTTGCGACACTTTGAATGTCGAGATGCATGAACCCTTTATTACTATTACCTGTAAAAGCAGCAGTCATGTGTCTTTTATCGGCACACATAACAAAAAACAAAAGACCCCTCTAGGGGTCTTTTGTAGTCAGAACATTATGACCGATACGCTAAATATAGTACCGAACCTTTCAGACAGTGACCTTTTGAACAGTGATATTAACTGCCTTCGTTGCCGCCGCCCACAGGATACCAGCCCGAAAATGCGGTCTCACTATCAATAGCCGTTGGCGCGGCAAAAGTATCTGTTCTCTGCCGCTGATAATACCCGGTGCAATCTGAAGCAGTGCCATATTCCATGCCGTTCTCCGGGGTGGTTACATTATTCAAGGTATTGATCGCATAATCGCTGCCGTCAGTATCAATATTATATCCGATAAGGCAATTGGGAGACGGTGTAAAAGTAAAATCGCTACCCCCGCCGTTTGTGTCTGCGATGGTAAGAACATCACCAGCACCATCATCAACGCTTCCATTAGTACCACTGGCCGCGAAAGAGGAAACGGAAAGGCCCAGAATAAGGCCTAATGTAACAGCTGTAATTATTTTTTTCATAATAAGTCCTCCTAAGGATTAAGTTGGTTTGAGCTTAATAGGGATAGTGCATCCATTCGGCATAATATCCTTCAAGATCTGTCCTAATATTCCGCATATCACTTACAGCAGCGGAATTCTGGGCCCTTGAACGATATTTGGCAAACTGCGGAATGGCAATCGCCGCCAGTATCCCGATGATCGCCACGACAATCATCAGCTCAACCAGGGTAAAGCCTTTGTGTCCTACTTTTCTCATTTTGTTTAAAAATCCAAGCATGATAGACCTCCTGTGATAAAAATTAAATTTGTTTGATATTCAATGTTGTTTGATCTTCAAATCATTTATCGGTAACTTTGCCCGGCGTGATAAATATAATTTTACCTCCTGTATTGATTTATTTTGAATTGAAATTGGAAATTTGAAATTGGGAAAAACAAAGAGTTGCGGATTCGTTACCTGATTTCTAATTTCCAGTTTCTAATTTCATTTCTTATCACTGACTTTGTAATGCCATTACTGCAAGGTGAATGCCACATGGTTATGGTCTGATAAATATGAGTAAATACAAGGAGATCGAGATTTTTCCGGGATTGTGGATGCAATTTGTCTTACCAGTTATTGCCAAAAAAAGTCATTAGTTGACAAAAATTGACACTCTGAATCTTCCCGGCGAAGTATGATTTTTGACACTGATTCCACGGATTCAACTGCTGATTGAACAAGGGGGAGAGGATTAAAGGGATTGAAGGATCATAAAAAAATTGGCTTGATCTCCCAGCGGGAAACCATATAATATGTTTAAAATTATGGCTAAGGAGGCAAATAAAATGCCCAGGATGGTTAAGAAGACTATTGAATTGGACCAGGATTACATTGATAGGGCGCGCATGATTTTTGAGGTAAGGACGGAAAAGGAGGCGGTCAACAAAGCCTTGGAGATGGCGGTCATCGACGATGATATCATCAAGGCCCATGAGCTGGTAGGGGGGAAAGGTGATGTGATAAACGAGGTCTTCAAATGAAGGTCATGTTCGATACGAACATCTACATCTCATTTATCCGAAACCGCTCCCACGCTTCTGAACTTGTGCGGGTTGGGACTGTAAAGTATGTCTCGGCCATAGTACTCATGGAGCTCTGGGCCGGGGCCAGAACAAAAAAAGCCGAAAGGCTTCTTTCCCAGTTGCAGAGACCTTACGAAAGCGCAGATAGAATCGTCGTCTTAAACTCACAACACTACATTATAGCAGGGCAATTCTTTTCCGATCTTGCTCCCAAATACAGGGAGCTTTGCAAGAAATCCGACTTTGTGAATCACGTCCAGATTGCCCTTGCGGCCCTATCTATCGGGGCGACTCTTTATACAGAAAACGTGATCCATTTCGAAATCATTCGCAGCAAGCTGAAATCACTTAAGTTGGAATACCTCGGTGCCCCTTAAGTTTTTTATCCTCAGAGAGGGGTGTTTGGGATTTTCCACCAGGCTGAGAAACGGAAACTATATGTTTTCCTCTATGGGCTCATGCTGGCTCAGAATGTAAAGGCCGTGTACGGGAAAGGGGAGGTTATAGTTGGGGATCTCTTCAAAGCGGATGCAGCCGATGTCATCATCTTCCGGGATTTCACACAGGGGGATGAGCCCCATGGGAATGGGAAGGTCCAACGGCCTCGAATTGATTGCGGACAGCCTGGAGACATACCGTTTCTTCATGTAGTCCAATACGATGTCCCTTTCCTCAAGCGTGAATGATTCCATAAGCACTTTTCGGCTGCCTGTGGGATCGGCGGGGGCATTCCTGTCTATCGGGTCTCCCAGGAGTTTCGACCAATCGTATGAAAGGGCCTCCTTGTCATCCCATTCCGGCAGAAAAAGGTGCACTTCCACATCTTTATAGCCTTTTAATTTTTTGATGATTAAGGAGATGGCATATCCCTTTTTTGTGGGCAATTTATCCTGGGAATCGATTATATTGAGTTTCATTTTTTTCTCCCTTGATTTTTCATGCTATTCCTCTTCCTGTCCTTTCCCTTGTTTCTGCATGTAGAGCCTGGCCTCTTCAGCAAGTTTTGTGAGCCGGTCATTTACCTTTGCAAATATAGAATCTTTCGAATAGCGTCCATCAGGGCCGCGTACCCCTGCGGGTTGGCCCGTCAATATCTCCATGCCTTCTTCCACCCTGGATATGGCCCAGATCTTGAACCTGCCCTGCTTTACCGCTTCTATCACCTTCGGTTTGAGCATCAGGTCTTTGACATTGGCTTCAGGGATTATTACTCCCTGCTCTCCGGTCAATTCCCTCGCCTCGCAGATGTCAAAGAAACCCTCGATTTTTCTGGTGACGCCCCCTACCGGCAGTATTTCTCCCTTCTGGCTGACGGCACCGGTTACGGCAACCCCCTGGTCAACCGGTACATCAGAGAGCGCTGACAACAGGGCGAACAGTTCTGCACCGGAGGCGGAATCTCCATCGACCATGCCATAGCTCTGCTCAAAGCATATGGAGGCGCTGAGGCTTAACGGACGGTCCGCAGCAAAACGGGCCTTCAGATATCCGGCCAGTATCATCACACCTTTGGTATGAATACTGCCGCTGAGATCGGCCTCTCTTTCCAGATTTACCACACCCTCTTTGCCGAGAGCTATATTTACAGTGATTCTTGATGGTCTGCCGAACACATAGTCTCCGAGGTCATAGATGGAAAGCCCGTTTACCTGGCCCACGACCCTGCCGGTCGTCGAAACCTTGAGGATATCCTTTTTGAGCATTTCATGCAGATGATCTTCATAAAGGCCGCACCTATAGGCCTTTTCATCAATTGTTTTTTGAATATGCCTGGCCTCGATAAGTTCGCTGTTATCGAATCTCGCCCAGAAATCCGCCTCTCTCAGCAGGTCTGCAATATCCGATATTTTCAGACTGAGCTTTTCCTGCGATCCTGCCAGCTCGGAGCTGAATTCTATAAGACTTGCCACGCCGCTCATGTGCACATCCCTTAGATTTTCCCGTTCTATAAGGGCCTTGGTTGAGTGCATGAATTGCTTCAGTCTCTCTTCGTTCCTTTCGACGTCGACGTCAAGGTGGGCCTTGACCTTGAAAAGCTCTTTGAAGTCTTCGTCGTAGTTATAAAGAATTTGATAAATGAACGGATTTCCCATAAGTACTATCTTTATGCGCAAAGGGATCGGTTCGGGTTTTATCGTCTTGGTTGTGAATAATCCGAATTGTTCCCCCGGGTCTTCTATCTCAATTTTTCTATTTCTTAACGCCCTTTTCAGGGCTTCATATGAAAAGGGCCATTTTAAAAGATCAAGGGCCTTTATAAGCAGATAACCGCCATTTGCGCGGTGAATTGCGCCTGACTTGATCATGGTAAAATCCGTAAGAAGGGCACCGAACTGGGCCTTGCGCTCAACAACACCGAACAGGTTCGTATAGCTGGGGTTGCTTTCTGTAACAACAGGGGCACCCCTGGTCTCCGAATTATCCACCAGTATGTTCACTTCGTACCGGGTAAAGGATGGATCAGCTCCCGGAAAAGCAAAAGGCAGGGGCGGAGTGGCCTCATTTTTAGGGCGAAAGTCATCTATATGCTGGACGACGTCTTCTCTTATATCAGCAAAGTAGCCCTGGAGTATTTTGATGGATTCATATTTTTTTTTAAGTGGTTCCAGCAAGGCATCGACTGTCTGGCTGACAAACTCCCGGTCCAGATCTTTCAGCCTTCGGCGCACTGACTGTTCGGAATGTTGAATGCGCCTCATGGCATCCCCCATTTCCTTATGGAGTTCTTCACTCTTGCTCTTGATGCCTTTACGTTCCTCCTCGGACAACTTTGACAGATCCTCAGGTGTCAGGGCGGTACCGTCTTCCTTTGCCGGAACTACCATCATCGCCGACTGATCTGACTGCAGCAGAAAGCCGTTTTTCCGCACCTTTTCATTCAATTCCTGGAATACATCTTTCCGGTCTTTATTGAATGCCTGTATTACCTCTTCCTTTTGGGATATATACGGTTCGGATTCAAAGACTTTAGGTATTTGCATCTTCAGTTCATCCAGCAGTTCCGCCATATCCTTTTTGAATTCCCGTCCTTTACCCTTCTGAAGCTCCACTCCGGAAGGCCGGTCCGGATTACGGAAGTTATGGACGTAACAGCAGTCGTGCGGCTGGGGGTGTGTATCTTCGGCTACTTCCTCTACATAAGACCGGGCCAGTTCAGAAAGCCCTGTTTCATTGATTCCGGCAACATATATATTAAAACCGGGATTTCCCATTCGCAGGCCAAAAGTAAGGGCCTGGATAGCTCTCTCCTGTGCCACTAAAGGCCTTTCCTCTGTCTCGAGCTGGCTGAGTTTTTGAAATCCCAGATTTTGAGGATCTATGTTGAGACGGAGTTTCTCCGGATTCAGTGGTACAATGGCAGTCATTGAAATCGTAACCTTTCGTAATTTATTGTAAATTTAAGTTATTACTAAGTAATCAATTTTTGTAGGCCTTCAAAGGTTATATTAAAAGATGTTCATCTTTTTCTTGACCCGTTGAACCCTGAACCTCCGAACCCCTGAACCTCTGAACCTCTGAACCTTCAAACGGTTTTTCTCTCACCTTCTCTTACGATCTAAATGCTCATAGGCAAGGTCTGTTGCAACCCTGCCTCTGGAGGTCCTGTGCAAGTAGCCTCTTTGTATTAAAAAGGGCTCATAGACATCTTCCAGTGTGCCCTTTTCTTCTCCTACGGATGTGGCAAGCGTGTCGAGCCCGACCGGACCGCCCCTGAACCTGTCTATGATGGCGGCTAGAATTTCACGGTCCATTCGGTCAAGACCCTGGTGGTCGACTTCCAGCAGGCGCAGTGCCTTGTCCGCTATCTGACTGGATATGCTTCCGCTGGCCATGACTTCTGCATAGTCACGGACCCTCCTTAAGAGCCTGTTTGCTATTCTGGGAGTTCCTCGTGACCTCTTTGCGATTTCAAGGGCACCTTGCTGATCAATTTCAATAACCATGAGCCTGGCAGACCGGTGAACAATTTCGCATAACTCTTCATCCTGATAAAAGTCTACTCTGAGTACTACGCCGAAACGATCCCTGAGGGGCGGTGAGAGCAGTCCGGCCCTTGTCGTTGCCCCGACCAGGGTAAAACGCGGAATCTCGATCTTGATCGTCCTCGCACTGGGACCCTGACCGATTATCAGATCAAGATGAAAATCTTCCATTGCAGGGTAAAGTATTTCTTCCACTACAGGACTCAGGCGATGAACTTCATCAATGAAAAGTACGTCTCCCTGCTGTAAATTAGTCAGTATGGCGGCAAGGTCTCCCGGCCTTTCTATTACAGGACCGGAAGTAGATCTGAAGCTCACTCCGAGTTCTGCGGCAATTATGTGGGCAAGAGTGGTTTTGCCCAGGCCGGGCTGCCCGTGAATCAATACATGGTCAAGGGCCTCGCCTCTTTTCCTTGCTGCGGTAATAAAGACATCGAGGCTGGCCTTGACCTCCTGCTGACCTATATACTCAAAAAGAGACTTCGGTCTTATTCCTGGCTCGAAAGATTTGTCTTCCTGCAAGGGTTCAGGGCTCATATTCGTGACGTCCGATCTGTTTGTGATATCTTTCGCTGTCATAACTGTTTTGTTCGAGTTTTTGCCAGACTTTGCAAGGCTTTTTTCACCAGATCTTCAATTCCCGCACTTTCTTTTGCAGAGGCAAAAGCCCTGGCGAGGGCCGCCCTGGTTTCAGAGGAACCATAACCAAGATGGGTGAGTGCTGAAAGTGCGTCATCCCAAAGGTCTCCCCTGTCTGATTGCTCAATATGCGGAGATGACTCCCTGTCCCAGCGTCTCTTTGTTAATATGGCCTGGGCCTTTTTCTTTAGATCAATACAAATCCTAGCTGCGGTCTTTTCGCCTATACCCTGGATGGCCCGGAGTCTTTTCTTCTCTTCCCCGGCCAGTATCTGCAAGAGTTCTTCAGCAGAGATCATTGACAGGATATTTAATGCCATTCTGGGGCCTACACCTGACACCTCCAGCAACAGCCTGAACATATCCCTTCCTTCCATTGTTTCAAATCCGTAAAGTAAAAGCATGTCATCCTTCCATACAAGATGGGTAAAGACTGTCAGTTCATCGCCGGACGGGGGTAAATTGGCCAGAGATGAAGACGGCATACGAATTTCATAGCCGACCCCGTTTACATCCACTATAACACCCTGGTCCCATTGTCCCTGTTTTTCGCCCCTGATATAGGTAATCATCAGTCTTTCCTTTCTGCAGGTTCGGTTATCAGCAGCCTGCGCGAAGAGTGTGGGCATGGCATATAGCCACGGCAAGTGCGTCCGCAGCGTCCTGAGCGGGATTTTTGGACAAGTTGAGAAGTAGCCTGACCATGTTTTGCACCTGGGTCTTTTCTGCCCTGCCGTATCCAACCACTGCCTGTTTAACCGTCATGGGAGAATACTCGAATACAGGGAGATCTCCATGGACTGAAGCCAGGATTACCGCTCCCCTGGCATGACCAAGTAACAAGGCAGCCCTTGCGTTAACTGAATGAAAAACGCCTTCTACTGCCGAGACTGTTGGATTATGTCTGGCTATTACTTCCTTGAGACCTGAATAGATTCTTTCAAGCCTCTCTGAAAAGGCCAGTTTCGTGTGCGGGCGGATAATCCCTGCATTTACGAAATGGAGCCTGTTTTCCTTACATGACACAATTCCATACCCGGTGGCCCGCGATCCGGGGTCAATACCCAGAATGACCTCGTTTGGCATTCCTAGCCGACCTTTTCAAGGATTTCATCAGGGATATCAAAGTTTGCGTAAACATTCTGGACATCGCTGTTTTCTTCCAGATCCTCCATGAGTATCAGGAGCTGGCCTGCCTGCTTTTCGTCCTCTATAGTGATCATGTTACCGGGTAACATGGTAATTTCAGCGGTTGCTAAAGGAATGCTGCTGGCCTCCAGAGCGGACTTTAGGTCTTCAAAGAATTCCGGGGCAGTGGATAACTCCCATCCGTATTCCTGCTCTTCTATATCTTCGGCATTTGCTTCAAGTGCTATAGTCATAAGGGATTCTTCATCGGCCTTGTCTTTCTCAACCAGTATGAGTCCTTTTTTCTCGAATATCCAGGCCACACTTCCCGGTTCTCCAAGGCTGCCGCCCCTCTTAGTAAAGATATGCCGCACATCCGCTACGGTGCGCTGGCGGTTGTCTGAAATGGTTTCTACCAGTATTGCTACTCCTCCCGGACCATACCCCTCATATGTGACTTCCTCATAATTTGCCCCATCAAGTTCGCCGATGCCCTTCTTTATTGCCCGCTCTATATTGTCCTTGGGCATATTTTCTGCCTTTGCGGCCGCTATTGCAGTCCTAAGTCTCGGGTTGGATGAAAGATCTCCACCACCTATACGGGCAGCTACTGTTACTTCCTTTATGATCCTGGAGAAGGCTTTACCCCGCTTGGCGTCCTGTGCTGCCTTTTTATGTTTTATTGTGCTCCATTTTGAATGACCGGACATAACATCTCCATTTGTTTGATTTTTTTCAATATACTATAAAACTCAAGATTTTTCTAAAGGACAAGTCATTAAACACGTTCGTAAAAACTGCTCAGGTCTTTATTGAGAAATTGCTCTATTTTTCCGAGGTAGCGGCCATGCGCAATCAATATCTGTCTCCTTGGCTGCTCTTCTATTAGTCTGTGTATTCGGTGTTTGACCCTGTTCCAAAGGTTTTTTTTGTAAGCAGTCTCAAGTGGGATCAAATTATCCAAATCTTTTAAGGTTTGTTTTGTAAATTTAGGGAAAAGTAACCGTTGGACATACAATGAGGCTAAGGCCACGATCAGCAAGGCCCATACAATCGGCCAAAGGAAATGTTCGAAATTCAGATTTCCGGCCAGCAGGGCTCCTGCAAGAGGGGTATTGGGATAACCGGTTAAGAGTTTCATAACCAGATCTCCGAAGAAAAAGGCCAGTATGCCAACCATACCCCATGTGCGGAATACGCCTTTGATTTTATCAATAAATCGTTTCTGAAAAGCGACCATGCCCTCTATTTCCATGCCAAGTTCCCTTACGACTCGATCCACTTCCTGGAGTATGTGATTTAATCTCATCTTTGGTGCTGAATTTATGGTCTGTTTAAGCTCTTCCCGTTCATTCATAAATGTTTCAAGGCCGATGGGGGCTGCTTTGCCTTCCTTGGGCGCAAAAGTGAGATATATTCTTGGCATATCCTTTCTGCCTGTCATCTGTGAAAGATTCCAGCACAGGGTTCCATAAGACCTCAAAAGATCGGATACGCTCTCGCATTCGTCAATTCGATTCAGTACATAAACGACCCTGTCTTCTCCGGTGGAGCCGGGCAGAGTACTCCTGATGGCTTGATACGTTTCTTTTATTGTTCCAGCCTTATGGGGATCGAACATCAAGATAATGAGATCCGCCAGCTTTGCCAGCTCTCCCACTACACCCAGGTAGTCATATCCGCGATCCTTTTCTGTGACCGAATCCAGCATTCCCGGCGTGTCTATGATGGCACAATTTTGGAGTATGGGGGCATCTGCCACTTTTTTTAAACGCATATGGGACAGGAGGCTCTCACCAAAGTGCCTCAGAGAGGCAAAAGGAAGACGTTCATCACTTACTAGTGTGCTGCCAGGCACTTCTTCCTCCGGTTTGCCGGGTTCTGCTGCTGCCAGGACTGTAAAGCTGTCATCAGTAGGCGCCTGGCCAGTGCGCTGGATCTGGCTTCCAAGGATTTCGTTGATAAGGGTCGATTTTCCAGATGAGTAATTACCGATTATAAGGACTACTGGCTTCCATTTAAGGGGAGTAAGGAGCTCCTTTATGTCCAGTCCATAACGCTCAAAAAGTGGACCCATCTTGTTACGCAGTAGTTGTTCGAGCTCTTTTGTCAAGGTCTCAGCGGCCTTTTCCTTTTCCATACGTACTCCTTACGGGCGCTTGCAATCCTCATACACGGGCGATTCTGTAGTCATAGACGTTCATAATATGCTCTGGCACGAGGTGAATAATTACCCACATCAAGTTGGCTGAGCTATAAGGCCCTATCCTATCAAATAAAAAGCATATCACCAATATTATCGCTAAAAAGTCTTTAAGATCTGTCCAAAATGTAGCCCATCAATCGGCCTGATGCCACAGGTTTTGAGATAATTATTTTTTAAATAAGCTGGTTGTAGAGTTCAGAAATCTATTTATCGGATTAGACCGCTATTGGAAGGGACATCACAGGAGGATTTTTGAACAATAGAAAATATCCAGGCAGGAAACGACATCACGTAGCATGACATTTACCTGCCGGTGTGTTCATGTGCGGATAAGACTTTTTCTTGTATCCGTTTGTGCGTGTAGAGAAAAAGGGGCCTACAAACAGCAAATTTTTATGCCCGGAGTTGACCAAAAACTGGACCGAATGTGTCAGGCCTTTCCGCAGCAGGACCCAGGCCCTAAACAATGTGGAGCCTCTCCCGGGGTTAAACCGCAACAGGCCGTATCCTTAGGGCCGGGAAGCTTTGAGCTACGGGAGCCGTTAAAGGATGAGCTCGGTGATATTAATTTTGTTAGATCTTCAGATCCACAGGATGGACACTTTATCTCAGATTGATTAGGAGATACCAACATTTCGTTAAGGTTTCCACATGTCTCGCATCGGTATTCATAAATCGGCATAGTACGAACCCATTACCTATACTGAAAGGAAATATGAATTTTGAATTATGATTCCGCTCAGACCTTTTTGAGCGGAATCATGTTTTAGTCTTTTGCATTATAATCAATTTTGTTTCGTCTTTCCCAAAATTCTACTTTCCATTTTCAAGTTTCAAGCCGTGAACGGCTGCCTTTAATGTCGGCACTGATGTCCTTCTTCGCCATGTCCTTGGCATGTGGGGCCTGTTATACCCTTAAGGCGGTTGGCAAGTAAGTCCTCTATCAAACACGCCGGGTCCGATGTAGTAACACCAGCAATGACTTGTATCCCGGCTGATGTTATTAATTCAACGGCCCTGCCGCCAATTCCCGCACATATCAGATGCGTCGCTCCCAGTTCGTGAAGCCATTGCGGCAGAGAGCCCGGTTCGTGGGGTGGAGGTACAAGTAGTTGGGTCTTGGTGACACATCCATCTTCAACATCTATTAAAGTGAATTGGGACGCATGGCCAAAATGGCTGCTCAGCATCCCGTTATCAATTGGTATTGCGATTTTCATCTATTCGATTCCTCTTTTTTTTCCTTATTCTCTTCAGCCAGTGCTTGTGTGAGATTAATTACGTTTCTTCCAATTTTTTGAAAGGCGTCTGCCGTATGGCTGTTGGGATATGAAGCGGTAATCGGATGCCCGGCATCCCCTGTGGTGACGACCCTCGGATCAACAGGAATGCGTCCGAGAAATGGAATGTCCATCTCTTTTGCCAGTTTTTCTCCGCCGCCTTTTTTAAAAATGTCTATAGCCTTGCCGCAGTGTGGGCAGATCATACCACTCATGTTTTCTACAATACCCAAGATAGGCATTTTGATTTGTCTACAGAAGCTTATGGATTTCCTGACATCCAGAAGTGATACTTCCTGAGGCGTCGTTACTACTATTGCATAGGCGTCAGGTATGGTCTGAGCTACAGTCATTGGCTCATCGCCAGTCCCTGGCGGTGCATCAATTATCAGATAGTCGAGTTTTCCCCACGCGATTTCATATATAAATTGCCTTATAGCAGATGTCTTAAGGGGCCCACGCCATATTACAGCCGAGTCTTTTTTGGGCAAAAGCGGCTCTATAGACATAAACTTCAGGTTAGGCGAATAGTAAACAGGTCCAACCGTGCCATCCGGCCGCTGTTCCAGCTCTCCTTTTTCTATACCCAACATTTTGGGCACATTAGGCCCGTGCAGATCTACATCTAAGAGACCGACATAATAATTCTCAAGGGAAAGCCCGATTGCCAGGTTTATGGATACAGTACTTTTCCCGACACCGCCTTTGCCGCTCATTACCATGATTTTGTTGTCTATATTCCTTAGTTTTTCCTTAATCCTTTCGTCTTGCTCTTCAAGAACCGGATTTGTCTTAGGATTTGGTGGTTTTTCCTTCAATCGTTTATTCTCCCTATAATTTGGTTCTTTTGGCCAAAAAATTTCGGCTCCTATTAAAGATGATTGCTAATTTATCCTAGGCGCGGACATTTTGCACCATTGACTTTTACTTTTTCTTCTGATCAAGGGCAATTTTTTCTAATTTACCCCAGATTTCTCTTATAGCCATTGCACCTAGTCCGTTCGAGTTTTCTACCAATGGCTTGCCTGCAACCACGCTCGATATGGCATCGGGATCGAACGGAATCAGCCCCAACATTAAAATTTGCCTCTTTAAACAGGTCTGCTGGATTTTTTCCGCAACTTCCCGGTTCAGGTCTCCTTTATTTATGCACACGCATGAAGGTACCTTAAAGTGTTCAGCAAGGTCGAGAACGCGATTCAGGTCATGCAGTCCGGATTTTGTCGGCTCTGTAACTATAAGTATAAGGTCGGCACCGGCTAGAGATGCTATTACAGGACAGCCTATGCCGGGTGATCCGTCTACCAGTATCCAGTCGGCCTTTATTTTTTCAGCAATCGACCTGGCCTCTTTTTTTACCAAGCTGACCAGCTTTCCCGAATTTTCTTCACCAATTCCAAGTTGGGCATGGACCATTGGCCCGTAGTCAGTATTCGAAATGAACCATGAACCGCACAGATTGTCATTGAGGTCTATGGCCTCCTCCGGGCAAAATTCAGCACAGACTCCGCATCCTTCACATGATAGGGAATCAATCTCTGCTTTTTCTAAGATTTTTATGGCATCAAACCTGCAAAGTTCTTCACAAGTACCACATGCTGTACATAATGATGAATCCACTTTTGCGGTTACGCCGGACCAGAACTCGGTTTCCTTTTTGACTTTTGGATTGAGCAGCAAATGTAAGTCCGCGGCATCTACGTCACAGTCCGCCAGGACCTTATTGGGCACCAGTGCGGCCAGAGAACCAACCATTGTCGTTTTTCCAGTGCCTCCTTTACCACTCAAAATCAGGATTTCCCTCATTTTACAAGTTCCTCCAGCAAAGATTCAAAGCTGCTGCGCTGGTCAGGCCGAGTCAAGATAAGGGGCTCCCCTCTGGCGTATCCTTCAGCAATCCTGCGGTCAAACGGTATCTTCATATGTATGGGTATGTTTTCCTGACTGCACCACTTTTCAACATCTTCATTTCCCAGATCTGAGCGATTAAGTATGACGCCGAAGGATCGCTTGAGCTTTCTGAGCATTCCTACTGCCAGCTTGAGGTCATAGAGCCCGAATGGCGTAGGCTCGGTAACAAGCAATGTGTAATCCGCATCATTCACAGTGGCGATTACCGGGCACGATGTGCCTGGCGGCGAGTCCAGAATAATAAGCCATTCGGAAGGGTCATGGGCCTCTGCCTTTACTGCCTTAATGAGAGGAGGGGACATGGCTTCACCTATCCTTAATTTGCCTTGCACAAAGGATATTCCGTTGGCGTGTCCTTTTTCGACAAAACCGACCTCCCGTTCCGTTTCTGCAAGGGCATCCTCAGGGCAGATAAGAAAGCAGCCTCCGCAAGAGTGGCAGAGTTCCGGAAAAGTCATTATGATTTTGTTAAAGACCGTGATAGCATTGAATCTACATATGTCACGGCACTTGCCGCAATATGTGCACTTGCTCTCAATGACAGATGGAACTGTGAGGGTGCATCGTTTTTTTTGTTCAATGGAAGGTCTTAAAAAGATGTGAGTATTTGGTTCCTCCACATCACAGTCTAGGAGTTGAACAGGTCCCTTGGCTGCCAGAGCCAGGCTTACTGAAAATATGGTCTTACCTGTTCCTCCCTTTCCGCTTGCCACTGCAAGCTTCATGGCGATCTCCTTTATATTTATTTGTCCTTAAGTGTCTTAACTTTCATTATCTTCGCCTTTTACACGGCCTATCCCAAAGCCGCCGCCACCCATTCCACCGCCGCCTCCGCCGCCCATTCCGCGGCCACCGCCGGCTATGCCTCGACCTCTGCAACCGCCGCCCATTCCAAAGCCTCCAGCTGAAGGCCCGGGGCCTTCATCTGTTGATGAAATTGCCCCTTTTTTGTACTGTTCTGCAGCTTCGCCGACCTTTCCCTTCATATTTGATATAATGCTGATTCCACTTGCCCGAAGGACTTCAAATGCCTTTGGTCCTACCTGTCCTGTCAAGACCGCCTTGGCCCCTGAATTGGCTACAAGAGTGGCGGCATTAATACCTGCACCTTGTGCAGCATCTTGAGCTGCCAGGTTATCGATAACGTCCACAATGTCACCTGATTCCGAGTCAACTATTACGAAATAGCTGGCCCTTCCAAACCTGGGATCCACAGAAGCTGTCAGGTCTTTTCCTGTTGCACTGATAGCGAGTTTCATATGATTTTCTCCTTTTTTATCCTAAATAATAATTTTTTCTGATTTCTATGATCTTTTTTACAGAACATAGAATAGGTCTCATGTCTCTGTGACTTGGCAGAGGGACGCTCTTTATATTACTTTTTCAGATTTTATTCAATGAAGACATTAAGATTTGCGGGGGTTTTTAAAGATATAAAACCTGATTTTATTAAACATGCTCCGCATAACTATACGTAAATATAAATTAATAAGCAAGTCGTTCCCAAATTAATTGCAAGCCAGTCTCTATAATAATTTTTAACTTATGTTCGGACTGAGACCTTGTCAATAGGTTTTTTTGGGCGTATGATCTTTTCTGATGGCATCTCTATCAGAAATTTCTTGTACTTTTATGGCATTGGGTAATATCTTTTTAACAGCGAGTTGATCTTTGTTTTGTTGATCATATTTGCAGGATATAAATAGATTTTTTTGTGGAAAATTTATTTATTATTTTTGATTAGCCAAGGGGGTAAGATGAGCAAAAAAAGACCATATTTAACAAAAACAGACGGAGATTATGAAATTAAGGTGCGGGTAAAGGCTGGTTGCCTCAGTACAGATCAGCTTCAAGCAATACGGGATATTTCCAAAGATTACGGTAGGGGAGAGATACACCTAACCGTCAGACAAGAGGTTTTGCTGTTTAATATAAAAGAAGAATTTGTTGAGCAGGCCCTTAAGAGGCTTGATGCAGTAGGGCTTAAAGGAGGATCGGCAGGTTTTAGGGTCAGAAATATTACCTGTTGTGTCGGTGCGAGATGTAAAAATTGTGCCTGGGATCCATTGCTTTTGGCGCGGGAGCTAGACGAAAAATTTGGCGAGATGGAGTTGCCCGGTGCGGTCAAGATAGCGGTTGCCGGTTGTCCTTTTCCATGTAATCGTCCCCAGTTAAATGATATTGGAATCATAGGAAGGGTAAAGCCATATGTGGATATAGATAAGTGTGATGGTTGTGGTAGGTGCATAGAAGTCTGCAAAATGAAGGCCATTACCCTTAATAAGCAAAATAAGGCGGTAATAAATCAGAAAAAGTGTAAGTTGTGCGGAAGATGCATGTTGAATTGTCCAATTTCCGCTATCAGCGCCGAGATACAAGGTGTCACAATTATTTTGGGTGGTTGCGGTTCTTGGCCGGCATTTTCTGGCGAAATATTGGCTAAAATGATCAAAGTAGAAGATACGGTACCATTAGTAGGAAAAATACTTGAATACTATAAAGAAAATGCCCAGCCTGAAGAAAAAAGGCTCAGGCCATTTGTTAAAAGAATAGGCATAGAAAAATTAAGAAAAGAACTTCTTCAAGGAATAGAAGTTTTAATGTAAAAATATTAAGTAATTATAACTAATAGTTGTTTCTAGTCGTCTAAAAATATCTTCTTTAATTTTTTTAGTCTCGTTTCGCTTGGGACAAGAGTTGTAACCCAGAGAATTCAAGGAATTCGATTAAATTATTATTATCTTTCTGAGCTCTATGCCTTTATTCAAACCGCACAGGTAGAAAAAGACCAGGAAGGGAACGATTCTCGATACTACCTGTGCGGTTTGAATTACTTAGATTTTTCTTCTCATCTTTTTGACCACTTCATCCAATGCCATTGAAAAAGGAAATACTATCGGTGATCCCGTTAAAAGCGGATGGGTTCCGATCTGGGCAGTCAATGCAGAATAAACAGTCATTCTATTTTGAATAACAATGCTCATAAAATTAATAAATTCTCCTATACACGGTCCTCCAATAACTGAGCCACCGAGCAATAAACCGGATTCACGGGTAGCTATTAACTTCACAATTTGTTTATTTGTTCCCGGTAGTGTCCCTGGATGTTTGGAAATTCCTTCGTAAGTCCCTGTTACTATATCAAATCCTTCTTTACACGCCTGATTTTCAGTTATACCTGCTGCACCAAAAGCCGCATCTCCTATAGCAGTGCAAAATGTAGCGATTGTTCCGTTATGCGTCTTCATAAACCCTATATTATATAAGTTGAAGCCGGCAAGTCTTGCTTCCACGCACGCTGTTGAGGCCAACATAAGGCCTGTCTTTTTCCCTGTGATAAAATCACGTTTTTCAGCACAATCGCCCACGGCAAAAATATCAGCATTTTTCTCCGTGCGCATATATTCATCTATTCTGATAAAACCCATATTATTGAGTTCCAGTCCTGATTTTTCAGCAAAAGCCGTATTTGGTCTGTATCCTGTGGCCAGAATTACGGCGTCTACATCCATTTTTTCACCATTATTTAACAGGACTCCAGACGCCTTTTGATCTCCCAAAATTTCCTTAATCCCACTTCCGGCCTTTATATTGATCCCCCTTGAGATAAGGGCTTCCTCAGCTTGAATCGCGACTTCTTCATCAAAAGCGAGCATTAAAATGTGAGGCAACAATTCAACTATAGTCACATTTTTGCCCAGTTTCTTGAGTTCGTCAGCCACCTCAACACCGATAAAGCCGCCGCCTACGACGGCAATATTTTTACATCCCTCAAGTTTTTCCCTGACACCATCCAGATATTTCTTGTCTTTTGGTATTAAAAAAACATTTTCAAGATCAGCCCCTTTCAGCCATCCGGGCACAGCAGGTGTTGAGCCTGTTGCTATAATAAGTTTTTCAAAACTGATTTCTTGATCATCTCTTGTGGTGCAGGTTTTGTTCTCCGCATCAATTTTTACAACTTCACCTATTTGAATCTTTACACCTGCATTTTCCAAAGGGGCATCAGGTATCACATTTTTATCGCTTGCTTTAAGGGTGCCGAATATATATGGGATTCCACAAGGGACAAGAACGGTCGGTTCTTTTCTTATCAGCATAACATCCTTGTCCGGATAAAAAGTTTTTCCGGTCCTTGCAGCCACGATACCCGCTGCGCTCCCTCCAATTACCAGAACATCAGTCTTTGTCATTTTATCCTCCTTTCAGCTTCGTGTATTTTCATATACTTTTGACAATATCTTCTGTAATTTTTATTACAATAGCGACAACACCAATTTTTCATGAAAATTTATAAGTTAGAGTTTCTGATTTTTGTTTACAATAAGCACCCCTTTCACGGGAACAATCTTGGAATATTCGTAGCATAAGAGCTGACTTATATAAGCTTAACTTCATATATACCCCTTATTTACATGTTGCAAGAGCTATTCAGTCAAAAGAACAAACTCTCGAATTCGAACATGGAGAAAGTCGATTAATTTGAAACGACATCTTGACAAAAATCGAATTGATGTAAATATTATGGGCATAGGATTATAACTACAAGGGAGGTGAAAAGAATATGCCTAGAATGGACGGAACAGGACCTGCCGGAACAGGAGTTCCAGGTAGAGGACTTGGTCCTTGCGGCAAAGGTGCATCGGCTCAAGCTGGAAGATTTGCCTCCGCACAAGACAATTCTATTGGCCTTGGACGCAGAGGCGGCTTGGGTCGGGGTCGTCGACAGAGACGCAGAATTTTCTTGAGAGGTTTTTCTGGTAACGATCCAGGCAGCAATTAATCTCACCGCAGACCATACAATGGGGTATTACCCGGATGCGCGTGAAAATTACTATAATTCTAGAGAATTTTTCGATTTCACGCGCAGGGTGATACCCTGCCCAGACTTTTAACTGATTATTTATCAACTTATAAATCATGTACAAATATCTCTTTGGTCCCGTACCCTCCCGACGTTTAGGAATGTCTTTAGGCGTTGATCTTATCCCTCATAAAATATGCACACTCAATTGTGTTTATTGTGAATGCGGTCCTACTACAAAGTTAACCCTGGCGAGAAAAGAGTATGTTCCCTATGATGAGGTAGTTAAGGAGCTAAATAATTATTTTAGTAATAATCCTGATTCGGATTATATTACCTTTTCCGGTTCGGGAGAGCCTACGCTTAACTCACGCATCGGCGATGTTTTACGATTTATCAAATTGAAAAAACCGGACATCCCGGTTGCCGTCTTGACAAACGGGACCTTGTTTTATCAAAAACAGCTAAGAAAAGAATTATGTGATGCGGATCTTGTGCTGCCATCATTGGATGCCGCATCAGAGCTGTCTTTTCAAAGGATTAACAGGCCATATCATGGTCTTAATATTCAGGAGTACATACAGGGTCTTCAAGATTTCAGAAATGAGTATAAGGGTAAGATATGGCTCGAAGTCCTTATTCTTCCTGGTTATAATGACAACAGTAAAGATTTAAAATTACTTAAACAGGCGTTTGATAAAATCCAGCCCGATATCATACAATTAAATACACTCGATAGGCCCGGGACGGTATCTGATATTCGAGCAGCCGACAGAACAAAATTACAACAGATAGCAGATTACTGGCGACTTGATAATGTGGAAATTATTGCTTCTGCTTCTAAACGGAAAGATATTAAGTCTTATCGGGAAGATATTGAAACTGCGATTTTGGAAACAATATACAGAAGACCGTGCACTCTGAACGATCTTGTAAAGATTCTCGGATCACATGTCAATGAGATTAATAAATATCTTGATATATTGGAAGCGAATAATAAAATTGAACCTATTCGTCAGGAAAGGGGTTTATTTTATAAAATTAAACATAAATGACAAATCATCAGATGAGTCTGATCTCGATCCCCAGTCAATTCTGGAAGACACCTTGGGGCAAGCTATTATAAATAACAGGAACATACCAAACACAAAGGAGGCAACAAATGGCTAAATTAACGCAGGACATGAAGGACGTGATGGAAAAAAGCAAGGGGTATGCTGTAGCTACGTGTGATAAAGACGGCGTTCCCAATGTAGTTCCGATTCACTTTGTCAAGATCCTTTCGGATGATGAGATCATGATGGCTGATGTATTTATGAAAAAGACATTAGAAAATATTAAGCAGAATGCTGTCATGGCTGTTTCGGCCTGGGATTACGAAGTCAAGCCTCGCAAGGGTTTTCAATTCAAGGGGACGCCCAGGATCGAGACTTCCGGCGGAATTTACGACATGGCGGTTAAGATGGTCAAGGCCGAAAAACCTGACCTGACCGCAAAGTCGGCTGTTGTGCTTAAAATTACGGATATCTTTGTAACTTCTCCTGGCCCAAATGCCGGGAAAAACGTGGAAGAGATTGCATAGAATTGAAGCTGTTTTTTTTATTATAACTCAAGGCCTGATCCGGATTAATCCGAACTGTCTCTCATGTTGATTAGCATTTTAAGTGCCTGAAGTTAACAATTGTTTTATTTTACTGACTTTAGGCACTTTATGCTCGCTATTAGTATTTCGTTCATCACGACAAGGGCTTGAAGGCTATAGAAATAGTGTCCGGCAGGTTGTTGGCGTGATTAAACTAAAATGAAAATATAAGTTGCTTTTTCCTGAAATCTTGTACTAATAGATTTTTTGATAATTTTACAAGAGCCCGGGTGGTGAAATTGGTAGACACAAGGGACTTAAAATCCCTCGGTATATGATACCGTGCCGGTTCGACTCCGGCCCTGGGCACCAAATAAACAGCAGAGACAGATGCCAGCTTTCCTTAATTTGCATATCTATTTCTCTGCAGATAATCTTCGAATGGCCTTGATCCGCTCGAGTACGGGCGGATGGCTGTAATCTAAGAAGACCTTTAAAGGATGCGGCGTGAGATTGGAAAGGTTGTCCACGCTCAGTTTTTTCAGCCCATTGATCATGGCATCCGCATCTCCGTATGTCTTTACCGCAAAGGCATCGGCTTCATATTCGTTTTTTCTGGAGATTATGTTTTCCCCTGTCCCTATCAACATAGCTATGGGGGTATAGAGGAAGCCAAAGAAAAAGAGGCTGGCGTAAATGGACAGGTGCTCCATCTTAAATGCGGCAAATAACCGTTCATTCTCAATGAAAAGGGAAAGAAGAAAAAGGGCCAGTCCCATCACAATTATTGACCTGACTATTGCCTTGATAATATGTTTTTTCTTGTAATGTCCCATTTCATGCGCGAGGATCGAAACAAGTTCATTTACAGTGTGTCTTTCTATCAGGGTGTCAAACAGCACAATTCGGCGTGAACGTCCGAATCCGGTGAAAAAAGCATTGCTCTTGGAAGATCGTTTTGAACCATCCATTTTGAAGATGCCCTTCATCTTGAAATTCTGTGCCTTTGCGTAATTTTCAATTGCGGTGCGCAACTCGCCCCCTTCAAGTGGTACAAACTTGTTGAAAATCGGCATGATAACCAGGGGGGCAATAAACATGAAAAAAATCTGAAACAGCGTAATTACCACCCAGCAGTAAATCCATGCCAGATCCCCGGTTTTTTCAAAAAACCAGAGTACAGCAGCGAACACAACGCCACCGATCAGAGCAGTCAGTAGTAATGACTTAATAATGTCCAGCAAGTATGTCTTTGGCGTGGTTTTATTAAATCCATATTTTTCCTCTATCACAAAGGTACTGTAGATGGAAAACGGCAGACTCAGGATCTTGCTCGCAAGAATGAGTATTCCGGCAAAGATGAGTCCGGTAATAATTGTTCCTCCTCCAAGGCTTATCGATATACGGTCCACCACATTGAAACCGCCGAAGAGGACAAATGCGATTGTAATAACCGTCTGGATCGTATCCACAAAGATTCCGAATCCAGTATTTTCCCTCAGATAGTTTTGTGATTTCCTGTATTTCTCAGCATCATAAGAACCTTTAAACTCCGCCGGAACCTCGGTCGACACGTGTCGGACGTTCAGCCAGTCTGAGACCAGATCCAGCAGGTAACGAATAATAAGAATCAGCAGTATGGCTATAAGATAAGCGTTCATATGTATTTTTCGGTTTTGTAAAAAGGCTTTGGTGGGGGGTCCTTTATTTATGCGAATGGTGATAAGACATTGTAACGGGCTTAAAGGGACCTACCGTGAGCTCAAGGACCTTATCTCGTGCTAACTTTTTAATTCTTTTGACCTTAATTCTGGCGGTGTCCCCCTCTTTTTTAAAGAGCAAAGCGAGTTTGAGATCGGAAATGTCTTGAATGGGCTCTCCGTCGAAGCTCAACAAAAAATCCCCGGGCTTCAGGCCGGATTCTTGTGCAAGGCTGTTATGCATGACTTTCTTTAGCACTACCTTATTGTCCTCATGACTGAGAATCACGCCCAGCTTAGCGGAAAATGGAGGCTGCGCAACAGGGGGAAACAAGAAGAAATCCGCCATTTCATGTTGCAGGCTGTCGCTGTTGGTATTGATACTTATTATTGCCTGATCATAGTTTCCGCGCCTATAAATCCTTGAAGGAATACCATCGCCAAATGCAATATGTCCATTTCCGGCAAGTACCACCATCTGACGATCCGGATTATTATTCAGGTAATTGTGGACGCTTTGCGCCATTGTTTCATCCCAAAGGACCTGGGCCTGGTAGAAGGTGTCAAAATTTTTGACTTCACCTGCAGGGTGTTCTTCAAAAATTTCTCTCAAACGTATTTTGTAGTCTGTATTTGACCAGTCGAGATCCACCGGAACTCTCTTTAAGTCTTCGTCCGACAGGGATGCAAGACCCCTCTTCGCCACTTTTTGCGAAATCTCCGCCGGAAGATTAAGCGCCAGTACTGGTATATCGTGCTCCTTGCAGTATTCGATAATCGGGCGATAGAGATTATAATCATAACTCCACCTCTTAAGGTATTCGCTATTTTTCAAAAAGGTCTTTTCATCTATCTGACCGACCAGATAACTGTCAAGCACATCCTGAAACGGTAATTGGAACATCTCCATGCCCACGGCAATTTTGCGATCATGCGTGTTGAGCCCCTGGATAATCCTCAGTTGTGCCATGTGATGGCTAAACCTGTCGTGACGTTCCCCAACATAGATCACCTGCTTTTCAGATAAGTCGTTGATTATCCGGTCCATCGGAGAGAGGTCACTGGCAGCGATTCCCATAATTTCGTTTTGCATGGTTAGACTTATTCCGTTCCGGGTAGACGCAGTATGTTTTTCCATCAGTTTACCGTCCTTGAATCTCAATTTGCTATACCGTCCATAGTGAGCAAGTTTTCTTAAAATGAGTTCCGTCTCTTTTGAAGAATCGGCCCTTATATGGACCAACACGCCTGTTGAGTTTATGGGATTTTCTCTAACCGTGATTACAACCCCGCTGTCCTGGTCGGGCATTTCTCCTGTCAGTCGTTTAAGCCTCGGGGCAGGGTCACCCATTATCAGCAGGTCGCCTTTGTTCAGCTCTGTGTCGGTCAGTCTGTCATCTTTCTTTTCGTCAAATCCCAACGACTTGAGAAAGACCGCAAATTTACCGTATATTCCTGAGTCCTGCGAAGGAAGCACAAAAAATTTATGCTCTGATCCAAGGAGCCGGGATAGTACAGGCGGAAACTCTGAAGAATCCAGTTTGCGCATTAGATCATAGTCCGGATCCAAAGTCACGCCGAGGAGTTGGCCTTTGATTTCTATGTCTACAGACTCCGTTTTTGCTTTCACACGTACAATTCGGCTTATTTCCCCTGATGTGGTTTGTAGTACCATGGGCACTGATAGGGAGTAAGGGCGTTCCGTTTCCTGGTGTATCGTTAATTTTTGACTTTGAGTTCCGCTATCAAGATAAGTAACATTCTCCTTGCTCATGGTAAGCACCGGCACGTCTTTTCTCTCAAGCCATTGTTCAAAAAAGGTGGACAGATCCTTTTTAGCCGTGTCTGAAAAGACTGTTTTTAAATCGCTCCAGCCGGCCATTTCGAACCGGTAATCAAGAACAAATTTTTTGAGTGCCGAGTCAAATGTGTTATCACCTATCTCCCGCTTCAGCATGTGAAACAACATCGCTCCTTTGCCGTAACCTACTGCCTTTGAGGCCCTGTCTGTCCTGAACTTGAATTGCTCAAGGGACATGGCCTTGTCTTTATTTATGTAACTTTGATAGTCTACAAGCAATCGATGCCTGTAGTCGCTGCCATTGCCTTTCTGGTCTTCATAGAGATAGTCTGCGAGATATGTGGTAAGTCCTTCACTCCAGTTACCTTCCCGCAGGTCCACATAAACTGAATTTCCAAACCATGAGTGAAGAATTTCATGACCCAGAGATGTGTCCACAATGAAGGGGAGTTTTGCCACCTCTTGCCCGAGAAGAGTATAAGTGGAAAGGCCGTAGCCTGTAGGGGCACGGTTTTCTACTATTGCAAACCGCCGAAACGGGTATGGACCAAGCAGATTTTCATAGAGATCGAGATAGTGGATGGATTTATCAATGTATCTTCGAGCGAGTTCTTTATCTTCAGGGAAAAAGTATGCCGCGATCTCAATACCCTTATGCATTTGAGTGATTACTTGATACGGGCCGGCAACAAGTGAAAGGCCGGTCCTTGCATGGGGAAATTCAAAGACATGGATACCTGTTTTCCCCATATATTCTGTCTTTACGGCATCTGCCTCTGATATGGCCTTGAATTCTGCAGGCACCGAGGCCTTGAGTTTGTAGCGAGCAAGCCCCTGCAATGTCGGACACCAGCCATCAAGCAATACAACGCCTTTTGTATCTATGAAGTCATCTGTCATTGTATGGGCATTTTTTTCGTCGATACCGAGGCTCAATGGTTTAAAATCTCTATGAAATTGGATTTTGAGCAACCTCTTTTTGTGAGAGGCCACAACACTGAAAGAGTCATCTTCGATGAAAGGATTTATGGTGCGCCCCTCAAGGGTGACGAGGTCCAGCTTCACCTTTCCCACATGTATGCGTGCAGGTTTTCCATTGGGGAGTTCCATCGATGCCCTTCCCCGTATACGACGGGTTTCTATATCCAGCGTCACATCAATGCCAACCATAGGCATATTGTTCCCGTTTTTATTTACTTCAGACCGAGCCAGGAGATCAGAAGCCGCTAAAAATGTCAGGAGAAAAAGGAATAATGGCTGAAAATATGAGGTTTTTTTCATAATGTACCCTGTTCGAATCAATATATTAGAAAGTATATAACACCCACTATTACAACGCTTATTATGCGCAAAGTTTGACCCATCATGAGTATGATTATACCCATTTTCGGCTGAAAGATGCCCAGATATCTCGGAAGTTGGTGCCTCAGGGCCCTTACGGGAGTCGCAATGACACTCCCGAAAAGGAGTGCCAGCACGGTTTCTTTCACGGTGAGCACGCCTGCATTGAGCATCGCACCTGCTGCTGCGGCTCCAGCGGTGAATTCCGCAACTATACTGAATACTACCACAGATATGCCTTCCACGGGTAGGGCCTCAATAGAGATTATTGACGTACTTTTATCCTGAAGCCACTCAAAGAAGTCCCATTGCTGAAGGAGAACCACAATAATATAAATGGGTACGGTATACATGGCGATCTGGCTGAGGCGGCCCGGTACATATCGTAACAGGAGTTTTTTTACCTGCTTTTTTCGTGGTTCCAATTCCTCTTTGTTTTGATGTTCCGGCCCCGGCTTTTTCATTTTTTTCGGTAACGACAGGATTAATCGGCCCAGAATTAGGACTATTGCAGTCCTGAGCAATGCAGCTATAAGGGTTAAACTTATATATATAAATCCAGCTGTCCCGACCAGGGGTATAATAATGGCAATGGTGGTCGGCAGATGCAGCGTGTAGGAAGGAAGTCCCAGATTCAAGAGTGCGGCCAGAAGCATCTCTGACTTGCTTAATTTTTTTTCCTTATATGCATTCCACAGAATAGTATTCCCGGCGACACCTGAGAGAAAGGCTGTGGTAAAGGCGGTCCCGCTCCAATCACTGAAGTTGCCTGTACGCATAAGTGGTCTGGACAGTTTCGCAACTATTTCAGACCAGCCCATTCCTTCAACCAAAGCACTTAAGCCGAGGCTGATAGCCATTATTATCAAGAGACGACTGAGCGGCCAGACTATTCGATGCACGATCAGCGGGAGGCTCATCCCTGGGGTTATAAAAAGGAGTCCTATAGACAGGAGGGTGATTGCTGCCCAGACATATGGTGCCGTTTTGGGCCTTTTCTTATGTTGTGCGTTATTTTGTTTCTCGAGCTGCATCATGTATGTGCATTCTTACCAACTGATATTGAAATCTGCAAAAAAAAATAATGGATTGCCCAACATGAGTTAGCTCGGCATGTTTCGAAAAATTTGAAAATGTGTTATATTATCGAAATAAAGGTCACAATTGTTGGATTTGATAGATTTGATATTTGAAGCTAGAGGTTAATAGGTATGTTTAATGTTGGTGATCTGGCAGTATATCCTGCCCATGGTGTGGGTTTGGTCGAGGGTATAGAAGAAAAGTCAATATCCGGGATTGAACATATTTTTTATGTGATACGTATTCTTGAAAATGACATGAAAATCATGATTCCAAGGAAAAACGCTGAACACATCGGACTCAGGAGAGTTATCTCAGGTAACGAGGTCGAACAGGTCTATACCATTTTAGAAAAGAAAGATGTGGAATTTACACCCCAGACATGGAACCGTCGTTACAGGGAATACATGGATAAGATAAAAACAGGTTCAATTTTTGATCTGGCAGCAGTCTTGAGGGATCTTTATATTCTGCAAATGGATAAACCCCTTTCATTTGGAGAGAAAAAAATGCTGGATACTGCCAAGAGTTTGTTAGTGAAGGAACTCTCCGTTGCAAAAGACAAAGGAGAAGAGGAGATCACTGAGGAAATCGAATCTATTTTTAATAATGTGAGTACAGAGATCGCGATTGAGGTCTAGGCTGTTTCTTGCTGTTTTCAGGGCCCTGCGGGCCCAGACCAAAGACGCTCCGGTTCCTCCTGAAATTTCAGATTCGGCGGGGTGTTATGTAGTATGGCAGACATCGCCAATTACTTATTTATACAGGTACATGACGATGGAGCCGGAAAGAGACTGGATAAATTTCTTGCCTCAAAAGACCTTGGCCTTTCAAGGTCCCAAATTCAAAATCTCATACAAAGCGGCCATATAAAAGTGAGAGGACATGCCGGAACATCCCCAAGTCTCAGAATCCAGGCTGGGGACGGCATTGATATCCATATTCCTGCTTTAAAACCGTTGTCTGTTGAGCCTGTTCCGATCCTCCTGGATATTATTTATGAAGACAGGAACCTGCTTGTACTGGAGAAACCGGCCGGTCTTGTGGTACATCCAGGGGCAGGGGATGAGGATTACACCTTAGTCCACGGCCTTCTGTACCATTGTCAAGATCTTTCGGGTATAGGCGGGTATCTCAGACCGGGCATTGTGCATAGGCTGGATAAGGACACATCGGGCCTGATGGTCGTGGCAAAAAATGACGAGGCGCACAGGCAATTAACAGAACAGTTTAAGGCTGGAAAGATCGACAAGACATATCTGGCCCTGGTCTATGGCAGGCCGAAAGATATGAGCGGTCGTATGAATTTGGCTATAGGACGTCACCCGGTTGATCGCAAGAAGATGTCTACCAGATCCAGAAGAGGAAGGTCTGCTATTACTGAGTGGCGGGTTGTTGAAGAACTCAGGGGTGCGAGCCTTTTATCTTTAAAGATATACACAGGCAGGACACACCAGATACGTGTCCATATGAGTTCTCTGGGGCATCCTGTCCTGGGTGACTCCCTATATCGTGGTCCCAGTAAATTCAGGCTTGGAAATACAGTTATTCCGATTCCAAGACAGATGCTTCATTCTGCCTGTTTGCAGTTTGCTCATCCAATCACAGGAGAAAAAATGAAATGGGAAAGCAGCCTGCCTGAGGATATGATTTCTGTCCTTGAAGGGCTCAGAGGCCTGAACGCGTGAGCGAGGATTTTATTTTTCCTTACTATATGCTGATCTGTATAACCTTTCTTTGTAATACCTAATGCTATTCAGGTTAGGTCAATCTCATTTCATGCCTGATGGTAATGGACAGGGGGACAAGGCATAGGCCTTATTTTCATCGCTTGTGATCTGCTGCCACCCCATTGCCTTTAAGTATTCATGCACTTTTTCGGCATGTTCGATTAATATGATATAGGCGACTTCATCGCCGCCGCAGAATCGAGTCAAATCTCCTACTGGAAATTGTCGTCCAGTGCGCCGCACTGCCAAAGGAAGCCCTGAGTTGTCTCTGAGAAATGGATCACCTGGTGCATTCTCCATTTCCTTCTCAGTACGTATAGATGTTTCCAGAACCTGCCACCGTTCCAACTTTACAAGCCCCTTGCGAATACAAATCGACCAAAAATTTACGTCACGTGGACTGCCGAACAATATCTGCGATCCGGTTTTATGAACCATATCCGGGGTGACTCTTTCATACTGGTCTTGGAGCGCCATAAATAAATGAAGATGTTTGGTCTCCTTTTTTACCTTCTGAATGAACAACAAATTCGCCTCTTCGTTACCGGTGAGCGCCAGCGCACCGGCCCTGGTATCGATCTCTGCCCGTAACAGATAATGTGTTTTCAATCCGTTGCCGAAGATGACCCTGGTACAGTCCTGCTCGGCCGCCTGGCATACATCCGAATTAGCGTCGATACAAATCGTTTCTTCGTTGTTTTCACGCAGGAGCTTTGCGGTTGTCCGTGCCAGTTCATTGCCACCCAGAATGACCCAGCCCGAGTTGCGTGGGCGCCGCAGATCCAAGATCCTAGCCATCAATCCGCCGGTCAATCCGGCCGAAAGAACCGTCGCGGTAATTACCATAAACACCAAGGCACGAAGTTCATCGCCGCCGGTGATTCCATAGTTATTTAACTGAACAGCGAACAGGGAGGCTACGGTTGCCGCGACGATTCCCCGGGGTCCCATCCAACCGATAAAACATTTTTCACGCCAGTTGAGTTTGGTTCCAAAGGTACCGACGACAACATTTAAGGGTCTGACTATGAACATGAGAACTAAAACAGTGATAATTCCCGGAATCCCAAGCGCGTAAACCTCATCCATTCGGACGTCGGCAGCCAACAGTATGAACAGCATGCCGATCAGCATTACGGTAAGTTCTTCCTTAAATTCAACCAGCTCCCGGCAAATATTAATGTTAAGATTTCCCACCAGAATTCCGGCGATCGTAACCGCCATAATTCCACTTTCCGGAAGAAAGACATTCGATACCTGAAACACGGCCAGGATAAGGCATAGGGTGAAGACATTCTCGATTCCTTCGGGAATCAGGTTGCGACGCTTTAACAATATAGCCAACAGCAACCCGGCTGATAATCCAAGCAGTGTGCCGAATCCGAGACGGGTGATGAGCATGACGACCGTGGTTACTGTGTCCGCCTTAGGACTTAGCGCTACTTCCAGTGCCAGCATTGCCACCACAGCACCCATCGCGTCGAGGAATACCCCCTCAGCCTCTAAAACGACGCTTACGTTGCGTTTGACTTTGAACCGTCTGAGAAGCGGATTTATGACCGTGGGCCCTGTCACTATGACCAAAGTGCCGAATAAAATAGAGGTTCGCCAGTCCCAGCCTAAAAACCATCGTGCTGTCAGCATACCGCCGACAACGGTTACTGCCCCGCCTATAATGACTATTTGCCGAATAGCGCGACTTTCACGCTTCAGCCGCTGAATTTTCAAGTTCAAACCGGCTTCGAATAAAATCACGGCCACAGCAAACCCAGTGATATCCGCAAGGGCGCCGCCCAGAGTTTCAGGTTGAATGACGCCGCTGACATCCGGTCCCAGCAGGACGCCGGTTATGAGCAAAAGGACGATACCTGGAATGCGCAAATGATAGGCTATCGACTGGGCGATGATCCCAGCCGCCAGTCCCAAGGCAATTGTCAAAGCTGGATTGGAAAAGGTTTGATTTTCCACTTTATAATTATTAATGAATTCTTGATAAGAAACAGCTTTTTACGATTTCAGCCGAATGGGCACCAACAAACCCTATATATTTATAGCACTATTGGAAGCCGCATGGTTTTGCCAAAACAAATTGCAAAACAGTTCAATCCTTGCAAGGCAGTGATGTCTTCTCAAGTTGCATCCGAGTACCTAAAAACCATTGGACAACTTCCTGAGTCGTTGGAGTAAGGTCAGAGACAAAAAAACGATCCACCTGGCCATGTGATTTCTCAGATAGTTGATTTTTAGACTCAAGGTACGAATAAACCACACGAGCTATTTCAGCAGAAGGGTCTACTATTTTGACATTCTTTCCGATTTTTTCCTGGATTATCTGTTTCAGAAGCGGGTAATGAGTACACCCCAGGATGAGAGTATCTATCTGCCGGTTTTTTAAGGGCCTGAGATACTTTTTGACTATCATGCGGCTTTCCCTGGCCCTGAGCCATCCTTCTTCCACCAAGGACACCAGAAGAGGACATGCCTGACTGTATACCTTTGTATCGGGCAGACGTTCATGGATCGCTTTTTCGTATACACCACTCGTTACTGTAGCCCTTGTACCTATTAAGCCAATGATTTTTCGTTTCGTCAGGGCCAGTGCCTGCTCTATAGAGGGGGTTATGACTTCAAATATTGGCTCAGAAAATTCCTGTCTTAACATTGATGTGGCAGTACTTGCTGCACTGTGGCATGCAATTACCAATATACCAGCTCCACGATCCAGAAGGAATCTGGTATCTTCCATGGCGTATTGGATGATTGTTTCCGGGCTTTTTGTTCCATAGGGGGTCCTTGCAGTATCGCCGAAATATATAAGGGGCTGGGCCGGTAATAACCGTTTGAGTTCGCGAACCACCGTTAGCCCACCTATACCTGAGTCGAAAACGCCTATAGTTATACTCATTTTAAAAGGAAATTCCTCGAAACATGGGTTTTTTGTTCCAGACTATAGAATTAAATAATTCAGCTTCATAAGTCGAAGTATAAAGCAAAGTCCTTTACATTGACATGGCTTTCGGAATATAGATACATTTATTCTAAGGAAATCGCAAAGACTAGAAGTCTCAAAAGACTGAATTACTGGAGAACATATAATGCCTGAAGACAGCAAATTCCGTATTGAAGAAGAAAGTCCGTATTTAATTGATGAAATCGGTTTGGATGCAGAGATCGAAACTGCCATAGAGACACTGGGAGATCCCAGTGTCCAGTCTCCGCTGCTTAAAAAGAATTACCCCTGTTTTGTGTCTGATCAGGATCAGGTAATGGTCAGGGTATCATACAACTCGCTTAAAAAAATATTCAAACAGGACTCTGAACCGCTTTCATTTGAACTTGCCGGGCCCCGTAAAAAAATTTATTTTGATCCCACGAAGATACGCTCTGCCATTGTAACATGTGGCGGACTTTGCCCCGGAATAAATGATGTAATAAGGGCCATTGTACACGCCCTTCACTATGGTTATGGAGTTCAATCCGTGCTTGGCATACGTTATGGACTCAGGGGGTTTATTCCGGAGTACGGTCTTCCGGTAATGGATTTGACCCTCCGGGCAGTAAATCGTATACATGAATATGGAGGGACAATTCTTGCCTCTTCCAGAGGACACCAGCCCATAGATGCCATAGTAGATGCGCTTGTACGCATGAATGTATCCATACTGTTCGTTATTGGAGGTGATGGAACATTCAAGGCGGGAGTCAAAATTGCTGAGGAAATTAAAAGGCGTGATCTTAAAATAGCCGTTGTCGCCATACCGAAGACAATAGACAATGACATTTATCTTGTCTCTAAGACCTTTGGTTTTGATACGGCAGTTGAAATGGCCAGTCAGGCCATAAAGTGTGCTCATACCGAGGCTGTCGGCGCGCCTAATGGTATAGGGCTGGTCAAGGTCATGGGGAGATATTCAGGGTCCATTGCAGCAGCTGCCACAAATGCTTTGAGAGAAGTCAATTTCTGCCTGATACCTGAAAGTGATTTTGACATGGAAGGAGAAAAGGGTTTATTAAAGGCCCTTGAGTATAGACTCAGAGATCGTGGCCACGCAGTGATAGTTGTATCTGAAGGTGCAGGGCAGCGGTACATAACAGAGAACAAAGTGATACGTGATCCATCAGGTAACATCAAACCGGGAGACATAGGCGTCTTTCTCAGGGATACCTTTAAAGAATACTTCAATGAGATCGGCATGACGGCCTATGTCCGTTACATAGATCCCAGCTATATTATTCGCAGCGTGCCGGCAAACGTGGACGATCGCCTCTACTGCGCAAATCTTGGGCAAAATGCCGTTCATGCCGCAATGACAGGCAAAACCGCTATGATGGTTAGTCTATGGAATGACCGCTATGTACATGTTCCTCTGGTCTCAGCCATCAAACAGAGCAAGCGTGTCAATTTAAATAGCCATTTCTGGTTGAGCGTGCTGGAATCTACAGGGCAGTCTTCTTTGAAAAATTAGCAGGTAGCTTAATGAGGAGGGAAAACATGCGAGATTGGAAGATATTAGTATTTTTTTTGGTACTAATTGTATTTATTGGGATTTTCCCTGCCTGCAGCTCGCCTGATGAGAAAAAGGCCAAACATTTTGAAAGGGGTATGAACTATTTTCAGGAGGAAAAATATAAAGAAGCAGTAATCGAGTTTAAAAATGTTGTTCAAATTGATCCCATGTATGCTCCCGGCCATTATCAAATGGCCTTGGCATACTTAAAACTTGGAAGCCTGCAGGATGCCTTTTCTGAACTTCAAAAGACCGTGGATGCAGATTCGGACAATGCCGATGCCCAGCTGAAGCTGGCCCAGATATTTTTCCTTTCAAAGAAAATCGACGAGGCGCAAAGTCATGTTGATGTGCTGCTTTCCAAAAATCCGTCAAATGTTGATGCCTTATTATTAAAAGGTGCGTTATTACTTAATCAGGAAAGGCTGGATGATGCCATTTCAGCCTTCAGAAAAGCTGAGATTCAGGCACCTGATAAAAGTGGGGTCTATATGGGTCTTGCAAGGGCATATTCCCAAAAAAAAGACCTGAATCAGGCGGAGCTTTTTCTAAAAAAGGCCATATCTGTAAGTAAGAAGGGAAAAGATAAGGTGCAATCGAGGCTTGCCCTGTCTTCACTTTATGAATCCACGGGACAGGAAAAAAAGGCAGAAGAAGAAATTAAGCTTATTGTTGGAGAACATCCTGATGAGGTAGATGCCCTGTTGATAATGGCTGGTTTCTATATGCGAAATGGCCGGGACAAGGAGGCGGAAGCAACACTTCAGCAGGCAATAGACCTTTTCCCGAAGGTGACAGCTCCTTATTTGATTTTTTCGGATCTTCAGGTCAAGAAGGGTGATAAAGAGAAAGCAGTGTTTACCCTTGAAAAGGCCCTTAAATTTTCCCCGAATAATGCTGATATAAAGGCAAAAATAGCTGTTCTCAAATATGATCAGGGTAAATTCAAGCAGGCCAAATCCCTGGCTGAAGAAGTACTTGCGAAGAATTCTGTCCAACCCCTTGCGCTCCTGGTAAAAGCAAGATTTGCCCTGGAGGACAAAGATTTAAAGGGTTCAATTAAATTGCTGGACAGAATTCTTGACCGGCAGCCCGGAAACTCTGAGGCGCTCTATTATAAGGGGCTTGCTAATCTGGGTTTGGGAGAGCTCTCTAAAGCGGAAGGTGACCTGAAGGAGCTGATTTCAAGACGGCCAGAGTTTTTAAAGGCCAGATTGTTGCTTGCTGAGGTAGCCTTGAGGGAGCGTAAGCCTGAAATGATTACGGAGCAGACCGAGTTGATATTGGCGCGCATTCCTGACGAACCAAAAGCCCTGATTCTTCATGCCTCTGCCGCTTTGATGAACCAGGATTTGAAGACTGCTGAAAAAGACCTTCACAGGGTCCTTAATGTTTCTCAGGATGATGTGTCCGCTCTCTATCTTCTGGGCAGAACATATATGGCAAAAAAGGAGATGGAAAAAGCCAAAGGGTCTTTTAGAAAGCTACTATCTAAAAATCCGGGGCACGTTCCTGCGCTGACATCTCTTATAACGCTATATTTATATGAAGACCAGCCGGATAAGGCACTCGATCTTTGCGATGAAATGCGCAAAGACCAGCCTAATAACGCGGTAATAGCCATGGTACAGGGGAGACTGCTTTTGCAGACAGGTCATATAGATCAGGCGGAAACCGCTTTTAAAGATGCCGTGGAGTTAAACCCCGATCTTATAGGGCCTTATGTATCTCTGGCAAAGATCTATATATCAACCGGCAAGGCAGAGAGAGCGATTTCCCAGTACAGGATTCTGCTGGAAAAGAAACCCGATCTTGCAAGTGCATATATGGCTATAGGCACCATAGAAGAACAGCTGGGCCATTATGATAAGGCAGAGAAGGCCTATATGCAGGCACTCGAAATAAAAAGGGATTTCGCGCCGGCTGCAAATAACCTGGCATGGCTGTTGGCGGAGAAAAAGGGGGACTTGGACAAGGCATTTATCTATGCACAGAAGGCAAAGGCTGCAACTCCTGAGCAACCGGCCATACTGGATACTGTTGGTTGGATACTTACAAAGAGGGGAAGTTACGAGCTTGCAATGTCCAATCTTGAAGAGGCAATTCAGAAATGGCCGAACCAGCCTACCATTCGCTATCATATGGCTGTAGCCTTGAAGGGGATGAAAAAGTTCGATGCCGCAAAAGAGGAACTTCAGAAGGCAATCGAAACGAAAGAAGAATTTCCAGAGATTGAAGATGCCAGGAGGCTCCTGGAAGAGCTGTCGTGATTGACTTTCGCAGTCTTTGCCGAAGCGATCTCGAAATATGGGCAAGAGATATGGGACTGCCCGTCTTCAGGGGACGGCAGCTCTTTAGCTGGCTTTGGAAGCCGGGATTTTGCGACTTCTCCCAAATGACCGATTTCCCCAAGGCCCTGAGGGAAAAGGCCTCCCAAAGGGGCGTACTGACCAATCTGAAGCTCGCAGCAAAGCAATGTTCAGTTGATGGCACCAGCAAACTGGCATGGATACTGCCGGATGGTCTGGTGGTGGAAAGCGTCGTTATTCCTGACCGGGGCCATAGGACCCTTTGCATATCCAGCCAGGTCGGATGTGCCATGGGTTGCAGATTTTGTCATACTGCCAGGATGGGCTTTCGCCGCCACCTTGTCCCTTCTGAGATCGTGGGCCAGGTGTTCGCCGCTCTGGAACATGTTGGGGAAAGGGAACAGCTCAGAAACATCGTATTCATGGGCATGGGAGAGCCCCTTGCAAACTACGGGAATGTCTTAAAGTCCATATATATACTCAGTGATGATCTTGGACTTAACTTCTCGTTGCGGAGGATGACCTTATCCACCTGCGGTCTGATTCCTGAGATATTGCGTCTTGGTCAAGATACGGATATAGGCCTTGCCGTGTCTTTGAATGCCCCTAATGATAAGATTCGAGATACTATAATGCCGATTAACAGGCGCTATCCCCTTTCACAGCTCATTGAGACCTGCCGAAATTATCGACTCTCCCACAGGAGGCGAATTACTTTTGAATATCTCCTCCTTGCCGATGTAAATGACAGCGTAGAACAGGCGGTTTTGCTTGCGAAACTTCTCAAAGGGATACCTTCTAAAATCAATTTGATATCTTACAATGAAAGCAGTGATATTCCTTTCAAACGTCCTGTTCATGAACGGGTTTTGTTATTTCAGCAGGTACTCAGAGAGGCCAACTACACTACCTTCATAAGAAAGAGTAAGGGGCGGGATATATCCGCTGCCTGCGGTCAGCTCTATGCGGAAATGAGGCAACCTAAATAATCATTGGTAAAATTTTTGCCAAAGATTCAAAGGAACGATATGTGGCGAGATCATCATACGGAGTAGGATCTCTGTTGATAATTATAACAGGCCTTCCACTTGAATGGGCAATATCGACAAAGGAATTTGCTGGAAATACCTGAAGTGAAGTCCCAAGTGACATAAATAAATCACATTCCCTGGAGGCCTTTTCTGCAATTACCACATGTTCAGGATTTAGACCCTGACCAAAGGAGACGGTATTTGGTTTAAGGAGGCCCCCGCATATCTCACATCGTGGCTCAGCTTCACCTTTATCAATTCTTTGAAGTACGGTTTTAGTATCAATAATCCTGCTGCAGGATAGACATATTGCTTCCGTGTTGGTTCCATGGAGCCTGACAATTCTTTTTTTGCTTACTCCACCTTTCTCGTCCAGTCCGTCAATATTCTGAGTCAACAGCCAAAAGAGTTTTTTCTGCTGATCTAATTTGCCAATTGCCAAATGCGCATGGTTTGGTTTTGCCTTAAGCATGGATGGTATAGTTTCGCTCTTGTATTTCCAGTAATATATTCGTTTTTCTCTATTACTGACAAATTCCTGAATCGTAACAGTTTTATATCTGCTCCAGACACCTCCCGGGCTTCTAAAATCAGATATTCCAGATTCAGTAGACATCCCCGCTCCGGTAAGCAGGGTAATTTTATTCGATTTTTGAATTAATTCTTTGATATTCTGGAGAATCATCTTAAAATCAAATTTAGGAAATTGCTCTCGTGTCATTCAGGAAGTTCACACCATGTCAACTTTATCAGGGAGCAAACTACTGACTGTTAGCCCGAAATGTCAAGAAACACAAAATAAGACTTGGTAATTGCCTGGATTTTTATGTTTTAGAATTAAATTTTGGCATTGCGCAGAAAATCGGCCTGATCTGTGTGTTTGTTATCTTGCCAATTTACTAAATTTGGAGTAAAAAGTTCGACCTGAATGGAGTTGTTCGCCGAATATGTGGTTTATTCTTTCGGCCCTAAACATATATCGAATAAGTAAAAGGCACTATCCTGTTTGCAAATCAGCTGAAAATGGTTTAAGGGATGGGGCTTTTATTTAGTATCAGAGGGAATCAGTTATGGAATGTACGACAAATAAGCCAGGGGTCCAGTGCAAATTCATGAGTAAAAAAGGTTGCAAATATTTGGGCGGGGCCTGTTTTGAAATAGTTGAGCAGTGTGAGGGTTGCGCAAGAGTTGTAAGATATGAGACGGGTGATTTTTGTTCAGTCTATCCACATCCGGCAATGAAGTGGCGGAAGGGCATCTGCAATTTTGCAACTCATTTGACGAAGGAAGCCCTGAAAGACGAAGCCGGCAGAAAAATCAATCCTCTCAAGGCAGCAAAGAGGGCTTCAAGGAAGCGTTAAAGTCAAATTTTTTCAGTGACCAAGAAATTCGAGGTCCAGAAGTTCATGGTCTACTCAAAAATTAAGTGGCTAATCTCTGAATACTGAATGAACCGCTTTCTTATATCAGTGGTCCTGGTTCTAAAGCCAGGTCCTGCATTTTTATCTTTTATCTTCAGCTATTAAGGTTACTAAGAGCAACACGTAATCTGTCCATCCCCTCTTGGATTATACTCAAGTCTGTAGCATAAGAGAATCGCATAAAGCGGTCGTCTCCAAAGGCGATACCAGGCACTCCGGCGATTCGGGATTCTTCCAACAGGTAGTCGGCCATTTCCAGCGAATTATTGATTTCTTTGCCGAATGCCTTTTTGCCGTAATAAGATGAAAGATCCGGGAATACATAAAAGGCCCCTTTGGGTTTTACACATGATATGCCAGGAATGGCTTCAAGTCTTTCCATAATGTAATTTTTTCTCTCGAGAAAGGCCTTTTTCATTTTCAAAACTTCGTCTTGAGGGCCGGTCAGTGCGGCCAAGACAGCCTTTTGGGCTATTGAGTTAGGATTCGAAGTGCTTTGGCTCTGTATCTTGGTTGCCGCCTTTACTACAGCCTGTGGACCCGCAAGATATCCTATGCGCCAGCCGGTCATGGCATATGTCTTTGACACACCGTTTACCACTATTACGTGATCCTGTGCCTCAGGGACTAAAGAGGCGATATTCTCCGGACCCTTATTGTCAAAGCGGATTTGATCATAGATATCGTCAGTGATTATTACAAAATTATGTTCAACTGCCAGAGCAGCTACGGTCATAAGGTCTTCCCTGCTATAGACAGCACCAGTGGGATTTGACGGGCTGTTAAGGATTATGGCCCTGGTTTTAGATGTCAGCATGGAGCCCAATTCCGCAAGGTCCAGGGCGAAGTCCTTGTCAGGGTCGCTTGGAAGGAACCTCACCGTGCCTTCTGCAAGTTCAACTATTGCGGGATAAGAAACCCAATAAGGTACTGGAATTATGACTTCGTCCCCTGGGTCCAGAATGGCCTGAGCGACATTGTACAGGACCTGTTTTCCCCCTGTTGATACCATTATCTGTTCGGGCCGGTATGTCAGTTTGTAGTCCTGTTCAAATTTAGCCGCTATAGCCTCCTTAAGCTCAGGAATACCTCCTACCGGCGTATATTTTGTAAACCCATCCCGAATGGCCTTTATGGCGGCTTCTTTTATGTGCTCAGGCGTATCGAAATCCGGTTCTCCTGCCGACAAATTTATTATGTCAACGCCTTTTGCCTTGAGAGTCTTGGCCTTTGTGTCTATCGCAAGAGTGGGTGAGGGCTTGAGGTTTCGCACACGTTCTGAGAGTGGGAATGTCCAGGACATTTAATTTTACTCCTTTCGATGCTCATTGATAATGAACGGAATTTCAGATTTATCATAATAGACGTGTTTCAAATACAGGCCCTGCGGGGGGGCCGTGGGACCGGCTGAAGAACGATCCCTGGAGGCAATGACACTGGCCATATCTTCATAAGATCTCTTTCCAAGACCGATTTGCACCAGAAGCCCTACAATATTCCTGACCATATAACGAAGGAAACCGTCAGCGGCAATGGTAAAAATATAGTGCAGTCCGCCAGGTGGCGTGAATATTTCCCATGAGATTGGCTTGATTTCACACAAGTGTATGGTGCGGATAGACGTCTTTGCATTGCTTCCACTTGCCTTAAAGGCACTAAAGTCAAGGGTGCCCATGAGTTGCGGTAGTGCCATTTTCATGACATCTATGTCCAGATTCCGGTTTAACAACCACACCCTTTTATTCCAAAAGGGAGACTTGGTCTTTGAGGCCAGGATGTGATAACAGTATATTTTACAGATTGAGTTGCGGATTGAGTGAAAGTCAGGGGCGACCTCTGATGCCTCTAATATAGCAATATCCTCCGGCAAGAGACTGTTGAGACCTTTAAGAAATCCTTCCAGCGGGATTCTCGAATCGGTATGAAAATTTGCCACCTGGGCCAGGGCATGTACCCCGGCATCAGTTCTCCCAGAGCCGATAAGACAGACCTGCTCACCTGTCATCTTTTTAATGGCAGTCTGGATGACTTCCTGAATGCTTATCCGGCTGATCTGCCTTTGCCATCCATGATACTCTGTCCCGTTGTATTGGATAATAAGCCTTATGTTTCTGGAGGGAGGGTGAAACCGGCCTGAAGGATACATGGTCTAGGGAAACAGAGGGATTGTGCCAAGGCCTGAAGACTCGTCCAGTCCAGCCATTATATTAAGGTTCTGGACAGCCTGTCCTGAGGCACCTTTTACCAGATTGTCTATGGCGGATATCAGTATGAGCATGTTGGTATGCCTGTCTACCTTTGCTCCGATATCGCAGAAGTTGCTTCCCCTCACATATGATATGTCGGGAAAAGTGCCTTCAGGCAGTATACGTACAAAAGGAGAATTTTTATAGAATTCTTTTATGACTGCCAGGACCCGGTCAGTAGATATTTTCTCATTCATTTGGGCATAGATCGTCGTGAGGATACCCCTGGTCATGGGGACCAGATGGGGGGTAAAGGTAATGAACACGGGTTTACCTGCTGCTACGGACAGTTCTTGTTCGATTTCAGGCAGGTGACGGTGCTCAGCCACCTTATATGCCTTGAGTGCCTCATTGACTTCGCAGTAAAGTGTCACTACGGATGGGTTTCGGCCGGCCCCACTGGCTCCGGATTTAGAGTCTGCTATTATCCGTTTAGAGCTGATTATTTTCGAATTCAGCAAGGGTACAAGGGGGAGGATCGCACTGGTTGGATAGCAGCCTGGATTTGCAACAAGTTGCGCTCCTGCTATTTTTTCTCTGTAGATTTCAGGCATTCCGTACACTGCCTTATTAAGTATTTCAGAGGCAGTATGGGCCTGATACCAAATTTCATAGGTTCGGCGATCTCTCAGACGAAAATCAGCTGAAAGGTCTATGATTCTGCATCCTGCTTCAAAAAACTGGGGAACAATCGACATGGCAGTCTTATGAGGGACAGCTGTAAATATCCAGTCGGCTGTTTTGCTGAGATAGGTGACGTCGGGCTCTGTAAAAAAAAGATCATCATAGCCGTGCAGTGACGGAAAGACAGCTCCTGCAGGCCGCCCCGCATATTTACGTGATGTTACTGCTACTACGTTTGCCCTTGGGTGGAATTTGAGTATACGCAGGAGTTCGATTCCCGTATAACCGGACCCTCCTACTATTGCTATCCGTAACATTTGTTCTGGGATCGATGCTTAAGTTTACAGGTGAATAATTGAGCTGAGGTTATGGAATCCTACAATCCTGATCCAATGACGACAATAATACGATTTGCGTAAATATGGGCATTTTAGTTTATGCCCAAACTTAAATCTTTCACACGGGTCTAGCGTTTGGAATACTGATAGCGCTTTCTGGCCCCTGCGAGTCCATACTTCTTGCGCTCCTTTTTTCTGGCGTCTCTGGAAAGAAGGCCGGCCTTCTTTAATGGAATTCGATATCCCTCATCGGCCTGAAGGAGCGCACAGGCGATGCCGTGGCGAACTGCCTCTGACTGGCTGTTTTTTCCGCCACCCTTGACTTTGATCATGGTATCAAATTTGCCCAGTGTATTTGTAATGGCAAAAGGCTGCTCTGTAATAAGACGGGCGGTATCTACATCAAAGTATTTATCAAAGGGCCTTCCATTAGCCGTCATTTTACCTTCACCAGGATATATCCATATACGGGCTACGGCGGTCTTTCTTTTGCCGGTAGCATAGTAGCGTGTTTGTTCCATGTTTTTGATATCCTTAGATAGACCGTTAGCTTTTAGCTGTTTATCTGAAGCTGTTCCGGGACCTGTGCCTGATGTGGATGCTGTGGGCCGGCATAGATTTTAAGCTTTTTGAGCTGGCTGCGCCCCAGACGATTTTTGGGTAACATGCGTTTCACTGCCAGCTGAATAACCTTTTCCGGCTTTGTATCCAATAACTTGCGGGCAGTAACGGCCTTCATGCTGCCGAGATAGCCTGAATGTCTATAATATAATTTTTTATCCAGTTTTCCACCAGTAAGCCTGATCTTATCCGCATTTACCACTATAATAAAGTCACCGGTATCCAGGTGAGGGGTGAAAATAGGCCTGTGCTTACCCCTCAACCTTGCGGCAATTTGAGTTGCCAGTCGGCCCAGAACCTTATCACTGGCATCTACAATATACCATTTACGTTCAATTTCTTCTACCTTTGGAAGAGGTGTTGTCATAGGATAAACTCCAATTTATAACTGCAAGAGACTTTTGTCCTTTCTGGATGAAAGGCACTGGACATCTAAAAGAAATAGAGATGATTGTCAAGGGTAAAAAATGTCATACAACCCTAATCTTCAGCATATGCCTCTTTGTAACGCATCTTTCTTTCAATCTCCCTGATCTTAAACGAAAGGAGTTCTTGTATCTTTTTGTCCAGATTTAAAAATTTAACGGCTGCGGCCTCCAATTTTTCTCCCATTCTACCACTAACTGACGAGATCCTCATGGTCCGTGCCTCTACATCGTAATTTTGTTCATCTATTCGTAAGATTAAATTCAGCCGGCTTTTCGGTTGTATCGGATAATCCTTGCTATGGGTGAATTTAACGCCGCCGAGCGAGATATTAAGGATATTCATCCTTTCTTTTTTAAGAAAAAGGGTTAAGCCACAATCAAGAGGTGGTTCCAATCTGTAAAATAACCTCAAATTAAAGAATTCACGGCCGGGTTCAGGTATTATTTCAATTGCCTGTACAGTTTCATATCCTGATAGTCTGTAGTTATTGACAATCCTTGTAAGCCTTCCATTTATGCCGTAACGGACCCAGACATCTTTTTCAAACAGAAGATAAGTAATTTTGACCTTTTTACCGATATTATATCGTCCGGTGGGTGGAGCAGTTTGGGATATTACTATTCTTTTATCATTCAGTTCGTAGACCGTTGCCCTCCTGACGTCGATTTTTTCGTTCAACCAGTCGAAGTCAAGGACGATATCTACATTGGATCCTGGAATAATGTCCATTGCCATGTATCCTCAAGTTGGATTACTCAATATGCTTTCAGTAGCTATATTTTCCAATCATTGTTTATTTTTGGAATAAATCCAAACGTATCTGCGCCGTAACGGCCGGAGTCAAATTTACTAATTTCGCATAAGATAAATCAAAGAGGTGTCTATTGTCACCTGGGCAAAATATTTTGCTGCTAAGGGGGTACTGATTTAAACTTAAAAGACGGCTTGAGGTCATTGCGGACCTTGACCCTCAGTTCCGGTCCCGGGATGACGCGTTGTTTTTTACAATTGTATCATATAAATAAGACAACTGACATATGGTAAATAAATTGGACAGCGTGAATTATCATCATGGTTTATTGCAAAAGGGGGAAAAACATGGATCAATTGCAGACGCTGGAATCCCTTATTGATATCCTTCCCCAGCGTGGTGACAAGACATCCATGCTGGTTTTATACAAAGAGAGCGCAAAGGAATGGTCCTATTCTCAGCTGGGTGATCATGCACTGCGGTTGGCGAGCGGTTTGAGAAAAATAGGTGTTCGACCAGGTGAACACGTGGGGCTTCTCGCGGGAGTCCGGTTTGAATCAGTTGTTGTAAGCCTTGGAGTGATAAAGGCAGGTGCAGTCGTCATGCCTCTGGACGTGCAGACAAGCAAGGACACACTCATCAGGATTATTAAGGATAGCGGCGCCGAATACATTTTCACCACCATGGATTATGTCGATCAGATTACAGGTGCGCTTGCCGGAATAAAGGTGAAAATTTATGTCATTGACATTGAATCAAGTGAAGAAACTGACAATGTGACCAGCTGGCGGAGATTATTGACAGATGAAACCGGTGAATATGTAAAAATCGAACCGGATGACCCTGCCGTGTTGTTTTATACCTCCGGCACCACCGGGCCGCCCAAGGGTGTTCCCTTAACCCATAAAAATCTGGTTTTTCAGCTCAATACCATCATTAAGACCCAGCTGGTTACGGAAAGAGACCGGGTTTTTCTGCCCCTGCCCCTTCATCACGTTTACCCTTTTGTCATCGGAACACTCGTTCCGCTTTCTTTGGGATTGGTGATCATTGTTCCTCAGTCTTTAACCGGACCCCAGATTCTTCGAGCGATTCAGGAGGGAGAAGTCACAACAGTCATCGGCGTACCTCGCCTTTACAGGGCCCTGTATAGCGGAATCGAGGCCCAGGCCAGATCGGGTGGAAAAATTGTGGACACCCTTTTCAATATCGATCTTGCGCTGTGTATATGGCTTCGCCAAAGATTCGGCGTAAGGCTCGGGAAACTTTTTTTAAGATCTCTCCATAATCGCTTCGGACTCCAACTGAGTATTCTTGCGTCCGGTGGTGCTGCCCTCGATACGGAACTGGCCTGGAAGCTTGAAGGATTGGGCTGGAAAGTCGGTATTGGTTATGGACTGACTGAGACCTCACCCCTTCTGACCCTGAATCCTCCCGGTAGGGCTCGACTTGGTAGTGTTGGTAAAGTGATTGAAGGGGTTCAATTACGCATTGATTCATCAGGCAAACCTGGAGAATCCGAAGATTCCTTTGGGCAAAAAACTCATAAAAACCGAAAATACGGTGAAATTCTGGCAAGGGGTCCAAGTATTTTTTCCGGCTATCTCAATATGCCGGAAAAGACCCGAGAGGTCCTGACCGGAGACGGTTGGTTCCGTACCGGAGATCTGGGCTATTTTGATGAAGACGGTTATCTGTATGTCGTGGGCCGCATTTCCACCATGATCATCACCGAAAGCGGCGAAAACATTCAACCCGATGAAGTCGAGGAAGTCTATGACGCTCATATTTTCATAAGGGAAACTGCTGTTCTCCAAAGAGAGAATGAACTTGTAGCGGTCATTGTACCCGAAATGAGCGAACTTCGCAGACAGGCGCAAGGAGACATCGAGGAAATCATCGCCCGGGCCGTCCGCGAACAGTCCAAAAAATTAGCATCCTATAAACGAATTTCTGATTACGCCGTCACACGAGAATCTCTGGCCCGTACCCGTATCGGTAAAATTCGAAGACACGTGCTCCCCGAACTATATAAAAGGGCCAAAACAGAAGGGAAAATCGGCAAGGTGAAGGCGGGGCCTATTCCGATCCGGGAAATGTCGGATCGGGACCGAGCGCTGCTCGAAGACCAGGGGGCAAGGCAGGTCTGGGATTGGCTTGCCAGTCGCTATAAGGAGCAACGCCTGACCCCGGATACCAGTACTCAACTGGACCTTGGAGTAGATTCACTGGAGTGGCTCAACATCACTATGGAGATTCGCCGGCATACAGGGATCGAACTGGACGAGAATGCGGTTGCCCGAATAGAGACTGTTCGTGACCTGCTGAGCGAAGTTGCTGAAACCTCCCTGTCAGGTGAAACAGCTCAGCAGGTCCCTCTCCTGGATCATCCCGAATCGGTTCTAAGTAACCGTCAAAAACAGTGGCTGGAGCCATTAAGCCCTGGAATGCTCTTCATTGCCCGCTTTCTGTTCAGGATCAATCAGGTCCTGGTAAAAAAATTCTTTAAGCTGGAGGTAAAAGGACTTGAGAATCTGCCTGAGAAAGGGCAATTCATCTTTACACCCAACCATGTCAGCTACCTTGATTCGTTTGTGATCGCAGCAGCATTCAGCTTCGATCGAATGACCCGGACTTACTGGGCGGGTTGGACCGGTGCGGCCTTTGCCAATCCTTTCAACCGTTTTGTCAGCCGGTTGGCCCAAACGATTCCCATCGATCCGGAAAAGGGGGTTTTTTCCAGTTTGGCATTTGCCGCAGCGGTTATAAAGCAAGGTAAAAATCTTGTCTGGTTCCCTGAAGGAATGCGTTCTCATGATGGGGAATTGCTGCCTTTTAAACCAGGTATAGGCATTTTGCTCGAACGCTTTCAGGTCAGCGTAATACCGGTGTTTATTCACGGAACATATGAAGCCATGCCGGTCGGCCGGCTTCGAATACGGCGTGTTCCAGTGATGATCACGTTCGGTAATCCTTTGGATACGAAAGACCTGGAAAAAGAGGGCAGGGGAGAAGAACCTAAAGACCGCATCGTCGCGGCCCTCCATAATCGGATCATTGAATTGGGAGACGATATGTGAATTATCCAGAAGGGGTTGTCAGGTCCGATGAAGCAGCCAGTCAGCCAAATTCAAATAAAAAGGCAACGACGTTCCAACTGATTTCCTGGACTTTTTTTGACTGGGCCAACAGTGCCTTTGCAACGGTAATCCAGACATTCATTTTTGCCGCTTACTTTACAAACAGGGTCGCAGTGAGCGAAACCATCGGCACTGCCCAATGGGGAAACACCCTCAGCATCGCCGGAGTTATCATAGCCCTGATCGGTCCTGTGTTGGGTGCGCTTGCAGATCAAGGCGGCAGGCGCAAACCATGGATAGCCGTGTTAACTATTCTCTGCGTGGCGTCCATGGCATCCCTTTGGTTCGTGAAGCCTTCCTCAAGTTACCTCATGCTTGCTCTCATTTTGGTAGCCTTCGGTACGGTGACCTCAGAATGCGCCATGATTTTCTATAACTCCATGCTTCCGGCCCTGGTAAAATCAGATAATATGGGCAGGTGGTCCGGATGGGGGTGGAGTTCAGGATATGCCGGCGGCCTGTTGTGCCTGGTCTTCTGCCTCTTTGCCTTTGTAAAAACCGAAAACCCATGGTTCGTTTTAGATATTGATTCCGCGCAGAACGTGCGTGCCACTTTTGTGTTTGCAGCTGCATGGCATATGCTGTTTGTTCTTCCATTGCTTTTATTTACCCCGGACACCCGCAGCACAGGCAAAAGTTTTTCCAGGGCCCTGCGGGATGGGTTGCAGCAGCTGAAGGACTCCCTTTACCGAATTCGGCGATACTCAAATATTGTCCGGTTCCTGATCGCCAGAATGATATATATCGACGGCCTGGCCACTGTCTTCGCTTTCGGCGGTGTATACGCAGCCGGTACGTTTGACATGAATGAGCAGCAGGTTTTGATTTTCGGTATCGCATTGAATGTCACTGCCGGCTTGGGTGCCGCTGGATTTGGATGGATAGATGACTGGATCGGTCCCAAACGCACCATACTGATCTCTTTGGCAGGGCTGATTATTTCCGGCATAGGCATTCTGCTGGTGCATTCCACGGCGCTTTTCTGGACTTTCGGCCTTATATTGGGTGTATTTGTAGGTCCGGTTCAGGCATCCAGCCGTTCTTTTTTAGGGCAGATCGCACCTGAACAGTTACGAAGCCAAATGTTCGGGCTTTATGCATTGTCCGGAAAAGCTACCTCGTTTATCGGTCCGCTGATGGTGGGGTGGATTACCGCCTGGACATCCAGCCAGCGCATAGGAATGAGTGCCATTATAGTTCTCCTTTTTATAGGCGCGATTCTTATGCTCGCTGTGTCTCCCGGACGGAAAAAGGTTAGTGGTTAACAGGAGGAATTAATATGTTAGTTAACCTGGACCCTTTCATAGTTCAGATCAACGATAGCGGTCCCTGGATCTTTAATCATATTAAGAGGATATAACGGGGTCTTCATCTCCGCCTATGACTCGATGGTAGCAGGAAGACCCCCAGTGCCTCTTCTTTAGAGGTCAGTGATTTTTTCTACATAGTATTTATTTGAATACAGGCTGCAGATTACGAATCTGCGCATTCACCTGCATTTCTCCTGTGCCTGGCCTGTCCAGTTTTGATCTCATTTTCCGATTGTTTTTTTCAAGATATATTCTTGTGAGGCTTCACCCGCCTTCTTTTTGAGTGCCTCTTCCACAGATATATTTGCGGATTCCTCAGCTGTTGCGTTAACTTCCTGTTGTTCTGATACGGTTATATTTGCGGATTCCTCAGCTGTTACGTTGGCTTCCTGTTGTTCGACTTCCTGAGTTTTTATTTCTTCCCCTGGAGTTGAAAAACCCTTTTTCATTTGCTCGATTTGTTCTGCCGTTTCGCCTATCTTTTTTGCCCCTTCCAAAGCTGTGTCAATATCGGCAATCGCTCCGCCGATCCAAGAGATCATGGCGAAGATACCGATTACCGTTCCGATAAAAATTTTATGATTCTTTTTTGTTTTCATACAGCACCTCTCGATAGTAAAAGAACTTGACGAAATCCGTCACATGTACTCACTACCCATATGGTTTTGCCCGCTTTCACCTCCTCTTGTTTTTTATAAAAGCGCTCACAAAATGTTACAGATTGAAATTGTAGTTTCAGGTTGTAGTTACGGCACAGACGCGTGCATAACCGGTCATGTCCTGGCGAGTGATGTACCCCATTTCTACATCGGCCACCCAGGCAGCCGTATAGGTGCACCGGTCGGAACTCCAAACCCATCTGAGGCCCCTCTCAAAGAGCGGGTCCAGACAATAATCCTCCCTTGCAGGCGGCGGCGTAAGAAGGGTCATGAGTTCCTCCACAGTAGGCAGACGCCATGTTTTTATGCCATTATACTCTATGCGGTTGAGGTATTGTACATAGACTTTTGCCTCGTCCAATGTCATGGCGAAAGGCGAGCCGCTTTGCTGCCATATCAGCCCTATAACCGGGGCATGGATCAGTTCATTATGCCGTTTAAACTCTTGACGATGATAATGATCCGGACGCCATAGCCTGTCCAGACCGAATTCCATACGTGCATTTTTTAAGGGAACCTTCTTGGGACGGCTCCGGACTCGATGGGCCCCTACCTGATAAACATTATCCATTTTTGAATCAAAACCTTGGCAAATGGCCTCCTGCTCCTTCAGCCACCGGTTAAAGAGCACATTCAGCTCTTTTAGCATCTCAGACGCGGATGAAAAACGGTCTTTTGGATCAACGGCCAGGGCTTTGGAAAAAAAAGGATCCCACCACTCTGGAACCGTCGAATTTATGCTGCTGACAGGATCCGGTTCCCTGATCGTCGGGTCTGGAATGTGCCCGGTCAGTAAACGGTAGAGCATGACTCCCACAGGAAAGAGATCAGCCCTTTCATCCACGCTGTCAGGTGATTTTTCCTGTTCGGGAGCCGCGTAATATGGAGATCCGATCAGGAGTCCCTTGTGTCTGTCAGCAGAAGTTGCCTCCCCCCTGATCCTTGATAATCCGAAGTCAATGATCTTGACGTGGTCCTGCTCTGTAAGAAGGAGGTTGAAAGGCTTGATATCACGATGGATCAAGCCTGCGTAGTGCAGCCGTTCCAGCCCCTTCAGGACCTGACTGGTGTAGCCGACACTCTTCTCCAGGGTAACCGGCCTGGAGGGATCTTCAATTCGGTAGGTTTCACCCATGACCGTTCCAAGACTGTGTGAGTGGTATTCCATAGTGTAAAACGGGCGGCCTTCGTGAAGGTCGTAATCGAGGATCGCTGCCACGTTAGGGTGTCGAATGGAGCCCATGATCTTCGCTTCCTGACGGAAAAGTTCCTTTAGCCGGTCCATGCCCATAAGGTCAATTAAAAGTTCGTCTCTGGGACCCACAAGCTTCAGGGCAACCATGCGTCCGGTTACAGAGGCCATGGCCTTGAATACCACGCTCATACCGCCGCGACCAAGCAATCCTTTTATTTCATAGCGACCGATCTTTTTCATGAAACTAGCTCTGTATCACAATAGTCTCAATGCGTAAGTCTTTGGAAAACCCAGTTCCCTTATCTTGGCCATGGTAATTTTAAAATTATAACTCACAAACCTGAACTCAAGTCTGCGGGACACGGTGTCAAAAAGCACATATTTGGCCCGGTTGTCTTCATCTCTGGGTTGTCCGACACTCCCTGCATTGATAAAGTAATGTCTGTTTTTGTCCAGGCTTACGGCCTGCCCGCCTTTCATCGGAATAAACCTCACCAGTTTGCCTTCTTGGATGGTGATGACCTCCATCAGGTGTGTATGGCCCAGAAAACAGATTTCCTCCTTCATGGAGATAATGTCGTGTTTCAGGATATGATCCTTGACGGTAAAGAGATATGTATCGACTGAATCAGGGGGATAGCCGTGAACAAAGCAGTATGATTCCCAGGCCATGGATCTGGGAAGACCTTGACAAAATTCCAGATTCGCCGGTGAAAGCATGGATTTTGTTCTAAGAAGCGTTTCACCGGCCTTGAAATTGAACATCTCCAGGGTCTCGGTTTTTATCACACCGAGCTCGTGATTACCCATAACCGAGGATATCTTTTTCTGTCGTAAAAGCTCGAGACACTGGTTGGGATTAGGGCCGTAACCTATGGTGTCACCCAGGCAGAAGATCCTTTCCGCCCCCTGTCCCTCCAGATCTTTGAGGACCGCTGAAAAGGCCTCCAGGTTGGCGTGAATGTCGGAAATAATCGCTAGAACCATAAAATTCGGCCTTAGTGGTCCGGAAACGGTCTGTTGAAGTTATCTGGCTCTGGATAACAGCCTTCTACTCTTATAGGACAAAGGGATCTTGAACTTCCCTTACGCCCTATACAAATATCTTTTTTGTCCGAAAAGACCGTTTACTAGCACGAGGTTAGGGATAAAAAAACTGCTTTAAATACCAAAAGGTATGTCAGGATTTGACCTGTGTGTCAAGCTTTAAAATCACTCCGATATTAAAAATAAAACAGGCCGTCTGCTGCTGATTAGTAAGGCACTCTTAATACTTTTTCAGCTCTTTGACCGCTTTCGGTGAATAGAAAAGATGTGCTTGACAAGGAAAGGCTGAAAACCGGATGAGATAAAAAAGGCGGTGAACCAAAAGGTCCACCGCCTGTATTGCGAAAAAATATTCTGTTTATTTCCTGATTTTTCTGCGGTTGCCAAATGCCATCAGGCCAGCAAAGCCTGAAAACAATAAAATCGCTGAGCTTGTGAGTGGGACAGGATTAAGGTCATCACCCAGTATATTACCACCGGCGCTGGCAAAACCGTAGGCATCGCCGCCTCCATGGGTTATATTGATTAAATCTGTTATATAGCTGGAGCCATCCCAAAAATAGAAACTGAATTCCTCCGAATTTCCAATATCTAAGGTGCCCCCTGGAAAACCTCCGCTCAAGACGTTTATTTGCCAGTTAGTACCACCGGGCTGTGTAACGGAGAATTCAGCGCTTTGAAATGTCGTACCGGATCCGAAGAGCAGGTTGAGACCTGATGAGGGACTTCCGCCATAATCATATATGCCGAAATACCAGCCGTCAGCCAGACCCTGGCCGTTTATGTTCCAGTTAATGACATCGGAATCGCCGTCTGTAGTCATAAAGTGATTTGGTATTGAGGCCCCTGCTGACTGGGCTATACCGAAAAAAATGGCGAACACTGCCAAAACAGCAAAAATGTTTTTTCTTTTCATAAATTATCCTCCTCTCATTACAGAGACAGCAGGAAAGAAAGCTTAAAATAATGTAAGTCAACCTATGTCGCGTATATATATCAACTACGCGTCTAAGTAAAGGAATTTTTAAACTGCATCCTGCTGCAAAAGACATTACGTGAAAAAATTCCCTTTACGTAAATTTATCAGCATTTTCCTATGTCCTTTACTTGCACCTATAAGCAAAAAGGGTACCAAGCTTTCCTTTTATATTTTGCCACTTTTTTATCTATCTAATGCACTATTTTCCAAAAATGTAATTTAAGTGTATTTTTTTTCATTTAAGGAACAGAATATAATTTCCCATATAATTCAAGATCTCTATTTTTATCCCCATTTTTTGAAGAACGACAGATTGCCAAAATCTTATCCCTTCGGCCTATTTCCACTCTTCTTTCAAGACCATTGCCTTTTTCCTGGTTTGAGAATCCAGTTTTTGCGCGATTGCCTTTTCGAGATGGACAAGTGCCTTACCCTTCTGGCCAAGCTCGTGGGCAACAATTGAGGCATGGAGGTTAATAATGCCCATTTCAGGCGACTTGTTCAGGGCCTCCTGCAGATAGCCCCATGCAGAATTAAATTCCCCGAGTTTATATTCAATCCAGCCGGCTGTATCCAGAAAGTCCGCATTATCAGGTTTCTGGGTCAGTGCCTGTGCGACCATGTACCTGGCCTTTTCAAGGTCCCTGCTGTCTTCCGCATGTTCTGCATAGAGATATGACAGGTTATTGAGAATGATCGGCGAGTTGCTGTATTTTTCCAGAAGCGTTTCGTAAATCTCTATAGCGTCATTGTATTGCCCATTATATTCATAGAGAACCGCAAGATTCATCCCTGCGGCCAGAGAAGGAGATTTATTGTAGAGTTCTTCCACTTCAGCCAGGGCTTCCAAGATCTTTCCCTGTCTGATGTACACGTCCGCCAGCCCTCTGTAAGCCTGGGGCCATTTGGGAGCAAGCTCGATAGCCCTGGAAAATGCCTTCGCTGCTTTTCCCAGGTCTTCTTTTAAAGCAAGGGCCTTGCCCAGATAGTAATATGCCGCGGGGGATTCGGGTCTTTCTTGCACCTCTTTTCTAACGAGCTGAAGTGCCGAATCAATATCATCATTTCTGATATAAGTCTCCATCAGGGCCGGGATGGCCACCTGCCATCCATTTTTGGTTCCATATGCCTCTTGAAACCACTTAAGTGCCTCCTCTTTTTTGCCTTCTGCAAGCGACAATTTACCCATCTCCATAAATCCAAGGGGAATATCAGGCCGAAGGTCAAGTATGCGTTGAAAGTCCTTTTCGGCCTCATCGTATATCCTTCGAACTGCCTTGATCTCGCCCCTGGCCTTCAAGAGGAGAATGTCTTTCTCATTGAGGGCCAATCCCTTGTCAAGTATGTCTACGGCATGGTCATATTCTTTCTTGATCAGGTGATAACGTACCAGCTCAAGACGTAATTGCCGGTTCGCCGGGTACTTTTTAAGGGCACTCTTCAAGGTATTGTTGGCAACGGATTCTTTCCGGTTTAACAACTGGCAACGGGCAAGCAGTATTTGCGCCTTTGCATCACTCGGACGGGCTGCTGCAAACTGATTCAGATGGATTTCCGCCTTGTCAAACTCTGACCGGGACAGCAGTATTTCGCCCAGCAGAAGGTGTGCGGTCATCATTCCCTGGTTATCCTGCAACACCTCTTCACACAGGATCTGGGCTTCTTTCAGCTTGCCCTGTGATGCCTTGAGGGAGGCCTTGGCCACTGTTACCTGTTCACGATTTTCCTTGCTGAGTTTCTGCGCCAGGACTTTATCCAGTTCTTTATAGGCCTTTTCCATTCTGTCTGTAGCTGCAAGCATCTCAGCCAGCCTCACCCGCGCTTCGATATCTTTGGGATCCGTCTTGACGAGTTCTTCCAGAATCCTTTTCGCCTCTTCGTTCCTGCCCTGCCTGCGCCAGAAATCCGCCCTGGCTTTCAATGTGAGGGGATCAGACGGAAGTTCTTCAAACGCCTGTGTGGCATCCTCTATCAGACCTAAGCGTTCCAAGGCCTGGGCACGGAGTATCTGCAGACTAGTTTCAGCAGGATTCATTTGAACCATTTTTTCAAGTTGGCGGGCTGCATCCTCCTTGTCGCCCTGTTCAGCAGCATGCTGAACCATAAAGGCATAAGAACCTGGATCCTTTGAATCGATCCGGCGCCAGTTATTCACTGCGTCATTCATCTTTTCATACTGGCCGGTTTCCTTGAAACACAGACTCAAAAGGACTTGAATCGTCTTGTCATTATCAGCCTGCGGGATTTTTGATAAAATATCTATGGCCTCATTGTATTCTTCCTTACGGATCAGTGCATTCGCCCTGATAATCTCCAGCCTGGGGCTGAAGTTCTCGGGATTTTTTATTAACTTCAGCTCCTCAAGTGCCTTTTCTCCCTGTCCACCCAACGCCAGAATGGATGCCGCCTCCATTCTGGCTTTATCATGGTCCGGGTTCAGATCGAGGATGGTGCGAAATGTCCCGTATGCCTTTCTGTAGTCTCTCTGCGACAGGTATGCCTCGCCCAGGGAAAACAACACCTCGACATTTTTAGGAGCAATTTGAAGGGCATTCTTATATTCCAGAATGGCCCGGGTTGAATCTCCCTCGGCCATGAGGGCATCCCCTTTGGAAATAAAATTTGTCACCTTTTCTTCTTTGTTAGTGCAGCCCCAACCAATAAAAATCAGCACAAAAAACATGATAACTAATTTTGCTGATCTATTTTTTCCCACCGAGCACCTCCCAGAACTTTGCGTTTTTTTTCTTGTATTCCTTCTTGTCAGATTTTTCCCTCAGTATCTGTAATTCCTTTTCCAGTTCCCTGTACTTATAATTCGAGAGCGCTATTTGATGTTCCAGATTCAGGGTCTTTTCATGTTCTTCTGACAGCATGCCCTGCAATACACCGACAAGCCTGTCCTTTTCAGCGGATTCGACTGCATTGATCCGTTTTTCAAGACGTTCTACGCGTTCACAAATACCTGCCAGCTCAGTCCTTACATTCGAATCCACAGAGGCTGGAACAGACGGTCCGGGTTCAACCTGCGATTCTGGGTCTTTCTTTGCGTCCTGAACACCCTCACGCAGCATGAGTAATAATTGATTGTCATTAATTACCTTTTTTACCATATCCCTGGAAACGAATTTGACCCCGTCTGCAAAGGCATGCGTCAGGGACATATCGCATATTGAATTGATAATCCTGGGAATCCCTTTGGATAAATCAGCTATATACTGGACGGTTTCACTGCCGAAAATAGGATTTTCAGAGTTGTATCCAGCTACTTTTAACCTGTGGTCTATATAGTTTTCCACTTCTTCCGGGGCCAGTGCCGAAAGGTGAAAATAAACAGATATCCTCTGCATGAGCTGAGAAAGAGACGGATGGGCGAGACGCTCTCTTAACTGGGGCTGGCCGACAAGGATGATCTGCAGAAGAAAATCACTCCCCATTTCCAGATTAGACAACATTCTGAGCTCTTCAAAGGTCTCCAGAGAGAGGTTCTGTGCCTCATCCACCATGATTATGCAACGCCGCCCCTGCATATACTGTTTGAGAAAATGATCCGACAGGGTTTCAAAAAGATCGCTCTTGCCCTTTGTGGGTGAGTTCAACTCAAACTCTTTTACCAGCATTTCCAGAAATTCCTGCGGGCCCAGATTCGTATTAAAGAGCATGGCAATATCGCGGGAATCTTTTACCTTTTCAAAAAGGTAATTGAGCAGAGTTGTCTTTCCCGCCCCCACATCACCGGTAAGGGCTATAAAACCCATATGGTGAACGATTCCGTATTCCAGGTGGGTAAATGCAAGGTCATGTACTCGGCTCATATACAGAAAGTGCGGATCAGGAGAGAGTATGAAAGGCTTTTGTTTAAAACCGAAAAATTTTGTATACATAATCTATAAGCGTTCACAGAACGCTGAAATTGGAAATTGGGAATTTTCCAAAGCTGAATCCTAATGGCTCATAGCTCAATTCCGGCTGTCTAATAGCGGTAATAATAAGCCATGGATTCGGACCATTTGGAGTCATTCAGGACCGTTCCCAGCAATTTGTCCCTGGGAACAAGATTCATGACTGTTTCTATGCTTTCCTGGGATGTAAAATCAGACCGTGCCACCAGGAGTATTGAGTCCACATATTCCGAAAAAATCAGTGGATCAGGACAGGTATTCAGCCCCGGCGAATCAAAGATGATATAGCGATCGGGATATCTTTCCTTCAATTCTTTGACCAGAGACTCCATCCTGGGCGAACCTATCACCTCAGGGGCATTAGGCATCCTTCCTCCTGCAGGAAGAACCGTTAACTTATCAATGTTAGGGCTTACAAAAATTTCCTCCAGGCTGAGTTTATTTTCAAAATAATCCTTTAATCCCTTTATATTATTTCCCAACCCGAGGAGTTTGTGGATTGATGGTTTTCTGAAATCGATATCTACCAGGAGAGTGGTCTGGCGGGTATCCTTTGCCATACTGATGGCAAGGTTTACTGAGACCATGCTCTTTCCTTCTTCCGAATCAAATCCGCTTACCTGTATGGTGTTGTGTCCACTGCTTCTGGTACGATGGAGAATTCTGGTGCGCAAGAGCTTGAACTGGTCGGTAACGGGATGGTCTTCATCGATGGAGACGATTCTGTTTTTTTTGAGAATCTCAGGCGAAGTTTCAACATGTCTGGTCTGAAAATACCTGGGGGGAGCAACCTGTTCGGCTCTTTCCGTTTCATTCTCCTGCGATTCCATCTGCCGTTCTGTTGCAAACCCCTGTGTCTTTGCTCTTTCCAGGGCCTTTTTTATCTTACTCATAGTTGCCTCTCGCTAAAAAGGTTTGAAGTGCCTAAAGTGAGCTGAAATTAAAATTTTTTCCCGATAGATGTGAAAATTGCAAGCAACTCACTGCATTCTCAATGCTCTGGTCTTACTTTTTCCCAGAAGAGCCAATTTGCCTTCACAATCACTTCTCACCAGTATTGTGTTTCACTGTCTTCGCTTTCGCAAATTTTAATCTTTTTTTAAAATCGGCCTTGCTCCTGGCACGATTGGCTTTCCTGTAATTTGCGCCGGCAGAAGTCCCTGACTTTGTGATCTGGTTTCGTATTACCTTCGCTTCAGGTGTATTTGGCAAAGTCATCGACAGGTGAGTTATTCTTACAGCAAATTTTCAAGTCCGTTCCTCAAGATTCCTTGAGAATTCTTTATTATCCACATTTTAGCTCTTTGAAGTTTAAAGTGTTTTTCCCTTAACTTCAGCTCATTTCAAACTTCAGGCACTTCAACCTACGGGAAATCTTGATTGAAATAAACGTACTAATTTTGCATAGAAGACATAGAGATCCATGACAAAAAAGTGGAAAAGTATCAGTGCGAGGAAAATGCCGGCCACCGCGGTTCCGGCCCAGATAATGGTCCTTTTCTTTTGCCTGGCCGAATCTTCAAGGGTAACAATCGACGGTATTACAGATAATACGGGAACCCCAGTAAGCCTTTCCATTATCTCCATATCTCGCACACGCCTGTCCGAGTATTCCCTCAATGACGCTGCTCCGACGGAAAACCCCATGCCCAGTACGATCCCGATAAATATGATTGCCAGTCTGTTTGGTTTATCCGGTTTTTCAGGGAGAAAGGCGGGTTCGATGACCTTGAATGTCTCTCCAGCTGGGCCTCTTCCATCCCCTGTGAGACTCGAGCAGTCAGCAGTTTTTGCTGAAGTACCTGGTAATATGCCTTTGTATTCTGATAATCCGTGTTGAGTTCATTATATTTTTTGGCAATTTCAGGCATTGCATGCAGTTTTGCATACACATCCTTCATCTGGGATTCCAACCGGTCTTTCTCTGCCTTCAGAGAAGAAACGGACATTGTTATCTTGTCAAGATCGCTCTTAAGCGTTATGTAGGAGGGGTTGGTGGCATCTGTGGTAATCTCGGAATTGTCTTCAATGTTATGAGAATCGAGTGAGGCGATTTCCTCCTTGACTTCGTTCAACTCCTTAAGGGCTGTCTTTACGCCGGGATGGTTTTCAGAATATCTTGATCTGAGGTCAGCCAGTTTCAGCTCAAGTTCATCCAGATGCGATCTAAGTTGTCCGATATTGTCTCCATTCCCCACCTGCCGTTCCAGCAGGGAGATCTCCCGGTTTTTGGCCAGAATCATGGGGTGTTTCTCAGAATATTTAGACAGGAGCTGCGTCCGCTCAAGTCCTGCCTGCTGAAGTCTCTCTTCAGGGCTCAGAATCCGGTCTGTGGTATTCGAATACGGATCAAGAGATGCCAGACTGTTTTTCAGAGCTGCCCTTTGTTCCTCCATTAACCGGATCTGCATATTGATATTGCTGATGTCTGAATTCAGCTTTTCAACCTTCTGCATATTGAGATTGGTGAATTCAGGGAGTTTTTCCAGGTGCTTTTCCCGGTATTCGGCAAGTTTGGCGTCAAGGCTGTCCATTGACGATTTAACTTCCGTCAACTGTTCTTCCAGAAACTTTGTGGTTTCCAGGGCATACTTTTCCCGGGATTCAATGTTCTTTTCCAGGTAGTAGGATGATATCTCGTTGGTGACCAGCTGGGCCTTTTTAGGGTCTTCATCATTGTAGGAAAGGGTAAAGGCAATGGTGAGGAGGACCGGCCTGCTCTGGGTCTCCTTATTTATTTCAGCATTGATGGGCTCCAGCACGATCCGGTCTCGAATCCTGTCCACCAGCTCTTCCGTGGTGAATTTTCCGCGTTTTTTCGGCAGCAGATCATACTTTTTGACGAGATTAAGTATCCTTGAACGGGACATTACTTCCTGGGTTATGGTATCGATCCTCTGCTCTGCATAACCGGTGACAGTGGAAGAGACCATGGTAGAAGGTATCTGCTGGCTCTGAATGAGAATAGTGGCCGTAGACTTATATATATTGGGCAAAATAAGGCAGATGATACCTGAAAGGATCACAATGGATACAAATGGTAAAATCAACCACCATTTACATCTCTTGATAATCTCCTTAATCCTGGTTATATCCTGTCCCTGTTCCATATCGGGGAAAACCTCCAAAATAAAATACCTGGCCTGTTATCTCACGTAATACCTTGATTTTTCAATGCTAACAGCTAACAGCTAATCCCTCAATCAGTTTATAAGCCTAATGCTGCGCCAGAAACCGCGGGTATCCACATGAAACGGTTATCCATCCCCTGAACCTGTCCCGATTATAATTATTGTATTCAGTTTCCTCTCGGCCGTATTCGTATGACAGGCCGAAGCTGACAGTCAGATTCCCGGTAAGTCTCCAGTTTAAGTATGGGGAAACCCTGATATAATCAGTATCATCTTCTGTTGGATCATCCTCGGTAGTTGTGTCGTACCCGATTCGGCAATTGCCGGAAACCGTTTCGCTCAATCGATATTTGAGGTTCGTCCGTATATAGCTTCTTTCGATACCCCTTGCGTCGATAGAATTATAGTGTTCTCTGCCTGCAGTCAGGACTGTAGAAAAACGGTCAGTCCAGTCATTATTGAGTTCAAAATTGAAAATAAACCCGTCGTCTCTCCAGGTCTGCTCTTTTTCCACCGGTTCAAGGACCAGAAGACCGGTATCGGGATCGATGATGATATTGATATCCCGAATCCCGTACCTGGTCCTCGTGTAACGATATCCAGCACCAAGGAGGAAATAGGTGGTTTCACTCAGATCTCTCCGCCAGTAAAGGCTGGCTGTAAATGTCCTGATAGTCGCTATATCTTCATAATCCGCATCGTAATAATTTATGAAAAGTCCTGCCCTGTCGTGAAGATTAATGGTCCACACAGGGTTCACATTGATCTGCCATAGGTCAAGATCAGGATAGGGACCATCAGGATAATGATTGAAGTTCCCGCCTCCGCCTGATGTCAGAGAGAATGTATCACTCAAGGCATATGTACCGGAAAGGTCAACGCCGTAGATATAACGGTCTTCCCTAACGCCCACTTGTCCCGCCCTTTCCAGTTCCGTCTCCAGAATTTCATCCTTTCTGAATGTCCCGTTCAGTGTGGTAAAGAATTTGGGGCTCCATCTGCGTTCAAAAGAGGCCCTGTTGTCCGTGTTGACAGTATCCAGGTCCTCGTATCTGCAATATTTCTCTCCGGCTACCGTAGAATCAAGGCGCAGTTGTGTTCGCTCTGTCCGGCCCAGGAGCTGCATTTTTGGTTTTATGGAGGTAATGAAGTCTTCCAGAGTAGCCCTTTCCGTAAAAAGGACATTGTCATTATACTCCTCTGATACCTCTATCCCTGGATTGAACGACCAGTCCGCCGCATTGGTCGCTTTTCCGCAAAGCACGAAGAGACAGACAAAAGATGGTATGAGGCACAGGGCCTTTTTAAGGCACAAGGACTACATCACCCCTTTCAAGCAGTATGTTCTGCTGCAGATTTTCCCCCTTTTTTACCTCATTATAATTAAACGGCAACCGAACGGTCTCGTCCTCATGGTATCGTATGATATTAATCCCGTCTTCCTTGGCAAAAGTTGACAGCCCTCCGGCCATGGCCAGAGCCTGCAGCACACTGAGCGTTTTGGAGACATTGAACATGCCCGGATTTTGTACCTTTCCGATCACGTAATACTGGAGGCTCCCCAACTGTGATACAATAACCGTTGCGCTGGCTTCGGGGATAAAAATACTAATCTTTTCTTCAACCAGGGCCTTTACCTCTGCTGTAGTCTTTCCTGCAACCGTCAGATCCCCCACCAGGGGAAAGGAGACCTTGCCGTCAGGACAGACCACCAGTTGCCTCGCGAGCTCTTCTTCACCCCATATTGATATCTCCAGTGCATCAGCCGGTGCGATAATATAGTCACCAGCCCTGCAATCTTTATCAAGCATAAAGCACATAATGGACAGCACCAGGAAACATATCAACGCACAATAAGCGATATTTTTCATAATCATCTCCTCTTTATTTTTGATCTTATTATATTCTGTCGAATTCAGCCAAGGCCGACCCGCATCAAATGGATCTCAGGCACGGCTTGATAAATTTAGACCGTGCAATCTGTGTGTCGCCATAGGCGACCCGTGTCAGAAAAAAATATCTTAGACACTGATTTCACGGATTAACACGGATTAAATCAGTCGTGCCAAAAAAAATTATAGATACGGATTTCATTCATTAAATCTATATACACCGGTCACATATACTCACAATATGCTACATGAATAATCCGCGCAGAGTTATCACGGAAAACGTGACCAGTGCAGCAAGGCTAAGATTTTCCAGTTTGCCCCTAAGTTCTCCAATCAGGACTTCGTAGCTGAAAAATAATACGATTATTTTGGATGCCAGCATTCCTATATGATAGCTCTGAATCCTCTGGTCCGGCAGCATGGGGACCATAAGTACAATAAAAAGGATAAGAAAGTCCATGGGACTGACCTTAAATCCCTTTTGCCGTCTGGTGAATTTCAGGGTTACTATTACGAAAAAAGCCAATATAAGTAAGCATAGATCATAGGCCAGGGTATATTGATGTGTCATCCAGGCCACGGCGTTTTTTTCACCTAGATATACTAAAGACGGTATGGTGAAATACATTGTGACCCTCAGTGTATCCCCCAGCCATTCTCTTTTAAATATATAAGAGGAGGCAACCAGAATCACAAAGAGCGCTGCGAGAAAAGAAAAATATCTGGGAATAGTATGGGGCATAAACGCAGTGAAAAGGACAAGCGCGGGCAGTCCCAGCTTTACTGTTAAAAAACACGACCTGATCAGTATTCCCCTTTCCTTCAGTATACTTAGCTTGCCCTTGAATACCTTATCTATGATATCATACCGTTTTATTCTGTAATCGGATCTTTCCGCATATATAAAAAATACAAGTATTATTGCGGAAAAGATTGCATAACCGCTTAAAAGCAATCTGTCAGAAGAAGAACTGAAAAAAAGTGCGGAAGTAACCAGGATAGATTGAATAATATAGATCAAAAATACCGCTTCCGTATGGAAAAAACCCAGACAGAGAAATTTATGATGGAGGTGATTTTTGTCGGCCATAAAGGGTGACCTGCCTTCTGCAATACGCTGTGACATCACCGTCAGGGTATCAAGTATGGGAAAGCCGAAGAGGATTAAAGGCAGTACAGGGCTGAGAGAAAAACTTTCCTGGGTCAGTTTTATAGCCAGGACAATCCCGGAAAATCCTAGTAATTGACTTCCCGTATCTCCCATAAAAATGGTCGCCGGATAGGTATTGAATCTCAAAAAACCGAAAATAACGCCGACCATTGAAACGGCCAGAAGTAAAATGGTAAACATTCCTTCTTTGTAAGCCAAATAGGCAGTACAGGAAAATATAAGGAGACATATTCCCCCTGCCAGACCATCCAGGCCATCGGAAAGGTTAATGGCATTTGTGACTCCAACTATGATAATGAAGGTTAACAGAAAGGATGACCAGTCACTGAGGCATAGACTGCTTGGAATGAGGGTACCTAAAGTTACTATTTTCACCTTGCCGTAGAAAATGACAATGAGAGCACTAATGATCTGACCGGTGAACTTGCTTTTATACCCCAGTCCTGTCAAGTCATCTATAAAGCCGAAGATTACAATTATTCCGGAACCAATGATGAAGGCGTTTACAAAATCGTTTTTCGGCAGGAGAATGAGGGTGGTAATGAAGACGCCTAATGCCATGGAGACCCCGCCTAGCCTTGGTATAGATCTTTCGTGCACCTTTCTTTGATCGGGAATATCCATGGCATGGAGCCGGATCGAAAACTTTGAAACAAGCGGTACCAGAGAAATAGTGAGGAAAATAGAAAAAAACAGGGTGGTCATGATAAGGGACATTGAATTTTAGTTTTACCTAATTTAAGTGATTAGCTGTTAAGGTTATTTTTTTATATCTAAAACGATCGGTTCAGGGTTCAGGGTTCAGGGTTCAGGGTTTAAGGTTTAAGGTTCAAGGTTCAAGGTTACCTTTCTTTCATTGACTTTGCGGGTTAGGTCTTGGGCCAAGTGCCATACCCTAATATCCTCAAATCGTTTCCATGATACCTTCTCCATTCAGAACTCACGAATCAACTGTTTTTAACTTCTGAACCTTTGAACCTTTGAACCCATTAACGGTTACAGGTTATTTTTTCATAGATACTGATTCAGAATGGGGACAATCTCCTGCACAAATCCCTGCAACCTCTCTTCTGCCTTTTGGGGTCCTTCTTCTTCGTGGACAGGGGTTATCACACGTACAAGCGCACCGTCTGTCCTTTGTTTTGTGAGCGCATCCCAAAAATTGTAGATCTTCAACTGGTATGCATTGGTCAAGATACGCCCCCTCTGCGGAAACCAGTAATAAGAAAGCTGCCTGTACGCCCCTTTTTGCGTGTAGGCACGACGAACGCGCATGCTGCCGCCATGAAATCCAGGGGTGGAAATATCGATCTCTCCGGCCTGGTTGAAGATCCATCCGCTGCCGGGAAGACACGTGCCTGGCGAGTGGATCGATTCCCCTTTCCGCTGTGACTCGTAATAGGCCGCATAGAAATTCACTGAACTTCCCATGGGATCCTGGTAATTTACAATCACATAATCGCTCAGGTCCAGGGCATCGGTAAATTTCTGTTCCATAAATTCACATGTGCCTGTCCAATTATCGATATTTAAAGGAAATTCATTCAAAGGCCTCTTTATGGGAATATTTTCCCTGAAATCCACTGTGTTGAAGACAGCCAGGGTAACCCCCAGCAGGATAACAGCCACAATAAACTGTGGAGGGGAAAAGAAATTTCGAATTTCGAATTTCGAATTTCGAGTTTCCTCTCCCATTTCCTCCCTCCTTTCCTGTCCTTTGGCCTTTAACCTTAATTTTTCTTCTGTCTCCGGAAAAAACTTATTTAATAGCCATATTTCAAGTAAGAGGATGCCGAGTGAAAACATGAAGATAAACCAGCCTGAGAATCCATGGAAAAAACCCTCGGCAATTTTCGTTCCCCATATCTCATAGAGCATTCCTGCCAGGGCGATGCGCAGACCGTTGGTAATAATGGCAAGTGGGGCGGTTGACAGAACAATAAGTGCGCTTTTCCAGAACTTGGTCCTGTAAAAATAGGCAATCAGGACTCCTAGCAGAATAAGGGGGAAAAAATACCGTAAACCACTGCATGCATCCACTACCTGCAGCTGTGTATATCCAAGGTCTATGATATTTCCTTCCCTGTGTGCAGACATCCCCCAGAGTTGCATTATAGCCACACCCAGCTCGGACGACAGGAGCTTCAGACGCAAGGTGATTTTGGTGTTAAGAAATTGGGGCAGGGGGAACATGGCAAGAGATATAAAGAGGGGAAACCATATCTGCTTCAGCTTGTGCCAGCCCATGTGCAGCCAGCATAGTCCGACTGCAACCAGCCAGGAGGATATAAAAAGTGTATAGTACTCCCCCGCGAGCTCACCCATCCAGAAAAAGAGAAGCCCTAATAAAAGGGGGACAAGGCCTGCCCAGGAAGTATAGGATACTTTCTGCCTCAGGCTGTTTCTGTTTTCCCATATCAGATATAGAACAATAAAAGGTACGATATAGCAGTAAGTGTAATCTGCTCCACCCCAAGTAGAAATCATATACTGGTAAGAAGAATAATACAGACTTATCAGCAGTAAGCCGTACAAGAGACCCTTCAGAAAGGATTCAGGTCTTATTTTTGGCAATGAATTCATGCTTTAACCCTGGGTGAGCGGTTCAACGTTCAAGGTTCACGGTTGAAGAGCCTTAAATAACTGATATCAAAAGGATGATATCTCAATAGAGAAGACGCGCATATTCACCCGATGGGTAAAAGAGGTCAATCTGAGTATTATACTTTAAAGTGATGTATATCAACACCTTGTAACCCTTGAACCTTGAACCTTGAACCCTGAACCCTGAACCTGTAACCAATCACTTCAGTTTTAAACATAATCGTCATATTGCGGCTTTATGTTGAGTCATAGAGCTTTTCCTGAGCGGGTCGTTTGGAGTGCCACACTGATTACACGGTACATATTTCTTAATCCATGTTAATCCGTGAAATCCGTGTCTAAGACTTTTTTCTGACACGGGTCTCTTTGCTCTTTCTTAATCCGTGTTAATCCGTGTAATCCGTGTCTAAATAGTTCTTTGACACGGGTCGCTTCGCGACACAGGATTACACTGTTTTAATCCGTGTCTAAGACTTTTTTCTGACACGGGTCGCCTGCAACGACACACAGATTGCACAATCCATATTTCCTAATCCGTGTCCTACATATCATATATCCTGGACTTTTTTAAAAATGCGCTATTCAGTGGCTGGTCAAAT
>JAGYNZ010000011.1 GCA_018399745.1 Deltaproteobacteria bacterium | reverse complement strand
TTTAGCCATCCTTCACAAAGAGCTGAAAATAAAATATTAATCATCCGTCTTGACGCTATTGGCGATTTTATCCTTTGCCTTGATTCTGTTCAGCATTTTAGAAAATTCTATCCTGATAAAAAAATCATCCTTTTGGGGAACAGGGTATGGACTGATCTAGCAAAAAAACTTACTTTTTGGCATAAAGTCTGGGATTTAGACAGGCGTAAATTTTATCGCAATTTGGCGTATCGAGCGCATCTGCTTAAAAAAATTCGAAAGGCTGGTTTCGAAGTAGTAATTCAACCCACTTATTCCAGGGAGTTTCTATACGGCGATGCAATTATAAGGATCAGTGGGGCACGTAAAAGGTTTGGTTCCATTGGTGATTGCAGCAATATTAGACCACTAGAAAAAATGATTAGTGATCAATTCTATACTCGTTTAATTCCGGCTGCCCCGCATACCCTTATGGAATTAAAGCGGAATGCTGAATTTATGTGCAGATTAAATATGAGTATGCAAGCAGGCTTGCCTGATATCTCTCTAGCCATTAAAGGGGTAAAAAACCCGGTGGCTGATATAAGTGACTATTATGTTATATTTCCAGGAGCAAGCTGGAGCGGGAGACAATGGCCGATTGACCGTTTTGCGGTGTTATCTGAGAAGATTTATCGACAATGTGGACTTATTACTGTTATTTGCGGAAGTCCAGATGAACAAGATTTGGCTGAAGCATTAGTTTCTCATATTAATGTGCCGGTTATGAATATTACGGGTAAAACCACTTTAGTTAACCTCGCTGTAATTATTAAAGATGCTTCATTTTTGGTAGGCAATGAAACCAGTGCAATTCATATTGCAGCGGCAGTTTCAACGCCAGCCTTTTGTATCTTGGGTGGTGGCCATTATGGACGTTTTATGCCCTATGACATAGAAAGCAAAACTGAAAGACCACTCCCTATTCCAATTATCCATAAAATGGATTGTTTTGGATGTAATTGGCAGTGCCAATATTCGTATGAAAAAGGTGAGCCAGTTCCCTGTATTGCAAAAATCTCAGTAGATGAAGTTTTTGCTATACTACAAAATGCCATCAGTAAATTCTATTGACCGAATTTTTCCTAATTGGGAAAGGACATAAAGACTTGTGCATAAAGGCCAGAGGAAAGGCGGTTAACTGTTTTGACATCGAAAAGGCAGCAAAGCAATATGTTGAGTTGTATGAGTCGATTCTTTGATTAATTATATATAATGGAACGCGGATAGAACGTAGTTTATGGAATATCCTTTAATAACAATTATTGTCGCTGTTTTTAATGGATATAAAAACATGCAGAGATGTTTCGACAGTATTGTCGGCCAAAATTATCCTCACAAAGAATTAATCATTATAGACGGAGGTTCTACAGACGGCACTGTTGAGATTCTCAAAAATAACCATGACAAGATTGCCTACTGGGAATCTAAACCGGATCGTGGAATATATCATGCGTGGAACAAGGCGTTGCAGTATGCTCGTGGAGAATGGATCTGTTTTTTAGGGGCAGATGACTATTTTTGGGACAAAAATGTGTTAACTAATTTATCTCCACATCTAGTAAAAGCAGCAATTGGGGAGATAAAAGTTGTATATGGACAAGCAGCCAGGGTGGACAGGAATGGGCGCATTCTTAAATTGATAGGAAAGCCGTGGAAGAAGACCCGCTGGTTAATGCCGCACGGGATGCCCTTACCTCATACGGGTCTTATGCATCACCGTAGCCTTTTCGAAAAGCATGGCTTATTCGATGAAACTTTCCAGATTGCCGGAGATTATGATCTTTTATTAAGAGAACTAAAGAACGGGGAGGCCCTTCATGCGCGTGATCTTATAGTTGCAGGGTGGCAGTCAGGCGGGATTTCTGACCTTAAATTTCTTTTTGCTCACAGGGAAATAGGGCGAGCCCGGCGGAAAAACGGGTTCCATAATTTGTCATGGGTATGGTTGGCCGTGCATGCCAGAGGTTTTTTTCGAGCATATTGGCGGCAACTTATACGAAAATAAAATCTCTATCGGCAGACCGATACCGGACATATAAGTCTGTTTTCATTTATCGGAGTTCCAAAATGAAGTAGCAACAATAATGATATTCAGCTCACTGGCCCTGTTTCACGAGGCCTCGAAAGAAATTGATGCGTATCCTTCTTTTTACCCAGCAACTCGCTGCTTTTCGCAGCGGAGTCGGAACCTATGTTAATGCCCTGATTAATGGTTTGAGACATCTTGGACACCAAATTACTGCGGTGGTCCCAGAAGGTGAAGACATTGAAATACCTGACTTGAGAATTCTTACGGTGTCACATTCCCGGTTTGATCCAACTCCTGGCGGATGGTTAAGTTTAGGAACCTCATTTGCGAAGATTCTATCTAATGAGGCAATGAAATATGATATTGCTCATTTTACAGATGCCAGGGAGGCATGGTACGTTCGTCATTCTCCAATTCCTATCACAGGGATGATCAACGATTCCTATGCACTAGACTGGATGGATGAAAATTTCTCCCGTAACATCTTTGCCGATCGGTATCGGCGGGGTTTTTATTACTGGTTACTTCGTGCATTGGAACGACATACGTACTGTCGTCTAGATTCAGTTGTCGTCAATAGTAAGTATGTTGGTCGCAAAGTGATTAATAATTATCGTATAGACCCAAAAAAATTATTTCTTATCTACATTGGCCTTCCTGATCAGCTACCGATTGATCCGATTCCATTGAGTGGCTCACCAGCAATACTATTTGTAGGTAGTAATTTCCAGCGCAAGGGTCTTCCGTCCCTGTTAAAGGCTACTGCTCAGTTGCGGCCACAGTTTCCTGATATCCGAGTTCACGTTGTAGGCAAAGATAGTAATCAGGGCCACCTTGTCAGGCAGGCTCGCAAACTCGGCATTGATAAGTCAGTTGAATTTCACGGTCCGCAGCCCAATGACCATGTGCGTGGTATGATGACCGGCGCAAATATTTTCGTCCTTCCATCTCTCACTGAAGCTTTCGGACTGGTTTACTTGGAAGCCATGAGGGCCGGAACGCCGATTATCGCAACATCAATGGGAGGAGCAAAGGAAGTTTTCGTTGGCGGCAAAGAGGCACTTTTTGTTGACCCTGAAGACGAAAAAGGTCTTGCAATGGCTATCGCAAAAATTACATCCAGTCCGAACACTGCATACCGTTTAAGCCAAGGGGGAAAAGCTGCTGCAAAACGTTTTACCTTTGATGCCATGGGAAGAGAAACAGAAAAGTTTCTTTTAAACGCATTGGAAAAATCACTTTAGTGGTTAACAATTTTTTGCATAATACCTATCCAATATATGTTTAACTTGAGCCAATATTCGGGCGAAAAGTGTCATGTCAACATATAAAAAGACCAGACTTGTTCCGTTAAAAATTCTTTATTTCGGCATCTATTCCAAAGGGGTCGAGTACCCGCGAAATAACAACCTAATTAACGGTTTGCGCCTAAATGGTATAGACGTGGTCGAGGCCCATTTCGAACTTGCCGGTTCATTCCAAAAAAGAATGAGTATAGTCCAAAATCCCCTGGGGTTTATATATTTTGTTCTGGGCTTAATCGCGAGCTTTATAGCTCTGATCTGGAAATTTATGAGGTCTTCGCATGTGGATGCCATAATTGTAGGGCATCCAGGTTATTTCCATATACATTTAGCACGGTTTTTGCGTTTTCTTTTCCATAGACAGTCTGTCCTTGTCTATGATGTATTTATCCCGCTTTATGAGATGTTGATTGATGACAGAGGACTGTGGAAGTCGGATAGTCTGTTTGCACGATTGCTTCACCGATTTGAAAGATCGTGTTGCCAAAATGCCGATTTATGTCTGCTCGATACGCACGAACACTGTAAATACCTTATTAAGGAGTATGGATTATCTCATGAAAAAGTCGTTAGGATCTTTGTGGGATCTACTATTGATCAAAATTTTGATCCATCCCGTATCGATTCTCACGAAACATTCAGAATTCTTTTTGTCGGGACCTATATTCCGCTTCACGGAATTGATATAATACTAAACGCCATTCAATATCTGGCAAACGATCCGGATATACATTTTTCCTTGGTAGGTTCGGGACAGCTTAGAAAAAATATGGAAAATTTGGCTCGAACAAAGGGGTTGTCCAATATATCGTTTCAAGACTGGATTCCAACGGATCATCTTGGCTCATATATCCGGTCATTTGATTTATCCTTGGGTATATTTGGGATTATACCCAAGACAGCAAGGGTTGTTCCGTCCAAGGTTTATGATATCTGCGCCGCAGGAGTTCCTTTTATAACGGCTGATACACCAGCTATCAGGGAGGTGTTCAGGCACATGGAAAACGCATATCTAATTCCCGCGGGGAATCCGGAGGCTCTTGCAGAGGCCATTAGATACCTGAAGGCAAACCGCAATTTAAGAAATAAGATTGCTGAAGGGGCAAGACAGATAGGGAAAGGCATATTCTCTCTTAAAGAGATTGGAAATAATCTTGTTAACGAAGTTTACAAAATCATGTAAAATTCAATATCTTTATAATGCATGTATGGGAAAATAGAATTCGATATAAAGGCTTCTGCATATTTAGAAATAATGAGGTACAAAAATACACAGGAGATTTTGCCCACTACTCTACTCGATCGTAGCGCATCTGGGTAATCTGTTCAGAAATGAGCCCCATCAGAAAGACCATTATCCCAACACTTAGGAGTAGTGCCGACATATTAGTAAAACGCTGATATACTGAATAACTATACATGTAATATCCTAGACCGGTGAGCAAAAAAAAGGTACTAACCGGTAAAAAAATTCGCATCGGCGAAAACAGTGTCGCAATGCGTAATATAATGAGAATAAACCTCGCACCATCCTCTAAAAGCTTGATTTTGCTTTTACCTATCCTCTTGTGCTGACAAATTGGAATGTACTTGATGGTATGGCCGCTTCGAAGATAGGTGAGGGTGCTGGTTGTCGGATAAGAAAAGGTGTTGGGAAAGAGATAAAGAAATTTTATTACTGTATCCTTATGTAAGACCCTGAAGCCGGAGGTAAGATCCTTTATTGGATATTTGGCAACGTAAGAAGCCAGTTTGTTGTAAAACCAATTAGCTATTCTACGCCCTAATGAGGCCTGACTGCTGCCATGGCGTGTACCAACCACCATGTCGTAATGTCCCGACTCCTCAAGAAGCCTTGCGATATCCGCCGGATCATGTTGCCCGTCTCCATCCATCAGCACTATTACGTCTCCAGAGGCTTTTCGTATACCTGTCTTAACTGCTGCCCCATTGCCGATGTTATAAGGATGCTGAAAGACCTTTGCCCCGGCCTCACGGGCCTTAAGCGCAGTATCGTCAGTGCTGCCGTCGTCAATTACGACAATCTCAAAATCGGGATAAAGTGAACGGATGCGAGCAACTGTCTGGCCAATTACGGCTTCTTCATTATAGGCAGGTATAACTATTGATACGTTCACTGTACCTTATCTCCCAGCACTTCCCATAATTGAAACGATGGGGAATTGGTGGCTACGGACCTGAAGTACTTTGGATTAAAAGTATACCTTAAAAACAATTTGTTAAAAACCGACTCGGAAATGTATACGTCCATCAGGGCCCCAAACCTGGAAGGGCACATCTCAAAATGTAGTCCACGATCCCTTTGGTAGCTTTTGGTTAGTACCCTCTGTTTCTCACGTTTAACAAGATGTGTAAGACCTATCATCCGATTGCCTGTGCGTAAATTCCCCTTTTCTATATCTATATCCAGCCCATCGCTTCCCCTTATATGTCCGTTTTCCTCATGCACATTATAAAAGGCCTTGTACACTGGGTGTATTCCTTCTCTCTTTTCCACATCCCACGTACCAAGCCAATACCACCAGTAGCTGGTGACGGTAAGCCGCCAGTCAAGAAAGAGGTAGACAGGACGTGTCTTTTCAGGATAGAAGAAGCAAAGCCAATTATCCACATCCTGCAAATCTCCTACAGGCGAGAGTTTGGCTGAAGCCAGCAACTCTCTCGCCTTTTCAGGACCAACGGAAAGGACTTTTTTAATAAGATCTACACCTCGGGCAGGGTCATTGCCCACGGCCTTGTAAACATTACTAATACCATCCATTCCGGAACTGACATAAAACCGCATGAAGTTGGCTGCCAGACGTTCGTCGTGCGTGGCAAGGGGTAGGCCATTATAAAATGACCTATGTCCGCCGTGTAACGAACCATCACCCACGGTGCCCCTTTCGGCCCAGTAATTAAGAGGATATCCATGGTCCCACCACGCCCAGATCACTGCATCTTTAGGCGTTTCTTTTGATGCCAGATCCATCCCGGCGATAAGGTGCGGAGGCTCTTTGGGCCAGAAGGTCTTAGCCATGTCCTTGCTAAGGGCCGGCCAGACAAGAAATATTACTAAAACCGGTGCTAACACGGAAAACACTGCAAATCTTCGACGCCAGTACCAGATCTCGGATATCATGTATCCTATCCCAAGGGCTGTGACAGGGGCCAAAAAGATCATGAAACGTTTGGCGAAAAAAAATGACAATGCAGCCAGGATCAATGGCACTGAGATAAATAGGCTCTCCTTGGGACGGCGATAGAACAGCCACGCAAGACCCGCGCCGGCCACAATGAAGGCAGGCAGGCTGTCAGTTGTCTTGGCGACAATTTCGGTGAGTGATGGTATGGCCTGTTCTGAGATTGTGGCCCCTATGGGAGGCCATATATCTGCTACCTCCTTGGTAGATATGTAGTGAAATTCAGTGACAATATTTCTAAAAATCTTAAGCGGAAGATCCAATCCCATCCACAGAAGCGTAGCTCCGATTCCCAGTCCTGCTGCTCCCAAAAAGATAAATGCCTCTCTTCGTCCGGGACGATAAAAAAATACCAGTGCTATAGCCAACGGTAACATCGAGACAACGGTCGCTACCTGAGGCGTTTGATCCCACCACCACAGGAAAAGCAAAAAAACAGCCATGCCGCCAACAAGATATAGATAACGCTTCCGACCGGCTTCAATGCCAAACCGCAGAAAGCAATAGGCAGCCCCTGTAGCCCAGGTAACGTTCATGCAGTCTGTGTCAAACCAACCTAAACTGCTCCTATAGACATAGTAGTGTGAGAGCAGTCCCATTAACGCCGCAGTGAGGCCCATGGTCGGACCTCCGTAGAAACGTCCTAATGCATATAGAGGCAGGGCCAGTAAAAGACCAAGTAATGCGGGTAGAACCGCTCCAATCCAGTTCAAGGAAAAGGGCGTTATCTTGGCCAGGCCTGCGGCTATTACGGAAATGAGCGGTGGTGGAAAATTCCTGGATACACCCCTTGGAACATCACGATTGCTGTCTATGGGCGTATAGGTGCCTTCAGCCAGATCCTTTGCCAGTGTCAGATAGAAATAGCCATCAAAGGTGGTTAGCAGAGGCTCCCCCTTGTAAAGGGCCAACTCAGGATGGGCATTCCAGTCCCGAATATCCTCTATGCGCACAAGCAATCCCACCCCCAGGATAAGTAAAAGTGCCAAGGCCTCTATCCATCGATGGTATGGGGTAAGGCGTTTAACCTTATCCTTTACAGTGCTTTCCCACTCCCGAACACGCAATCCCATACCCTTAGAGCTTGTCGTTGGGACGGCAGTGCCAGGAGTTGGTTTCTTTTTTGTTTTAGCTAAAGGTCTTTTTCTTTTACGGCCCACTATATATTCCTTGAAGGGTTCAAAGGTTCAGGGTTCAAAGGTTCAGGGTTCAAAGGTACTAAAACATGATTCCGCTCAAAAAGCCTGAGATGTAAGACGCAAAATTTTCCATGAATGAGATGTACTTATTGTACATCGCAGTGAGGGGAAAATTGAAGCAACGCCACAGATTGGGTTTTTTCAGCGGAATCATTCCATAACCTTATTCCAGACTTCTATGACCTCGGACCTCAAGTCCTTGAAATCGTCAGCCTCCACATAAGTCGATCTTTCTTGGAGGCTGAGCCGGTTTATTGTTTTTCTGTAGCTCACATTCGCCCTTAAAAGGGTATCTGTATAACTTTTTGGCATCAGGTTTATCTGTTCAAATACCTCAAGTAATCTGATGCTATTGCTCCATTCAGCCAAGTCGGGATGCTGGAAAGCATTCGCCAATACCATATACTGAATAATAAAATCAATATCAGTCAGCCCGCCAGAATCATATTTGAGGTCAAATTTGCCGGGCCGTCTGTTCCCATATTGGCTTATTAATCTGTCTCTCATTGAGATGATGGAATGCCTTAAAATATCCGTGTCACGGGGCTGGGCAATTATTTTTTTTCTCAGTTCATTAAACGTTCTACAAATCCTGATATCACCTGAAATCGTTCTCGCCCTCACAAGGGCCTGATGTTCCCAAGCCCAGGCCTGGTCCATTTGATATTGGGAAAAGGCCTCCAGACTGCTTACCAAGACTCCTGATACTCCGCTTGGACGAAGGCGCATGTCTACTTCATACAGGATTCCTGCCTTGGTATGGATTGTCAAAATATGAATAATTCGTTGTCCCAGGCGGGTATAGAACATAGTGCTATCAAGTGGCTTTGGGCCGGCTGTCATTTGGCCCGCATTTGCGTCATGGAGAAAAACGAGATCAAGATCCGAACTATAGCCCATTTCAGTTCCTCCAAGTTTGCCATAGGCAACAACTGCAAAGCCACAATTTTCTGCCCTAGCTTGATCTGATATACAAATGGGCACGCCGTGTCGATCTATCAGATGTTCCAGGGCAAGGACAAGGACCCTGTCTATCACTATCTCGGCAATGTCCGTAAGGTGTTGACTCACCTCATGTCCAGATAGAGCCCCTGATATGTCAGCCGCAGCTACGCGCAGCATATTGGCCTGTCTGAATCTCCTCATTGCATCCATCTGCTCCTCCAGGTCGGTCGACGGTACTCTGGAGAGCATCTTTTTTATGTCTTTTTTTAGAATTGACCTGTCAGGAGGTGAATAAAGAGTGACTGGAGAAATTAGTTCATCCAGAAGAACAGGCTGTTTTGATAAAAGCGTCGTTATCCATGCGCCTTTTGAACAAAGTCTTATCAGGTGTGTCAGGGCATTAGGATTTTCCAGAAGAAGAGACAGATAACAAGTCCGCCTCTCAATTGCCTCTATAAGATCAAGTGTCCTTTTGAGAGCAAGATCCGGATGATCCGTTCTCCCTGCCTCCTCAAGCACAAGCGGGATCAGACGATCCAGCCGGTCTCGCCCCGACGAACTGAGGCTCAGGCTAGTCCTGGAATTCTTTAGACTTTTGAGAAAACTCAAGGTCTCATCGGTTTTATCAAAACCCAATGACCGAAGGGTTTTTACAGCAAGGTCTTTATCGACTGTCCCAAACCAAATGCCAGACAAAAGCTGTTTTTTTACATCCTTATTTTTAGTACTTTCCCTGGAAAAAAGGCCCTTGAAATGATAGTGAACTGTGTCCATATGTCTGAAAAGCACATTCACATACTCTTTCCAGCTCTGAAACCCCATAGAAAGTGCGAGGCGGGCCTGAGAAAAGGAATCGGAGGGCAGCTTATGTGTCTGTTGGTCAGCGTATTCCTGCAGACGGTGTTCAGTTTTGCGTAGAAATATATACGCATCTCTTAATTGACTACATACGTCTTTGGGCAAAAATTTTTGGGCAGCCAGGGAATCCAGTACTCGAAGGATGCTCCTTTGCCTGAGTTCAGGTATAGTGCCACCTCTTATGAGTTGAAAGGTCTGGCCTATAAACTCGATCTCCCGTATCCCCCCTGCGCCCAGCTTTATGTTATCTTTCAGTCCTTTCTTACGCGTCTCCTGCTCTATAAGTTGTTTCATTTCCCTCAAGGAATCAAAAGCCCCATAGTCCAGATAACGGCGATACACAAAGGGTCTTAATGTTTCAAGCAGTACATCTCCATTTGTGCCACCGGCAACGGGGCGGGCCTTGACCATTGCGTATCGTTCCCACTCCCTCCCCTGGCTTTGATAGTATTCTTCCATTGCATCGAAGCTCAAAACCAGGGGACCATTCTCACCATATGGTCTGAGCCTTGTGTCCATGCGAAATACAATGCCCTCAGCGGTAGTCGCGCCTATAACACTTATTAATTTGCGGCAAAGCCTGGTAAAAAATTCTTCGTTAGTGACGGATTTTAGGCCATCTTCAGTATGTCCAGGCCCAGGATATGTAAATATAAGGTCGATGTCCGAGGAAAAGTTGAGTTCTCTTGCTCCCAGTTTGCCCATACCGAGGACAACCAAGGATTGGGGCCTGCCTTCCTTGTCTGCAGGATAGCCGATTTCCCGGCACTGCCAGAGATGCAAGAGGTTGAGAGCAGCTTTTAGACATGCCTCTGCCAGGGATGAAAGGTCCTGCATCGTCTCCTGGAGTTCTGCCTGCTGAGCAAGGTCTCTCCATGCTATCCTGACCATCTCTCGCCTTCTCAGGCGACGCAAAACTATTGCAAGCTGTTTATACTCGCTGGCTTCTTTCACTGCATTATTGACTATTCGGTCATAATTACCATCAGTATAAGAATTTATGAGATCACCGCTTTCCAAAAGATCCAGGAGCAACCCTGGTTCCTTGAAACAATTCCTTGCGACAAATTCACTAAAGGCCCACACTTGTTTCGCAGTATTTATTATCTGTGGATCATCGGGAACCGTAAGACCGAATGAAAGCGCGGTCTCTGCAAAGTTTTTCCAACAATTATCAGCTTTTAACAGAAGTTTTTCAGATAGTTGTATATGTGGCGGCATTTTCTCTAAAATTCTTCCTCAAATGTATATTGTTCTTACAGTCTTGTTGATAACCTTCACGACAGGTTAAAAGTAGTTTACACTTTGCTTATCTTGAATTTTGAAAATGAAACCTGAAGCCTAAATCAGGAAAATTGCTAATATATAGATGTTTTACCTAATTTCGAGTTTCCAATTTCGACATCATCACTTAAATCGATAATACATACTCTCTTTATAAAAAGTATAAACCGGCGAATGAAGGATGCCATCTCTTTTATTTCTATACTATAGAGATTGGCATTTAAACAGGTAAAAGGACGGGACTCAGGTACAGTTTTGAAAACTGAAAATAATTTAGGTGCAAATCCCCGGATTTTGATTAGATCCACCAATTGGATTGGAGATGCCATCATGACTACACCCGCAGTGATGGCAGTTAGAAAAAACTATCCCCATGCCCACATTTCTGTTCTAGGCAGGCAATGGGTAAAATCTGTCTTTTCTGGAAATCCTTCTGTGAATGAAGTTATAACGTACAGCAGTAAAGGACGTAATAGCTCAATCCTGGAAAAGATAACATTTGCCAGGTATCTCAAGTATAAAAAATTTGATCTTGCTATCCTGTTTCCAAACTCCTTCGAGTCAGCCATGATCACTTGGCTTGCCCGCATACCCAGACGCTTGGGTTATGCTACCGAAGCAAGACGCCTGTTTCTCACCGTCCCCCTATCAGTACCTGAGGATCGCAGGACTAGACACGAAATATTCTATTACCTGAATCTTATTAATCATATAGATTACTTTCATTCTAACACCCATTCAACAAATGAAGGTGGACATAAGGAAATGGCCGAGCTATTTCTTAAGGTCCCAGCCCAGGGGGATTCAGGGGTTCAGCGAATACTTGGTCAAATTGGTTTAGATCAAAAGGCATTTCTCATAGGATTTAATCCAGGTGCTGCATATGGTCCAGCGAAATGCTGGCCGGTTAAGAGATTTGCATATTTAGGAAAGGCTTTGGTGCAGCACTTCAAGGATTGTCATATATTGGTCTTTGGAACCAGCAAGGAAAAGTCCGCAGTAGAAGATATTTGTGGTCCTATTGGTAAAATGGGCCACAATCTGGCTGGGAAGACAAGCCTTGCTGAGGCCATAGGACTTATATCAAAACTCGATTTACTCGTGACAAATGATTCCGGTCTTATGCATGTTGGAGCGGCCCTGGGAGTTCCTTTGGTTGCAATTTTTGGTTCTACAAATCCGGTTACCACAGGTCCCTGGTCAAACAATAATATCATAATTCGCCATGAACTTCCATGCAGCCCATGTCTTAAACGCAGTTGCCCCACAGATTTTCGCTGCATGCTTGGGATTGAAGTTGAGGAAGTTCTGCAGGCCTGTCTGCAACAGTTGAACCGGAAAGATTAGCCGTTGAACGCGTATACCAATGAATACTAGAAGAGCAGTATTTCTCGACAGGGACGGGACAATCAATGAAGAAGTCGGTTATCTTTGCCGATTAGAGGATCTGGCCCTGATAGAAGGGGCCGGCTCAGCTATTCGTCTCCTTAATGATTCAGGCTATAAAGTTGTTGTAATAACCAATCAATCCGGAGTGGCCAGAGGCCTCTTCGACGAAATTTTTGTCAGGAAGGTACATGAAGAAATGGCGAGGCGTCTTTCCAAAAGCAATGCCTCTGTTGACAGGTGGTATTACTGTCCGCATCATGCAACTGAAGGAAAAGGAAAATACAAGGTAGAGTGTAATTGTCGTAAGCCATTTACAGGCATGATAGATCTTGCCATAAAAGAATTAGGCATAATTCCAGAGAAATCTTTTGTTGTGGGAGACAGCATTCGAGATTTAGAAATTGCGTGGCATGTAGGAGCGAAACCCATACTCGTCTTGACTGGCTATGGAAAGAAGACCCTTTCACGGCTTTTACCTGATCAGAAGAAGAAGTTGCCGCACATTGCCTTGGATCTATTTGATGCCTGTACATGGATATGCGAATACTATTGATAAAACTCAGCGCTATAGGTGATGTGGTACATACACTCCCCTCCCTTGCCGCTTTACGCAAGAGATATCCCGATGCTCATTTGAGCTGGTTGGTAGATGAGGCGGCATCTGACCTGCTTTGCCCTCATCCTATGCTTGATGAAGTAATAATTTATCCCAGGCGCAGGTTCGGACAACTGGGGGGCGATCTCAGACAGTGGCCGAGATTGATTAAAGAGCTCAGAAATTTTATTAATCATCTTCGCAACCAAAGCTACGATGTTGTGATAGATTTTCAGGGTTTGTTAAAAAGTGGCATATTGACGGGCATTTCTCGAGGTAAATGCAAGCTTGGTTTTGCAAAAGGTAGAGAGGGAAGTTCTATATTTCTCACTGATAAGCTTCCACGCTATGATCCTGATGAACATGCAGTACTCCGCTATCTCAGGCTGACTTCTTATCTTGATGCAGATGTTAGGGAACCTGAATTTCCCTTAGACATCGGAAAGGCTGATACAGAGAAGATGGCTCAACTATTGAAGGATACAGGCGCAGGAGAAAGTCGCATACTTTGCCTTAATCCTGGAGCTACCTGGGAAACAAAGAGATGGACACCAAGGGGTTTTGCAGAGGTAGCTGATTGTTGTTTCGAGCGTTGGAATATGACCGCCATCATAGTTGGAGGGCCGGGCGATAAAGGCCTTGCCTCTGATATTGCAATGTTCACAAAGCATCCTGTTATCGACTTCACTGGACTGACCAGCCTCAGGACCCTTGCCGCCTTATATCAAAGAACAGAAGTCGTGGTAAGTACTGATACAGGTCCCATGCATCTGGCAGCGGCCACTGGAGCCCCGGTGGTTGCTTTGTTCGGGCCTACTGCTCCATGGAGGACAGGTCCTTTTGGCAGAAAACAACAGGTCATTAGATTGGGACTTCAATGCAGTCCCTGTTTTAAACGTCACTGCCCTGAACCGAAATGCATGGTGGATATTTCTCCCGAACAGGTTATAAAGGCAGTTGGAAAAATCAGAAAAACTGGAAGACCCGGTGATTGAGTGATGTGATGATTGGAGGTAAGTTATGAATAAATCAATTAGTCCAGAACTATTAAATATTCTTGCGTGTCCCAAGTGTAAGGGAGACGTGAGGCTTACTGAAAATGAAGATGGCTTGATTTGCGAGAGATGTAGCCTGCTCTATGAAATACGGGAAGGTATTCCGGTTATGTTGATAGATGAGGCCAAGCCTTATCCGGTAAAAAGAAATAAATAAATCTTCTGCTGAAACCAGGTAAACAGGATTTCACTAAAAATGCTTCAGATGCAAGGCGCAAGATTTTCTGGAAAAAAACATATCTGGCCTACATAGAGGTGGCACGGGAATCAAATCAACACAGCGAATAGAGCATTTTGAGCGGCATCAAAAATGAAATGGAAAATCACATAAAGATACTTAAGGAAGCTATTCGTCGATTTGATTCCTCTTGTCTCCTGGTGGCCGGAGATATCATGCTTGACCAGTTTGTCTGGGGTGATGTGTCGAGAATATCCCCTGAAGCACCGGTCCCTGTTGTGGAAGTTCAGAAGGAGACCATGCTACTTGGAGGTGCGGCAAATGTGGCAAATAATCTCAGGGCCCTGGGCAGCCCTGTGATACTTGGAGGTGTGATCGGGAAAGATGCCATGGGCCAAAACCTTCGGGAACTCGCCAGTTCTATGGGTATAGATGTGACCTCTGTTATTGATGGCATACGCCCTACCACGATTAAGACCAGGATAATCGCCAGGGGCCAGCAGGTAGTGAGAGTTGACAGGGAAAACAATAACTCCTTAAACGATTCATCAATAAAGGCCCTGACCAGGACCTTTGAAGTACTGACCCCTGGAATTGACGGAATTATTGTGTCTGACTATGCCAAAGGCGTAGTTTCTGATCTCTTCATGACTGAATTAAAAAAAATCTCGAGCAAGAGAGGCATTCCGCTTTTAGTAGATCCTAAGCCTGCTCATAGCCACCTCTACCATGGAGTGACGCTGTTGACTCCAAATCGGCAAGAGGCAGAGGCAATGGCTGGTCTTGAAATCAGGGATGCAGAAACCCTGAGTCGGGCTGCACAAAAGATTCAGGAAAGAATGGGGACAGAGGCCGTACTTATTACGCTGGGATCGCAAGGTATGGCTCTCTGGCAAAAAGAAAACGGATTATTTACAATACCGACTATGGCACGTGAGGTATTTGACGTTACAGGTGCGGGGGATACGGTCATAGCAACCATGGCCTTGGGAATAGTTAATGGACTCAGTTTCACTCAAGCGGCCTGTTTAGCAAATATTGCCGCGGGTATCGTTGTTGGAAAGATCGGAACTGCTACCGTGGCTCCTGAAGAGATCATGGAGATATTGGAGAAATAAAGGGATGAGTAGCACCCAGCAGAACTCGTATAATGAGCATATTACAGACTCCGCCGCCAGCCAAGCTGGTTTGTAGTATATTCTCTCAGCAAGAAGGGCTAATAAATAGAGTGGTTGATGCCCTGCATGGTACATACGGCAATACTGATTTTAAGAGTCCTGTCATTCCGTTCGACATTACTTCCTACTATGAGCCAGAGTTTGGGAGCAGTCTCAAGAGGATATTCATCAGCTTTGCAGAATTGGTGTCTCAAGATGCCTTAGTGGATATTAAATACGCCACTAATAAGCTGGAACAGGAATTCAGCCTGGAAGGAAAAAGGCAAGCAAATATTGATCCCGGCATTCTAACTGCTGAACGTCTTGTGCTTGCCACAGGCAAAAATTTTTCCCACCGGATTTACCTTGGCCGTGGCGTATTTGCAAATCTGACATTAATATACAGGAAAGATTCTTTTATGACTTTACCATGGACATACCCTGACTATGCATCGAAAGAGGTGATAGTGTTCTGGAACAATGTAAGAAAAGCTTATCTGAAAGTGATCAGCGAGACAATTGCCCGAAACAGTAAAATAACTTCGGGCGTTTCAACCAATCAAATATAGAAATGATGACCCCACAAAAAGTTCTGAAACAAGATTCCGCTCCAGATGTTACAAATGCGAAGTGCGAGATTTTTGAAAAACGAGAATTATTGAGCGTACCTTGTAACAATAAGGAAATCAAAATAACGCGGTGGTACATGGAATATTTTAAACAGAATCAAAAATGGTGATGAGATGTTACGCAGTATGACGACATATGCACGCGTTGAATATGCCGAGGATGCATGGTCTTCCGTGTTAGAGCTGAAGTCTGTGAATGGAAGGTTTTGTGATATACATCTCAGGTTACCCAGGTGGATGAATCCCATTGAAGACCGCATTAAAAAATTGGTGCATGAGAGGATGATACGCGGTCGCGTTGATCTGAGCATACAGCATGAAGGTAGTGATGCACAAAGGCCTGTCTTCAAGCCCGACCTGGATCTTGGACGTTCCTATCTGAATACAGTCAGGTCGTTGGCTGAAGGTCTTGGTTTAGAGTGCACGATGGATCTTCCGACTCTTTTGTGTTCCTTAAAAGACGTTATCACTGTTCAAGAACAGGGACCAGATACGGAAAAGGCATGGGAAAGAATAAAAGTTCAATTAGAGGAATTGCTCGACAAGGCTGTAGGAATGTCAGTCACTGAGGGAGCCACCCTGGAGAAGGATTTGAAATCAAGGCTTTCCCAGGTTGAACAATGGGTTGAAGACATATCAAAGCGGACGGAAGAGCGTCTCAATGCGGCCCAACAAGAGCTCAAGGAGAGAATTCAGTCGATTTTAAAAGATGTGCCAGTAGATGAGGGACGTTTGATTCAAGAATTGGCAATACTTGCTGACAAATTGGATATTACAGAAGAGATAGTTCGGTCTCTTAGCCATATAGAGCAATTTAGAAGGTTTTTTGTTAAAGAGGGCGCAATTGGCAGAAAAATGGATTTTTTACTCCAAGAGTTATTCAGAGAGGTCAATACCATGGCCTCCAAGTCATCTGACTCCATAATTTCCTGTTCAGTCGTTGAGATCAAGGGTGAATTGGAAAAGATGCGCGAGCAGGTCCAAAATGTAGTATAGAAACTTGATAAGGAGAGCAAAATATGAGCTGTAGATGTAAACTGCTTAATATTGGTTTTGGAAATACAATAGTGGCTGAAAGAGTTGTTGCCATAGTCAATCCATCATCTGCTCCCATGAAACGTTTGAGAGAGGAAGCAAAGGTCAATAGCCGCCTTATTGACGCAAGTCAAGGTCGTAGAACTCGTTCCATAATTATAACAGACAGCAACCATATTATACTCTCTGCTATACAGGCCGAAACAGTTTCTCAAAGACTCAGCACAGACGTATTGACCAAATCAGAAGAGAAAGATCCAAAATACTGATTGCATAACAAATCAATGGAACAGGGAAATTTATTTGTGATTTCTGCCCCATCAGGGACGGGAAAAACTACTTTATGCCGCAGATTGATTGAACGGGTTTCGGGAATTTCTTTTTCTGTTTCATATACGACGCGTAATTCCAGGCAAGGGGAATTTGATGGGGTAGACTATTACTTTGTTTCGCGCAGGAGATTCAAGGAAATGATCTCTGCCGATGACTTTCTTGAATGGGCGCGGGTATATGACAATTTTTATGGAACAAGGAAATCAGAGGTGCTGTCAAGTCTTGAGCGGGGAAAAGATGTTCTGCTGGATATAGATGTACAGGGTGCCAGACAGGTTCACGAACGATTACAAGGAGCCATTCTTATCTTTTTACTGCCTCCGTCGTGGTCGGAATTAGAGGAACGGCTCAAAACTAGAGGGACTGAGGAATACTCAAAGTTGAAATTCCGGATGGCCAGCGCAAAATCAGAGCTGGAGGCAGTATATGAATATGACTTCGCTGTGATAAATGACGACATTTCAAGGGCCACTGAGGACCTAAAATCCATCGTGATCGCCCAGAGATGTAAAACTCCCAGGACCTTGACAAGGCAGAACCTCGTTCCGCCCCTGAAGTCTTCATAACCTTTCACTCATTAAAAGACGCAAGGTTGGTCAAAAATTTGAATTTTTGATTCGTTAACCCTAAATCTGTGGACGCCTATTATTTAGTATGATTCCCAGTTCAAAAAGTAAATCTATAATAATCTGGGGCATACATCCAGTAAGAGAATTTTTAGAGCTTTATTCTTATGATTGTCAGGAGATCTTTGTCCATCCATCCTTTGGCAAGAAAAAAGCACAGGCCAGCCTGCTAAGTATGGCGAAGCGACAGGCGGTTGTTGTTAAACGTACAGAACGCCTTGAAAGTGCCGGTGTTCCTGCCGGGATTGTACATCAGGGAATTGCTGCCCTGGTAAGACCTGTTTGGTCTATTGACTTTTTAAGTCTGCCAATGTATTGGAGAAACAAAAGTCCGTTAGTAATACTATGTGATCAAGTAACAGATCCACAGAATGTGGGGTCGATTATACGTTCTGCGGTTGCCATGGGTGCTCAGGCGGTTTTGCTCCCCAGTCGCAGGACCAGCAGGATTACCGGAGCAGTAGCAAAATCATCTTCTGGTGCACTATTTCATATAAAGGTATGCCAGGTAGGAAATTTGGTAACCGCCATGAGACAGCTTAAGGAATTAGGACTCTGGATAGCAGGCTTAAGCCCTGACGGCGAGCACCAGCTCTGGGACTCGAATTTAAATAGTCCTTTAGCTCTGGTGGTTGGTGCAGAAGGGAAGGGACTGCACCGTCTGGTCAAGAAGACGTGTGACTTACTTGTGAGAATTCCTCATTTTGGCCCTGTCGCTTCCATGAATGTTGCCTCTGCCGCCAGCATAGCCTTATATGAGATTGCAAGGCAGCGCAATCTAAAATAGTATAATATTTTTTAGGCATAGATTAAGCTGGAATCCGTGTCAATAAATTTTTTAAATTGCCAGAAGAAGCCAAGTACTCGCCGGATTGTACTGGCATAAGGTGGTTATGATATGATCAGCCTGTATGAGAAGATGACCGGGTGCGCATATGCCATATCCAGGCCCTTTCTGGAATTGTGGTCCACGCTGGAGGGAAACAACGGAATGTGGTCGGGTCGGCTGGGACACATACCTCATTATATTGCTGCAACCGGTCCTCAGGATTTATGGCTCCAGGCAGTTTCAGTGGGGGAGGTGGCCGTAGCGGAGGCATTGGTCCAAGCCATTGACCGTCAGGCACCGGGATTAAAAATTCTTATATCAGTTACCACGCCGGCTGGCTTCGCCAGGGCATTATCCTCCTTGGGTACCCGTTGCTCAGTTATTCCCTATCCTCTTGATTTTCCTCAGATAGTCCGCAGAATGGCAACTGAGCTCCACCCCAAAGTATATGCCTGTCTTGAAACCGAACTTTGGCCCAATCTTATCAGCGCGGTTAGGCAATTCGGGGGCAAAACCGTGCTCTTAAATGGCCGTATCTCAGCCAAGTCTTTTCCACGGTATTTGAGACTACTCTCGATCACCAGACCCCTGCTCGCAGGTTTTTCAAAGATTTGCGCCATTTCCGATATCCACGCAAACCGGCTGGCTGCACTTGGGGCTCCCTTGGACAGAATACAGGTCACAGGAAATGCAAAGTTCGAGGGTCTTCTGTCCAGACCTGATCATGATCGTGTAATCAGCCTTCGCAATCGCCTTAAAATTAAAGATTCGATTAAAGTTCTGGTTGCGGGAAGTTTGAGAGGGGACGAGGGAAAAGAATTAATAAAGACGTACAATTTACTGCAGCCACGCTGGTCTGATATGATTTTCTTTTTAGTGCCGAGGCATTTGAAAAAGGTATCTTCTATTATAAACCTGTTAAACAAGAAGGGCATATCATACCAGCTTTGGAGCGAACTGGAGGTAAATCAGAAACGGACCGCAAGGCTTGTAATAGTGGATGTAATAGGCCCGCTTTTTGATCTCTATGGTTTGGCTACTGCAGCCTTTGTAGGGGGGTCTCTGGTACCAAAAGGGGGGCAGAATCTGTTGGAGCCCGCTGCTTGGGGCTGTCCTGTTATTTATGGTCCTCATACGGACAATTTTGAAGAGGCAAGGATAACCCTTGAGTCCCATGGTGGAGGTCAAGAGGTTAACAATGGGGAAGACCTGGCAAAGGCGGTGGACTTTTTATTTCGAGAACCCTTAAAAAGGGAAGAACGGGGCGGAAAGGGCAAAAGGGCCCTTGAAGATCTTGCCAGAGGGGTCGCTACAAAACAAACAGATGTCTTGCTACAGGTGCTTGAATCCCAAAATTGAGGCCCAGAGCTTAAGGCGCTTCAGTTCGCTTCAGGCGACTCAAAATCAAATTAATTTGAAGATGTTCTGCTACAAAAAAACACGGGATTCAGAAACAAGATATTAATTACCAGAAGACTTGAACCTCTTATAAATTAACAACAAACCCTCCAAGACAAGGTGTGGAAGCACTGCCTCTATTAAATTGCAATGTGGGGCTATTATCGGCGCCAGTCCCCCAGTAGCAACCACCCTCGGCTTTATCGCAAATTCCGCAAAGAGGCGCCTTATGATTCCGTCTGTAAGACCGGCAAATCCATAGATGATACCGGCCTTAATCGCCGAGGCGGTATCCTGTCCCAAAGCTGTTTCAGGTTTGGTAAAAAGTTCTACCCTTGGGAGTCGTGATGTACCTTTAAAAAGGGCCTCCGCCGCCAGGATTAAACCGGGAGCTATAGAACCTCCCAGGTATTCACCCTTTGATGATACACAGTCGAAAGTGGTTGCTGTCCCATAATCGACTATAATTACTGCATCTTTATACCTTGAGTATGCAGCCAGAGAGTTTACGAGCCGATCTGCGCCCACTTCATAGGGGCGCTTGTAAAGGATGGGCATTCCGACAGTCACATCTTTCTGTACGACAAGGGCCTTTTTTTTCATATAATGGAGGGTCAGTTCTTCCCAGCTATGTATTAAGGGAGGCACGACACAGGATATTACCACGTCACAGATATCTCTTAGTTCTATTTCAGCGAGTCGGCATAACTGGTCCAGAGTTGCTGCAAGTTCATCAGAAGTGGCTTCTCTATCCGTACGTATTCGCCAAGCTTTAATAAAGTGTTCATCCTGGAAAAGACCAATTACGGTATGAGTGTTTCCAACATCTACAGCCATGAAACATTTCCTGAGCTGTCTGATATCTGCCATGGCGGATATAGCTCCTTGATTATTTTCTCGTATTTTTTATTCTATTGAAATTAAAATAATTTCTATGTTTAATACCAGGAGTACACGAATTTCGTGATATGGCACAAGAGGTCCTTTTGAACGTTCAATTTACAATTTGTGATTTTTTCTCAAATTAATAGCTGCTTTATGAATGAAAAAACCTTTCCTGTAATTCCATCTGACCGGTCGAATGATCTTCATAATCTGGAAGTTTCGGATTCAACTGATCTTGTACTTTTTATGGCAGGGAATCAATTCATGGCAATGAAAGAGATCGTCTCCGCTTTTCAAAAGAAATACCCGTATATTAAGAGAATTTTCTACGAAACCCTCCCCCCGGGACTTGAGCTGAAGCAGATCTTATCCCATGGCGCCGTCTTTGCTGATAAAGTACTGGATATTTATCCGGATATCTACACTTCAGTAAACGAAAAAGCAATGAACATACTGGAAGAGTCCGGCCATATCAATAAGAAAGACTATCATCTATATCTTCATAACAGATTGACCTTGATGGTTGTGAAAGGAAATCCGGCAGGGATAAGTTCTGTGAAAGATCTGGCGCGGGATGATATACGCATCTCTCAGCCTGACCCGGAAAATGAAGATATTGCTCTCTTAATTATGGAAATGTACAGACAGGCCGGCGGGGACAGGTTAGTTCATCGTATAATGGAAGAAAAACGTGCTGAAGGGACGACAATTTTCACGCTTGTTCATCACAGAGAGACCCCATTACGTATTTCAAAAAAGACCGTCGACGTTGGACCTGTATGGGCCACTGAAGTGATACATGCTAAGTCATCCGGTCTAGCATTTGATGTTATTGAACCTGGTAAAAAACTCGACCAGAGAGATAAAACAAACTATTATATATGCAAATTAAAAAATGCCCCACACCAGGATAGCGCTGAAATGTTTTTGGATTTCATAACTTCATCATCTGCCCAAAATATCTATAAGAAATACGGTTTTCTGCCGCACCTTGTTTAGAATTACCAAAACACGGAAATGCACTTTAAAGCGTGCCAATTTACTATATATACACACATTAATTGATAATTTTGTGACACTATGATACCTATTCGAGATACCATCCGGTCGGAAACCTATCCAATCGTCAACTATCTCCTTATTACGCTCAATATTCTGGTTTTTTTTGTAGAGCAATCACAGGGACATCATATTAACGAATTTGTTTTTACCCATGGACTTGTGCCTGCTCGTTATTCCGAACCCCAGATTTCGGCTCACTTCACAAATTTTCAGCAAGCAATCGCCTTTCTTACCTTCATGTTTTTACACGGCGGTTTTTTCCATCTTTTGGGTAATATGTGGTTTCTGTATATCTTTGGTGACAACGTAGAAGATCGTCTGGGGCATTTACGCTATCTCGCTTTCTATTTACTGTGTGGATTAACTTCAGGGATCTCACATCTGTTTCTCAACTGGACGTCTCAAATACCAACTATAGGAGCAAGCGGCGCCATTGCCGGTGTTATGGGGGCATATTTTCTGCTCTACCCCAGAGCTAAAGTCCTGACCCTGGTACCTATCTTTTTCTTTTTGCACTTCATAGAAATCCCCGCCTTCCTGTTCCTTGGGTTCTGGATTTTTTTTCAGTTTTTCAACGCAGCTTTTTCAGCTCAGCTTGGCGGTATTGCCTGGTGGGCACACATTGGTGGATTTTTTTTCGGTATCATTTTTTTGAAGCTTTTTCAGTTGTTGCCGGAGGTATCTGCAGAGCGGAAGTTGAGAAATCTGACTAAAAAGCGCGCAGCACGACGCATGTAAAGAATTTACCTGGTAACTTCCAGATAACTCAAAGTAGAATATTCGGATTACGGCTTTTGCCGGAATGATGTTTGGATGTCAATTCAAGGAATTCCTCCTCACTCAGAATGGGTATTCCCAGTTCTTCGGCCCTCTGCAGTTTGGACCCGGGATCTTTTCCCACAACCACATAATCTGTCCCGTGACCCACTGTGGAAGTGGTTTGACCGCCCGAATCACGAACAAGGTCCTTGGCCTCTTCACGCGCAAGGGAAGAGAGTCCACCGGTAAAGACAAAGGTCTTGTCTTTCAGAGACAAGGCCTTTTCCTCTTTTAAATCATTAAATCTCGTACCGGCATCAATAAGGACCCTCACAAGTTCGATATTATCATTATCGCCAAACCATGATCGAATGCTGGAGGCTACTTCAGGACCTATTCCTTCTACTGCCTCGAGTTCTTCCTCGCTGGCATCCATGAGGGCCTTTATTGATCCGAAGTGGTCCGCAAGGAGCTGTGCGGTTACATCTCCAACATGTCTGATGCCCAGGGCATAGAAAAATCGGGCAAGGGTCGTATGCCTGCTGGCTTTTATGGCAGACAAGAGGTTTTCAGCAGATTTTTCAGCAAAGCGATCAAGTGACAGGAGATCGCTCAACTTGATGGAATAAAGGTCTGCAATACTCCGAATCAGTCCTGCACTGATAAGTTGTTCAGCTACCTTTGGACCAAGGCCGTCTATGTCCATGGCCCCCTTTCCGGCAAAGTGGGTGAGTTGTTTAACAAGCCGTGGGAAACATTCGGGATTCGGGCACCGCCACGCAGCCTCTCCTGATTTGCGGCGCAGTTCAGAACCGCATACCGGGCAGACAGTCGGCATAACAAATACCTGTTCTTCTCCGCTCCTTCTCTCCGGTAGGGGTCTTATCACTTCAGGAATGACGTCACCTGCTCTCCGGACAATAATCCAATCGCCTATCCTGACATCCTTGCGGCGAATCTCGTCTTCGTTATGGAGCGTTGCGCGACTGACAACCACTCCACCCACCCTTACAGGTGCCATAATAGCCACAGGGGTAACAGCGCCGGTACGTCCCACACTGAGTTGAATTGCGATAATTCTGGTCACGGCCTGGGCTGCCTCAAATTTATAGGCCAATGCCCACCGTGGACTCTTGGCCTTTACCCCGAGGCGTCTCTGGAGTTCAATGTCATTGACTTTGATGACTATTCCGTCGATTTCATAATCAAGCCCTTCCCTCTTTCTATTTATGCGCTGGTGATATTGTAGTGCCCCATTAATGCCCTTCAGTTTTTCTGCCAGAGGGTTGACACGCAGTCCCCATTTTCTTAGAGACGAAAGTACCTCCCATTGTGTTTGAAAGCTGCAGTCTTTCACTACCCCGATCCCGTAACAAAAAATGTTCAGGAGACGGCCAGCGGTAATGTTCGGATCTAATTGGCGCAGAGAGCCCGCTGCGGCATTCCTTGGATTGGCGAAAAGAGGCTCGCCCTCTTCCATGCGCCTTCTATTGAGCAGTTTAAAGTCGTTTTTATTAATAAAGACCTCGCCCCTCACCTCAAGGCGTTTGGGCAGGGGAAGATACCTGCCAATAAGCCTGAGGGGTATGGATCTGATGGTCCTCAGGTTCGCAGTTACATCTTCTCCTGTATAGCCGTCTCCACGGGTTGATCCGAGAACAAACGTGCCATTTTCGTACACCAGTTCTACGGCAAGGCCGTCTATCTTGGGTTCAGCAATGTATTCAAGCCCTTTATCGGTCTGGAGCAACCTCCTCCCCCGCCGGTCAAATTCCACGACCTCTTCCTGGCTGAAGGCATCATCCAGGCTCAGCATCGGGATACTGTGCGGAATACTGACAAATTTTTCTGAAGGTGGCGCACCGATTCGCTGCGTGGGCGAATCAGGGATTACGGTCTCAGGATATTTGTTTTCTATTTCCTTGAGCTCGCGCATCAGTGCATCATAGTCGGCGTCACTGATGATCGGCTGGTCAAGGACATAATAGAGAAAATTATGGTGGTTGATCTCTTCCCTGAGTCCTTCTGCGCGTTTTAGTATTTCACACCGCTCTATCGTCATACCCTCTTATTTCAGGACTCTCGCATTAACAGCTGATTTCGCTCAAGAAAAAATGAGCTCTGGACCAGTGCAGATTAAACAATTTCAAAATTTATCTGCATTCGGGCGACATTGACTGCCTTAACCCTGACCCTCACCGTTTGTCCTAAATGAAAGATCCTGTGTGTCCTTTGTCCCACAAGGCGCTGTTTTTCCTGATCAAGCACATAATAATCATCCGCTATATCTACCAGGCGAACAGCGCCGGATATAAACATGTCCTTGAGTTCAACAAAAAAACCAAAGGAGATCACCCCGGATATTATGCCTTCATACACTTCACCGATTTTGTCTGCCATGAAACGGACCTTGAGACGGTCGAACATTTCTCTTTCTGCCTCCATGGCCCCCCTCTCCCGAACCGAACAATGCTGTCCCAGGGTTTCCATCTGCTCTGCCGTGTAAACAGGGCGTTTTCTTGTGCGTTTCATATTCGTTTTCAAGATCCTGTGGACTATCAAGTCAGGGTAACGGCGAATCGGCGACGTGAAGTGCAAATAAGTAGGTGATGCCAAGCCGAAATGGCCGATATTGTGAAATGAATATACTGCCTGTTTCATAGTCCTGAGCAGTACGGTATTTACTATATACTCATATGGCTTGTCTGATGCCTCTTTGAGCACTTTCTGACACCATTTCGGGCTTATTTCCTCTGGCATTTTTATATTCATTCCCAGGATCCGGGCAAAGCCTGCAAGCTCCTTTACTTTATCCCGTGCCGGTAACTCATGAACACGGTACAATGCCGGTATGTCTTTTCTGGTTAAAAAGAGTGCAACCGCCTCGTTTGCAGCTATCATGAATTCTTCGATGATACGATGGGCTATATTTCTTTCCCGCCGGACGATTTCTTCCAGGTTCCCCCTGATTCCCAGGATCATTTCAGGCTCTGGAAGATCAAAGTCGATACTGCCTCTTTGGCGGCGTCTAACGCTAAGGGCCTCTGCCAGCTCTACCATCCATTTCAAATGCTTAATATGTTTTCTGTTTTTGGCAATCAGATCCTTGTCTTTGTTGGCAAGTATGCACCGCACTTCTTTATAAGTGAACCTGCAATGGCTCTTGATAACGGCCTTGAAAAAGCCGGTGCGCCTGACATTTGCATCCCTGTCAAAAGAAATATTGACTACGACCGCGAGACGGTCTTCCCCGGGAATCAGGCTGCACAAGTGGTTGGACAGTGTCTCGGGAAGCATGGGCAGTACGGCATTTGGAAAATAGACACTTGTGCCTCGCTCAATGCCTGTCTGATCGATAGGGCTATTGTCAGGCACATAATGACTTACATCGGCAATGGCTACAGTAAGGACAAAGCCTGAACGGGTCTTCTTTACAAATACGGCATCATCAAAGTCCCTTGCCTGCTCCCCGTCTATTGTTACAAGCGGCAGTTCACGGAGATCCTTACGGCCCTGGATATCTTCCGGAATAACGGCCCGGGGTAGTGCATCCGCCTGAGCAATGACGTCAGGTGGGAAGATGTGTGGAAGACCGTGTTTGTGTATAACTATATTAGTCTGCACGCCCATGTCGTCAGGATCTCCAAGTACCTCCACAACCCGTCCCTCAGGATTCCTTCCCTCCGAAGAAAATCGTTCAATTTCCGCCAGCACCACCTGGCCGTTCCGGGCATTCATTTTATATTGATGAGGAACCAGTATTTCATAGAGCAGCCTGTTATCTTCAGGAATCACAGTTGATAGACTTTTACCTTGCTGAAATGTCCCTACGACACGATCAATGCCCCGTTCAAGCACTCTTAGTATAGAACCTTCAATGCCTTTTTCACTGGTCTTTTCCACCCTTGCCACGACATGGTCACCGTGAACAGCACCCTTGAGACCGCGCGCGGGGATGAACACGTCGTCGCCTTTCTCTTTCTCTGGTTGCACAAAGCCAAAACCGTCCGGGTGGACTGACAATCTTCCGGTAACCAGTTTCATAAGGTCGGAGATGCCGTACCTGTTGCCCTTAAGCAGGACTAATTTGCCTTCACGAACAAGGCCGGCCACTATGGCCCTTGCCTTATTCCTTTCTTCCGGCCTCAGGTGAGATAAATGTATTATCTCTCGCAGATAAAGGGGACGCCCTGCATTGCGCATTACCATCAGGATAAATTCAGGAGAAAGCGGGGGCAGTTTCTTGTATTTCTGACTGGATCTTTTTCTTCGTTTTTCTGACATACAGAGACTATACGTTGAGGGCTGAAATGGGTCAAGAAATGACGACCTCTTCCGTATAACCGGACACGTAAAAATACATTGCAGTTTCAGGTCGTTCTTGATCTCTTTTCAATAACAAAATTTTCAGCACAACACTGTCATACTTCAGTTTATAACATACGTTGCGAAAAAAAGGTCTCGTGGGTATTTCCGGGAACAGGAGCAGAACCCGGAAAATATTTCCTTCTCCAGAGGTACCGCAAGTCACATTCCCCAACATTCTGTTAATTTTCAGCGGGTTATAAAATTTTTACCTGTTGGCATGAATTTGGCTTACAACGTGGTGATACAGAAAAACTGCGGAATAAAAGGTACAGAGATGATTCAGACTGGAAAGACATTGAAAGAGAACAAAGAAGACACACCTATCAGCAATTCTGTCCTGACATCTCAATCCTGCTGCCATAAGGGGACAGAAGAACTGGACGAAATTTTCTTCTCCAGTAAAAAAGGTGTGGGCTCAGAGATGCCCGAACCCCATTTTTCCCCTCTAAACGATGGATTTGAATTGGCTGCAGGGTCAGCCTTTGCAGGCCTTTCGAGCAGTGGCAGTGACAATTTCCTTTTTGGCGGAAAAATGGCCAGGACACTTCACTGGTCTATCCCTTGGTCTGATCTCATGATGATGATGTTCATCCTTTTTGCCGTGATGTATGTCTATCACACCCCTTTCACCGATTTGCAAACAGATGAAATCATTTCAACCCAAGCCGTTCCGGAGAAAACCTTTCCCGTAGATATAGATAAGATACAGCCGGAACATGAGGAAGATCTAATCCAGAAGGTATATGATCTGAGCAGGGAGACACTGGATATGGAAAAATTGCATCCATTCGCTTCTGTAAACCTGGTCCAGGACAAAGCGGTACGGATTATTCTCAGGGGCGACTTCTTATTCGATACAGGTAAGGCGGAGCTTCGAGAAGAGGCCAAAGCGTCTCTTCAAAAAATCGCTGAAATACTTCGCAATACGCCTTACATGTTGAATCTGGTAGGACACACTGATGACCTGCCTATTCATACTGAACAGTTTCCCTCTAACTGGGAGCTTTCAACCATGCGCGCCTGCCGGGTCGCGCGATTTCTTATTGAAGATATGCATATCCCGGCAGAAAAATTGTTTGTCAGCGGACACGCCTTTTATCAACCCATTAAGGCAAATCACGGTCCGGAAAATCGTGCCGCAAACAGGCGTGTCGAAATCATTATGACCAAAGAAAAGCCCTACGCTGTTCCAGATACATCTGGAATTTACAGTTCCATATTATAAGAAAGGAGTAGCAGGAAGGTGGAACAAAGAACGGTTATTGGACTGGGAATCTGTGCCCTGCTTATTGCATTCGGATTCGCCGTTAATGGCAATATGGGACTCTATTTTAATATAGCCGCACTTTTTATCGTGCTGGGCGGCACGTTTGGAGCAGCCTTTCTCAGTTTTCGCACAGAACGCCTCTCCATTGTCCTTAAGGTCTTGCTTGCTTCCTACCGGACCAGGATAAAAACACCTGAAGACATCGTGGAAATCCTCGTAGACCTTTCTGTAAAGAGCAGGCTCAAGGGCATCCTATCCCTCCAGGAGGATGAAGATGAAACGTCTATCATCTTCCTGAGACGGGCCCTCGGATTTCTGGTAGACGGCTACACAAAGGCACAGATTACGGAGATTCTGAATACGGAAATGTATTTTTTCAAAATACGAAGGGAGGAATCCGAACGAGTTCTCAGAACGCTTGCAGAGATATGTCCCTCTTTCGGACTCGTCGGCAGCGTCGTGGGACTCATCGGCATGCTCGCCAGCCCGGGTGATGTCTCCGTGATCATTACTGCAATACCTGTCGCCCTTACCTCTACCCTATACGGGGTGGTGTTTGCAAATCTGTTTCTTCTCCCGTTTGCAGCCCATATGCGCGAAAGGACAGATCACGAATTGCTCCTGCAAAAAATCATCCTCGAAGGGGTCAGTGCCATTGAAAGCGAATTGAACCCCAGGGTACTTGAGATGAAGTTGAAATCTTTTTTAACCCCCTCGTCCCGCAAGGGCAGAATCATATCTGCAAAACGTATTCAGGAACGTTTCAAGATAAAGCCGGAAGCCGTTCAATCAGCCTCGACGGAAAGCCGCATTCTGCAGCCTGTTTCCAAATGATCTGTATTTTTGCTCAAGTTTTCGGCCTTTATGCCGATATAAACTATGACTGCAAAAAAATCAGGACCATAAAGGGGTGATAAAAAAACTAACAGGTCCGAAAACACAGAACAAATTAAAACAAAGGGCAAGGATGCCCGAAACAAAAACAAATTTCAAGGAGGATTAAAACCATGGCAATGTCAATCAACACCAACATCGCGGCCCTTAACGCCCAGAGAAACCTGGGAAAAACCCAGGGTACACTAAACCAGTCTCTGGCCAGGCTTTCGTCCGGTCTTCGCATTAACAGCGCCAAGGATGATGCCGCCGGGCTGGCTATCTCAAACCGCATGGGATCTCAAATTCGCGGGCTTAATCAGGCTGTAAGAAATGCCAATGACGGAATTTCAGTTGCACAGCTGGCTGAAGGGGCCTTACAGGAATCTACAAACCTTTTACAGCGTATGCGAGAACTGTCCATCCAATCAGCTAATGCCAGCAATTCCGGCACGGACCGCGCCTCTCTGCAGGCTGAGGTCAATCAGTTGCAGCAGGAATTGGATCGTATTGCAAGTACGACCACATTTAATGGATTGGCTGTCTTGGACGGGTCTTTTCAAAACAAATCTTTCCAGGTAGGCTCAGAGGCTAATCAGACAATCAGCATGTCAATCACCAGTGTTTCAGGTTCTGACTTAGCAATGTATTCCTATGTTGGAACAACTGATGATGCAAATCAAGGAACTGGAACTGCTGGTACTGCACATGCAGATTTACAGGACAATACCATTGCGACACAAACCCTGACCATCAATGGTAATAACAGTGAGACCGTAAGTGTTACAGCTGGATGGAGTGCACAGCAGATTGCAGGAGCTATAAATGAAGAATCAGCAAGCACAGGCGTAAGCGCTTCGGCAACTACCACTGCAACCATTGAAGCCCTCAGTGATAATGGAGATATAACTTTTAACCTTGGAAGTGCAAAAACCGATCTGACGGCAATCAGCGTCACCGGAGCCACTACCGCTGATTTAACATCCGTTGTTGCAGCGATAAATGATAAAAGCGGTCAAACCGGTATTTCAGCGGCAATTAACGCTACTGATACTACTAAACTCACACTTACACAGAGCGATGGTAAAGATATTTTCATAGACACGTTCATCCATAGCGCAGATGGAACAGTAGACGTTGCCGGATCTTCTGCTGCTGCTGTAACTGTGACGGGGACGCTTGCTGGAGATCATTGCACTACCGTAAGTGGAGACGTGACCCTTACTTCCACTGATTCTTTTTCAGCGACTTCTAGTATAGCCGCGGGTGCGGGCTCGATATTCGACGAAGATGCCGGTACTATGGGTACGGCCACTACTGCTGCGGTCAATTCAATTGATATTTCACTTGTCTCAGGTGCAAATACCGCTATAAGCATCATTGATGCCGCCTTAACAAAAATTGACACGGTTCGTGGTGATCTTGGCTCCATTCAGAATCGGTTTGAATCCACTATAGCAAACCTGCAGAGTGTCTCGGAAAATGTTGCTGCCGCCCGTTCCCGGATCATGGATGCGGACTTCGCGGCCGAAACTGCTGAACTGACCAAGGCCCAGGTCCTGCAACAGGCAGGTGTTGCCATGCTGGCCCAGGCCAACATGCTGCCGCAGGCGGTGCTCAGTCTGCTTCAGTAGTCGGTCAGGTAATAGTTTGAAGGCGGAAGGCTGTAAGCTGGAAGCAGACAAAAAATCTTAAACCAAACCCCCGCTTTCTGAAAACGGAAGCGGGGTATTTTTAGACAGGAAAAATCCCTACTGGAAATTCTGGTATAATTTTACCAGGCGCTATTACAATTTAGAAACAGGCATCGCCTTAAACTTCATAACAGATTCCATGTTCCAGCTTGGTACTCTTTTCCCAGTACCATATGTCTTTAGTTTCTGTACTAAAAAATCCAATATATCCAGTCATTTATTTAAGAAAATTCGTTCCTGAAGACTCAAGTTTTTTGAAAAATTGCCGATAATTAATATTAGGAAAAAAGCAAGTAAGGTGTAAGCCACCAGAAAAAATCGGACTGCCTGGGGCTAAGTCTCCTAAAATAAAAAGGGGAGTTATTATGTCTATTTCAGTCGGGGGCCTTATGTCTGGTCTTGATACCAACGGTATAATTGACCAGCTCATGGCTTTGCAGCAGAAACCCATTATCAGACTCCAACAGAAGGAGGCAGGTTATCAGGTTGAACTCTCCGCCTATGGAAGCATACAGTCTGTGCTGAACAGCCTCAAATCAGCCATGGAAGGTCTTGATTCTGTGAGCGATCTCATCAATTTTTCTGCCATTTCGGGGGATACCGAGCTTTTTAGTGTGTCTGCGAATGAAAATGCCACAGCAGGTTCGTACAACATTGTGGTGCAGAACATGGCTAAAGTTCATAAGCTCACGAGTGGGGCTTTTACGGAGGCAGAAGCGGTAGGCGGGGGGACCATCCATCTGAGATTTGGTGATGCAGATGCCGTGGATATTTCTGTGTCCGGCACGGATACGATAACAGATGTGGCCCAGGCAATACATGATGCTGATGCCGGCGTGAATGCAGCGGTTGTCTTTGACGGTACAAATTACTTTTTGGCCCTGACCGGCGAGGAGACAGGGGCTGCGAATCTCATAGATGTAACGGTAACGGACGACGATGGAGACAGCACGGATATGAACGGTCTCTCCAGGCTGGTCTATGAGGCGTCGGGCGATACCAAAAATCTCAACAATACCCAGAACGCCGAGAACTCCATGATCACCGTGGATGGTGTATCCAACATCAGCAGAGATACAAACATCATAGATGACGTAATCCAGGGCGTAACTATTACCCTTGAATCAGCGCCCGCCACTGATAACGAGGCTCTTCTGACAGTAAGTCGAGACACATCGGCAATCGTCTCTAAAATCAGCTCTTTTGTCAGCGCATACAATGAATCGCGCGATTTGTTTGAGAAATACCAGAGCTATGACCCTGACACCCAGACCGCCGCCGTTTTGCTTGGTGATGCCACCACAAACAGAATGCGCAACAGTCTCAAGAACTTGATAAAATATACAGTTCCCGGGATTGAATCATTCAACCGGCTGGCTGATCTTGGCATTGCCCTGAATACAGAAGGCCGGTTGGAGGTCGATTCTTCAACCCTTAACAGTATGCTTGATGATCATTTTGACGATGTACTCCAGTTTTTCACCCAGTCGACAGAAGGCTCTGAAGGTTTTGCCGTACGCATGGTGAATGCGCTGGATGCGATACTTGATTCCAGATCGGGAACACTGGCTGCAAGGACAGATGGCATCCAAAACAGCATAGATAATATCGAGGACCAGGTTGAACGTATAGAGTTGCGAAATTCCGCATGGGAAACACGTATCAGGGCCCAATTCAATGCTTTGGAATTACTCCTTGCCGAATATCAGACCACCGGAGATTATTTGAGTCAGCAGATCGTGGGATTGCAGAATCTGAATAATTACATATCAAACCGATAAATACCTGCGTATAAAAAGTGGCTCATGTGATAAAGACCCCAAAATACGCCGACCATTAAAATATATTAAACAATAACACGGAGAACAAATCGGAAATAACAGAAGAGGGGAGTAAGCATTGCAACCTGAGACATATAAAATTTTGTACACGCGCCTTCTTAATCTTAATGCCAGAGTAAAGGCGGCCCTTGGTCAGGACGATGCGCAAACGTTCATGGAGTTGGCCGAAGAACACAGGAATGTAATGAATAAGCTCGAGCAGAAAGGCCTGAGCCAGGATACTGATCTGCTGGATCTGGTAGAAAAGGCACGTGCACAGGTTAACGAGGTCGCTGCGGAAATCGGCAAATATCTGGATGAGCTGAGCCAACAGCTCGTAATGTTTGAAAAGAAAAAAAAGGCCTCGGCTGCCTATACCAAAAACGATCAATACCGAGGTATCGCGACACCGCATTCTGAAATTTAAAAAGGAGAACTCATTATGACAGGCAGTGCTTACACAGCCTATAATAATTCAATGATCCATATAACTGACAGGAAAGACAAGGTCTTATTGATGCTTTATGACGGTGCGCTCAAATTTGTTAGATTTGCACGCACAGGGATTGAAGAGCAAAGTCCCAAAATAAAGGGCGAGAACATCTCAAAGATCATGGCGATCCTTACAGAGCTTGACTGCGCTCTGGACAGGGAAAATGGAGGCCCTCTGGCTGAAAATCTCTCCAGACTGTACCAGTACATGATGAGCCGGCTGACCGTTGCAAATATAGATAGTAATACCGAGGCCCTGGATGAGGTGGAAACCCTTATCACTGAACTTAAAGACGGATTCGAAGGAGCATTGAATAAAGAAAACTCTGAAGTGCCTTTTTATCCTGAGGTCGAGAAATACGAAACACAGAAGGGGTTTTGTCTGGCAGTCTGAAGCTTATGTAAATATGCGTAAAATCATGATTAAGAATCTTGAATCTACATATATTTTGCCTAAGCATCGTCAAGACCTGAGGCTGAAGGGAATATCGCCGCCCAGCTACTGCCAATAGATAAAAAAGGAGTAAAATAAAATGATGGTAGAAAATGTAAAAAACATCAGCTATGGCATTCCAGTGAGGGATAGCACAGATTCTCTCGTGGCCAAGCCCCGAAAGACCTTATCTGATCAGAATGAGCCAATTAAAAAGCAGACGCAGGCTGCTGAGGTCTCATCATCCTTATTGAATCAGATACAGCAAAATATACATATAATGCATGACATAAATCTTCAATTTTTAATGCACGAGGAAACAGGCCGTACTATGGTAAATGTGACCGAACAGGAAACCGGAAAACTTATAAGACAGATTCCGCCGGAACAAATACTGGACCTGGCTGCCAAAATTGACGAGATGATAGGTATACTTTTCGACAAAAAAGTCTAAAAACTCTGTCATTATTGTCTGAAACAGAAAATTTGACGTTGCATCTGTATAACAGGTCTTGATTATCCCAAAATATTTATGCCTTTCCGTCCATCCGGTCAACGCCTATCTCTTAGTAGAGATATGATACAGCCGGAGTCTGAAATACTCCATATCCCTGAAGCCATAAGCCTGCCCGAAAGTCTTGGTAAAAAATAATTCTAGAATGCTTGCCGTTCAACATTTCCGATAACCAGACAAGCGGTTTTATGACCCGTCTGGTTCATTGGGTTATTCGCTGTTTTTTGAATATTTGCATAAAGTTGTTTTGACGAGAGGGGCTTAACTTTTTTCCAATCTTCTGACCTATGCTTGGCTTGCCATAAATCATAATTTTTTTGCAAATTCATCCATAATTCAGGTGTAGTATCAAAGACTCTCCCCAGTCGAAGAGCCATATCAGGGGTTATAGATCCTCTTCCGTTTATGATTTTTGATAGCGTTTTTCTGGACACACTGAGGATTGAAGACATTTCTGTGACTGTTATGTACAATGACTTTAAATAGTGCTCCTGAATAATTCGGCCGGGATGTGTTGGTTTAGGGTTCATTTTATTCATAATATCAAATCTTTAATGATAATCATCATAATCGACGACATAGGCATCTCCATCAAAGAACTCAAAAAATATTCTCCAGTTTCCTGAAACTTTTACTGCATATTGATCTTTTTTATCTCCTGTTAATTTATGAAGATTTGAATCGGGATAGTTCATGTCTTTCACTTCATTTGCACTTTGAGTCGATCTAGAATTTTTTCCCTATGTAGAATACATATCCGTAAAACTCTTTATATTTATAATATAATTCGGCTTCATGTCTTTCATTCTTCACCAGATCTTCGGCGTTTTTATTGCCTGCATATTTTTTCAGAAAATTTTCCTGGGCTAAAGCCTGCGGAGCATAAAAATGTTCAGTCCAGCAGTTTTCAGGTAAGACAAAAGTAGCCACTGGAACATATCCGGCTTTTTCCATCTGTTTGACTTTATCTGAAATGATGCCCATCTCCGGATAAGCATCTTTCCAAAACCTATCGATTTCGGCAGGCCGCTTTTCAGTGAACCAGGAAGCTTCTGAAACGGCAATAAAACCACCTTTTTTCAGGAATTTATGCCATTCCTTCATGCCCCGTTCAAACCCGATATTATAGATTGCCCCTTCCGACCAGATTAAATCTAGCTCTTCGTTTTGAAAAGAAAGATTGTCCATTGAACCAACAACACCATCCACTCTATTCTGGAGATTCAGCCTCTTGATATTAGCATTTAAAATATCTATAAAGTCGGCAAACAAATCAATGCCGGTAATATGTCCTGACGTATGTTCGGCCATCACCACAGTCTGACCACCGGTGCCACAGCCTATATCAGCAATTTTTGATTCGTTTGTCAGATTATCAATAAAGCTCAAGGCTTTAATAGTTACTTCGGGGCTCCCGGGCCCTTGTCGTTCCATGCCCGAAAAATATTCGCAGATTAATTTAAAATCAAACTCGTGAATTGATCTATTTTCATCAACCATGATTTTTTATTTTCTCCAAAAATTTTCTCTTTATCCAGTATCTGAAAGGTTCACCTAAACCTTCCTCATATATTAACCTGACTCTACTTTTTTTAAGAATACTGCAAATCACAAAAATCCATGCACGGATTTAATGAAAAAATCAAAGTAACGGTATTTTTTATTTAATATTATGAAGATAAGACCAATAAAATCAGAAAGGAAAATTTAGAATTCTTTTTATATTTCATAACAGTATTACCTGCCTGCTTAATCAAAGCGGAGCAGGTGCGGCTATTGCCATGGCCGCGTCTCGTTCGGCGATGTTTTAAAACTTCGTCTGATAATTTGCTTTCGCGAAACTGTATGTCTTTCTGCCCTTTCTCACAAATCTGAATATACCAGAGCCAGTCACCCCGGTGAGCACCTCTTCCTCTTTCATATGGTGGTCGCTGAAAGACAATGTCCCGTCATCTTTCAGCACCCTGTGGATTTCTCGCAGGACTTCATCCGGGCAGACAAGATTATGGAATACATCATACAACAGGACCGTGTCCACACTATTGTCCGGGAGCCCTGTGCGACAACCAGACTCGATGGTCAAGATGTTCTCAAACCCTTTGCTTTTCGCCATCCTCTCGATCTCTTGAGCAGCAATGGGATGTATATCGAGGGCATAAATCCTGCCGGAAGGCCCCACCATTTCCACGAGTGGTGCAACGTAACTCCCAGGGCCGCAGCCGAAATCGAGTACGGAGAATCCGCATTGTATTTCCGCTTCCTTTAAGACATCCAAACGAGGTGCTAGAAAATCGCGAACCTTGAATATGAGCTTCATTAGCCTGAAGCCGATATTCGACATTGGCTTATTGACTTCTGCCATTTCCTTGACGATCCTGTGCTGTCTGCTATATTGCCGAACATTGGGACTTGACTGGTTAAGAGATCTTTCTCTGAAATATTTTTAATAGTATTCCCACAAAATTTCATTGCTATGATTAAACTGAAATCTTGATTTACCTTATTGTTTTCTCTATCTGCAGATTCTCAGGGAGGAGTAAAGGCGTTCTGGCAGTCCTTGATCCGTCAGGATTCGACTGATTGACGGCTGTGCGAATTTGATGAGGGATGTCCCTGAATAGATTGAATCATCAGAATAATGGTCCTATAGAACAGCTGCTGGCAGGAGTAAGCAGCGCCCCGGCCAGGCCCTTGGCCTGATGCCCCAGGGGCCTTTGTACATCATAATCAAATGATCAGGAGGGAATCGTTTGGACCGCCCATTTATATGGCCAGAGCAGAAGCGATCATCTCTTCTTCCCTGTAAAATTCCTCTCCTAAAATCAGCTTATTATCCATTATGGAATATTGGATAGGATAATCCGGTCTATCAAGGATAATCTGTTTCGCCAGTTTATTTTTTGAATTTATTACGATTGGAGCCCTCAGATTTGCTGTTACCTTAAATGGATCAGGACGAATCGTTACAATTGACATCAGAAATATATCCTGAGGCGATTCTGCTTGGAGCAATTCTAAATCATTATCCTGAATAACCGGTTTATAGTCCGGTTTAATAACAAAGGGATTGGTAACAACAAAGGCTACTGAACCATCATCAACAGATTGAAGCCACCAGAATAAAACCCCTTTATCCTGCAGTAGAAATACATATCTCTTTAAATGTTCAAAACCCAATATACCTGCTTTGAACAAAATGGCCTTGGATTCATCTATATCGATTTCTCCGAAGCGGATAGTGGCAAGCCTCACTAAAGTTTCTCCTTTTCCTGGATTAATCTATTCCATATATGAGATAATTTATTGTCCCCAGGGCTGTCATATTCTGCCGCCAGAATATTCTGTTTTTGAATCATTTGGTAAACTTCCTCACGATGAACAGAGATATGTTTCGGGGCATCTATCCCTATCCTCAGCTGTCTGCCCTTAACCTCTAAAAAAGTAATCTTGATGTCATCGGCTATTCTGATTGTTTCGCCTAACTTCCTTGTCAGGATCAGCATTTTTCTCCCACTTATTTAAGAAAATCGAGTATTGTAAGACCTCCCATCTCTGATGCCATTGCATAAGCTGCCTTTAAGGTAATCTCTTTCATGGCCAGCTCCGTGGCAATTTCAGTAATATCCGCATCCTCCGTATCAGAAATAAGCCTGGTTAGATTATATTCAAGATCTGCCATGTTGTTTTCTGCTATTTCCAGACGATTCATCCTTGTGCCGCATCTGGCAATGTTTTCATTCACCTGTCCTGATGCATTTTCAATGTTCTCCAATTGAGCTGCAACACCATCAGGGTCATTGGCCTCCAGGGAATCTTTCAAATCGTTGAGGACCTTAAATATATCTACATTCCCTCCTGTTTTGTCTGTAAAAATCGATTCCCCTGAAATAGAATAGTTAAAAGACGTGTCTCTGCCTATAGTAATAGAAAATTCTTCATTGTTGCCGTTATAATAACCAGGGGAAAATGCATTGACATAAAAGATGTCGTTCGCAGTCAAATCAGTCGTTCCTGCGGTAAAGGTCACGTCTATTCCCTCACCCAGGTTAATCGTTCCTGTATCCAGGTCAGTCGCCAGGCTGCCCCAGGTCTTTCCGCCATCACTGGAGACCCGGTAAGTTGCGTCGGCAAATGAGCCGGAATCTACAATCTTCACCGCATAGGTCTTGTTTTGAGAACCTGTATAACTGCCACTGGCAGTCACCTCCCCGTCAAAGGCATTATCCTCGGCTGTTTTAACTGTACATAAGGCAAAGGTATTACCCGTCTCGAGTTGATTTGCCCCGTTATCATGAAAAGTCATGTCAAGTCCGCCAGGCAGCGAAATCGCCCCTGAGGCAGGGATTGTTGACGAGGGGCCCCAGGTACTTCCGCCATCGTCAGAGACCTCATATGTTGCCTCACCCAAGGCCCCGCCTGCAACGATCCTCACAACATAAGGAGCGCCTGTATAAGTCCCGCCGGCTGTTACATCTCCATCAAAGGCATTGTCATCGGCTGCAATAAAATTACCTATTCTGCTGCTGTCTGTATAGCTGGATAAAAAAGGGGCTTCGTCCATCCTGGTTCCTGAAAAAAGATAACGATCCCCATATTTTGAATTGGCGAGGGAAAGCATTTCATCTATAATCTGTTGTACAGCTACAGCCGATATGTTTCGTGTCTCGGCCGAAGCGGTTGCCGTTGACTGGGCAATAGCTATTTCTTTGGCATCAATTAAGAGTTCATTAACGCTGTTTAGCTTTGATTCGGTAATCTCAATCCAGGAATTACAATTATCAATATTCCGGCTGTACTGCTCAACAGATGCCTTGGACTTTCGAAGACTCAGCACTCGACTCATGCCGATAGGATCGTCCGATGGCCTGTTGATCCTTTTTTGAGTGGCCATCTTCTCCATAATTTCATTATAGCTGTCTTGAACCCGAAACAGGTTGTTGACCATGGTATTGAACTTCATGTTTTCTGATACACGTATTGCCATAAGACAACCCCTCTTAAACTGCTTCAGGTCTCCTGTTTTTCATTTTATCGTACCAGATTCAATAAGGTATCTATTAACTCATCTGCAACATTGCAGAGCCTGGCTGCCGAATTATAGCCGAATTGATACTTTATAAGATTCGTCATTTCTTCATCGATCGACACGCCGGATATGCCCTCTCTTTTGTTTACCAACTGATTCATGAGATTTGTATGATGATCAAGCCCCCTCTCCTCTCCCGCAAGATCCTGACCAACCTTTCCTACAAAAGAGGCATAATAATCATTGAAGGTCGAGGTACCGCTATTCATGAAAAGTCCGTCTTTGAAGGCCCCGATAAGCTCGGCGTTGCCGCCGTCACCGTTAACTGTCTCTGAGGCAGCTATTTTATTTACATCTTCTAAGATATCAGAACTAACGCGCATATTTTCAGCCTCTGTAGCTGGTTCAAAAAAGCCCCCACCCAGATTCTGACCCATATCATAGCCCAATTGATGTCGATTATTGACTTCGGCAATGATAGAAGCGGCTAAACTATTGAGATCATCTAAATAATTTGCTATTTTGGTATCACGAATCTCTAAAAATCCAGCCAGCTTGCCTTTTGTTACCGTATCATGAAGCACTGCTGTCGTGTCATCCTTAAAAACAACATCGTAAAAAGAAGAATTGGCAGGATTAGGCTCCACATCCAATTCCCAGATCCTGTCGCCCATTACAAGAGGCATACCATTAGGCAAAAAAACATTTATTGCACCATTTGAATCCTCCAGGTACTGAAAATCAAAAATCTCAGCCAGCCCCTTTAAGGCCTCATCTCTCTTATCTCTAAGATTATTTGCATCACCCTTGCCTGTTCTCATAGCCCCGATTTTCATGTTTAAATCGGCTATATCTGACATATAACTGTTAGCCTGACCTATTAAGCCGGATATTTCTGTATTTGCATCATTTTGCACAGAAACGAGCTCATCACTGCTTGAACGAAATACAGAGGCCAAATTCTGAGCAGCTGAGACCAGGGCGTGTCGTTCAACAATGCCAGAGGGATTCGCTGAAAGATCCTCCCAGGAACTCCAGAACTTATCTAACAGTTCGCTGATACCGTCACCATCACTTTCATTAAAAATGATTTCAACCTTTTCAAGTATTCCCTTCTTCGCTTTGCTGTAGCCCAAATCGTTCATTTTATCATTAATTTGGACTCCAAGAAACCTGTCATAAACTCTCCCTATTTTTTCTATCTCGACGCCGAGCTGGACTTGACCTGCCCCTACATTAACGCAACCCAGCGAACTAAATACAGCCACCTGCCTTGTATATCCTGGTGTATTAACGTTGGTAATATTGCTTCCAGTTAAATTTATCGCAGTCTGATGGCTTGATAATCCTTCTCTAGCAGTATTTAACAAACTGATACTAGACATTTCTCTATCCTTCCCAACATATAACTCTTCCGTTAATATCGTTTGATCTTAGTTTTCCGGTATTTAGATAACCTGAATTAGGGCATATGAGTTGATTCAGAAAATCAATAGATCTTTGTACATAGACAAGAGAAGAATCCAGCAATAATTTATTTTTTTTGTTTAGTTTATTAATTTCATTCAAGAGATAGCGTAGATTTAATTGACACTCCGTTAACTTTTGTCTTTGAGCGCCATCCGCATAGCACAATAATCCTGAAAGATTGACATCCTTCTCATCAATATCGAGAAGCCTGAAAATCTTTTCAGCCAAGTTAGTCCTCACCTCTTCCAGCATTTTAGCCTTTAAAACACAGGTCTCTTTTTTAGAACTGTTTTCATGCAGATCATCTATGGAAGACTTTACGAGAAGCGCTTGCTCATTCATAAAAAGCTTGTGGAGTTCTCCATAAACCTCCATTTCATTTTTTAATACATACAATAAAGAATCGTATAGAGATTTTAATTCGTTATTCATCTCAATGCCCTGTTGTATAACTTCGCCAAAATAGAATCTAAGGCTAACATCTATATAAAAAACTTACAGAAAATAAGAAGCTGAGAAGAGGTAAAATGACTTTTTTGATACTAAATACAATAAACATATATACTAACCACTTAAAAAACTGAACAATATAATTAATAAATTAAGCCATTTTTGACTGATATTTAAAACATAATATCAAAAGAGAAATCACTGAATATCTTTTCAGCAATCTTTTCTCCGCTCACGATGTAAGTTCCCTGTTCAATTTGCTCCTTCAATCCTCGGACCTTTTCTTCCCGAATATCCGGAAGCTCTGCAATGGCTTTTTGAGCCAGCTTAATGTCTCTTGATATGGAAGATATACTGACCTTCTCTTCAAGAACTACATTATCATTTATTTGATTTTTGGGCACTGAGCTCGGCTGCTCATTTATCTTATACTGCTTAATAAACTCGTTATTGATCTCGGAAATCTTCACAGGCTGTGCCTCCTTCTTACTTTCTTCTATATAAGAATATCGGTCACTTTACACTAAAACTTTAATCATTAGTGTACTTTAGGACAGGAAGACTTCCCTGTAACAAGTTCTCCAGACACATAGCAAAGGCTGTATCCAAACTCCTGGCCGGGGAAGAATTATTCAGACCCTATGTATCATTGGAGTAATGCGACTTATCAAATTGATATAAAAGCATCTTTTGAAGACCTATACCCTCTCCCTTTGATGCCATGTCTTCTGCAAACTTCTGATCAAGTATCATATTATAAGTATCCATAGAGGAAGTTTTTTGAGAAAAAAGCCCATCTTTAGGGACCGTCTTCCTAAGTGTTTGCAGCATATAATAAATAAAAATTGATTCAAAATCTGCAACTGCACTCTTCAGGTCCTTATCTCCTGAAAGCCCCCCCTTTTGCGTTTTATCAACAACGCTTCCCTCTATATTCAAACGTCCGTTAAAGATTAAAGGATCCATTACATTTTTCCTCTGAACCATTTGCAAAACCTGCTGCCAACCTAAAATTTCCGGGTCTTGAAATTGGCTTATTTTTTTATATTATTTTCAATTCCGCCTGAAGAACTCCAGCGGCCTTAATGGTCTGTAATATATCGATTAGATCTCTGGACGAAACACCAATCGTATTAAGGGCATTGACAACCTCCTGTATGGTCACGCCATGAGGAACTACCATTAATTTCTTTTTCTCCTCGGCAACATCAACGGATGTCTGAGTTGTAACAACTGTCTGGCCACCCGGGGCTAATGTAACACCATCCCCAACATTAGCCGGACTACTGCCAAAGGGCGGAGCAGGTGAGAAAGGAAGCGGCTGAGACACCTCTTTGTCCTCTCTTATATGGATACTCAAATTCCCATGAGCTACGGCCACTGTGGATATCCTGACATTCTCTCCCATAACAATGGTCCCTGTCTTTTCATTCATAACCACAACGGCGGTTGAATCAACTGGAACATCTAAATTTTCAACAACAGAGATGAGGTCTACAATATTTTTATTAAAAGAATCTTTTATGTATACAGCGATAGAACTGGAATCAATAAATTCTGCTTTAATATCAGGTACCTGTGATCTAATAATCTTTGCCATTCTCTCACATGTTGTAAAATCAGGATTATGAAGATTTAAAGTAAATTCCCTCTTTTTATCAAAATCATAATTTAATTCTCTCTCCACACTGGCGCCGTTTGAGATACGTCCAACTGTAGTATGGTTCTTGGTTGCTTTTGCGCTGCTCCCCACAGCAGAAAAACCACCAATAACAAGCGGGCCCTGTGCCGTGGCATAAACTCTGCCGTCAGCTCCTATAAGTGACGTCATAGGAAGGGTACCGCCGAGAAGGCTGTCCGCATCACCAATAGAAGAAACCATAACATCTACCCTTGTTCCTATCTTGGCAAAGGGGGGCAACTTGGCAGTGACCATGACTGCCGCCACATTGTCCGCCTTAAGGGAGGATGTTTTATTCTTCATGGCCAATCCCTGCCTGGTCAACATGTTTGCAAGGGTCTGATCTGTAAAGCCATTCTTTACACTATCGCCGGTTCCATCCAGACCTACGACCAATCCATAGCCATAAAGCTGGTTATCTCTAACCCCTCCGATACTGGCGATATCCTTTATCCTGGCACCATAGGCATGGGATACGGCAACAAGTGCAACCACGAAATAAACCATAATATATTTAAGCAGTTTTTCTGTCTTCATGAGCAATTGGTTACAGGTCTGAATTTCTAAAAGGGCCAGGTCCAATCGATGGTTCGAGTAAGCCAACCAGGCCTCATCTTGTCATTTATTACACCATTGCCTGTATAAACGATCCGGGCGTCAGCAACGTACTGCGACGATATCATATTATCAGATGTTATGTCTTCAGGCCTGATTATACCGGTAATAACAATATACTGATTCTCGGCGTTTACCATTAGCTGTCTTCTTCCCTCTATGACCAGATTTCTATTTTCAAGGACCTCTATGACCCTTGCGGTTATCTTAGCCTTTAATGTGCCATCACGACTCGTTGCACCCTTGCCTGCAAGACTATTTTTAGAACTACCCGCAATCTTGATTGAGGGTTCAGAGCCCCCTGTAAATATATCTCCATCTGTGAGATCTTTATTCCTTCTGGCGATAAATTTCTCCAGTCCCAAGAAGGATGTTATCCCAGCGGAGAGGCTGGCATCCTTGCTGGTTTTTGTGTCTGCGCTATTTCCGCCTGTTGAACTCTCGTCTATAACTATTGTAACGACATCGTTTACATATCTGGCCTTATTGTCTGTAAAGAGTGAGTTGGCCCTGGTCTCACCGGGCCATATGCTCCCGGGGGCATGCGATGAAGGCATTTTTACTTCCTTAGGTTTGGCAGGGGGAGCCGGTTGATCCATTTTTATTGCCTTAGGATTTGACGCACATCCGATCAAGAAACACATAACAAAAAAGATGGGGAAAAGGCCGGTTTGCCTTAGAAGCCCGTCTTGAATATTAAACACGGTAATAATCCTTTAGGTGTCTGGGCTGAAAATTGAGACCAATGATTAATTGTCAGCACTTTTATTAACTTCGGCATGGTCACCTGAGTAATCACGCTAACTTAAAATTCTACCTGAACCAGAGAACTCCCCATTACCCTGGCATAAATGACATTTTTTGATGATATGTTTTTGACCTTGATAATGTCACCAAATGCCCCATTCTGCTCTGACAAACCAACTGTCGTAATCTTGATCGGACCTTTTTCAAGCACGATTCTGACCAGCTTTCCCCTCTTTATCATTACTGGTTCCATCAATATATTTCTGGTTATCATAGTATCTGAGTGTTTTATAGTAGTACGGAGTCTTTTACCCACCACGTCTTCTATATCTGTAATGATACTTGGAGATATACGATCGAACCATTTTTTCACCAGCTTGACATCATCCCTGCTGATGTTAGTGCCTTTGGCCAGATATCCTGTGCTTACAGCCATATCTCTCAGCACTTCTATTCTTACTCTGAACGTCTCCTCTTTAAGGAAAACCTTTTTATCATAAAATCTAATGGCAAAATTAGAATACCCGATAAAATCTTCGCCTCTCATGCTTACAACCCGACATGTAATGTCATTTGCCGGAACATCGATCTCAGACAGTTGAGAAAAGAATTCAATTCGCACACTCCCTTTGGGCCAGGGCATGTTGGCATTAATATGATTAATAATCATACTCTTTATTTCATTTTTACTTATCTTTGTTACTGGCAATGCATATAAAGAATTGCTTATAAATAACGTGAAAACGATCAAGGATATAGTGCTTAATATAAGTGGAGAACTATCTCTTTTTTTTGCTTTTTTCATTTATCTGTTCTTGTATATAAAATTGATTATATTGTTATCTCTTGAGATTATTAATCATCTGCAGCATAGAATCCGCTGTTTGGATAGCTTTAGAGTTTATCTCGTAAGCCCTCTGGCCCACAATCATTTTAACCATCTCATCAACTGCATTTACATTTGACATCTCAAGAAAATGTTGTGAGATGGTACCCAGTCCATCCTCGCCCGGATTCCCTGTTATCGCTTCACCGGAACCCTCCGTGACATCGTAGAGATTTCTGCCCAGACTTGTCAAACCCGCCGGGTTCAAAAAATTAGCCAGTTCAAGTCTGCCGCTTGCTATGGAATAACCAAGCTCATCTGTTGCCGTCCATGTTCCACCGCTATCGACACTGAAATTAACTGTCTCTGCAGGTATCGTTATCTCTGGTATTAACTTGAGTCCATTAGAATTACAGATAGATCCATCCATATCTATCTTAAAATTGCCTGCTCTTGTATAGACGGTACGACCGTTATCATCTAATTGAAAAAAACCTTCCCCTTCAATCGCCCAGTCAAAAGCATTTTCGGATTGCTGATAGTCTCCCTGGGAAAACATTTTTTGAACGGATACAGGCTTCACTCCCATACCGATTTCAATGCCTATAGGCAGTTGATCGCCTGCAGATGTCTCCGCGCCTGATTTCAAAAGGATCTGATACATGAGGTCCTGAAATTCCGCCCTCGACTTTTTAAATCCTACCGTATTGATATTAGCCAGGTTATTGGCCACGACATCCTGATTCATCTGCTGCGCCTGCATACCGGTAGCAGCTGTCCATAAGGCCCTTATCATATCTATTCCCCTTTATTCACTATAGTTTTCCAACACGGTTCGTTGATAATTTGTCTTGGTCCTGTATGGTTTGCATTACTTTCTGGTATGATTCGAAAGAACGCTGTATATTAATCATCTCCACCATTTCTCTTATGGCCTGAACATTGGAAAGCTCTAGATATCCCGATTGAATCTCCGGATTCTTTCTTATGCTTGGCTCTGCCGATCCATTCGGATCCTGGTAAAGGCCCTTTCCAATCTTACGGAGGTCAGACAAGTTACGAAAATCTACAATTTTCAATGTATCAACTTCATCACCATCTATATTTATAACGCCATTTTCACTGATCTGGACATTATCTGCTGTAATAACAATTTTCCCTGACCTGCCGAGTACACAATTACCTTCTTGTGTAACCAGTTGCCGTTTTTCATTAAGTGTAAATCTCCCGTCTCTCGTATAGGCAAGGCCATTTTTTGTTTGCACAACAAAAAATCCCTCTCCTTGTATGGCCAAATCCAGGACATTATCGGTTTTCTGAATAACTCCCGGCGAATAATTGGTAACCATTATCTGCCTGAGCTGGGATTCACCTGAAACCCCTTCGGAACCTCCTCTCAAAAGATACAGCTCCTCTGCTTTAAACCCAGGGGTGTCAACGTTGGCCATATTATTCGTAACACTATCAAGCCGGTTAATATGCCTGAGACATTCATGTGCTATTATACTAATATTGTTGCCCATAGATCTCACCTTTTCTAGAGTACGAAGCAACTTATATGCCAGAACAGTTAATCTATCTGATAAGGAAATTAAGACAGGGAAGCATCCTGAACAAGAAACAGATGTTGCGCCCTTGTTGAATCAGAGCTTTATCGTAGAAACCTAAAAGACTATGATAATTGAGATTCTTAAGTAATTTTTCCCGGACCTTAAGAAAAAATTCGAGGTTTTGCAATCATCTTAATAGATAGGCAGTTTTGTTCTCATAGGCAATTTTTTCCGATGTAAAGGATCAAGGATATGCATATTTATCAAGACCTCATCCTGTGAAGTCGGCACAAAAAAATCTCTCTTTTATTTTAATGTCTTTCTCTATATTGCTCATTGACTGAATAAACAAAAGCCAGTATTTCAGCAATAGCCTTATAAAGCTCAGAAGGAATTTGTTCATCGATATCAAGACGGCTTAAAATTTGTACCAGGGCAGGATCTCTCTTTATAGGTATATTATGCTCCATAGCCACTTTTATAATCTTTTCAGCTACTAACCCCCTTCCTTTAGCAGTTACTTTTGGCGCTGCGTCCCTTTTGTTATCATATTCTATAGTAGCCGCTATAGTATTTTTTTTCTTATGTCTGTTCATGAAAATAGCTTATCTTTCCAAAATAACTATACTAAAAGATCTATCTTTTCTTGCGCCAACAAGTCATGAAAATCACAATATTGATCACCTTCTAAAATATCCGTATCTACGATACATTCAAGGTAGTCTACCTTATATTCCAAATCCTTAAGTTTCGCGCGCAATTCATCAAAAAAAGGCAATATAAAATTACGTAATTCATTATGCTTGCATTTCAAAATACAGCCAATATTCTTTTGCATAATTTTCGCTTCAACAATAATGTCACCCAATGCATCCATATTCAATAGAAACATAACACGCTTTTGCTTTTGCTGATCCCTGCCTTCTGAATTCTTGTTTTCAAATTTAATAAAAATCTCCGCCCATCCCATCTTCTCCGGAAACAATATAGGAATCTGAAACAGATACTTGCCTTCATGTTCCTGAAACAGATAATTTATCACTTGATGAGATTCGATCGTCTTTATTGACGAGTTAATAAAACCAGAAAGCTTTTCTGTAGCTGGGAGACCTCTGTTTTCCGTAAAGAGTCTCAGCCTATCAGACATCTTTATCAAAAGTGCTTTAAGATTCTGAGAAGAATCATTAAAATTCGCAGCCTTCGTGATACCCCTCCCTGCCGAATCTTTAATCCCTTTTTCCAATAAATATCCGAATTTGTATAAATAGTTCTTTAAAAAAAGCTTATCATTGAGACTTTCTTTAGAAATCATTAAAGATTCTAATATTTTCTGTACATTCTCTATATTTTCTTTTCCCAGATGTGATACTGGCTCCCCCAGATTTTCTTGATTGAATACCTTGTCGAGCTTCATAAATAGATCATAGAGTACCTTTGGATTCGAACGATAGTATCTCAGATAATCAGAGAGCTTTGAATATTCTGTTTTTTTTTCATTTTGCATAAAACGAAGAACAACCCTGGGATGTAGTTGCTCAACTTTTACCGTAATTTTTTCACCGCCCCGAAGCGGTATCCTGGAATCCGCTAAAATCTTTGCCTTTTTAAGTACGATTAGTAACCTTCTATCGCCAACTCTTTCCAATACGTCCGCTTCTATAATTTCATTAACAGAAAGAGGAGGTAGAAAAAATTCTTTTTGTGAATCTGTTATAGGGGACTTGGTCTGTGACATCACATCGGGGTGAATGATATTACTGATGTTAGACGTTTTCATTCTTTTTGCGATCAAGGTTTAAAATAAGGCAAATCTCTCCCTCTGTCAGGTTAAACATATGCGCGATCTCTTTCTCACTCAGACCCTGTTTGGCCAACTTTCTGACCTCTTCATACTTTTCTCTACGGTTTGAATCGCCCAATTTCATTTCCTTAATCCTGCTGTCTGACTCTTCTAAAAGAAATCTTAACCTCTTCTCTTTTTCGTCCAGGGCATATGCTGTCTCTTTTAAAGATTTTCTGCCCTCATTTACAGTTTGCAACAGATAATCAGCAGAATTCTGAGAATCTGCTATCAACTTCTTGAGTTCAGGTAAAAGTTCCGCATCTATTTCACATGACCTCTTTTTTATTTCTCGGTTTACTATTCTAATCAAAAATATAATGGCAAAAAATAGGACTAAATCCGCAAAAATCTGGACCGCTGGCAATAACTCTACAGTCATCTTATACCTTTATGTCTACCCTTATCCTGGCCCCATCGTCAGGTATATCATTGCCGACACCGGAAGCATCTTCTTTTTCTCTTTTTTGTTTGCCGCCTTTAGGATCCCTTTCCCTCCTGGATTGTCCATCTTCCTCTTTAATTAAAAGTCGTTCACTTTCTTCAAGATCTTTGACTTTTTCCTTCAATAAAGACTTTTCCTTATTTAATTGATCTGCAAAGTATTTTTGCTGCAAATCCGGATGCTGTTGCTGCACCTGATGAACTCGCTCAACACTATTTGATTGTAGTATTATTTGCTGTACATCAACAGATCTAAGCATAGCTCTAACACCTCTTTTCGAATAAAAAGCTAAAATATAACTATTTTATAATTAGTTCCTTTTATCAATTATGATATTCTCTAGCAACTTCCACGCCTTTTCTAACTTTTCTTCCTCCGTAATATTTGTCCTATTTTCTTGTTTTGGCTGCCCTGTAGAGTAAATAATATATACATTACCTTCTCCATCTTTAACTACTTTTGTATGCTCTTTCTCCTGCTCTAACATTATTTGGATTGTTTTATCACTTACTCCAGCTTTCTTCAATGCAATCACCTGTTCTGGTGTAATAGCATAACTATATGATAAAATGACCATAGTAAAAAAGAAAAATATTATAAAATTTATCTTTCTCATTTTTTATTCTATACTCAGATATGTATATTTATGGTAATTAAACAAATTTATCATATCTATCTTGTTTTAATCTACTCTTTAATTTTAAGATTGCCTGAGAATGAATTTGACAAATTCTTGACTCAGTTAATTCCATTACTATCCCTATTTCCTTTAATGTTAATTCTTCATAATAATATAATGATAAAACTAATCTTTCTTTGAGTGATAAGGAATCTATGGAACTCTTTAATATTTTTTTCAGCTCATTATGTGCTAGAATAGAATAAGGATTGCTTTGATTCATTTTCTCTAAAATATCGTATGTGCAATACTTCTCACAATAATCAGGGGATAAATTGTCAGTACTCAAAATGTAAACTCCTCTTGTTTCATCAAGAAGCTTATAATATTCATTAACTGATATGCCGAGAAAATCTGATACTTCTTCATCCGTTGGATATCGTTCGAGCTTCCCCTGTAAAGTCGAAAAGGCCTTCTCTAGCTTTCCAGCCTTATTTCTAGCTGACCTAGAGACATAATCTCTTGACCTCAATTCATCTAAAATAGCTCCCTGAATCCTAAGCCTGGCATATGTTGCAAATGGTACATTCTTCGTTTCGTCAAATTTCTTTAGGGCGGATATCAATCCTATTATACCAACACTGATTAAATCATCTTTATTCACATGATTCGGTAATCGCGAGACAATTCGCTCGGCAACATTCTTAACCAGGGGCGTATATTGAATTATTATTTCATCTCGCCTTTTTTTATCACTCATACCTGTCAGCATTTGTAACGCTCAGCATTTGTAACGCCAAGAATCTTAGCAGTTCTGCTTTCACAATCTTCCGGCCGCTCTTGATATAATTTTTCGGCAACCATAAATAGACATTCGCTCGCCTTAGAATGGGGCGAAAATTGTACCAGCATGGTCTGCTGTTTTACGGCTTCATGAACAGTCTTGTCACAAAGGATATATCCTAAGTATTCGATAGAAAGATTTAAAAAATGATCTGTTGCATTGTTCAATCTCCCATAAACATCCTTAGCCTCGCCGGGACCTGTCACCATGTTAACAAGTAACTTGAAACGTTTTGCTCCATAGCTATGGTAAAGTAATTTGATTAAAGCATATGCATCTGTAAGTGAAGTAGGCTCAGGAGAAACGACTACAATCATCTCCTCTGCCAGCATGTTAAAATACATGACATTTTCAGCTATTCCTGCGGCCGTATCGATAAACACAAAATCCAGATCTTCGATAAAACCATCTAACTCCTTCAACAGGGTGAGCTTTTGGTCTCCTGATAACTCTGCCATCTCCTGAATCCCCGAAGTCGCTGGCAAAATCTTGATACCACCTGGGCCCTGTACTGTGACCTGCGATAATGTTTTTTCACCGTGGAGGACATGAAAAAGGCTGTATTCTGGAGCAATACCTAAAATAACATCTATGTTGGCGAGCCCTGTATCTGCATCAAGCAGTAAAACTCTTTGCCCCATCTTTGAAAAAATGTAAGCAAAATTGGCCGCTATATTGGTTTTACCAACACCACCCTTGCCACTGGTTATAGCGATAACTCTAATATCTTTATCACGTTTTTTCTGCCTGTTTCTAAGACCTATGCCACAATAATCCCTATACATCCCCTTCATTGCTCTCAACAATTCAGCCTGATCCACCCGGACACCTCTCTTTTCAATCCTTAAGACCGCGAATCCATAGTGACCATAGTATTTTTAACTATTAGTCTTGCCAGCCTACCAGGACCTACTTCCTCAAGATCTTGTGGAACATTTTGGCCATTTGTAATATAAAATACTGGCTTGCCAGCGTAATCAATAATATTATAAATTGGGCCAAAATTATTAGCCTCATCTAACTTTGTAAATATTATATTATCATAGTCTATGATACCGAATTTTTCTGCCGTTTCTATCATATTTTCCCGATTTGCCGTTATATCTAGAATAAGATTTTTTTCAATGGATGACTCTACCGTAAAGAGTTCCTTTAGTCCCAGCAAGTAATTTTCATCTCTATATGATTTACCTGGTGTATCTATAAGTATAATATCCTTTTCACCAAACTCATCTAAACTTTCCTTGAATTCCTCTTTCTTACAAATAAGTTTTAGAGGAAGTCCCATTATATCGGCATATATTCTTAGTTGCTCCGTAGCACCTATTCTATATGTATCTGTTGTTAAAATTCCGATATCCAATTTATCACCAAACAAATATTGCGCCGCAAGTTTTGCCAACGTTGTTGTCTTTCCTGATCCCGCTGGACCAACAAAGCTAATAACTCTCTTTTTTGTTATATCTTTATAAAATGTAGCAATAGATCTCTCTATAATTCCCTCTGCAATTTTGAGCAGATTATTATAATCTTCTAAATCTTTCTGAGAATAATTATTCTTTAATTCTTCTACTATTTGAAAAGCGCTCTGTCTTGATATTCCAATTGAAATAAAATGATAATAAATTTTTGATAAATGTGAAGAAACATTCCCATTTTTTTGTATACCAAGCATATCAAATAATGTATTCAAGGTCTCCTTTAATTCCGTCAACTCACATTGGATATCAGCCTTCTTTCTAGTATCCATTATAAGTACTTTTAATTGATCTATTTCTGTTCTGAAAGGAAAAAATACTTCGTCACTGTTTAGAATAGATAGTTCACTACTTTTGTCCTTTATATTGTTTAGATTTGACATAGATGTACAACACTTATCCCTAGCCGCAATCATCTCCACAAAAGAGCCCCTTTTCCCCTTCAGCCTCTTATTAGAAAGAATTATGGCATTAGGGCCCAGTTCATCTTTGATCTTTGCCATGCCCTCATTTATGCTCAATGCTTCATATCTTTTGATCTGCATCTTTCAATACCAACATACCCAGGGATTTGATATTTGTATCATTTGTAATTTCATTATATGAAATAACAGTTATATTAGGGAAAAATTTTTCTAAAATTTTTCTTAAGTATATTCTTGTATTGGGTGAACAAAGGATAATTGGTTCTTGTCCTCTATCGGTAAAAATTTTGACAAATTTCTGGAAATTATTGACAATCTTATGTATGATATCAGGATCAACCATAACAAATGACTCATGTTCAGTATGCTGAACAGATTTTGCAATATTATCTTCAATATCAGGAGAAACCATAATAACAGTTATATTTCCATCTTCATCTTCGTATTGTTTTGTTATAGCTCTTGATAATGCCTGTCTTACATGACCAATTAATACATGAACATCTTTTGTTATAGGTACATAATCGGCCAGTGTCTCTAAAATCGTGAGTAAGTCACGGATAGAAATCCGTTCTTTTAAAAGATTTTGCAACACCTTTTGCAGTGTACCAAGAGGAATTATGTCCGGGATAAGTTCCTGTACAAGTTTAGGATGATTAATTGCAAAATTTTCTACTAAAGATTGAACACTTTGTCTATCTAGCAATTCATGTGCATGTGTTTTTATCACTTCAGCTAAGTGAGTTGAGATAACAGTAGCGGGGTCGACAACAACAATGCCCTTTGCCTGAATGCTTTCTTTTTCTTTTACATCTATCCAGACTGCTGGTAGGCCAAAGGCCGGTTCTTTTGTCTCTATACCATTTATCTTTATATGTTCATCCCCATTAGTAATCGCAAGATAATGACCTAACATTATCTCGCCTTTGGCTACGTCAATTCCCTTTAGTTTAATAATATATTCATTAGGCTTTAATTGGAGATCATCTCTAATATGTATAGCTCCTACGACGAAGCCCAAATCAATAGCCAGCTGTCTTCTCAGGCCCCTGATTCGTTCTAGTATCTCTCCTCCCTGCGCCTCATCTACAAAGGGTATCAGGCTATATCCTACGTCAAGCCCCAAAAGGTCAAGGGACAAAAGGGACTCGACAGGTTCTTCTTTTGAATGTTGAGATTTTACTACCGCTTTTGTTTCTTTGATTTCTCGTGATGATTTAATAAATAATGTATATGCAAAAACTGCCAAGGCGAGAGAGATAATCCAAAAGGATAACTTGGGCATACCTGGAATCAAGCCGAATATAAAAAGCATAACGGAAGTTGAAGCGATCACCTTTGGCTGGGAAAAAAGTTGAGTTCCTACCTCCTCACTCAGGTCAGATGAAGCCGTTGACCGAGTCACAAGCATACCGGCAGCAGTAGATACAATCAGGGCCGGGATCTGGGTCACAAGACCATCACCTACGGTAAGAATGGTATAGGTATGCGCCGCATCCAATACGGGCATACCTTGCTGTAAAACGCCAACAATCAGACCGCCCAAGATGTTTATCAACGTTATGACAATTCCGGCTATTGCATCTCCCCTCACAAACTTGCTGGCTCCATCCATTGCACCATAAAAATTGGCTTCCCGTTCAACTTCGGTTCGTCTTATTCTCGCGTCCGCATCTGTAATGAGTCCTGCGTTAAGATCAGCATCGATGCTCATCTGTTTCCCTGGCATTGCATCCAGTGTGAACCTCGCCGCCACCTCAGCTATCCTTGTAGCGCCTTTAGTTATTACAATAAAATTAATCAAGACAAGCACCAAAAAGACTATGAACCCAACGACAAAATTGCCACTAACAACAAAGTGACCAAAGGCCTTGATAACCTGGCCTGCTGAGCCTAAACCTTCATTACCGTGCAGAAGTATGAGACGCGTAGAAGCAACATTAAGAGATAAACGAAACAATGTGGCAATAAGCAGAATAGATGGAAAAACAGAAAAGTCTAAAGGCTTTAATATATGCATAGAGACTAACATTATTGATAATGAAAATGTTATATTAAAGGAGAGAAGAACATCAAGTATTAAGGGACTAAGAGGTATCATCATGATAAGAAGTATACCCACTACTCCTACGGCCATTATAATATCACTGCCCTTAAAGATATCGTTAAAACCACTGGTCTTTACATAGGAATCTGCCATTTTTTATTCTTACTCAACGAAAGCTAAAGCCTGTAAACTGATCTGGCTAAATAAAATCAACTCGCGGCGTTTTTCATTTTCCAGTCTGCCTTGTGCATTTTGCATAGCGAAAAGTCACGGCAACAGACAAGTAAGTCCCATTCTTGAAAAATTCTGCGCCCTGGATCTTGGAGACTTAAAGCAAATCTTGATCGAAACGTCTTGCGGTCTCATCATCGTCTCATGCTGTAAACAAAAGCCATTACTTCTGCGACCGCCTTATACAAATTTGTTGGTATTACCTCATCCACGTCCACCATTTTATACAATATCTGTGCCAGAGGTCTGTCTTCAACAATAGTCACTCTGTTTTCCGTGGCGATTTGCTTTATCTTTTCGGCGATATGACCTCTACCTTTTGCAACTACCTTCGGCGCAGACATCCTGGATTGATCATAGTGGATAGCCACTGCAAGATGTGTCGGGTTGGTTATAACTACATCTGCTTTTGGAACACTGGCCATCATCCTTTTTCTGGCCGCCTCCCTCTGAAGGCGTTTAATCCTCGCTCTTATAATTGGGTCCCCTTCAGTTTGTTTAAACTCATCCTTTACTTCCTGTTTCGACATCTTTAGATTTTTTTCGTATTCCCATCTTTGATATAAATAATCAAATATTGCGAGAATAATAAGTAACAAACAAGTTCTAAAAACAATCTTAAATGCAAGTTTACCAATATAGACTAATATTTCACCTACACTTTGTTCTGACAAAGGAATAAAATTTTCTATTTCTCCTTTAATTGTTATATAAACAAGAGAAACAATTATCAAAATTTTAAATACATTCTTAATAAGTTCTACAAGAGACTTCATAGAAAAAAGCCTCTGGAATCCGTTAATAGGGTTAATCTTGGATAATTTAGGTTGTATTGAGTCTGTAGAAAGTACAAAACCTACCTGAAAATAGTTGACAAGCAAAGCAATAGAAAAAACCGCCAAAAAGAGGGGAAAAAGTAAACCAAAAATTTCATTTGCAAAACCGACTAGAAAATGCTGAATATTGTTACAATCAATGTTGAATTGAACAGATTCAACAAATAACTGTCTCATAACATTTAGCATCTTTCCGATCATATAGTAGGAACCAAAATAAAAAACTCCTAAACAGGCCAACAAAACTGCCACAGATGCAAGTTCCTGACTCTTTGCAACCTGTCCCTTTTTCCTTGCTTCCTGTCTCTTCTTAGGTGTTGCCTTTTCAGTTCTTTCTTGATCTGACCTTTGCTCAGCCATATTAAAAACCCTTAAAGCACACACTGATGTCTGAACGTAAACACCAATTCAGACACAATTTTATTCTTAATTTTTGAATTTTGGATTTAAAAACCAGGATAACCTCGATATATTAATAAATACCGACTAAAATTGAGAAAAATTCGGCCTTTTGTTTAAACCAACCATTTAATGACGCCTGTGTCAAAAAAACAGACATCCTGAAAATCCTCCACGAAAAGTCAAAACTTGATTTACGTTTTGATCTTGTATTTTGGCACTGATGAATAATGCACTTTTTTTCCGGAAAAAGTGTAGACTGTAAATTAAGTACGCCCTATTCTCACATCAGATGGAAAAGCATATTTAACTTAACTTCGTAAGCTAAAAAAACTCTACCCATTATCTTCGTAAAGAGGGGAAGACTTAATCCTATACCAATAAGCCCTATAGCTATCTTTAGAGGAAATCCGACAATAAGTATGTTAATTTGTGGAACAGTCCTGGCAATTAATCCGAATCCAATACTTGTCATCAATAACGCAGTAATAACTGGAGCACCTATCTTGACTGCGATAATAAAAATATCCTTTGAAATTTCTACAATTGACTGCATTAATTCTACTGAAAAGCAAAAATCAAAGGGCAAAATAATTCTATAGCTTTCTGCGATAGCAAACAAAAAAACGTGGTGACCATCAACAGCAAGAAAAATTAACATTGCAATGAGATACTGAAATTGAGCTATAATTGAAACTTGTTCACTTGTTATAGGATCAAACACGTTCACAACAGCAAAACCCATTTGAAAACCTATAAGCTGACCTGCAATTTGTACACCAGCAAAGGCCAATCTACCTGCAAATCCTATAATAATTCCAATAATAACTTCTCCTAGCATTCCCAATATTAATGAAAAAATCTCAAGAGGTGGAAGATGAAATTTAATGAAAGGAAAAAGGAGAAAAGCTATCATCAAAGACAGTCCCCCCTTTGCCCTTACTGGAACATTTCTATTCCCAAAAATTGGAATAGTAACCACCATAGCACTCACTCGTAGTAAAATAAATATGAAGAGCTGCAGTTGTTCAGCAGTTATTTGAGAAATATCCATCAAAAACTCGTTTCAAAATCGCCATTTACAATTTATTCGCAAAAGGACTTCAGCAGTAAATCTGAGACAATATATTCACTCAGCTCACTTGAGGAAGATTCAGCCTGACTCCCTGTTATCGCGGAAATTTTGCTGCTAATACTGAATGTTTACCTGATATATATGGGTATAGATGAAAAGAGTCTCTGTGTATAACTAACCATGATATTGATCATCCATGGAAGTGCGATCATAAGTGCAACCATAACAGCTATTATTTTGGGAACAAATGTTAGTGTCATTTCCTGAATCTGGGTAACAGCTTGGAATATACTGACAATAAGACCAACAATAAGACCAACAATAAGCATGGGAGCAGAAAGCAATAGAGTAACTTTTATGGCTTCACCTGCTATCCCGATAACCAAATCGGTGTTCACTATTTGCCCCCTTCTGTTTTCTCGATGTGCATACCTTCTTATGGGAAAAATGATACTTTATCTTCAAGCAAAGCTGCTTACTAATGAACCAACTATTAAATACCACCCATCGGCTAGTACAAAAAGCAGCAATTTAAATGGCAGACTTATCATGACGGGTGGGACCATCATCATTCCCATTGACAAGAGTACACTGGCGACAACCATATCCAGTATCAAAAAAGGTAAATAAATTATAAAACCAATCTGGAAAGCAGTCTTCAGTTCACTAATTATAAAAGAAGGTATTAATACTGATAAACCTATATCATCCGGTGTGTCAGGTCTCTCTCCTCTTGAAATTTTCACAAATAAGCCGATATCTTTCTCTCTCGTCTGCTTTAACATAAAGTTTTTCATGGCCTGAGATGTCTCATCAAAGGCCTCTTTAGCCGATATCCGTTCATTTATATAAGGCTGCAATGCTTGATGATTTACCTTGTTCCAGACAGGGGTCATAATAAAAAAGGTCAAAAAGAGGGATAATCCGACAATGATCTGATTTGCGGGCATCTGCTGTGTGCCCAAAGCATGTCTTAAAAGGGAAAGAACTACAACAATTCTGGTAAATGACGTCAACATTATGAGTATTGCCGGGGCAAGAGATAATATTGTCAGGGCAAATAATAACTGTAAAAGTGTTGCTAACTTACCAGATTCATTGAGACTATCATCAACGGTCACATTTAATGGCGGGATAGATAAGGATTGGCACCATACAGGATATGCAAAAAAAAAGATTCCGGAAATTATTAATATGCATATGAGACATAACTTCCATTTGTTTTCTGAGCGCTTATACATTTCCCCTTTCATTCCTTTTCATAAAATGGACTACGGGAAAATATTTTCGTCTTATAACGCATTAAATAATCAGAAAAAGGAGGATTTTTATCTCCTTTTACGTGGATACTGTTTAGTTTTTCAAGTGAGTCATCATCTGCGATTTTTGTCAATAAAGATATCTGATTACTCGAGACACCAATTACCAAAATATCCCCTAATATATCGATTAGCATGATACTGTTCTTAGGTCCCAAATATTTAGTAGACAAAATTTTTATAAACCCATCATTTATTACTCCTGTTCTCTTTATAGCTTTTTTGAGCAGATATATAGTTATAAGCATGATACCCAATGTAATGGCAAGAGCCGATATCATTTTCAAAAAAGATGGAATCAAATCTGGTGAGTTCATTATATATCAAATTTTTATATGATTAGCTAAAATGAGAAATAGTATCTTGGGACCTCTTTTGATTCAGATTCCCTGATTCAAGTCGTAGACTTTTTTCATTATTTAAGTTTGTTAATTCTCTCAGCCGTAGAAATAACATCAGTCAATCTAACTCCAAATTTTTCATTAATTACAATCACTTCTCCCTTAGCAATCAACCTATTATTTGCAAAAACATCCATTGGTTCACCTGCAAGTTTCGTTAACTCCACAACTGAACCTTGTCCCAACTGAAGAAGTTTCCCTATCAACATTTTGCCTCTGCCCAACTCAACAGTCACTGTGATAGGAATGTCTAAAATGAAGTCCAAATCCAGTGATGACCCGTTTGGATCACTTTTTTTTATCTTTTCAAATTTGACTGCGCTGGCCTCATTTTCCGCAGTTGACCGCTTCGCCTCTTCCAGTTCATTCTGAACATCTTCCCAGCCAAGATCTTCATCCGGTTTTGTCTCTTTTACTTCTTCAATTAAGTCATTCTGTTCCATATAGGCGCACCTTTTAATGCATAATAGTAAACTCTGATATCTCGACTGCCTGATTACCTTTATATATTCCTGGTTTTCCCCTAAATTTAATCTTATCTTCTATATAAATATCCAGATCATCAGTGTAGCAATGATCCAAGGGAATCACATCACCATTCTTCAAGCCTATAATCTCTCTTCCTGTAAGCTCTGTTCTGCCCAACTCGACGATCATATCCACCTCTGATAATTTAAGACCATGTTCAAGTCTAGAGACCCACTCCTTATTGCTCCTTAGTGTTTCATCCTGATAAGCTCCATGTAGTTTTTCCTTGATTGGCTCTATCATTGAATAAGGCATACATAAAGTTATTGTGCCGGTAGAAAAACCCAAATCGATCTCAAGATTTATAACAACCGCAACATCAGTGGATGCCATGATTTGTGCGAATTGGGGATTAATTTCAGATCTCAGATAGATAACATCGAGATCTATAATTGGTTTCCATACAGTCTGAAAATCAGACAACGAACTCAAAATAACCCTTTTTATGATATTGTTTTCTATAGTTGTAAAATTTCTTCCCTCGATCTTAAATGTCTCCCGTCCAGATCCGCCGAACATAATATCAACAAATGCAAATATGAGTTGTGATTCAACGATAAATACTGAACTGCCCCCTAAGGGATCCATTCTGAAAATATGAAAGCTTGCAGGCAAAGGAATACCTTTCATAAATTCACCATACTTGAGCATATCCACACGCATGACATTCACATTGATGATCTTTTTCAACAAAGATGATAAAGTAGTCCCAAACATTCGGGCGAACTTTTCAGTTATCATCTCCAGGACCGGCATCCTCTCTCTTACGACTTTACCTTGGCTGGTCAAATCGTAAGTTTGAGTTGCTGAAGCATCAGGGAGTTCCTCTTGTTCAGTTTCAACCTCTCCTCCTGATATCCCGTTTAAGAGAGCGTTTACCTCTTCCTGTGATAATATCTGGGACATTTATGAGCTCCGATTGGGATTTTACTGGACCCTATTGTATAATAAATTCGGTAAAGTAAACTTTTGTAATTTGACCTTTGTCAAGATAGTTATTCACGCGTATGGCAATTTCATCTCTAAGACGTTGTTTTCCCTCAAAACCTACTATTTGTATGTATTCTTTTGAAGAAAGAAGATCCAAAAGACCATCCATTATTTCCGGCTTTAATGAATCTAATTCCTGAATACAATCTTCATTAGAGGTTTCTAATTGGATTGTGATCTTCAAATACCTTTCGCCATTGTTATCCATCAAATTTACGATAATGCTATCCATGGGCCAGATGCCCTTCTTCACATCAACCGTTTGTTCAACTTCCTTTTCGGCAGGCTCGGAAAAGTGGGTCCTATAGTACCACCAACCTCCGGAACCGACGGCACCCAAAAACACAACCACGAGGGAGATTATAATCCATTTCCGTAGCGGCGAAATTTTCTTTGAATCCATTTCCGCAACAGCGGCTTCTTCTTTGATCTCTTCTTCAGCCATTGAATTCCCTTATTAATTTTCGCTTATAGTCAAAATTATACCCACCCTTCTGTTGAGTTCCCTGTTATGGTCACTCACATTTGGATAAAGGGGTCTTGAATCCCCATAACCCGATGCAGACAGCCTTGCTGGAGAGATATTGCCTTTAGAAATTAAATATTTAACAACGTTCACAGCTCGAGCCACTGAAAGTTCCCAGTTAGACGAAAAACGTTTGTTGTCTATAGGTATATCATCTGTATGCCCTTCCACCCTTATTTGACAGTCAGTCTTTTGAAGAATAGAAGACAAATTTTTAAGAGCAGGATAATTTTTCTCTTCAATTTCGGACATACCTGTTTTGAAAAATAACTTTTCCTTGAGAATAATGGAAATTCCTCCTTCAATTACCTTTGCATTCATATTGCCTATTCTGTCTATGTGCTCGGCTAATTCTCTTCTTTTTTCGTTTAAACCTGAGCGCCTGCTATTGATTGGAATAACAAAGGGCTCGAAGGCCTTTATCTCACCTATTGAGTTAGAACTTAGCATTCCGAAGGCATCATTTATTGCATAAACGGCTTCTTTAACTTTGGCCACGTCAAGTTTCGACATTGAAAGGACTAAAACAAAGAATGTAAGAAGAAGAGTAACCATATCATTAAAGGTAGCTAACCAATTACCGCCCTTCCCTCTTGCTTCTTTAGAATTCTTCTTCAATTAATACCCTGATATAAATTCAATCCTTGTTCTTTCTGCAACTGAAAGCAGATCTCAACCCTGCGGTTTTCCTGCCTGCCCTCAGACGTATCATTAGCTTTGACAGGATGATATTGGCTGAATCCAACGGCAGCTAATCTCTCCGCATGAATTTTATTTTTAAGAAAATATCGCAGGACATTTACCGAGCGGGCAGTTGATAATTCCCAATTTGATGGAAATTCAGGAGTATTTATCGGAACGTCATCGGTATGCCCTTCGATTCTTATAAAAAAAGGATTTTTTAGTGCTACTGTAATTATTTGATCAAGATAAGGATATGCCTCTCTATTCACCGTAGAGAGTCCTGGGGCAAACAATATATTGGTTGCAAAATTAACCTTAAACCCTTCATGAGTCCACTCTATATTAACAGATTCACCTAATCCCATCTTTTTGTAATATTCTTTTAATGATTGCATAACTGATGCAATAGAAGCTTTCTCAGTTTCTGTAATACCTGATATAGATGGCTGTATACCGGTACCGCCAGTGTATACTGGATTTTCTACCATACGATTAGCGGACAAACCTCTACTATACTTGGTTAATGACCCCTCATATCCACGTTTAAAGTTTGTTACTTTCCCACCATCAATAGTTGAATAAGATACGAGTAAGGCGAAAAAGGCCACCAAGATCAGCACGAGAGAACAATATATTGACTCCCACCCAGCAGCAGATACCTCTTTTCCCCTTTTCTTTTTATCGGATCCATAACCCATTCCTAAAAAACCGTCTTCCTTTCCTTCGGGGATACAAATGAATGAAGCTTCTGTTCTAACATCCTTGGATTATCTCCTGACTGTACAGATAGAATGCCACTCATAATTAATTGTTTCGCAGCGAGTTCTTGGGCACTCCGCGTCCTTAATTTGCCGGAAATAGGAAGAAAGACCAAATTTGCTAAAATAACGCCATAAAAGGTGGTAATAAGGGCCACTGCCATAGCCGGACCTATCGAGCTCGGATCATCCATTTGCATCAACATCTTTACCAGTCCGATCAATGTACCTATCATACCCATGGCTGGTGCAAAATTTCCCATTGTCATAAATATCTCTGCACCCAATCTATGCCTCTCCTCAATGTACTCAACTTCCGTATCAAGCAGCTCGGATAGTTTGGATGATTCAATACCATCTATCATCAATGTTAATCCCTTAGCGAAAAAAGGGTCATCGATATCTTTCACCGTCTTCTCTAAACCTAATATCCCTTCGCGTCGGGATACTTTTGACATCTCTACCAACTTCTGGATAATATTTTCAGTCTTTACCTTTTCACTAAAAAATGCGTTTTTCGCTACTTTTATTACCCCAAGGACGTCCGAGATAGGATAATTGATTAATACAGCGCCCATAGTACCACCACATACAATCATTAAAGATGGTACGTTTATGAATGCACCCAGTCCGCCGCCCATACTCATGGCAATGATCACAAGGCCAAAACCACTTACAATTCCTAAAAGTGTTCCCAGATCCATTTAATAGATCACCATATCAGGATTCATAGATTCAGAAATTCAGGGGTTAGGGCATATCCCTGCCGCACCATCACCCCGGCTATCTGGTTTTTTGAGAAGAGCAAATACTATACCAAACGTAAACGTACAGGGGTTCACGGTTTACTGAGATCCTATCTGTCCAACTCCGGCGCAAGCATAAGATATGGCGGTGTGACTGGAGGTTGGCTCGCGAGGTCTATAATGTAACAAAAAGGCCAAGTCTACTAGCGACTTCGGCCTGAAGGCGCAAATTCATTATACAGCAGGTATAACCTTGAATTATGAAACCAGAACAGTTACAAGCAAACTTTATATTGTTGTATTCGCTAAAAACCATGGCACTCACAAGCACTCAATGGACTATTGAATAATTTTGATTTAAGGCAAAAACAAAGGATTCTTGACAAGTCGTCATTAATTTGACGATTACAACTACATATTCAGTAAAAAAGAAAGCGGACATGGGGCTTACGGAGTCGCCGAGTTGAAACTGCTCATCCTGTAAGCTCCATGTCACCAATCCAAAACATATAATTAACTGAATAAATATGAGAAAGGAGAGACAAAGAGTCCTGATGCTAAATTTCTGATCCTAATACATATTACCTCTTAATATTCATAAGTTCGGACAGCATTGAATCAGTAGTTGTTACGACCTTAGCGCTGGCCTGATACGCCTTTTGGGCAGTAATCATATTGATAAATTCTGTAGCTATATCGGCGTTCGACATCTCAAGTGAGTTGGGGGTGATCCCACCCAACCCGCCAGCCCCTGGTTTATTTACAAGCGCATCACCCGAATTCACTGTGGCCGCAAATAGACTGGATCCCATCTTTTGCAATCCCGATGTATTTGTAAATTTCGCCAGAGCAATTTGTCCTATTGCCATAGACTGTCCGTTTGTGAAAAAACCGTCAATGACACCATCGTTTCCAATTGACAGACTCTGCAGTTCACCAGAGGCCCAACCATCACTGACAAGTGACCTGTTAGATGAGGGACTGGCATACCCTGTCATTATCTCCGGAGTAACGGATGTTGAGGCATCTCCAGCTATAGCCCATGTAATATCATTGGTTCCACCAGTACCGATCTCGGCCTCTGTAGGAAGGGTACTCTGAAAGGTGTTGAAATTTAATACGGCATCCTGATGTGCAGGAAGAGTGATATCTAAGGTTCCATCGGCTTCAAATGTTAATGTTGCAGCGGGAACAGTATCAGATTCCGTATATACACCATCCTGTTCCAAGTAGGCGTGACACTCCCATTCACGTGCATTTGCGGTCTTCGTAAATTCAATTTTCAGGGTATGGGCACCACCCAATGAGTCGTAGACTGTCTGTGCCGAAACAAATATATCGCCTGCTATGGCATTCGAATCAAGATTCGCACCTATTGAAAACTCAGCAGTGGCTGACGGGTCTGATTGGATACCAGACAAAGAGATGTCCCCAATTGCATTTGTATTGACACCGGCTTCATACAGATATCCTTGAACCTTATATCCATTTACGTCTCTTAAATACCCGCCTTCACCCATATTAAACATACCCGCTCTGGTATAATAGGTGGCACCATCGGAATTATTAACCATAAAAAAGCCATCCCCATCTATTGCGAGATCAGTAACACTCTGTGTGCTGGAAAAAGAACCCTGCCCGAACAGGGTCGGAACCGCTGTTACCCCCACACCACGGCCTATCTGCATTGAGCTTCCAGAAATACTCTGGCTTAAAATGTCACCAAAGACTGTAGCCCCGGCCTTAAATCCTACTGTATTGACATTTGCTATATTATTGCCGATTACATCCATCTGCCGGCCGCTGGCATTCAAACCTGATATTCCTGACCATAATGAACTTGACATTTTCAATATCCCCCTATTATTTCTTCCTTTGTTAACCTTCTATGTCATTAACTGAAATTAAATCGCCAAAAGCGATATCCTGTCCGTTAACAGCGAGAAAAGATGTGTTGTTCTTGAAGGTAATCCCTGTTACAAACCCTGTTATTATCGTATCAACATTGATTTCCCCACCGTTATCATCGACTGCACATACATCAAAAGTGTATTTACCCTCTGACACCCCATTACAGTCCCAGATCACTGAATTCCTGCCCTCTTTTTGATTTCCGAAATCAAGAGTATTTATAAGATCGCCGGCCTCATCATAGATCTTGATACTGACTTTCTCGGCATCTCCTGATAGATTATAAGTAAGACCAGCAGATTCACCCTCTACTTTGACGACATTACCTGTTGCCATAACCTCTTTACCAATCAAATTTAGTGATTGGGCATTATTTATAGAGGACTGATAAAGATTCATGGTTTCCATCTGAGCATTTATATCGCCAAGCCTCTCAAGACTGGAGAATTGAGCAAGCTGAGTCGCGAAATCTGTTCCATCCATAGGATTGAGAGGATCCTGATTCTGAATCTGGGCCAGCAACATCTTGAAAAAATCATCTTTACCTAATGTGTTTTCTTGAATAACATTTTGCGAATTCGTATAGCTAACCGCTCCGATAACAGTCACTTAACTTCCCTCCTTGTAAATTTATAAATCAAGCAAACAGGCTGATATGTCCATCTGTCTGCGGATATGCTTCGTTCTCTTCTAGTATTGATGAATTAAGACTCAAAAAATCTTGTTCGTCCCTTTTATCCTCTCCATTCTTTCCTCCGTTCCTATCTTCTTTCAATAGATAAGCATTCGGTCCGAATCCGTAGTTAGTATTGCCTGATTTTTCCTGAAGAAATACATTAACATTGTCTACAATTAATCCATGGCTATGAAGCGAATTCTTTAGTTGTTCCACATTCAGTTGCAATACATTCCTGACTTGATCATTTTCCACCTGTAGGATAACCTGAACTTTATTGTCGTTAAGAACTATGTCCATACGTAAGGTACCCAAATGAGGTGGATTTAATGAGATCTTCACCCTTCCCCCCATCCCGTTCAATAACTTTCCACCTGCGCTCGCTACAATCTGTTTGATCAAGATCTGAGGTTTAATGTCGCCTTTATTGACTTCCACAGGTACATTACTTACGACATGAGAAATGTTATGCTGAGTTCTTCCACTGGGCAAACTGTCATTGATTAAATTATCTAAAGATCTGATTCCTTTATTTAAAGTCTCTGTCCTTCGGTCACCCACCAATTCTTTTATTTCGACTTCTCTTAAACTGTTCCAGCTCTTCGTTTCACTTTTATGATGCCCAACAAACACCGAGGTGCGGCTGGAATTCCTGTTTTCACTCTGTATCCCTGTAGAAACAGAAGAAGTAGCGCCTTTTTTATTTATTTCAGCGCCGCTCAGTCTTCTGCCTGCAGTCTCTCTGCCAAACCTTAATAAGTTTCTTGACA
>JAGYNZ010000010.1 GCA_018399745.1 Deltaproteobacteria bacterium | reverse complement strand
CCAGTCTCTATAGGATGCTTCCACTTTATCGTAAACAAAACTTCGCGCTTCTCATTCATCAGAGCGGCAACAAAATCCTCCTTGGCTACGTCCACGCCTAGCACTATTTTCTGATTTTTGACTACTTCCCTAAACTCGTCCAAATTCAGAGCCTTGACATCTACGGTACGGTAGATACGCTTTCTCATGGGGATACCTCCTATTTGTGGTTACTGTGATTGTTTGAAACCACTCTTTATCTTATCTGGAGGTTCCCCGCTTTCTTTCTTACTATAGCTGACTCACGATGACGCCCTTGCCTTCGGCTAATACTTTCGCTACCATCATAAAATGATGGAATGGGGTTTATATACAAAGGACTTTCAAAACATAAGACCACGCCCATAACGGACGTATACAAAGGGATCGATCGTACCCGCCAAAGCGGTTAGATCAGCCCTTGCTTTAGCCGCGAGGGGAAAATGACCATTATAGTTTCTAAAAATGGATTAAAAGCTAAGATTGTCAAGCCTACTGGTTTTGCTGAGGAAAGATCATTGCAAGAGTATATTCATGAAAATCCTGAATCTATTCCCATTCATGAGTTGAGAGAAGATAAAAAGCTTCTGATTTTGAAAAGGGAATTCCCGACTAATTCTGGGCCAATTGATGCTTTGGCAATAGATAAGGACGGAGAAATTTATATTATAGAAACAAAACTTTATAAAAACCCAGACAAGAGAACAGTCATTGCCCAAGCTTTGGATTATGGGGCAGCATTGTGGGCTCATCAGATAGACCTATCAAAGTTTTTTGAAATAATTAATCAGGAAATACAAAATAAATTTGGGCTGTCTTTTGAAGAAAAGGCAAAAAAGTTTTTCGAACTACCAGATGAAACAATTGAGGTATTGAAAATATCCATACAAAATAATCTAAAAGACGGAAAATTGAAATTCATAATTTTGATGGATTCAATTGAGCCCCGTTTAAAGGATTTAATTGTTTATGTAAACCAGAACAGCAAATTTGACATATATGGTGTTCAATTCAAGTTTTATAAAGTTGACAACTATGAGATCGTTATCCCCAAGCTGTTTGGAGCTGAAGTTAAGAAGGATTTAGTTTCACGATCAGCTAAAATTATCTGGAATGAAAATCTTTTCTTTAAAGATCTGATGGCAAATGTTGGAGAAAAAGAATCAAATATAGCAAGGGCAATTCTTGATTGGTATATGTCAAAAGGAGTCAATATTAAATGGGGTACTGGAGCTAAGATAGGGACATTTTATCCGACATTGAAATTAAATGGTAAGCAGATAAATCTTTTTGGTGTGGCATCTAATGGAAAAGTGGAAATGTTTTTTCAGGGCTATCCCTTAGATTATGAAGCCAGGTCCCAGATGATTAAAGATATAAATAGTATCGGGGAAATTTCTATCCCAGAAAAAGCGGCAGATACATGGGCAAGCTTTCCCCTGTCATACTTAGAGGATAAGGAGTTTCTTGAGAGATTTTTTAAAATTTTCGAAAAACTGTTTACTGAAATCCCGGATGGCTAATCGGATAAAGCCTGATTTTTCTCTTTCCCTCTCCTGAAAAGGCAAATTACAACCACAGTATACAGAATAAAGAAAAATCAGGTCTTTTTAAAACTCTCCATTCCAAATAGGTTATTCACTGTTTGTACCTTATATCCGCACAGTCGTTTTGTGGCTTTAGCCCTCACTGCAACTACAAGCCCATCACTCGAGGACAATCTATACAGTCCCTCTCTGCTCAACATCATTTATTAAATTGTGTAACTGATTTGTTGACAGCGCAAACCCGCTCGTGATAAACGAGTTGCATATCATATGGGTTGGGAAAGATGAAGTCCGAGAAGACTTTGAGCCTATAATTCAGCAGTTCACTTAATAATAGGTGCTAAGATTCAGCAAGTCCCACCAGCATAATTCATCGGTCTCTCTGATGGTCCGTAGCACTGACTAGACTGATAGAAAGTTGCCTTTTCGATCATCAGTTTAATCAGAAACATGAAAATCTCTATGAAATATTACTAAAAATGTTTAGAGAATAATCCCTTAACTAGTCAAGCTCCAATTGAATTCTACAATGAGAAAAGAAAGGAGATGTATTAATGAAGTGGTTTAAGAAATTGTCCATCATGGTACCAGCACTCTCAATGTTCCTTGCCCTTATCCCTCCGGTAAATGCTGAAGGGTTGAGAGTTCATGACCCCGGCACCTGTACAGCAATAGAAAATCATGTTTTCACTGGTGTAGATGAGTCCTTCCCAGCATCTGTGGGAAAAATCTATGCCTTCACGAAGATCGTCGGTGCTGCTACTGATACTTTTGTAACTCACAGGTGGTATTATGAGAACAAGCTAATGGCGGAGGTAAAGCTACCTGTACGATCCTCTAACTGGAGAACATTTAGCAGCAAGAATATCATGCCTGAATGGACTGGTCAGTGGATAGTGGACATTGCCGACGAAGATGGAACAGTCATTTACAGCCTTCCTTTTACTGTGAAATAGGTCCACGGAGTCAGGCGTTATTCGTCAGATACTGAAGCACTTTGGTCTTTGGAAGCAGGATACGGGGTCTCAAGCAAGAAGCCCAAATTAGTTATGGACCAGTTGCCCATGAAGATTTTGATGATGGCTGAACACCAAGGGGCAGCAAGGAACTATAGGAGAGGTTAGCCAGTAACTGACCTGGCCAAGCGGCTCCGCACCATGTTTTTTACTAAAATTTCCTGAAAAATGTCAGCGAGGGAAATTGATATTTTTGCAAGAAATTTCTCTTTTTTTCTCTCGGTTCTGGTTTCGGGATAGATTGAGAGGTTCCTGGCTGACTAACTGGACATAGATCGAGAACAAAACAGAATCATTCACCCAAATCGAATTAACAACTGCCTCCGCTCACGTACCCGAACTCTCCACAATGCTTCTTGTCGCTCTCGTTCTAATCGTATTTAGGGAGTTTAGAAAAAAGTTTAAGAAATAACTATCTAATATATCGAAAGACTATAGGCAGGGTCGGAAACGGCTCTGCCTTTTTTCGAGAGAGGCGATTCTGAAATCGTGGAATTATGTAGACGTATGACTGAACGGCAAAGGACACGAAGTCCGGGGCCATATTCCGAGAGTGGATCTCAAATCAGAAATGCATTGCGTAGATCGAACGCTAGGGGCCTAAAATGGGCTTTTTGTGGGGTATAGTGTGGGGAATGAATTTTCAGGGTAATAAAAAGTTTTTGAGAAACTGTCTTAACTAATTGATTTAATTGATGGCGGTCCCAAGGGGAATCGAACCCCTGTTTCCGGCGTGAGAGGCCAGCGTCCTAGACCCCTAGACGATGGGACCGTTATGAAGTGACGGGGAGCAAAATAAAGGTCCATGCCGGTTATGTCAACCCCAAAGTGAACTGTTCAAGGTGCAGAGGTTCGGGGTTCTGGAAATAATCATGATGCCAGTCTCCCGGTACTGGCATCTTCTGATATAAATTTGATCGCCAGGCCTCAAGCAAAAGCCGAGGTCTGCCCATAAAATCAGCTCCGCAACATACATTCCTGCATGAGGTTTCCCTCAGGTTATCCAGCCAGACAGCACCCTCCTCGCAGCGAAGCAAGTGATGATCAAGGATAAGAGTATCCACGTTCGCCGCCAAATGCAGTGCATTAATCCAGGCCTGTTTACGCATCTTGGATGAAAGAGAGCTGATATAAAGGGGTGGACCCGAGGCAAAAACGATGTTGGGCTGCCATTGGAGAATCTTTTCTACTGTTGCTTCATCCAGGAGTTGAATATCAGAGGCGTGCACGAATATAATATCTCCCATGTCGATCCTGGTCATCATAACACTGCCAAACCCTCCATTGGCCATACCATGTGGTACCGGCTCAGAAAAGCTCAGGGGACCGTCAGAATGGCCCTCTGCCACCTTCATGTTAGGGCCAAGTATTTCAGCCAATTCCAATGCCCTCAGTTGAATTTTGGGCGGCAGGTCCCTGTCTGATTTGCTCCAGCAGCGCAGATTCTGGAAATGACCTGGAAGTTGCTGAAATGAAAGCTGAAAAGGATTCGCATGGAGCAGAGGTATATGATCACCGTGAAAATGGCTGATTACGATATCAGTGGCGGTCTCCAAGGCATTTATGATGTCCTGTCGGACCCTTTGACCCACCGCTATCTGGAAGGGATGGGGAAGCAGGCCGTTACGCATATATCCCAGGGCAAGACCCGGATCAATGACAATACTGCGTTCCCCGATCTTTATCAGACAGCAGAGACCGCGAACCCCCATGGACTCCGTACCTATTATTTTAATATTCATGGAATGAATTCATAAACCCTTTTCAATATCGCGCACATGCCGCTTCATCCACCAAAGTAATATAAGTCCTGGTAAGGCCACCAGGGCTGTAATGAAAAAAAACCAGGGCCACCCAACCCATTCTACTAGAAATCCTGATGGTGGGCCCACAAAGACCCTGCCCATTGAAGCAAGGGCGGATAAAAGTGCGTACTGGGTGGCAGTAAAACGCCGGTTACAAAGGGCCATAAGAAAGGCCACAAAGGCCGCTGTACCCATGCCCCCAGACAGATTTTCAAAACCAACTGCGGCAATCATTGCACCGTAGTTCTTACCGACCCAGGCCAGTACCATAAAAGAAAGATTGGACACTGCCTGCAGCACTCCGAAGAACATAAGCGCGCCGAATAGGCCTATCTTGACCATGAGCCCTCCCCCGAACAGTGCACCCGCAATCGTGGCAACAAGACCAAAACCCTTGTTTATTGTACCTACGTCAGTGGGGCTGAAACCAGCTCCGCGGATGAGAAAGGCAGTAGTCAAGGTACCGGCAAATGCATCTCCAAGCTTGTAAAGTATAATGACCGCTAATATGGAAAATGCTGTCGGCCTTGAGAAAAATTCCTTTACAGGGCCTGAAATCGCCTCAGCCATACTACCCGGAGGTGAAAGTGAAAGACCTGGCTCCGGGCCAACAACGGTCGCAAAAATTCCTAATGACATGATGCCCGCCATTAAAATATAGGTGTTTTGCCAGCCTATGCGATCTGACAGTATGAGGGCCAAGGCCCCGGACACCAGCATGGCAATTCTGTAACCGGTAACCGAGAGCCCGACTCCCAGTCCTCGCTCTCTCTCCTCCAGCAACTCAGTACGATAGGCATCAATTACGATATCTTGGGATGCAGAACTAAAGACCACCATAATGGCTAGACAGGCCATAAGGAAAGGGGCGCCAGCAGGCGCCGTAAAGGCCATGGCAATGATCCCTGACACCAGGATCCCTTGTGTGATAAGTATCCATCCCCTTCGTCTTCCCATCCAGGGTGGATGAAAGCGATCCATCACGGGTGACCAGAAAAATTTCAACGTGTACGGAATACCCACAAGGCTGAAAAGGCCGATAGTGCGAATGTCCACTCCATCGACAGTGAGCCAGGCCTGTAATGTACCGCTGGTCAAGGCCAGGGGAAGCCCCGAGGCAAACCCCAGTGGCAACATGACTGCCAGCCTTTTGGAGGCCAGGGAAAGGATCAATGATCTGAGACTGGGAATACCCATATTAAGGAGATTTCTTAAAGCCTCTTAATCATGATCCAGCATGGAATCTTAATAGAATGATCTCCAGATGATGATAGTCAGAGACTCTCTAGTCCCTTTCCCGTGGATCTAGTGCCTACCGAGTTCGCTCGTAGGTCCCCACGAGCTCGCCTGTAGTAATTATGTGCCCTGTCATGGCTTTTTCTATTTCAGCCTTTGTCGGAGTTCCCATTTCAGGGAGTACCTCATCTAGGGCATAAAGTTTATGGAAGTATCGGTGCCTGCCAATCGGAGGGCACGGGCCCCCATATCCCTCACGATTCCAATCATTGAGGCCTTCCAAAGTACCCGAAGGAAGGTCAGTAGACTTAACGGCCTGTTGAATACTGCTTTCATGAGGAGGTATGTTATAAAGTATCCAGTGTACCCATGTCATCTTCGGTGCCCTTGGATCCGGTGCGTCTGGATCATACACTATCAAAACCAGGCTCTTTGTCTTTGCAGGCCAGCCTTTCCAGGCAAGCGGCGGTGAAATATCCTGCCCATCGCATGTGTATAAACTCGGGATTTCCCCATTATGTTCAAATGCTGTAGAAGTAAGGATCATAGTCTCCTCCATATCGCAGTTGGTCTCGCTGTGTGCACAATCAATATATGCGTTGGCAAAAAGAAGTATAAACAATTGACAGCAATATAATAATCTATTCAGGCATGTCACAATGCATCCGATTAAACGATATCCAGAGTTCTGTTTATCTTCACAGTGTGTCTTCCGATCAGTTCAGACATTCCGTTGTCGCGGCGGTTGTGCCAAATGCCTTTACCCGATCTTAAACTTTAATTTTCCTTGCAGCAGCAATCCTTATTCAAAGGTCGGAAAACAACTATCCTTTAAATCAGTATGATCTCAAAAATTAAATTTGTCAAAATCCAAGAAAAATCACAGGAAATGTGTGCGCCTTCATAAAAAAACCGAAAAACGGTTTATGGATTAATACGTCAACTCTTCGATCGATTTCTTCCATAGATAAATTCAATAATCTTTTTATTTAGCATTAATAATTTCTATTTGTTTTATTGATTATCCTGATGTAAAACACTTCTCAATTTTATTTGGAGTCATGACCTTTCGAATGCGTACCCCCTCAATCAGTGCACAAGGAAAAATCTTTTAGGGTAAACAATCTTCAGAAAAAGAGAGGTAGTCAGGATAATGTTTTCTAAAAATTACTTTGTAACTCCCTGGGGAATAATAGCTGTGGGTATCTTAATCGGGATTTTCGCCGCTCTTCTTCAGAAATGGGGTAACCCTGGGAACATGGGCATCTGCGTAGCCTGTTTTGAGAGGGACATCGCAGGCGCACTCGGATTGCACCGGGCAGCGGTAGTGCAATATATAAGACCTGAAATTATCGGATTTGTCCTGGGTTCGTTGATTTCATCTCTTTTGTTCAAAGAATTCCGTTCCCGGGGGGGCTCATCCCCCATAGTGAGATATATGCTGGGCGTATTTGCCATGATAGGGGCACTGGTCTTCCTGGGATGTCCCTGGCGGGCCATTTTGCGTCTGGCCGGTGGAGACGGAAATGCCATTTTCGGGCTGCTCGGTCTGATAACCGGTATCTGGATAGCCACCTTTTTCATGAGGTCCGGATATGATCTGGGACGCTCTCATAAGACGTATACCTCCGCAGGATGGATCCTTCCTATAACCATGCTGGGGTTCCTTGTACTGTTGCTGCTGTTTCCATATGTTCCCGGGCAGGATAGAAGCGGAATACTCTTTTACAGCATCAAGGGGCCAGGGGCTATGCATGCCCCGCTTATTGTGTCTCTGGCCATTGGACTTGGCGTAGGTTTCCTGGCCCAAAGGAGCCGTTTCTGCACCATGGGGGCCTTTCGGGACCTTATCCTGTTCAGACAGGTCCATCTCTTTTTAGGGGTCATGGCCCTATTGATTGCTGCTTGGATCACCAACTTTGTTGCAGGTCAGTTTCACCCTGGTTTTGAAAATCAGCCGGTGGCGCATACAATGGCCTTCTGGAATTTTGCCGGCATGTTGGTAGCCGGCATGGCCTTCGCGCTGGCTGGTGGATGTCCGGGACGGCAGCTCTTTATGGCAGGCGAAGGGGACGGGGATGCTGCAGTATTCTGCCTGGGAATGATTACGGGTGCCGGTTTAGCCCACAACTTCGGCCTGGCCAGCTCACCAAAAGGAATCGGACCTTATGGTGTTGCCGCGGTGGTTATAGGATTTTTGTTCTGCTTATTTATCGGATTTACCATGAGAAGAAAGGCTGCATAAGGAGAGACACAAATGGCCAAGACTATTGATGCGCGGGGATTTTCATGTCCTCAGCCTGTAATGATGACCCTGGACGGGATCAGTGCGACAGACAATGGAGAGATCGTAGTCCTTGTAGATAATGAAGCCGCCAGAGAAAATGTTATCCGGGCCGCCGCAAGCCAGGGATGGCTTGCCACGGATATTCAGTCAGAAAACGATGAGTATAGAATTACAATGGCAAAGGGATAGCCGTGGCTCTTCTGAACTCCTTTTTTAAGCAGAAGGCGTTAAAGACCAAAAAACAAAATTTGGACCGTGGTATTCTGATATTTGAAAATACCAGTGAGGTGATAAGGGCTGAGCGCATTCTTAAGAGTCAGAAATGGGAAATCCGTGTCATGGGGCCTCCCCCTGAGATTCAGCACGGCTGTGATCTGGTCATTGAGTTTTCCCTGATAGAAGAGTTGAATATACTGAGGACCCTTCAAGAGGCGGAAATATCGCCCTTAGAAGCAGTTCCGTCAACCAGTCCATTGCTAAAACCTGTGGACATCTTTCAGGTCAAAGACTATGGGGCACACCTTATGGTGCGGGCGGCAAACATGAAGCTCACCGTGGAAAAGGCAACCCTGACCATTGTGAATGTCTCGGGCGGCGGCTGCCCGGATGTCCCATACCTGGCAAAAGAGCTGGTAGGCAAAACTTTAAATCAGGCACCAGCGCCGCGCGAAATCGGCCACACCCTGTGTGGCTATGCACTTCAGCTGGCATTTGAGGAGATGAAGCACCGATGCTCGCAGTAGTCGGAACCGTGCCTGATCAAGGCTTCCCCCTGGTTGCGGGAAAGGCCACATTGCAGGGAGACCGTTTATACATTCAGGGCAATGAGGTCCCGGTAAACCGGGGCACCCCTGCCCTTCTGGCTGCAGCAATTAAGACCGCAGAGACCCTGGGCCGACCTGAACCATTTGGGTATTTGATCGGGGATATCGGTCTGGGAGATGGCAGCAGACTGCTCTATGAATATCTTACCAGGCATATCAAAGAAAATGATTTTAGCACCATTGCCTTTCACTATGTTCAACCGGATGTGGATTGGCATAATCGGGTCTTGCTTGTGGTGAAAGAAATGACGCGCAGGCCGGTCCTCATTGCAGATGCCGGCTTCATGTATGCAGCCAAGATGAGCGGCATGGCCTCGGAATACGACCTCTTCACACCCGATGTCGGGGAATTGGCCTTTCTGGCGGATGAAGATGCGCCTCACCCGTTTTATACCCGCGGTTTTATTCTGCACGAAGAAAACCGTGTGCCGGATATGATCGCTCGCGCATACAGTCATAAGAATGCCTCTCGCTTTCTCCTGGTTAAAGGGAAAGACGACTACGTAGCTGATCAGGGAGGGATTCGAGCCACAATCAAAAAACCGGCAGAGGAGGCATTGGAGGCCATAGGTGGTACTGGAGATATCGTGACGGGTATAGCAGCCGCTCTTATCAGCGCAGAATGGGAAATAGAGAAAGCCGCTGTCTTTTCGGCCCGGGCCAACCGCCTGGCCGGTCATTTCTCAAAGCCCACACCGGCTACCCAGGTAATTGAGATCATTGACCATATACCCCGGGCCCTGGCGGAGCTACTCTTGGGTAAGAAATGAATACAGAATTAAAGAAATTACACATATATGACATTCATCCGGAAATGACTGTGCTTGAAATCATTCACCTGTACAGGAAAACAGAGACTGTATTCAGAAAATACGACAAACAGGCTGGGACATGTATCTGTTGCAACGCACTGTTCGAGACCCTGGAAAAAGTGACTGAAAAATATAAAATAGACATGGAAGAGCTGATTTCGGACCTGAAGGCAGAGATCAATCACGGTACAATGGATCGAAATTAAATCCAGATTCCGGACAATACAATATCAAGTACACAACTTACTCGATTCATTAATTTTAATTGATAAGGAAACCAGCCCAGTCCGGCCTCAGTGAAGGGGAAAAAGGGGCTGGGATCATGTCAGGAAGACGAAGTCCTAAATTTTTTGATATTAGTGAGATGGATCTGTTCTGATAAGAATAATGATCCTGGTCTTCGGAAAACTTGAGAAAAGAAACGCCGTGCTTCACAAAATTGTAGAATACGTCCCTGAAGAGGTCCTTGAAAATGATCTTGAAAAATATAGGCAACGTGCCGTCAAAATTGGGGCAACGGATGCCAAAATCATCAATTCTAGTGACATAGTGATTGACGAGAGAGTGGTTGCAAAATGTATGTTTCCGAGGTGTCCGGTCTGTGGAACTAACGTAAATTGCCCACCTTATACTCCTCGTCCAGATCAAATCAGAATAATGGTGAATAATTTCGATTATGCCATCTTTTTTAAACTGGATGGATCGGCTGAAACACTGGTTGGGTGCGACCGAGATATAAAGATAAAGAGTTTTGAGATCGTATCAAGGATTGAAGCTCAGGCATATTATGATGGTTACTATCTGGCACTCGGTTTTGGAGGATCTTCATGCAAATCAGTCCTGTGCCCAGAAGATGACTGCAGTGCTATAATAGCAGGCCAGAGTTGTCGACATCCCTTGAGAGGGAGGCCCTCAATGCACGCAGTAGGAATGGATGTTTTCAAAATGGCGATTCGGGCAGGCTGGGATATCTATCCTGCAGGAAAGCTCACTCTACCATCTGAGTTACCCTGCGTATCACATCTTGGTCTAATACTAATATACTGAAAGCAGAAAACTGCGGAGAGAGACCGAAAAACTTATGCCTAAGTTAAATCAAGTCCGCAGGGCGCAATTATACCACTAAAATCTTCTCTTTTGGCTCAGACACTACCTTACCTATTACTGTTGCGCTGGTCATCCCTCTTCTTTGTAAATCACTCAGCAATTGATTAGCTGCCTCTCCTGCCACTGAAATCAGTAACCCGCCGGAGGTTTGGGCATCGAAAAGGATGTCCTGCATAAACCCGTCCACAGAAGGTGCAAAATCCACAAATGCCTCACGGAATTCCCGGTTCTTATAAGTTCCGGCCGGCACCAGACCCATTCGGGCATATTCCATGGCCTCAGGAAGGCATGGGACCAGGCTGGCCTGTAAATTAATTCCTATATCGGTATCTACTATCATCTCGCACATGTGACCCAAAAGACCAAAACCGGTAACATCGGTACATGCATGGACCGGATAATGTCGCATCACATCAGCCGCATCCCGATTAAGGGTAGCCATGAGACGAGTGACGCTTTCAATGGTCTCATTGGAGGCAATTCCAGCCTTAATGGCCGTATTGATAATCCCAGTACCCAAGGCCTTGGTCAGGATCAAATGATCCCCTGGTTCCATGGCTTTTTTAATAAGGATGCGTTTTGGATGGACAAAACCAGTGACAGACAGACCGTATTTCAATTCAGCATCCTCCACACTGTGCCCACCCACCAAAACGACATCCGCCTCCTTCATCTTATCCAATCCACCCTGAATGATCCGCCGGAGGACGGAAAGATCCATTTTTTTCAAAGGAAAGCACACTATATTCATTGCCGTTTTGGGAACACCCCCCATGGCATAGACATCACTCAATGCATTGGCAGCGGCAATCTGGCCAAACCAGTATGGATCATCGACGATTGGAGTGAAAAAGTCCACCGTCTGTATTATGGCAATATCGTCGGTGATTTTATATACGGCCGCGTCGTCAGCCCGCTGTAATCCCACGATAAGATTGGGGTCAACTGGGTATTCCAGTCCGCATAATGCCCTGTCCAGGTCCCCTGGAGGAATTTTTGAGGCTCACCCTGCACCGGAAACCGTCTCGGTGAGACGAAGTCTTTTCTGCGCGCTCATTGCATTTTCCTTTATCCTTGTACCTAAACCTAAAAGATTAGCATTTTATTATTAAAATTCTACCGATGCAGAAAGAATAATTTATTAAAAGAAATCAATATAAGTAAAGGGACTTTGGAAGATATTTATAATTTCGAGTACAGCGAAACGATTACTTTGCCAGCATTGAGACTACAAAGACGATTCCGGCTGCAAGGAATTCATATGATTCCGGGTATCGAGGGCAAAATTTCCTTGTTTAACGGCATTAATTAAATCCGACCTTGTCCTTATCGCGCCATAAATGAGGGTAGAAATGCTGCCCAGTTCTTCCAGGGTGTGCGAATCACTGCCACCTAAAAATGAGACAGAATAATTCTGATACAAAGACATGGCCATCTGATTTTCATGTCTTTGATTCCGGCCGTTTATCCCTTCCACTATACGGCAATATCCTTCTTTGATAACATACTCCATGGTAGGACGGGCCTTCCTGCAAGGATGCGCTGCAATAGCCACTCCACCCGATTTATCTGCCTCTGTGAGAATCTCTTTTGCTGAAAGTCCCCGGGGCACTCCTTCAAATGGACCAAAGATGAGGAAATCCCCTTCTGCAGTCGAATATTCCATTCCGAAAATTATGCATAGACCGTCTCGTTGTATTCCTTCCTGGCAAAAATTTCTTATGTCCATTGTATCGTGATCAGTAATGCAAACCCCGTCCAGACCTCTGGACCTGGCGTGTTTCAATATATCCTTCAGATCAAGGTCACTGCATGGTGAAATTCGGGTATGTACATGAAAGTCAAAAAGCATGTTATATGTTTCTGATAATTTGGCAAAAAGTCAAATTGATTTTATATATGAAAAGCAAGATGTCCATAGATTTTTTCTATTAGCATCATATTCAATTATGATTTTATATTGCAAAATTTCCACTATCTGCTTTTACTGGAGAACATATATTAAATTTGAGAACTATATTTCAGACCTTTTTCAGTATAATCGTTTAATGCCTTCTAAATGTATATTGATACTGCTGGACGGTCTCGGTGACCGGGCATATGTAAATCTGGGCGGCAAAACCCCGCTGCAGGCAGCCGAAACCCCTAACCTCGACAGACTCGCAAGGCTGGGCGGCAATGGTCTGTTTCATGGTAAAAGGCAGGGCCTGGCCCTCCCCAGTGAAAATGCACACTTCGCCCTGTTCGGCTACAGACAGGAGGAATTTCCAGGAAGAGGAATACTGGAGGCGCTGGGAGCTGGAATTCCCGTCCGCCCTGATGACGTGGCTTTTTTGGCACACTTTGTAAGTGTGGCCGAGAAAAACAACACACTTATACTCAGAAAAGACAGACCGAAGGCCACTACAGAAGAAATAGATCAAATTCTAAAGGGGATCACTATACATAAGGCCGACGGTCTTAAGGTATATTTTGTTCAGACACATGGTCTCGATGGTGTTGTTCTGATGAAAGGCGGTGCTTCCCCGCATGTAACCGACTCAGATCCCCTGCAGGAAGGTATGCCTTTTATAGAAATACAGCCTCTCGATTCGAATCGTGAAGACCTTAAGGCACAGACCACCTCCAGAATTCTTAAAGAATTTCTTCGGGACTGCTATAGCAGGCTTAAATGCCACCAAGTCAATTTAAAAAGGCAGATGGAAAAAAAATTTCCCATAAATGCCCTTGCGACTCATCGCCCTGGCAGACTTAAGAAGGTTGATCATTTTTACCAACGCTGGGGGCTCAGGGGATTATCAATATCCTCAGGCCTGATTTTTTGGGGATTGTCCACCTTTCTGGGCATAGAGTTTTTGAAGCAGCATGACAGCTTAGATCCGGATAAAGACCTCGCCGACCGGATCAGGCTCGCCCTGTCAAACGTTCGTGATTTTGATTTTATCCATGTACACACCAAGACTCCGGACTCTGCCGCCCACACGAAAAATCCCCGCCTTAAAAGGGATGTAATCGAGTCTCTGGACAGGGGGTTGGGAAGTGTCCTCAACACGCTGCTTGAGGACCCTGAATTATTACTTGTGATCACATCCGATCACTCCACCCCCTCTGCCGGTCCTCTGATTCACTCAGGGGAACCTGTGCCGATTACCATAGTCGGGCAAGGAATTCGCAGGGATGATGTTGAACGCTTTGACGAAATTAATTGTGCCGGTGGAGCACTGGGTTTTGTGACAGGGTCTGACTTCATGCCTATGATACTTGATTTTCTGGATAGAGCGAAACTAAGGGGCCTTATGGACACCCCGGAAGATCAGGCCTATTGGCCAGGACACAGAACACCTTTCAGTCTGGAATAACGTCACGTAGTACGGAATGCTGATTACTCCCGGAGTTATCATGTTACTCTTTTTTAAAAAAATCTCAGGGTGATTATGGCTGAAACAGGCATTATTCACGGACGCTTTCAGATCCTGCATAATGACCACGTTAAATACCTGATGGCCGCAAAGTCAAAATGCAGGCACCTTGTTGTCGGAATAACCAACCCGGACCCAACCCTGACCCGTAAAGACGCTGCGGACCCGCTCAGGGATTCACTGAATGCAAACCCTTTTACATATTATGAAAGATACCGGGTAGTTAAAGCCGTATTGCTGCAACAGGGGCTTGTAATAAATGAGTTCTCCATAGTCCCTTTTCCCATCAATGTACCTGAACTCTACAAATACTATGTCCCCTTTGATGCCCTGTTTTTTTTGACCATTTATGATAGATGGGGTGAGAAGAAACTCGAAATGTTTCAATCCATGGGCCTCAAAACCGAGGTTTTATGGCGAAGGCCCATTGAACAAAAAGGCTTGTCCTCAACATATATCAGGAAGCTTATCTCTCAGGATAAGCCGTGGGAGAATCTGGTCCCCTCAGCAGCCCGTTATCTCTTAAAGGCCTACGGCGTATCGAATAGGATAAAAAAAGTTTGCCCTTCCGGTATGGGATAACCATAACCGTCCAGATCACTCCCTGCCAAGCAGACATCACCGCTCGACTACACCCTGTGCGCTTCTTTGTCGCCTCTCCGGTAAACTGGACAACAACATAATCAGGGACCATGGCGGGTTAATTTCCAGAATAGAAAAACTCAATAGAATTATTATTTAATATCAATTATTTCTATTTGACCTATTGATTATCATGATATAAAAGTTCGTCCAAATGATTAAGAATTCTAATAATTCTTTTTGTCCTGCTGAAGGAACACATTCAGTGAACCAGGGAGAGTTTTTCCTGTAAATAAATTTACAAAAATATCTACAAAACTACATCAAAGGGAAAGGAGTAAAGAGATGAATCGATTTGTAAAAATGCTGTTTGTTTTCATGGCCTGTATTTTCTGGACAGGGAGTTCTGCATGGGGAGGATTCAAGTTCGGAATTGATGACCAGACTGGTAAAGAAAAACCCGGCGCTTCACAGCTAAAAGAATACGACAGGCAAGATCCGCTCATCGATATCCTGATTAGCAAGGGTGTAATTACGGAAGAAGAGGCGAAAAAAATACAGAAAGAGGTGGCGGTACTGGAAGAACAACGCCAGCATGAGAAATATGAAGTAGCGAAGGGGATCGATGACAAAGTACTCAAGGGAGAAATCGGGGCATGGACACAGGTCTGGTATCAGTATGTGGAACATGGAAAGAAGGATGGCGGAGACCTTAACGATTTTATGGCACGGAGATTTTACCTCTATCTTAAGGGTGACATAACTCCTTATTTCAGCTTCTTTACGCACATAGCTGCCGACCGGATCGGACAGGAAGGACTGGACAGCCCTTCAGTAGGTCTTGGGAGCGGTATCGCGATCCGTGACCTCTGGATTACCCTGAAGTTGCATGAGGCCTTAAAGGTTCAGGTCGGCAGGATGTATGTCCCCCTTACACGCAACTATGGCACAACATCGACAAAGTGCATGTTGACCACCGATCTACCCTTTCTACAAGGCGGTGTGCGCGGAAGTATCTTTTATGCCAGCAAGGTAGGTCGAGATGACAGTGTGACAATTTGGGGCAACCCCCTGGACGGGCTCCTGCAATACCGATTCATGGTCTCTGAAGGGGTCGAAAATGACAACAATCCTGATGACAACCTTCGCTTTGCTGGTCGTGTGGCCCTCAATCTCCTTGAACCCGAGAAAAACTGGTTTAATATGGGGACTTATCTCGGCAAGAAAAAAGTCCTGAGTCTTGGTCTGGGCTGCGACACTCAAAATGATCTGACCTTGAACGGCCAAGAGGACCAGAACAACCTCGTATGGACCGCTGACGTCTTTTTCGACCATCCTCTGGGAGGGGGTGCCATAACTGCAGAAGCTGCCTATATTGACATTCAGAATTGCACTCAGACACATAATTTTTCCGAGTTGGCGGCAGGAGATGATGCCCAGAACTGGTACATCCAGTCAGGATATCTGCTGCCGGGCAACATAGGTCCCGGCCGTCTCCAGCCTTATGTCAAATATGAGGCGGTTGACGTGGATGACAAAGACGATACGGAATTCATAACTGCAGGATTAAATTACTTCGTCAAGGGACACAATGCCAAAGTCAGCATGGACTATACCTATGTAGGACAAGATAGCGACAGGAAAGACCAGAGCATCGCCACTTTCCAATTAGCTGTAGGATTTTAGGGCCGGCCGATAGCCGATAAAAAAAATTTCTAACAGAACCGTTCATTTCCTTCCCTTTGCGCTCCCTTAATCCCCTCGCACTGCTGGAGATGGACGGTTGTTTCATATTCCGGTATCTCTGATTCAACGCATATTAGAAATTACCTGCATCCGGAAAGCAGGCAAGAGACAGGCACATTCAAAAAACGCATATTGCGCGATTGATTTTTTCAGCTTAAACACGACTTACTTGACTCATGCGTATGCTTCGTGTTACATCCAACATTATGAAAGTAAGGCTTGTCCGTAGCAAAATATTTTGGCAGACACGCCGCATATCACCTCCTTTTTTTCAAAAAGGAGGTTTTTTTTTGGCATGAATCGCTTTACTGCCCAACACATATTAGGAATATACAGCCTCTCACCGGACGAAATCACTTTCATTTTAGATACTGCCGAGTCTCTCAAAGATATCCTTGAAAGACCTATCAAGAAGGTACCGCCGCTTCGCGGCAAAACCGTAGTCCATCTCTTCTTTGAACCAAGCACCAGAACCCGCCTCTCATTCGAGCTGGCAGCCAAGCGATTAAGTGCGGATACCGTGTCGATTTCAGCCAATACCAGCAGTGTTTTAAAAGGAGAAACCCTTATTGACACCGCACGAAATATCGAGGCGATGAGGCCCGATGTCATTGTCATGCGACACCCCCAGACGGGGACTCCTCATCTGATCACCAAATACGTTAAATCAGCCGTAATCAATGCTGGAGACGGTATAAACGAGCACCCATCTCAGGCCCTGCTGGATGTCTTTACCGTGAGGCAACACCTGGGACACATTGATAAATTAAAAATCGCCATACTCGGAGATATAATTCATAGCAGAGTAGCTCACTCGGATATACTGGCTTTTACAAAGATGGGAGCAGAAGTCGTTGTATCCGGGCCTGCTACCATGCTTCCTTCACGTCAATCCGAAGTCCTGGGGGCAAAAGTGGTGTTAAAGATGGAAGACGCCCTGGAATACGCTGATGTAATAATAGCCCTCAGGATTCAAAAAGAACGTCAGGGGCAGAGTCTTATTCCTTCATTAAGGGAGTATGGATTGTTCTTCGGCCTCAGCCCTGACAAGGTAAGGTTGGCCAAATCAGGTGCATTGATCATGCACCCCGGACCTATCAATCGTGGGGTAGAGATGGCACCGGAGGTGGCGGATGGGCCATATTCTGTAATCCTGGATCAGGTCACAAATGGAGTAGCTATAAGAATGGCCCTGCTATCTCTGCTTCTCACAAAGGGTTCATAGGTTCAGGGTTTGAAGGGTAATAGTTAACTCGAAAGGTCAACGGAAGAAACATCAAACGTAAAAAACTGAAGATCGATCATGGAAAACCTATGAACCCGGAACCCCATGAACGCCTATAGAAAGGTAACCCGGAACAGTGAACTCTAAATCTATAAACACCTGTCTGTTTACAAATGCTCGTATAATAGATCCATCCCAAAATATGGATTTCATCGGTGATCTGCTGATAAAAGACGGAACAATAGCGGCTGTGGGTGAATCTATCGAAGTTCCGCAACATACCATGGCCTTTGACCTGAAGGGGAAATGGCTTGTACCGGGTCTGTTGGACATGCATGTTCATCTGCGAGAGCCGGGAGAGGAATATAAGGAGACTATTGAATCCGGCACGGCTGCAGCTATAGCTGGTGGTTTTAAGGCAGTGGCATGCATGCCCAACACTCAGCCTGTTAATGATTCCGCGGGCATCACGAGATTCATACTGGAAAAGGCGCGGAGTTCGGACCGGGCAAAGGTCTATCCGATTGCAGCCGTTACACTGGGGCAAAGAGGAGAGCAATTGACAGAATTTGGAGACCTCCTCAGTGCCGGTGCAATAGCCTTCTCAGATGATGGACTGCCCGTGAAAAATGCGGCGGTAATGCGTAAGGCCCTGGAATATGCATTGAACTTTGATGCACTTATCATATCCCACTCCGAAGAGCTTGATCTCTCCAAGGGTGGCGCAATGAATGAGGGCCTGGTATCTACTATTTTAGGCCTTAAGGGAATTCCCGCAGCCGCTGAGGAAATTGCGGTATTCAGGGACATAGCCCTGGCTGAGTGGACCGGGGGCCGTCTCCACATTGCCCATTTAAGCACAAAAGGTTCGGTTGAAATAGTACGACAGGCCAAAAACAGAGGTGTACGGGTTACCGCAGAGACTGCGCCCCATTACTTCAGTCTCACAGAAGAAGCGGTATTTGACTACAATACCTTCGCCAAAATGAGTCCGCCCCTCCGCACAGAGGAGGATCGTCTTGCAATTATCCAAGGCCTAAAGGACGGCACTATAGATGTTATTGCCACGGACCATGCCCCCCACAGTGTAATCGAAAAGGAATGTGAGTTTCAAATGGCTGCAAACGGAATCATAGGTCTTGAGACAGCTGTACCCCTCTCACTCAACCTTGTAAGAAATGGTTTTATTTCAGCGTCTCAAATGATCAGGTGTATGTCTATTTCTCCCTCCAGGATCCTGGGCCTGCCGGAAGGAAGTTTGAAGTGCGGAAATTCCGCTGATATATGCATCATAGATCCGAAGGCCATTTTTACCTTAACCCGTGAATCTCTTCATTCCTTAAGTTATAACAGCCCCTTTTTAGGAAAAGATCTCCAGGGAAGGGCCGTCCTTACTCTTATTGACGGCCGTCCGGTCTTTGATCCCACCGGCATACTGAGCCTATCTAAAATAAACTAAAGTGCCTGAAATTGATTAATCGCTTTGCTATATGCAACGCAAAAGATCATATAGCATGACCAAACTTTAAGCACTTTAGGGTTCTGCCGCTTTCGGGAGTCGCTTTTCGGAACGGCATGGCCGAATACACCCGTTTCAAGACGTTATACATTCAACGTCTCTCTCCATTCTGTCGATAAGTACTGCGAAAGATATTGTACATCCCCATATAGCAAAGAGGCTGAGGTCAAGGTGTGTGAATTTTTATGTCGGAGGTACCTACATGAGTTCTGTGCATCCTGAAAATTTTTCTAAAGGAACGACGGATAGCCAGGGTGATACCAGACCCAAAATTCTGATAGTTGATGACGACCAAAGCCTCAGGGAATTTCTGGAGATACTGCTTGCCAAAGAAGGTTGCGAGACATTTTCAGCATCCAATGGAGAAAAGGCCCTTCGTCTCATGGAGAAAGAAGATATATCTCTGGTTATAAGTGACGTTAAGATGCCAGGCATCGACGGAATGACTCTATTAAAGGAAATTAAGACTAAGCATGCGGATGTCCCGGTAATACTGATTACGGCCTTTGCCTCCCTGGATAATGCAATGGCCGCGATGAAAGAAGGGGCCTGGGATTATCTTACCAAGCCCTTTCGGCTGGAAGAAATTAGAGAGGTCGTTGGAAAAGCCCTTGAAACAAGGCAAAAGTCCCCTTCTTTGATCAGAGATGTTGCTGACAGGATTTATAAGCTTGACAATATGTTGACCAAAAGCCCGGTCATGCTGAAAATATTTCAATTAATACCCAGGATAGCTTCCAGTCCCTCCAGTGTACTCATATCCGGTGAAAGCGGCACAGGGAAGGAGCTTGCCGCACGAGCCATTCATAACCTCGGAGTCCGCAAAGACCGGCCATTTGTCGTTATTAACTGCGGAGGTATTCCGGAGAACCTCCTTGAGAGCGAGCTGTTCGGCCACAAAAAAGGGGCATTTACCGGAGCTAACCGTGAAAAACAGGGCCTGTTTGCCATAGCCAATCAAGGTACTATTTTTCTGGATGAAATCGGAGAACTGCCTATGACCTTACAGGTCAAACTGTTGAGAGTGGTGCAGCAGAAGTCTTTTACATCTCTTGGCGATACCAATGAAAGAAAGGTGGATGTACGGATATTAGCAGCCACTAATCGTGACCTGGAAAAGGAAGTAATAAACGAGCGATTCAGAGAAGACCTGTATTATAGACTGAATGTAATCCCCATTCGTATGCCGCCATTAAGAGAACGTACTGAAGACATCCCCCTCTTGGTCCAGTACTTTCTGGACAAGTATTCTAAAGAACAAAATAAGGCCGTACAGGGAATATCCAGCTTTGCAATGGATGCATTACAGAAATACTCGTTTCCTGGAAACGTGAGAGAACTGGAAAATATTATAGAAAGAAGTGTCGCCCTTGCTACATCAAATCTTCTGCTTCCTGAAAGCCTGTCTCTGGCTGAATTTAAGCAGCAAAAATCCGTTGAATACAGCCCTTTTTCTTATGAACCGTATCTGGGACCCGAAGGTTTAGACCTTGAACAGTTCCTTAATTATATAGAAAAAACTCTTCTGAAAAAGGCGCTCGAGATGACAAATGGGGCGAAGACAGAAGCCGCCAATATTTTAGGGCTTAACTTCAGATCCTTTAGATATCGTCTATCCAAGTATGCCCTTTAAGACTTTAAATAGTCGCCTGTTTTACCGTCTCATTGCAGGCCGGCTGACTATACTGCTTCTGCTGCTATGCATCACCTACCTTCAGTGCAAACATTTTGCCGATTCCTTTGTCAAAATGACTCAATTGTCCCTGATCCTGGGAGGGGCATTTTTTCTTACTGCTGTTTATACTATATGGTACGAAAAGAAAGGCCTGAATAAATGGCTCTTGTATACCCAGACACTCTTTGACGTCATACTGGTTAATCTCGCCGTATTCTGGACCGGCGGGTTTGAAAGTCCGCTGGTATTCCTGTATCCGGTTGCCATTCTCGCGGCATGTATTCTTGGAAGTCAAAAGGAGGGTGCTCTATCAACCTTCCTTTGTATCATCAGCTATGCCGCTCTTCTCTGGCTCTATGATATTCCCAAAAACGGATTTAATGAGACTTTATATATTTTCTTTATCACCATAGCCTCATTTAACATCATTGCATCTTTAGGAATTGTCCTTGCGAGACGCCTCCATTATACGGAAAAAAAGCTGTCAGATACCAGAGTAGATCTGTGCCGTATGGAGGAGATCCATCACCATCTTGCGGAAAGCATCCAGTCAGGTCTGATCACAGTAGATGAGAAAGAAAATATAACATTCTTTAATCATGCGGCTATTAATATCCTCGGGCAGAAAATCATTAATGGATACGGGCAACCCCTACAAGAATTCTGGCAAACCGGGGCAGAGCTACTGAAGAATTTCAGGAACGGCAGAGAGAGTAAAAGACAGGAAGTAAGCCATACAACTCCCCAAGGCTCACCCGGATTCCTCGGGACATCTATTTTTTTGTTAAAAGGCTATAAAGAACAACGCCTTGGATATGGAATAATCTTTCAAGATATTACGGAGATAAAGGCAAGGGAAGAGCAATTTCAACGTATGGATCGTCTTGCCGCCCTGGGTGAAATGGCCGCGGGACTCGCTCATGAAATAAGAAACCCCCTGGCATCGCTGTCTGGGGCAGCTCAGTTTCTGGAAGAATCGGCAATGCTGCATCCTGAAGAAAGAAGGCTGCTAAAGATTATTAGTAGAGAAAGCGACCATTTGAATGATATTACCAAGTCTTTTCTTCTCTATGCGAAACCAGAGGGGAGAAAGATCCAAAACGTATCTCTGCTGGAAGAAATTGAATCGGTTATTTCCATGATAAAACAAAGAAAAAAACTACCCAACGCAGATATTGAAAGGAATATACCGGCGAATCTAAAATTCGAGGTGGATCCCTCTCAGTTCAGACAGGTCGTTCTGAACCTCCTGCTGAATGCGTATCAGGCACTGCCGTATACAGACGGAAGAATATCAATCAATGGAAAGAATGGAGAAGAAGATCACTTTATTCTTAAAATATCAGACAACGGAACCGGTATAAAGCCGGAGGACCTTCCAAAAGTATTCAATCCTTTCTTCTCTACTCGTCCGGACGGAACAGGATTAGGCCTGGCAATAGTACATAGGCTCGTTCATGAATGGAATGGTGATATTAAGGTGGATTCTGAACAGGACAATGGTTCTACCTTTACCCTGCATCTTCCCAAACACACTGAGGGTATCGGTGTTGAAAGCTAAATAGATCTGCAGACCGGCACAAAAAAGCCGGTCTGCAGGAACAGATTTCTTGGTCTAGTCTCTCCAGACCCACTCGTCCTTGAGTTCTATCTTCTTTTCTTCTTCAAAGAATACTACGTTATTCCAGCAATCTGTAAATTCACCAAAGGGTACGTACCACAGCTTGACCTCCACTAAAAGCTCATCTGCGCTAAGTTCCCTGGTCTTCTTACCGTCTTTCTCCACATCGGCATATGGGAAAGGTATCTCAAAGACTTCCTTGACCTTCTTTAGAGGCGGTATGCAGGTATCTCTCAACAAACCGCACTTCTCATAAGGTCCTCTTCCCATTTCTGACCCCCTGCCAAAACGTCCGGGGTAAGGCATGTAGATGACCTGATCATTATAGATTTGTTTTTCCTCTTCCCCTTCTACTGTCTTTGCGGTCACATCCAGGACCAGCCTGTTGGGGGTGGGTCAGCCGTCGGGAATGGCATGGCCTGACTTATTATAGATCTCTACATTAATTATTCCAAGAGGAATCACGCCTTCTACACTGTCTTTGCGCCAGAAAAGTGACATGGCATCGACTTCGACATCAAAGGCCATCTTGATCATTGTCTCATTCCGGTAGGCCTGCATATCGTGGCCCAGACCGGATTTGTGCATATGACATTCCTGGCAAGTGTGAGACCCTCCCTCGGGTATATAAGCAAAGAGATAGCTACCATACGCCGTGGCGCACTGGGAAGGCTCATCCAGTTCAAAATTGGGTCCCAAACCATGACACTGACCGCAGAATATGGACTCATTCAGGGCCGGGGCCTTACCAAGTTTGTTAAAGTCAGGGTGATCATGTTCACCCTCTTGCAATGCATAAATTGTATCCGGCTGGGGATAGCCATCCATCCATTTGTGGATAATGGCCTTCTTGTTATGACAGACCAAACAGCTGATATTCAGGCTTGCTATTTTTTCCTGAAGTTCATCCGCTACATCTTCATATGCCTCATCGTCATATGCCTTTCTGCTTGCACTCATCCAGTCTCTTATGGTCTTGACGATTTCCCTGGCCACATCATCCGTTGCCTCATCCAGTTGAGGCAGATGACACTTGGCGCACATCATGAGATGACGGACTTCGACATCTTCGTCCGTTTTCACGCCTGAATAAGGGAACAACTTCAGGCCCATATCTACGCTGGTCAGTACGGTCGGGGCTGTACGTGGAGTGCCCAGGATAGAAACGGCGTGAAGTGAATTCTCCCACTGTTCATATTGCTCTTCGTGACATTCCCCACAAGAACTCGCATCATAGCGAGCAGCCAGCTCGGCGATAGTCTTGGCCTTGGGAACCTCCGCAGGCTCTGTGCCGCAAAGTCCATAAGAGGACCAAACACAGCCTGCAAAAAACAAAACAGTTACAATCCTCAAAACTCCCATAAAAAACCTCCTTTTTACTAATGACGGATTGAATAAAATATCTGGCTATTTGATATATTAACTGATAGGTATTTCATAAAAAATTATCTATAAAAATACACGAGCATCAACTTTTTATGTATTCCATTTATCAATACACAGGTCTAAACAAATAAGTGAAGACTATCATAATTTAAAGGAAAGGTCAAAAAAAAATACATCAATTCTGAGATTGCAGACAAAGCCCCTGGCAGTTAAACAATATGGCAGAAAAATCAATAAAAATGCCCTCAAAGACAAGAATCTGCATATGGATTTTAGAGCATTTTTTGGTTCGGCAACATTGCAACTAGGCTCGCTTTATACATGTCTTCCATTGCTTATGAAAAAACTGGAGCCGGTCATTGGGGTCCGCCGCCAAACCAGGAATCTTAAACCGCATGGTAAGGAAAATTCAAAATATGAAAAATAATGGCATCGAATGAGTTGAAAGACGTATCTATATTTGATTTCTTTTCTTTTTTTATATCGGCCGATCTTGTTGTTAAAATTTACAGTTTGTACTAATAATTTCTAGTATCTGATCACAAATTTTAGTTTTTTTGATCATAGCCTGCACAAAAACTAAGGGGGTCACATGAGAAAGGTCCTTATAATTATAAGTATCGAGGACGGCGAAAGCATTTACAATGCGATGAGGCTGGCGAATCTCGGCGTAAAAAAGGGTGATGAAATCAGTGTATTCATGCTCGGGAAAGGTGTCCTTTTTGAAAAGAGCGGAGACAAAAATTTTGACGTAATGGGGCAAATCAACATGTTTGAAGGAGATTTTTATGTCTGAGGCGTCTGCGCGAAATCCCACGGTCTGGAGGGATCAAGCACTTGCCCTATCGGATGGATGGATGACCTCTATGAATTGTCTATGGAGGCGGATAAAGTCCTGGTATTTTGAATGGAAATTCTTCTTCATACATGCTGCGGGCCCTGCACTCTGTACCCTGTCAACGAACTTCGAAAAGAGGGTAACAATGCACTTGTCTATTTCTACAACCCCAATATCCACCCATTCAGGGAATACGAACGCAGAATTGAGGCTTTGGAAACGGCTTCAGAAAAATTCAAATTCCCGGTGCTTTGGGATGAGTCCGGATATGGGCTCAGAGACTGGCTGAATAAAATAGGTACAAGGCAGGAGCCTGATGAACGCTGTCCGGTGTGCTACCGCATTCGTCTGGAGGCTGCCGCACGGAAGACGGTAAAACTTGGGCTGCCCGCTTTCAGCACAACTCTCCTTTACAGTCGTTACCAGAGACATGACCTTATCCATAATATGGGTAAAGAGCTTGCCGCTAAATATGGAATAGAATTCTATTACCGGGACTTTCGTGATGGCTGGGTAGAAGGTATAGAGCTCTTAAAAAAACTCGGGATCTACAGACAACCATATTGTGGCTGTATCTATAGCGAAGAAGAGCGCTACAGTAAAAGGGCAAAACGATTACAGAAAAAATTATTGACAAAACAGACATCCACCTCGAATTTCTTCGAAGTTGGGTGTTAGATTTTTAATCTGAACTCATGAATTAAACTTTTTAAAATAGATGTGTAAAAAATAATGAATTTCTTGCCTGAATTCGGTAAAATGCTGTTGATTTTAGGAATAGTTGTTGCGGCATTAGGACTGTTTCTGATGTTAGGTCCCAAGATCCCCCTTCTGGGCAAGCTTCCTGGAGACTTCGTAATCAGGCGAGACAATTTCACTCTCTATTTCCCTCTCACCACTTCCATACTTCTGAGTATAGTCCTTACCCTGATATTTTTCATATGCCGCAAATAATCTCTCTGAAAACACATCAAATGCCGCGTTCTTTTGATAAAACAATATTTAAGTATTTTCCCCGGTGTAATGCCAGATGATCCGCCGCGACTTTCTGAAAAAGGCAGGTATTTGGGCCCTTGGCCTGGGGCTCATCTATCCTGTTTATGCCTTTGTGACAAAAAAACGATTTCGTCCACCCATAGAAGTCCGTTTGAGAGGCAAACTAAAGCCTGGTGAATTTTTGCTTGAGCCCCAGTTCGCCTTGTTCGAAACCGATCAAGGACCTTTGGCAGTATCCCGAAGTTGCACGCATTTAGGCTGTATTATCAATTATAGAGAGGCGGACAAGGAATTTCTCTGCCCCTGTCACCAGAGCCGTTTTGCCTGGGATGGTAAATACCTGTCGGGCCCGGCGGATAAGGATCTTTCCAGATTCCAGGTCAGAGTACTGGAAAAAGATGAGGGATATATCGTCCATATACCCAGGGGAACATTATAAAAACAAAAAATTCAATAAATTTGAGAATAATATCCTATACTTCCAAAGTTCTATATCCCACAGGCAATATCAGAAGTGGTTCATGATTCGGGAAAATATTGACGACCTGTCTTAATTTTTCATCGTGAAAGGCCCCGACTATGCCGGCCCCCAAACCCATTGCTTCTGATTGAAGCAAGATATTTTGCCCTATATGACCGGCCTCAATAATGGCGTATCTCTTACCCCTTTTACCATATTTGCTCGTGATCCGGCGATATTCAGCAGTGATCAAAATATTTATAGGGGCAGTCGATATCCACGTTTGTGACAAGGCCGCCATGGCCACCTTATTTCTCAGATCTCCTTCGAATACTAACGAAACAGCATGATCCTTTGGGTCATAATGATAGACTCCGCTTTTCAGTCCGTTAACACAATTCTCACCGACAACGGAATAAATATCATTGGGATACAGGGCTCCGCCCGAAGGGGCAGCCCTCTTAAAACCCCTGTCCTCCGTGACACCCTGAGCCGCCCAGAAAATCTGTGAATATTGTTCCAATGAAAGAGGCTCGGCAGTAAAAGATCTGATGGTCCTGCGTCGATTAATGGCGGTCTCTAAAGAAACCTTTCCGTTCAATTTCGGCCTTGGCAGTTTCATGCGTCTCCCCGTTCTGAATATTTCAATTTACCGTTACCTTTCAGATACTGACATATTCTGCGAAAAGAAATTAGGGAAAATTTAGATAAATTAAACTACTATTTGCTGAATCAGTCGCGACCTTCATCCCCCAACATAATATATCATACTGCTTGGAAAAAATTCTGCCAGACGAAGAAAAGGTGAACCTGAATGAAAGGTGAACCATTAGCTCTCGAAATTCTATACCGTTTGTAGGCTGTTTGTAACTTGACTCTAGAATCGTAAAAGGATATGGGTATTCTAATCAAGACAACTTACAGAGCATTTAACAGGAGTGAATTGATGTGAAGCAGGATATTCTTCGCACCTGTATAGATCCATCAGGGGTCTTTATTTGCGCCCTTCACCAACCGACTTATAAGGTTATAAACCTCAGGCAGACAGTTACCTCGGCGGTGCTGGGCCACGATTCAGACGGCAACACAATCGATAATAAGGCCAACTTCCCCCATGGCAACATTTTTATTAATAATATCGGAAAGGTCTGGGAGATACCAAATGCCTTTCCTTTCTGGGGTGCTACATACATACTTTACGAACAGGCCGAACAGTTCTCGAAAAGTCCTAAACAATTCAGATTCACAAGAGGCAATGAAGAACCTGTCAAATCTTCGCCACTCCTGAAAGACCTGTTGAATGGATGCTTAAAAGGTGCTGATGAAAAGATCTATTCACTAAAAGATCTCCCGAGAACAGTTCTTTTGTCTCTGGCGCAGACATCCAAAGATCAAGAGCTCCTGAAGGCCATTGCACACTTGGCATGCCGGTTTGAACTCGACAGTAACCAAGAGCCGGTCGGCATAAAGTATGAAAACGACGAACAGAACCGACCTAAACCGGTTCTGCTTGACCAAGAACTCTTTGAGGTAGTGGGTAACAATATGGCCTGTCCGGATAAATACAAACTGGCCATGTTATTAATACCTGGAATTCAGGGAAACAGCCCGATTGTCGGCGAGTATGCATTTGAACCCAGGACTCATATATGGGAGTATCTCAGAACAGGCAGCTACATCCCCTGGGGTCATTATGCATCTAATATGGCCCATGACTGTGTGAGATACAGGGCAAAAGAATTGCTTCCCGAAGATGTAACGGGTCTGCGTCATCTCTATTACCAGCGGGTATATACTCAGATGGCCCTAAACCTAAATATTGTAAAAGGAATTTTTTCAGAAAATTTTAATACCTTATCAGTCTCTGAGCTTGAATCCTTGAGAAGGTCGGTTGTAAAAGAAGTGACAAACAGGTCGAAGAAAGGAGAAGATCTGCCTTATACAGCCACCCTTTGGGGCTGGAACTACGGCTTTGATTTCTCTCCGTCAGGCTATAGATTACATGCATCCCACCAGCAGATTCATCAGCAATTTGCACTGATACCCCCTAATGTGAAATCCGCGGATATGGAAGTGGCCGGGTCAAAATCAATCCCCACCTATGCAGTGGGAGATCAGGTGACCCTTTTTGCGGCCCTTTATAAAAAGTCTTATGGACAGCCTTTTTTTAGGACCTATTTAAGGGCAATCCATTCCAATAAACGTTTGGACGGGAAAGAAGACCTGGCATCGAGCCTGATTGTCTATGAAGACAAAGACGTCATGGTCCATATTCCTAAAGCCCAGCGCTCCCAGGGCGAAGTCCAGATTATGACCACCTGCCCTGTGGGCAATGTCCTTGAGGCAGATACTGAGGTGCGCAACTCCCTGGACCATTGCATCAAACTCGTAATCAGGACTTTGGACAGACTGGGGGCCCAAATGGTCACGGCCTACGAAATTTCAAAACGCTTTAACAATCCAGATAAAGATCAGCGTCTCTTTTACTGCTTCCTGCCCAGGCTCCCTGGGTCCCCAGGTGCTTTCAGCGAAAGGCAGGAAAGATGGATCACGGGTCATTACCCGGAAGACTATGCAAAGGCCTTCAGAGAGGCCATGAAATCAGTCGAGTCTGACTGAAGGAAACAATCTCTGATCCGTATGAGGCAGAAACAGGCACGAGACATAATGTTCCATGAACCGGGGGCTATCACTGAGGTCAAAGTGGGTCATCATCTTTGCAACCTTGTACAGATCTTTGGTAACAGGCCACGAAACAGCTGAAGCCTTTGCCCCGAGAAGAGAGCTGTTACCTGCAAAAAAGAAGCGGTCCCTTGAAATATCAGGAAGCAGCCCTATAGTGACGGCCTGGTCAATATCCAGGTAACTTCCAAAACTGCCAGCCAATATTATACGCTCCAGATCTTCAAATCCCATGCCCACTGATTCCAACAATGTATAATAGCCGGCGAACATTGCACCTTTTGCTCGAATAAGATTCTCAATATCCGCCTCTGTGAATACTATATCCCGATCTATGGAAGTAGATTCCGCTTCTATTAACACATATTCCCAGCCATCCCTGCCGGGGCGTACCCTGTCTGTCTTCAGATCGTTATAAAATTTTCCCTGCTGATCCAACACACCTGCCATGAAAAGGCCGGCCAGCAGGCTGATTATACCCGATCCACATATTCCACTTGCCTTTCTGCCCCCAATGGTCAAGACCATAGGTTCAAATGTATGGGGGTGTATGTGTACTACCTCAACTGCCCCTTCGGCCGCGCGCATGCCGTGCGTTATTCCGCCCCCCTCAAAGGCAGGACCCGCTGAGCAGGCTGCACACGCCATCCAATCCTGATTTCCGAGGACTATTTCTCCGTTTGTTCCTAAATCTATAAAGAGCGTAAGCTCCGGATGACGGTTAAGCCCTACACCTACTACTCCTGCTACTATATCCGCGCCAACGTAACTGGCTACACAAGGACCTAAAAACATGTGTACGTGTGCCGGAACATTTATACCTGACTCTATGGCCCTAAACGGGGGGAACTGGGTAGCAACGGGTGTATAGGGTTGGGTCCTTAGGAAACGCGTATCAAGACCGAGAAGAAAATGAATCATTACGGTATTTGCAGCTACGGTTATGAAACTTAAAGCGTCCTTTTCTCGGTCCGTATTCGTAAAAAGTTCATTTAAAAGCTCATTAAGACATTCGATTATCTTTTTCTGCAGGGTCTTAAGGCCTTCTTTCTTTTTTGCAAACTCTATACGCGATATAACATCTTCCCCATAGCTAATCTGCGGATTGTAATTAGAAATCTCTTCCAGGACCTCTCCGCTTTCAAGATTCACCAACTGGGCCGATACGGTAGTAGTACCTATATCCACCGCCACCGCCAGATGCTGGCCTGTGGTATCACCCGGCTCAACACGAATGAGACGACAGGCATCTTTTTTGGGGCCCTCCATTAAGCTCACAGTGACTCTCCAGTCATTGCTCCGGACGTTTTCCGGCAGATCAAAGAGGACCTGATTATCTACTTCCAGCGAAATTGACTGAAGCCTGCCTTGAACAACTTCACGTTTTAGCCTGTCAAGATCACTCACACTGTCCTTAAGGCTTGGCTGAGGCAAGCTAATAACGTGTTTGCGGACTACAGGATGTAGTTTCCAGTCTATGACCTCGTCCTGGGCCTTGATCCATGATGCGGCCTTTCTGGCTGTCAGTGGTCTGACAACCTTTCGGTCCATCTGAGACTCAACTGGTACACGAATTACCACATCTGAGACAGGAAAAGTGGCACAGGCCTTCCATCCCCCCCCAGGCAAGGCCTCTCCCGTGACAAGCCCCCGTTCCAGAAAAATGCGGCACTTATTACAAACACCCGCTCCGCCACATGAGGAGTTAATATGTACTCCAGCCCTCATAGCCGCTCTTAACAGATTTTCATCCTGATCTGCAATTACAGTCACGTCGGCCGGCAAAAAGGTTATATTATTCATGACTAAACATTCCTTCTCCTATCAATCAATAATATCGGTCCTTTGATATTATTGATAGATTTGCAGTACGTCCAGCAAATTCAAGCTTATTTTTTTACAAAGGATCAGTCAGCACCCTTCTTGCAAGCACTTCGATAGACATGACAGCAACATCATACTATAAATTAAAGATAAAGGAGATATGTGAGCATGAAAATCCTGGTAACCGGCGGGGCAGGTTTTATTGGTTCAAATGTAACAGATGCTTATGTAGAGGCGGGGCATGAAGTTGTAGTGGTAGATAACCTTTATACAGGAAAATGGGAAAACCTGCATCCTGAGGCAAAATTCTATTTAATGGACATAAGGGCCCCGGAGATACATAAATTACTGGAATATGAAAGGCCAGAGGTGATAAATCATCATGCAGCCCAAATCTCCGTCCCGGCTTCCGTAGCAGACCCTGGATTTGACGCATCAGTAAATATCAAGGGTTTTATCAATCTACTGGAAGGTGCCAGGAGGGTCGGAACACGCAAAATCATATTCATATCATCGGGCGGGGCCATTTATGGAGAAGGTGAAGAATACCCCACCTCTGAAGCCTGTACCCCTCAACCCTTGTCTCCTTATGCCATAGCAAAGGCGGTCTCGGAAAACTACCTTCACTTCTACGCACACCAATATGGATTAAACTATATTGTCCTGCGATATTCCAACATCTATGGCCCCCGCCAGATACCTAACGGTGAGGCCGGAGTAGTGGCCATTTTTATGGACAGATTACTTGAAAATAGGCCCTGCATGATATACCATTTTCTGTCTGAACCAGAGGGCATGATCAGGGACTACTGCTATGTGGGAGATGTCGTTGATGCAAACATCCTTGCCCTTAAGGCAGGAAATAAAAAGGCCGTTAATATCGGTACGGGGAAAGAAACCAGGACACAGATCCTTTTTGAGACCATATTTGATATAATCTCCAACAAACGTCCTCTTCACAATTCTTTGAGGATACCGGACAGGACCTCTGCGAGACCGGGAGACCTTAAGAAAAGCTGTCTAAAGATATATTTGGCTGAGGAGGTCCTAGGCTGGAAACCCAAAACGGTTCTTTCTGAAGGAATTGAACGGACATTGGAATGGAGAATGGGCCATTGAATGATTGAACTGAAAGACAGAATATGTGGTATTGCTTAAAATCACCCGCCTGTATTTCCTTGCAATAGTTAGCAGATTAATTTTTTAATTATGAAACAATCAATGTCAACTTTTAAAATAGGAATTTTTCAGTTTACTCCTATAAAAAAAGATGTCCAGGCCAACTGGAAAAAAATTGAATCTGCAACCTTTAAAGCTGCAAGGGCCGGAGCGGAATTATTTCTACTTCCCGAACTATGGGCTACAGGGCCTCTCAGTGAGACGGACAAATATCTGGCCCATGAAATTCCCGAACTCCTGTACAAGCTTAAAATTTTGGCAGAGACGAACAGAATTCATATAGTCGGCACACTGCCTGAATTAGACATAGAGAATTCAGGTGAGAGGCTCTTTAATACTACCTATTTGATTGGACCTGATAGTACATTCCATAAATATAGAAAAATCCATCTATTCGGCCCTATGAAAGAGGATCATATTTTTAGCCCTGGAACTGACCCTGTCGCCTTTTGGATACCCATTAGAGAAACCGAATTAGGACTTGGCCTGATAACCTGTTTTGACCTGCGTTTCCCAGAACTTGTACGTCACATTGTGTGCCAGGGAGTGGATTTAATACTCTTGTCTGCCTTGTGGCCAGTTAACCGGGTACACCATCTGCAGATTCTGATGGAATCAAGAGCTATTGAAAATCAATGTTTTCTGGCAGGTGCAAACGCCTGGGGAATGATTGGAAGCACAGAATTTGGCGGAGGCTCTGAAATTATAGGACCACGTGGGGACATACTTGCCAGGGCCTGTAACGGAGAGACCATTATCCTGGCTGAACTTGATATGAATGAAGTACACTCCACACGCCAAGACTTCTTTACTGCACATGCACCAAGATCCTGGTGGCCAAAGGCCAATATAAAGATACTGGACCTGCCTTCTCTGAATATCGCGGTAAAGCGAAGACGTAAGGCCGGCCAAAAGATGGTTTTTACCAATGGATGTTTTGATCTCCTGCATGCCGGTCATGTTTCATATCTGGAATCAGCCAGGCATTTAGGTGACTATCTGGTGGTAGGATTAAACAGCGACAAATCAGTCAGAAAAATCAAGGGGCAGGGACGACCTGTCAATAGCGAAGCAATGAGGGCGCAAGTGCTGGCTGGACTTGCCGCTGTAGATTATGTGGTGATTTTTCATGATACCACTCCATTAAACATTATCCAAAACATTGTTCCAGATGTCTTGGTCAAGGGAGCGGATTGGAAAGAAAAAAACATAGTAGGGGCCGAAACAGTAAAGGACGCAGGAGGTCTTGTGGCAAGAATACCCTTTGTCCACGACATATCCACCAGCCTCATATTAAAATCAAATTAAACCTTTATGAGTCCGGGATTCAAAAACTGCAGACTTGAATCCTGGGTTTCCAATCTTTCAACTTTAATTTTCTGACCATGTAATGGTATCTGCAAAATTGTGACAAAAAAATGTCAGTTTTTACGTAAAATGTTTATTTATGTCAAAATATTGACTCAAATTCAATTCCCTATATTCGATCTTAGAAATATTAAGATTCACCTCATTCGTATTCTTGAAAGCATCTCCATAGTGGCTTGCTCACCTGTTATTCGATCTTTTAATTAAACTTGATATCTTAACCTGTAAATCATCAAAAAAGACTTCAGTAATCTAATACTTTGTTTTTTTAATAAAAACATTTAACAGTATTTAATTTGTTCTTGGTACTTACTCAATTCAAGAAAATACAGAGCACTCATTGCAAAGCAGGTCGGATTTTAAATTATACTGATTTAAAAATAAAGAGAATGCCTTTTCAAGCTTTTGGTATAAGTGTTGCTTGCTAAAGTGTTGCATACTATAGACGGGTATCTTTCTTGGGTATTTGATTATGACAGACGAAGACGCTTTTTGTCATATCATTATTAATCAGACTGAAACACATGAGGAACTGGTTATTTATAATATCCACAGATCGTAGAATACTTTAAAAGATCCGCACAGCCCCAATAAATGAATTTGGACGAAATGTCTTGAATGTTAGGAGTGAAAACCATGTTGTTAGTAACGTCAGATATTTCCGGGGACACTTTCTTAAAAAGTAAACAAGTGATGGCAAAGACTGCGAGAATACCACTTAAGGATTATACTGATACCTTTTTCGGCGATGGTAAATCACTCACGCAGGAAAAACGTGAAGAACTAATTCTCAAGTATTCTCCCCTGATAAAATACGTTGCAGGGAAACTCGCCATGCGCTTGCCCCCAAACATATCTCAAGACGATCTCATAAGTTCAGGAGTCATCGGACTAATGGATGCTATCGAAAAATTTGATTCATCAAAAAAAATCCGTTTCAAGACTTACGCAGAATTCCGAATTCGTGGCGCAATACTGGATGAGCTAAGATCCCTTGACTGGGTCCCCAGATCTATAAGAAAAAAGGCTACAGAACTGGAAAAAACATATCATTATCTGGAAAAAGCACTAAACCGACCCCCTAAAGACAAAGAAGTTGCCAAGGCATTAGGAATCAGCATAGAAAAATTCCACAAATTATTGGATAAAACGAAGAGCGTAACCTTCCTCGACATAGAAACCATCCGCAGAAGAATGCCGGATAGTAATGAAGAAGATCTTTTTGATTTAATAGAAAGCGACAATGAGGTTAATCCCTTTACCTTATTGAATAAAACAGAGATCAAAGAAATTTTAGCAAAAGCCATAAATTCACTTCCGGAAAAAGAAAAAATCGTGGTCTCTCTTTATTATTATGAGGATCTCACAATGCGAGAAATAGGGGAGATCATGGGATATACTGAATCCCGAATATCCCAGATGCATACCAAGGCCATGTTGAGGCTAAGAATCCGTTTAGCCTCGGTCGCAGAGGAAATCGCCGAATAAAAGAAGAACCCATTTGTGAAGATCCATATCCAGTCTATCCCGTCTTCCCTGACCGCACAGAATAGATATATCCCCTTCACGTCTTCATCCTTAAATGGTTACCTTGCTCGAAATCAGGAATCCATTCAGACATCAGGGGTCAACGGCTAAAAACGGCTAAAATTGACATAAATCCTGAAGCTCTATAGATGGATTCGGCCGTGACGCAAATTACGTATATAATATCTTTATTAAAGCTTGTTTATAACTCTTCCTCCATGTTTCATTTCCATTCCGTACTAAAAAAGATTACAAAGCCCTGTCATTGGGTTATGATTGTGTTAAAATATTAGGTCTGTGGCGCTGCACTGATTTCCCTGTTTAGTCGACTTATTTCTAACTATTTTATACCGATGAAATTTCAGACATTGTATTTGTAACATTTTGAGCTAAACCAGTCTTTGTAGTACAAATATATTAAACAGTTTAAATCCTTAACCCTTAAAGACTTGAATAAAATTATCAAAATATTATTTCCTCATTAAATATTGATGTGACTAAAGATACTTCTAGTTTCAAAGATAAAACCGATTATAAAGAGGGTCCGGATTTAGAAATCACCAAACCGGTAGAGGATTCAGGTGATAACGGGCTACAACTCGATACGGATTTAACGGAGTCGATCGATAATGACATATATATGATATTATCTGAAGACGAATCGCAGGATGGGAAAAATCGCCCAATCGATATTCGGCTTTCTGACTTTAATGATGAGCCAGTTAAAAAGATACCAACCATACATTCGAAAGAGACCTTTCTGCAGAATGAATTAAAAGAGGTCTGCTCGCAAGAAAACCAGGAGATCAAGCTGCCACACGAAGAGGCATCATGGATTATCTGGACGATATCAGGGGCATCGGGAATTCTTCTTATTATTGGACTCGTGCTTTTGTGGAACCTCTCAGCTCCGTTTTTTGACCCACCTAAAATGGTTACGGGAGATATCCCGTATAACTTGGCCGATCACAGCGGCTCTCAAACCTTAGATCTTGCCCCATTCCTAATACCAGCGCAAAGAGATAAGGAACTGGTCTTTTTAAAATTGCAAGTGGAACTTATTGTTTCTGATGCCGAAACAAAAAATGCAGTTAGAAAAAAAGAGGCCTGGGTCAGAGACACAATCTCGAGAGAGCTTCAGGGCATTGATATAAGCTCGGGTATTCAAGAAAAATTCCTGATGCAGTACAGACAACCGATCGTCAGGCGCCTAAATCATGATCTTGCACCGCTTATAGTGAAAGATGTAAGACTCAGGGGCTATATGATGAAATAATTTGAAGCGAAACAAGAGTCTATCACTATTTTTTCAGGCATTTTTCGCTTCAAGTTTTACACATTTCGCCCTCTTTTTTTTGATGCAGATTCCAAGCAAATCAAAACCAAATTTAACCATGAGCGCTAACCAGACCCAGTGATAACATCTTAAGTTTTTTCTCAAGAGGTCCTCCATGTCGCCATTTGCTGATAATGCGATTTGGTGTAATATTGAATGAAAATTAAAATTACTTTTGGACCTTTCGAAAAAGGCCCTTTAAACACATAATAAAGAAGCTGTCTAAAACTACAAGAGAAGTATAATGCAAAAAAGACCGTGCCTGTTTTTCCCCATGGCACAATTTCTTATGAGGCTCTTATAATAGTAAAATGACAAATTCGGTTAATAACAGTAAAAATAATCCTGAAAAAGTTGATTTGCCACAATCTCCTGAGCAAAGCGCGCGTGCCACAAAAAGGCTTTCCAACAAAGAACGTCTCCGTTCTTTCCTGCAGATTTTCACCAGGGACGACCGCGTACTGGTAATAATAATAGCTGATCCCGATGCCATGGCCAGTGCCCAGGCAGTGAAAAGATTGCTCAGCCGAAAAGTGGAAGAAGTTACAATAGCCCACAATAATGAGATAAAGCGTGTAAATAACCTTGCAATGAGAGACTTTCTAAAAATTCCTCTGCATAGGCTGAGGGGAGTAAAGCAGGGTCAATACACCAAATTTGTGCTCGTAGACTCTCAACCCCCTCATCATACAGACCTGACTTCAATCTCCTATAATGCGGTGATCGACCACCACCCACTTACTGATGGATGGGATGCCCCCTTCGTAGACATACGACCAGAATATGGAGCGGTTGCATCTATGCTCACTGAATACCTGAAGGCAGCTAAAATAAAACCTGCGGTAGCACTTGCAACAGCACTTTTTTACGGTATCAAGGTTGACACCCAAAATTTTACCAATAAGACCTCCCCATCTGATATACTCTGTTTCCAATATCTCTTTAAACAAATCAACCAGCAACTGCTAAACAAGATAGAGACCGCTGACATAAGACGATCAGAACTGAAATATTTCAAGATCGCCCTGGAAACCATGAAAATCAGCAAAAAACGTATTTATATCCATCTGGGACGCGTCGGAAATCCGGACATCCTTGTAGTAGTGGCTGATTTTTTTTCACATATTCATGATATAGCATGGGTTATAATATCCGGCCGTTATGGAGAAAAGCTCGTGGTCATCTTTCGCTGCGATGGTTATAAAAAACATGCAGGCAAATTGGCAGCCCGTGTCTTTGGGAACATAGGATCAGCCGGCGGGCACAGACAGAGTGCCAGGGCAGAGGTCCCCTGCAAAAATTTACCCAACGGTGCCGCAAAAAAATTTTCAACAACCAAGCTCCTTCGTTTGGTAGTTAAACATATTGCCTAAATAGATGGTGTGTATAATCCAGTAAATGGAGGGAAGCAGAATGCCGATCTATGAATATCGCTGTAAAAAATGTGGAAAGATTTCCTCCCACCTTGTCCTCAACAGGGACAATTTTGAATCCCTTTGCAAACATTGTGGAAGCAGCTCAGTCACCAAGTTGATCTCCAGAGTTAATGTACGTCTTTCCGAAGAGACAAGAATGGACAAATTAGCAGATCCGTCGATGATGGCCGGTCTCGACGAAAATGATCCTAAAAGTATGGCTAGGTGGATGAAGAAAATGGGAAGCCTGGCGGGAGACGACCTCGACGAGGACTTTGACCAGATGGTCGATGAAGCCATGGAAGAAGCGGCCACTGGAGAGAAGTCATTCGGACCTGATAATAATAACACGTCGGACGGATTATCCTCTTCTGTGACAGACTCGACGGCAATTTAATTTAAATATACTCATCAGGTTAGCTAATGCCGAAAATTTTAGCTATGGTTCTTGCGGGCGGCAGGGTTGATGAACTTGGAGTACTTACCTTCCTCAGGCCCAAGAGCACAGTGCCCTTTGGAGGCCTATACAGATTCATAGATTTTCCTCTCAGCAACCTTATGCAATCAGGCATTGAGAGGGTCGGAATTCTCAGTCAGTACAGGTCTTCGTCTTTAATAGAACATATCGGAACAGGCGCATCCTGGGATATGACAGGCAGACATCGTGGCATTACTATTCTTCCTCCCTTTCAAGGCTTGCACGCCTCAGACTGGTATAAGGGCACGGCGGACGCAGTATATCAGAATCTCGATTTTATCCATGCTCACAAACCAGACCTTATACTGATTTTATCCGGCGACCATGTGTATCATATGAATTATCATAGACTCATTCAATTTCATCTGGATATGGGGGCCGATGTTACTGCCTCTTTTGTGGAGGTCAGCCCGTCAGGTTCATCCAGATTCGGCCTGGCCCGAATTTCTGATGATGACGCAAGAGGAGGTCGTCTTCTGGAATATCTTGAAAAACCGGCTCACCCTTTATCTAACTGGGCCTCAATGACCATATACGTGTTTAAGACAGAGGTCCTGGAACAGGCTCTTAAAGAAAACGCCGGAATTAACTCTCATGAATTTGGCAGAGACATACTCCCTGCTATAATGGACAAATATGAGGTATATGGTTATAAATTTTACGGTTATTGGGGATATAGCCGCACTCTGGAGAAATACTGGACCGCCAATATGGATCTCTTGGGAGAACGTCCCGGGATAAAATTAGACGATTGGCAAGTTCGCACCAATTTGGACCACGAGGCAGTAAGAGACAGGGGCCCGGCGCTTATCGATACTCGGGGATCAATAGATAACTCAAGGGTCTACAATGGGGTGAGAGTTAGAGGCCGGGTCGATCGATCAATCCTTTTTCCAGGGGCCTATGTAGGAGTGGGGGCAGTGGTAAAAGATTCAATACTGTTTTTCGACACTCAAGTCGGACCAGGAGCCAAAGTTGAGAATACCATAACCGACCTTGGTGTCAGTATTGGTAAAGATTCCATAATCGGCAACCACAACGAGGCACTCACTGTAATCGGTCTTCGAACACAAATACCCCAGGGAATAATAATAGGACCAGGCTGCAGCGTTCACCCTGAACTCAGGGCCGAAAACTTCATTCAAAAGCTTTACGGGCAGGGGAATTTCATAACTTCAGATAATTAGGTGGGCCTTTATTTATGCCTATTGGCGTCTATGTTAAGTCTCATTCTTCCCTGCATTTCTGAATGATTCAAAAACGCACTTTATAACCATTTAGTGTATATTTAATTTTATGGAGAAAAACTTTTAATGATTGTGCCGATTATCTTATGCGGAGGCTCAGGTACCCGTCTCTGGCCGCTATCTCGTGAGGCCTATCCTAAGCAATTTTATTCACTGGTGGAAGACGAAACGCTGTTACAGTCAACTGTCAGACGTCTATCAGATCTTTCGGATTGCAAGACACCTCTGCTTGTTTGCAACAATCAACATCGTTTTCTTGCAGCTGAGCAGTTGCGCCAGATCGGTGTGGAGTCTCTGTCCATTATTCTTGAACCGGTGGGGCGAAATACCGCCCCTGCAGTGGCATGTGCCGCCTTGAGTATAATACAGCAGAAAGATGACCCTGTGCTATTTGTATTACCGGCAGACCATATCATTAGAGACACTCAGACTTTCGCCCAAGCTGTTGAAACTGGTACTTTATTGGCGGAGCAGGGAAAGCTGGTGACTTTTGGCATCATACCCACGGCACCTGAAACAGGTTATGGATACATCAAGGCATCAGATCGTCTACATACCGATAGTCCGGCTTTTCAGGTAGATCATTTTGTGGAAAAGCCAGATCTTAATACAGCTAAAGATTATATTGCGTCAGGTGTTTATTATTGGAACAGCGGAATGTTCATGTTCAAGGCCAGCCGCTATATCAATGAACTGGAACAATTTGCCCCTGAGATACTCTATGCCTGTACTGCGGCCCATGAAAAGATTGTACGGGATCTGGATTTTTTGCGTCTCGATGCCGAGGCATTTGCTGATTGCCCAAGTGACTCGGTGGATTATGCAATAATGGAGAAAACTGACAGCGCTGTTGTGGTACCTCTGGATGCAGGCTGGAGTGATCTTGGTTCATGGGGGTCGCTGTTGGAACTGGGGCCCAGGGATAAAAATAAAAATGTGGTCCTTGGGGACGTGATGACCCAAGATGTCAAGAACTGTTATCTGCGCAGCGAAGGAAGACTGATGACTGCAGTAGGAGTAAAAGACCTCATAGTGGTGGATTCTCCCGACGCACTGCTCGTTGCTCATAAAAAACGTGTTCAAGACGTGAAGACCATTGTAAATCGATTGAAGGCGTCCGGACGAAATGAATACAGCAGCCACCGTAAGGTTTATAGACCATGGGGTTCATTTGAGAGTATAGATGTATCTGCGCGTTTCCAGGTAAAACGGATTACAGTTAAGCCCGGAGGGATCCTCTCTTTGCAGATGCATCATCACAGAGCAGAGCACTGGATTATAGTCAGAGGTACTGCCAGGGTTACACGGGGCGATGAGGTGTTATTACTGACAGAGGACCAATCCACTTATATACCATTGGGTGTAAATCATCGCCTGGAAAATCTGGGCGTGATTCCTCTGGATTTGATAGAGGTCCAAACTGGCAGCTACCTCGGTGAAGATGACATCATAAGATTAGAGGATGTATATGGCCGCTGACCTTGAATGTTTCATGGCCTATGATATACGTGGCCGCATTCCTGATCAATTGAATAAGGATATAGCCTTTAAGATCGGCAGGAGCTATGCTGAGTTTCTAAGCCCTAGACAGGTCGTAATAGGACGTGACGTTCGGCTCTCCAGTGAATCTCTTTGTGATGCCCTTAACCATGGGCTTATGAAAAGCGGAGTGAATGTATTCGATATCGGTCTGTGTGGCACAGAGGAAGTATATTTCGCCACTTTTCACCATCACCTGGATGGCGGGATTATGGTAACAGCAAGCCACAACCCAAGGGATTTTAACGGTATGAAGCTGGTGCGGGAAGGCGCAAGACCTATAAGCGGGGATACAGGGCTTAAAGAAATCCGCCGTCTGGCAAAACAGGGGATATTCTCCCCCACGGAAAGATCAGGGCAGTATGAAGAATTGATAAACCGGCCTGAATATATAAGGCACCTGTTACACTATGTTAATACATCAGAACTTTATCCGCTTAAGATCGTAATCAATTCCGGTAACGGCTGCGCAGGTCCGGTGATGGATGCCTTGGAGACCCATCTGCCCTTTGAATTCATTAAGATACAGCATCGGCCTGATGGAACTTTCCCCAATGGAATTCCAAACCCACTATTGCAGGAAAACCGTTCTGTTACCAGTAAGGCCGTTGTAACTTCAGGGGCTGATTTGGGTATTGCCTGGGATGGAGATTTTGATCGCTGTTTCTTTTTTGACGAAAAAGGCCGCTTTATCGAAGGCTATTATATTGTAGGCCTGCTGGCCGAAGCATTTTTGACCAAAAAATCAGGGGAAAAGATCATCCACGATCCACGATTGATATGGAACACTATTGATGTCGTGACGGGTGCAGGCGGCATACCCCTGCAGAATAAGACAGGGCACGCCTTCATGAAGGAGCGCATGAGGTCAGAAAATGCGATTTACGGTGGTGAGATGAGCGCTCATCATTACTTTCGGGATTTTGCTTATTGTGACAGTGGCATGATCCCCTGGCTATTAATTGCTGAACTGTTAAGTCAGAAAAAACAGCCACTTTCAGCTATGCTCGATAAACGTATCGCTTTATATCCAGTTAGTGGAGAGATCAATCGACGATTGGATGATCCTTTAGCTGCTATTGCCAGCATAAAAAAGTTTTATGGACCTCAGGCTGCCAGCATAGACGAAACCGATGGCATAAGCATGGAGTTTGATAGTTGGCGCTTTAATTTGCGCTGTTCAAATACCGAGCCGGTATTACGCCTGAATGTGGAATCCAGAGGGGATGAAAAGCTGATGCAGGAAAGAACAAAGGAGCTACTGGCGATGATCGAAACCAATGAATTATAAGGCAGCATCCCTTGTCTATCCGGCATTTGAACCTCCTTCCACCCTGATCACTGTGTGGACATTACCTCTGGGGTAAAAGTCACCTTCCAGTCTGATTGTGCGCGGAGAAAGGATCTTCATCAGGTCTGAGAAGATCTTGTTGGTGGCCTCTTCGTGTGAAATGTATCGATCTCTATAGTCATTGAGATAGAGTTTTAGAGATTTCAGTTCCACTATGAACTGATCCGGTACATAAATTATCTTTATGGTAGCAAAATCAGGATAACCGGACCTTGGACAAAGGCAGGTAAACTCCGGAAAACTTATCTCTATGGTATAGTCGCGTTCAGGATATGGATTAGGCCACGATTCAAGCTCGGCCCCTTGTATTTTTTTTTCTCCATATTTCATTTTTATTATCTTTCAGTAACTGTGAGGGGAAAGTACGGGTTTAGTTCTACTGACCAACAAGAATTTTATGGACCGGAACAATGCTGGCACTTTTCCTTACTACAGGCAGTTCCTCAGACAAAACCCTCCATGTATTAGATGTCGGATGTCCTATGGCAAGAACACATCCGTTGTCGACAGATAATTTTACCATTTTTTTTATTTCCCTTCTGATGGATTCCTTTTTGTTATCGTGGTCTAAAAACACGGCCCTTTCCGCAGCCGGTATACCCATGGATCTGGCAGTTACATATGCCACACTGTCATGAGTAGTCTTACTGTCAACAAAGAAAAGACCACGGCGCTTTATTTCAGTAAGAATCAATTCCATGCCCCTTTGGCTTTTAGTAAATTTAGAACCCATGTGATTATTTACCCCGATTGCACCAGGTACGGCATCCAGGTCTTTTCTGAGTATCTGTAACATGGAATCAAAATCCATGCTCAGACGCAGGACACCTGGACCCGGGTCAATCATAGAATTAATGGGCTCTAAAGGTAGGTGGATTAAGACATCTTTGCCAAGATCCTTGGCCTTTTTGGCCAGCTTGGGCGTATAGGGTGCTGTTGGGAGAAAGGAAAAGGAAAGAGGGGCATCTAACTTCAGAAAATCATTGTTAATACGAAAATTATTACCCATGTCGTCTATAAGTATAGCTACCAAAGGCATAGGGGCTGCACTTTCCGGTCTTGATGGTTCGGAAGGACGGACAATCGGTGGTGCGGAATCAAATTCTTCAAAAGGCAGCCGGAAGGGCAAAGGAAGTAAATATAAAAGGGTTACAATTGCTCCTATTATTCCCAGTGCTATTATGGGCCAAAATAGACCCGGAGGAGTTATTCTACCCTTCTTTTTGAGTATTTTTTTACTCGAGGAACGAGATCTAACCATTTAAAGACTTGAACAAGTATATACTGTATTGCCTTACAGCTCTACCAAAGGCTTGTAATTCTATAATATGAGAATTCACTTTATTGAACACATATTATCAAGGTGTTTAACTTTATGAATAGTTGTATGTATGATAATCTGTGTCCTAATTTATTTGTTTAAATATAGCCCAAGCCTTTAGTATTCTGACAGCCTCTTCTAGCTGGTTATCCATGGGAGGCGACTGTGTTTCTTCACTGTCAACTTCGGAGTCGCCAGCCTTTGGCTCATCTTTTGCAGAACTCGGATCATCTTCAATTGGCCCTTCTTCATTATTTAGAAGGTGTCCTTCTAAATCGCGTTCTGTAGGAAAATGAAAAATTTTGTCTTTTTCTTCTGGTTTTTTCAGTAGAGCGTAAGGTATTTCTATATCGGGCTCTATTCCCTTTGCCTGTATGGATCTGCCATTAGGTGTGTAGTATCTGGCTGTGGTAAGGCGTACTGCAGATCCGTCTTCAAGTGGAATGATAGTCTGCACAGATCCCTTGCCAAAGGTCTGTACACCTAAAATTATTGCCCTTTTATGATCTTGTAAGGCCCCTGCAACTATCTCCGAGGCACTGGCACTTCCTTCATTGACCAATACTGCAATGGGGTAATCGTGAGAATGTCTGTTCGCCTGAGCCTCAAAACGCATTTTTTGTTCTTCCATCCTGCCATCTGTATAGACAACAAGCCCTTTTTCCAGAAATACATCAGCTACCTTTACTGCCTGATCAAGTAACCCGCCGGGATTGTTCCGCAGATCAAGGACCAGGCCCTTAAGGCCTTTGCCCTCTTCCAATTCTTTTAGGGCTTTTTCCAGCTCAGAAATAGTCTTGTCCTGGAAGTTACTAACACGTATATAACCATAACCATCTTCCAGAATCCTGGATCTCACACTCTGTATGGGGATTTCGTCCCTTGTAAGGGTTATGTCTTTAAGCTGTCTCCATCCCTCGCGATATACGGAAATGGTGACTTTGGTCCCCTTGGTACCCCTTAGAAGCTTTACTGACTCAATCAAGGTCATGTTTTTAGTGGTTTTGTCATCTATCTTTAGTATTTTATCATTGGCCTTGAGACCTGCTTCGTACGCCGGTGTGCCCTCTATAGGGGACACAACTGTCAGTATGCCATCTTTGAGGCTGATTTCTATACCTATGCCTGTGAAACTCCCCTTGGTCTCTATCTGAAGTTCCTTGTAGTCCTCCGGCTTCATGAAAGAGGAGTGTGGATCAAGAGATTGGAGCATACCCTGTACTGCACCGTAAATAAGTTGCTTGGGCGGGATCTCTTCAACATAGTTGCGTTGTACCAGATCGAGGACTGAACCAAAGATCTTAAGTTGTTCATAAGTTATGTCTTCTCTGGCAGAGGCGATTTGATGAGCCTGGTAGGTGCCTATAACCACAAAGCCGCAAAGCAAACAAATTACAACAAGCCAGTGGCGTCCCGACTTTGAAAATTTTTTCATTTTTTTATCTCCCACAATTACTCATGACAATAAAACATTCGAAGAAGACAGGCAATCTCTATTTTACTATTTAAGACAGTCCTCTAAACCGGATAAACCTCAATATTCTTTAGCCGAAACAGGATTTCAGGCGCCTGCTGAAGTAAAGAGATCGCTTCTATCTGTCAAAATTGTAAGCAACGGAAGCGCCAAAACTTTAGGCAGTTTAGTCAAGTCAACGTAAATTACCTTGCAAGTATTCTGCCTGTTTTATCCTCTTCCAGCTCTCCTGCCTGGCCTTCGGAAATGGCCTTTCTGGCCAACTGATCAACCAGTTCGTTTTCCTCGTGTCCAGCATGTCCCCTTGTCCATTCCCAACGCACCCCATGAAACTGGCACAAGGAATCAAGCGCCTGCCATAGATCCTTGTTTTTAACAGGTCTCTTTGCAGTAGTCTGCCAACCTCTTCGCTTCCACTGGCCTATCCACTCGGTTATGCCTTGTTTTACGTATTTGGAATCGGTGGTAATAATGACATCACAGGTCCTTTTAAGGGCCTCAAGTGCCCGTATTGTAGCCAAAAGCTCCATACGATTGTTTGTCGTATTTTTTGACCAGCCCTTTATGCACTTTCTCTGCTCGTCATATTGCAGCATTGCCCCCCATCCACCAGGACCTGGATTTCCGGAACAGGCCCCATCAGTGAATATATGGACTATATTTTTTTGATCGTTTGCCGGCATAGCAGTCTGTAACGGATTAAAGCTAGTTCCGCCCTGTATATAAGGTGACAATACCCATTGTAAGAGGTCTGTGCCTGACCTCTCTGAATCCCACATCTTTCATCATTGCGGCCAGGATCTCAGGTTCATAAAAGCCCTGTATGGAATCTGCCAGATAGCGATAGGCCTCCCTATCTTCTGAGATGCTGCCAGCCACAAAAGGAAGGAGCTTATGCAGATAGAACTTGTATATCGGAGAAAAAAAACGATTTTTCGGACGCGAGAATTCGAGAATCGCAAGTTTTCCTCCTGTTTTCAGCACCCTTAACATCTCTCTGAGACCCTGTTCCGGCCGGCTGAGATTCCTGATACCAAAGGCTATTGTTATCCCCTGAAATTTCAAGTCATGGAGTGGCAGGCATTCCCCATCACCGCACACGGGGACTATACATTTAGGCTTCTTGCTGCCATTTTTCCATTGAAGCTTCCCATGATGGAGCATCTCATAACAGAAATCCACAGCCACCACCGGACGTTCTATCTGCCTCACAATTTCAGCAGAAAGTGGCATGGTTCCAGCGCAAAGGTCCAGTATAGGACCCTGCTTAAACTCAGCAAACTCTCGCGTGGTTACCCATCTCCAGTAATGGTCTATATAAAAACTTAGCAATCCATTTAAGAGATCATATCTCCTGGAAACAGAGGCGAACTTATTCCGTACAAAGAGCTTTTTCTCCTTTCCTGATGGTATCATTGTTTAATTGGAATTAACAAAAGGCAACATTTTCAACTCCAAGACCCTGGGAAAATCATCGCGATCATGCAGCAATTGGAAGAAGTGAAGTAACCCCTTCTGCTTCTCTTCTGAAAAATCAAGTTCTATGCCTTTAAGGTATTCCAGACAGTCTGATGAGGCCATCGGTATCCTGGGAGCAACCAGATTGCTTATACGCTCCAGTTCCTTCATGCCTTTATGATAGCATTCGCTGAGACGTCTATGGAGAAGACGTATTTTATCTGGCCATGCAATCCAGCTTTCTTCCCTGACTGCCCACACGGCGAAAACAAAAGGCAGACCTGTATAGTCCAGCCAAATTTTAGCCAGATCCGACCGAAAAAGATTGTCTCTGTTGAAGCTCAGCCTCAGGGCCTCATCTCCTATGGCAAGGTATGCCTGGGCCACTGGATTTGTCGACATTTCTTTAAAATTTCCTGTTCTGAATATGGGCCTAATTCCTAAAAAGTCTTCAAGTATTATGTACAAAAGGTTGACGGATGTTGCGGATTGAGAAGTCAACAGCACAAGTTTTTCATGAAGTTCTTCAAGTGGAACCTTGCTGAGAAGGATCACACTACCTACTGGTCCGGTGGCACTTATACTAAGGTCCTGCAATATATAATATCTGTCTGAATCGAGGCCGTATGCAAAGGAGGAGATACTGCCTGCATCCAATTTTCCCCGGACCAAATGTCTGTTCAAACAGGTAGGGGGCGCCTCTTCCACCACCCATCCTTTTAGAGTACCCATTTCCTGCCAGGGGATATAGATAGGCGACGTGTTGATAAAGTTCACAATGCCCACTTTGGCACACTGAACGTGGCTGGTCTCTTGTATCATTATTATTACGCTTTTACCTCTTCAATTACCCAATTATCCAATAACCCAATTTTTTGTATCCTTCATGGACAAGGAATTCTAAGACCTCTTTAACACCAACGGGACCGGACTCTACTGACAAAAATGTCGCGTTTTTACCTTCCGCCAGACTCCCCACTTCCCCTGAGATACCAAGGGCCTTAGCCCCGCCACGAGTGCCTGCTCTGAAAATGGCCTCGGGAGGAAGGCATGGGGCCACCTCTGAAAGGCTCGCCATTTCGGCGAAAATGGAAAGCTGGTCGTTGCTTGCAAGGCTGTCAGTGCCAAGGGCCAGCGATACCCCGGCGGCATATAGCTCTTCCGAAGGAGCTGCACCTACTCCTAAAAACATATTGCTCCGGGGACATAGACAAACTCCGGCCCCGGTTTTTGCCAGTATTGCAATGTCATCCCGGTCAACTTGAACACAATGAACACAGACTGTATGCCTGTCAAGAAGCCCCAAAGATTCAAGATACCTTACAGGAGATACTTTGGGGAGATCATAATCCAGCGGCCAGTGTCCCTTTTCTTTCATGAGTTCTATCAGGGGGCCATGGCCGCCCTGCAGAAACTCTATCTCATCTTCAGATTCGGCCACGTGAATGGAAAATGGCATATTATGGCTCCGATCCCAGGCCTTGATGGCCTTGAGGACTGAGGGCGCCACAGAATAAGGCGCATGGGCGGAAAACGAATAGTGAAAAGAAGGCCTTGGGATATCCATAGGTTCATTAATTTTTCCGTTTACAAAAGGAGCACTGAGAAAAATCTCTTCCTCCGCTCCATTCGGTGCCGGGCATATCAGTTCATGAAAGAAAATGCCGCTGAAAGGCCATGTGCCATCATTTTTGCTGGAAAAAAAAAGTGGTATAATATCCAAATTGCCAACGTCACCAACAGCAATAATCCCGTTTTTCCGCATCTCCCTGATGGCTGAAGATATGGCTGGAACCCAATCTTCAGCTCTGATTTGGTCTCGGGCCTCAACCAGTGACCTCACCCAGCCAACAAAAGAGCTGCTTGGAGAAAAATGCCGTTTGAGGGGAGAGAGTTCAAGGTGCGAGTGGGTGTTTATCAAAGCAGGACAAAGTATGGAGTCTCCATGGTCTTTTATATCTGCCGAATAGCTCGAGCGAATCTCCGATGCCGGTCCCACATCTATTATTTTCCCTTTAAAGGTCGCTATTGCCCCATTTTCTATAGGATGTCTTGAGACAGGAACCACCCATCTAGCTATGTGAAGACAGAGGGAATTAGGTGATTCGGTGATTTGGCTATTTGGCGATTTAATATAGGAACTCACAGATTCAAAGTTCACCGTTTGGGACTATCTCAATCGAACGTTTGCTGATCAATGCACATTTTTTTACCCTGCACGTTAGAACCGGATTCATGAAATAAGGTATAGTCCATCAGACGCTGACGGGGTTGAAAGCCTGCACTTGTTACGATTCTGCGTATTTCTGCTTCCGAGAGTCTATGACTTACCCCGGCCGCTGCGACTACATTTTCCTCAATCATTGTGCTGCCAAAATCGTTGGCCCCAAAAAACAGGGCGATCTGCGCCACTTTTGGACCCTGTGTAACCCATGAGGCCTGAAGGTTCGGGAAGTTATCCAGAACAATTCTGGCTATGGAAATTAGTCTCAAATACTCCTGTCCAGTAGATGGCTTAACGTCAAGAGCAGTATTTTGGGGTTGAAAGGGCCAGGCTATAAAGGCCGTAAATCCGCCTGTGCGGTCTTGAAGGTCTCTAAGACGCAAAAGGTGTTCGATTCTTTCATCCAGCCTCTCCACATGCCCGTACATCATGGTGGCAGTGGTCTTAAGCCCTAAGCCGTGGGCTGTCTCCATTACATTAAGCCACTCATCAGTTGAGGCCTTTCTCGGGGAGATCTGCTTTCTCACTCTGTCTGTCAGGATTTCCGCTCCGCCTCCCGGGATGGAATCGAGACCGGCTTCAATGAGCCTAACCAGGACCTCTTTTATAGACAGAGAGGAAATATTGGCAATATGAACAATCTCAGGAGGAGAAAAGGCGTGACAATGGATTGCAAAACCATCTTTTATAAAAGAGAGCATTTCTTCATAAAATGAAAGGGGAAGGTCGGGATGGAGCCCCCCTTGCAGCAGGATCTGAGTACCCCCGAGCGATTTTGTCTCTTTTAACTTCTCAGCCAATTCTTTTCGGGAAAGCACATAGCCCGAAGTGTCACCAGGGGCACGGTAATAAGCGCAGAACTTGCAACCTGATATGCATATATTGGTATAGTTGATGTTCCGGTCTATGACATATGTGACAATAGGGTTTGGATGCAGCTTCAGCCTTATCTCGTCGGCAAGCTGGCCAAGTACATTCAGGTCTGCCTCTTTATAAAGTACGAGGGCTTCGTCGCCTGAAAGACGTCTGCCCGACCGAAGCCTTGATATTATGGGGGCAATCATGGTGGAAGTGGTCTCAGACCGGCTCGTAGAGAGTGTCACGCTCTATCGGATCTCTCCCTGCCTGTTTAATAAGATATTCAATTTCTGCACGGGTCATAGCTTGGGAGGTATCTGCCCCTGCCATATGGGTAATCTTTTCTTCCAAGACGGTGCCGTCTAAATCGTCCGCACCAAAAGACAGGGCGATTTGAGCAACCTTTGGCCCAAGCATTACCCAATAGGCCTTGATATGTGAAAAGTTATCGAGCATGAGTCGTGATACAGCAATATTTTTAATATCATCCACCCCGCCAGTGGATGCAAGGTATTCCAGCTTTGTGTTTTTGGGGTGAAAGGCAAGAGGGATATAACACAAAAATCCGCCTGTCTCGTCCTGGGCCTCTCTCAGGGCCAGCAGATGCTCGATCCGTTCAGATATTGTCTCAATATGTCCGTAAAGCATGGTGGCATTGGTCCTGAGACCTGCTTTATGGGAGGTCCTCGCAACATCAAGCCAGTCTTTTCCAGGGAGCTTCCTGGGACAGAGCTTTTCCCGTATTCTGGTACTGAAGACCTCTGCTCCTCCACCAGGAATGGATCCCAAACCAGCTCGTATAAGATCTTCCAAAGTCTCGGCAGTTGACTGACCCGAAATGGCTGCCAAATGTGCTATCTCTACACAGGTAAAGGCCTGGATGTGGATCTCAGGTCTTTCGTCCTTTATGGCCTTAATCATGTCAATATAATATTGGTAAGGGAGATCTGGATGCAATCCGCCGACAATGTGTACCTCTGTGATGGGTTCGGCATGTCTCTCTCTTATTTTAGAGACTATATCTTCTATGGACATCTCATAGGCCTCCGGGTGGTTTTTTTCCTTTCCGAAGGCGCAGAATTTACACAAATTTATACAAATATTAGAATAGTTTATGTGCTGATTATATATATAATAGGCTTGGTTGCCGTTGAACTTTTCTCTTACTAGATTGGCCAAATAACCAAGGGCCGGCAGATGACTGGTGGAGAAAAGCATTGCTCCATCTTCAGCGCTTAAGCGAGTGTCGGACAGGACCTTTTCGTATATCTCAGACAGTCCTGCTTTTTGAATGGCTTTTTTCATAGTCTAAAACTACCTCTAAATCGATGGGGGAAAAGGGATCGTGTATAATTTTATCAGGTTAAATTAAATGGCTTTTGACTAAATATCCTCTTGTGTTGTAGTAACGCGCACATCTTTTACAAATACTTCAAAATGTAAGGTCTTGCCGGCCAGGGGATGGTTAAAGTCCAACATAATGGCGCTTCCCCAAAGGGACTTGACTAAAGCTGGTCGTCTTAAGCCATATTCATCGGAGACCTTGACCACCTTGCCCACTTCCGCTTTGCCTGAAATCCTTTCCAGGGCCACCAGTGATATCTTCCGTGGATCGTAGTGTCCATAGGTGTGGTTTGGGGAGACAAATATCACCTTTTTTTCTCCTGGAGCAAGCCCTACAATATTTTCCTCGACAGGTTTGGGAAAATTTCCCTTTCCGCATATAAAAGTTACTGATCCCCCTGACTTTTCAGAGGAATCCACTATTTTCCCTGATGATAACCTGACTTGATATTCCATTTCTACCAGTCTTCCATATTCAACACGAAGTAAAACCTTTTTTTCCATATCTATGGTTATTTCAATGGCCCTTTGTAGAAATTTTTTCCGGTATTGGAATTTTCATAAAGGAAATTCCTTCTTCCTTAAGAATTTTTTCTTCATCAGGTGTAGTAACTCCCCTTATGTTGCGACTCTCAATCACACCATAATGTATTTTAAGGGCCTCTTGTGCGAATGCTGCTCCAACGTCCTCTGTATTTTCTTTTACTATAGTATAGATATTATTAAGCACCTCACTTAAGACCGCTTTCGAGGTACATCCGTCTTTTCCCATATACCTCTTACATACTGCAACTGCAGAGGGAATTTTCTTGACCCTGTTGCTGCCACAGACGGGACAAGTCAACAGACCCTTTTCCCTCTGTGTCTCATACGCCTGTCCATCTTGAAACCAGGCTTCAAAGGTATGATCTTGGTCGCAACGTAAATCAAAGGCTATCATAATTTATGACTGATAACACTTTGTGAATGGAAACGCAATCTGCAGGGCCGGGCATAAAAAAAACCAGCGAAACCGCACAGATCGAAATAATTTTCATATCCCGTGTCCAAGAAGTTAAGCGTATAGAAGCCTCTATTTTTGGACATGTATTAACGAAAAGTCATGAATTGGACAATGTGATCGTTGAAATTCGTATAAGAAATTTTTTAAATTTGCCCTAAATATATCAAATCTAATATAAAACATAGGTAATGCTGGATTAACCTGAAAAAATACTTTAGTATTCGAACAAGATATCGTTTGATATTCAAATGGAGACGTAATTATGCACAATGTGCGCTTATTTTATGTTTTATTACTTGTAGTTATGCTGTTTACTCCAGTTCCAAAATCTATGGCAGAGAGTCTTTCAGATCGTGCACAAACTCTTATAGCACTGCTGCAAAAAAAGTACGAAAACACGACTGATATCACGGCCGATTTCAGACAGGAGACGTTTGCCGCTGGTTCTTCAGAAGGCCTCAAGGCAGAAGGAAGGGTCTATTTCAGCCGTCCACACCGAATGCGCTGGGAATATAGTACACCGGAACCGCAGCTCATTGTTACTAGCGGGCAAGAGGTATATGTATATGAGAAGGAAGCAAATCAGGTAATGATACTTCCCAGGAATCAATTACTTTCAACTGAGATAAGCAAGGCCTTTTTTTTCGGAAAAGGCGACATAAAGCGCTATTTTAAAGTAGAAAATCCTCAAAAAGATCAACCAGAGGCCAGATGGATGCTGAAGCTTATTCCGAGGGATACGGTACCGGAGGTATGCGCGATATGGATTGTCCTGGATCCTGACACACATCTGATAAGGGAGATGTGGCTGGAAGACCTGTTAGGTGGAAAAACACATCTAGTATTTAGCAATGCCAAGGTCAATAAGGGCCTTTCAGACGATCTTTTCCAGTTTGCTCCGCCTCAGGGTGCAGAAATCTACCGTGCAGATGGTTCTGAGGATTGAGGTCAGGAGAGCAAGATGTCTAATAAAGAGTTAGCCGGAAAAATCCGTGAATTAGCAAAAGAGAAAAACGCTATTATTCTGGCTCACAATTACCAGGTGCCTGAGGTTCAGGATATTGCAGACCTCACAGGGGATTCTCTGGCCCTGAGTATCCAGGCATCAGAGACTGAAGCCGATATCATAATATTTTGCGGAGTCCGTTTTATGGCTGAGACCGCCGCCATTGTATGCCCGGATAAAAAGGTGATACTGCCCGTAAAAAATGCGGGTTGTGGTATGGCTGATATGCTGAACGCCTCAGAACTTAAGGCTGAGAAAGCAAAGTATCCAGGCATTCCTGTGGTCACATATGTAAATTCTACAGCCGAAGTAAAGGCAGAAAGCGATATCTGCTGCACCTCAGCAAACGCAGTGCAGGTCGTTAAATCTTTAAAGGCAACTGAAGTCCTTATGACCCCGGACAAAAATTTGGCAATGTGGGCGCAGAGGCACACAGATAAAAAGATCCATTACTGGTCCGGCTATTGCCCGATTCACAATGAACTCACTATTGACCAGATCAAGAAGGCAAAAGCCGCTCATCCTGAGGCACTGCTGATGGCGCATCCCGAATGTGTTCCCGAGGTGCTGGACATGGCGGACGCGGTAAGGAGTACCAGCGGCATGCTCATCTTTGCAGCGGAATCCAAGGCAAAGGAATTCATTGTTGCTACAGAGGTAGGACTATTACATCAGTTGAAAAAGCAAAACCCGGCGAAACAATTTTATGCCGCTTCTTCCGAAATGATCTGTAAAGACATGAAAAAAACAGGCCTGAAGGAGTTGTTGAGGGCGCTTCAGACAGAAGGGCCGGTAATTATTTTGCCCGAACCGATTCGTTTAAGAGCCCTCAAGGCCGTAGAACGTATGATGGCCGTGCCTCGGGACTGAACTTCTATCAAAAAAATCAAAAGTAGTCATATTGGCCGATTTCGATTGATTGATACGTTTCACGCCGAGTAAAAAGCATTATTTTCCGGTCCCCTCCCCTCTCATATGAATTTATCTGACAAAAAGATATTTGCGACTATTTTCTTTTCCATTTTTACGTCTGTTACAGGCGTGGGAATAGTGGTCCCGCTTCTGCCGGTATATGCCCATAATCTTGGAGCTACTGGTCTTTATATAAGCCTGATCTTCGGTGCGTTCTCCCTCTCACGAACTTTTCTACTGCCATATTTTGGCAAGACTTCAGACAGAAAAGGGCGCAAGCCTTTTATTGTCGCAGGTCTGCTTGGCTATACATTGGTTTCGATTGCATTCATGTTTTCATCCGATGTCAATTCATTGATTGCCATAAGATTTTTACAGGGTATGGCGTCTGCCATGATCATGCCGGTTGCACAGGCCTATATAGGAGATATCACACCTGAAGGGAGCGAGGGTTTTTATATGGGTCTTTTTAATCTGTCCCTGTTTCTTAGCCTGAGCATCGGCCCTATTGCAGGTGGGGTGATCAGTGATAAATTCAGCCTGAATTCAGCCTTTGCGTCTATGGGTATTCTTGCATTTATAGGCTGCATGTTAAGCCTTTTCCTGCTGCCGCCTGTCAGTTCTGAAAGGGTTGCGAGAAGGGATAGGTCTCCGGCTTTGATTACCGGGCTATTAAAGGACAGGGTTGTAGCAGGACTGTTCATTTTAAGGCTTTGCTATATATTCTGCATTGGAATCATATGGTGCTTCCTGCCCGTTTATGTGGATTTAGAGTTCGGGTTTTCAGGTTCCTTGATCGGGATTCTTGTCATGCTGGGAGTATGTATAAGCGGAATGTTGCAGGTGCCGATGGGCCTGCTGGCTGACCGGCTTAACAAAAAGTATATGATTATATCCGGCTGCCTGATAATCGTTTACGCAATATATTCATTTTCATGGGCAGAGGGATTTTGGGATATAATTGTTGCGGATGTCCTCTTTGGAGTTGGAGGTGGATTGTCAACTCCCCCGGTAATGGCGCTTTGTGTAATAAAAGGCAATGAAACCAAATCCATGGGATCAATCATGGGACTTCTGACAATGGGGCACAGCCTGGGAATGTTGCTAGGTTCTTTTTTTGCCGGTATTATCATGGATTATTTTGGTCTCAAGAATGCGTTCCCCCTGGGGGCAATAATAATGACAGCAGGGATCTTGTCTTTCATCCTTTTGATACGGGGGGAAGAGTCGATTTCACGAATCAGCGTGCGGGAATAGATGCTTTACTGACCCTCATTATTGATGCGATTCTTATAGTGCTCCACATATTTGTAAAAAAACCGGGTTGACTTATTTAGATCAAAGGACTAAAAAAATGCTAGATAGTTTCTTAGAATCAATTTCAATTAGCAAATTATGCAACCTACCATTTACCATATATTGTCGAATGAACCGGGTTTAATTCCACTATGGAGGGTAATAAAATATGGCTGAAGAGGCAATCAAACTTGGTGGAAAAAGAAAAAGTATTTTTATTGATAAAGTAAAAAAACTTCTTCCCGAAGGGGGAAATCTCAACCTTTGTCTGACTTGCGGTGCCTGTTCATCTGGCTGCCCGGCAACGGGTCTAGAAAATATGGACCCAAGAAAATTTTTGCGCATGGCTGCCCTTGGGCTGGATGAAGAATTAACAAGTACACCATGGATATGGATGTGCACCATGTGTTACCGGTGTGTTTATGCATGTCCAATGAAAATTGATATACCCGCGTTGGTATACGCCGCCAGAGCCAGCTGGCCAAGAGAAAAAAGGCCGAAGGGGCTTGTCGGATCATGCGATATGGCATTAAGAAATATGAGTCGCAGTGCCATGGGAACGCCACCTGAAGATTTTGCTTTTGTGGTTGGAGATGTTCTCGAGGAATATCGAGAGGCACAGCCTGAATTTAAAGATATGAAGGCACCTATTGACAAAAAAGGCGCTCACTTCTTCTTAAATCAGAATTCCAGAGAGCCTGTAACAGAACCGGATGAGATGGTTCCTTTATGGAAGATTCTTCATATCGTGGGTGCTGATTGGACTTATGGATCAAAAGGATGGGCCGCAGAAAATTACTGCATGTTTCTTGCCGATGATGATTCATGGAAGAAAATTGTCGAAACAAGTATAAAAGCAGCGAAAGAGCTTGAATGTAAGGTCTTTCTCAATACTGAATGAGGACATGTAACCTATGCAGTCCGGTACGGACTGAAAAAATTCAATATAGAACATGACATGGAAATCGCCTGCATGTACCAATATTATGCCAAATGGATCAGAGAGGGAAAACTGAAGGTAAATTCTGACTGGAATAAAGATTTGAAGATTAAATTTACTGTTCAGGACCCGTGTCAGATTGTCCGCAAATCCTATGGAGATGTCGTCGCTGATGATCTGCGTTATGTGGTTAAGTCAATTGTGGGCGAAGAAAATTTTATTGATATGACGCCGAACAAGTCAAACAATTACTGCTGCGGTGGCGGTGGAGGTGCCCTTCAGGCTGGTTATAAAGAACAGCGTTTACAGTATGGATTAGTTAAGGACAAACAGATTAAGGCTACTGGGGCAGATTATTGTATTGCCGCATGTCATAATTGCCATTCGCAGATTCATGAATTGAGTAAGTATTATAAAGGAAATTATTCGGTAGTTCATTTGTGGACATTGCTTTGCTTATCTCTTGGAATACTTGGTGAAAATGAACGCGCATACTTAGGCGATGATCTTAGAGAGGTTGCTGTTTATGGTGCCTAAGAGAGTGGTCAGAAAGGATTTCATACTGAAGATTGATATTCGGATAGCAGCCATGGAAGGAGAAAGAGATAAAGAAGGTCCATGAATTGAGAGATGTCTGACAAAAGTTATGGCATCGACCCTAGCAACAGGTTCTTAAGAGGGAGATATTTTCATGTCAAATGACATAAAAGGATCGGTGATGGTTGTTGGTGGAGGGATTGCCGGGATACAGGCGGCTCTGGATCTGGCGAATTCTGGCTTCCTCGTACACATTGTTGAAAAGTCCGCTGCCATCGGCGGTGTGATGAGCGCACTGGACAAAACGTTTCCCACAAACGACTGTGCGATGTGAATTATATCTCCTAAACTGGTCGAGGTCGGCCGGCACCTGAACATCAATCTCATCACCCTGGCGGATTTGAAATCCATTGAGGGTGAGGCGGGGAATTTTACGGTAACTGTCCGCGAACGTCCTCGCTATGTGGACATGGATAAATGTATCGCCTGTGGGATATGTGCTGAAAGATGCCCCCGCAAGGTCAAGGATGAATACAACCAGGGCCTGGCTCAACGCAAGGCCATTTACTTGCAATATGCCCAGGCAGTACCGCTCAAATATGCAATTGATGCGGATAATTGTATCTATTTCAAGAAAAAGGGCAGATGCAGGGCCTGCGAAAAGTACTGTCCGGCAGGTGCAATCGATTTTACACAGAGAGAAAAGATCCATAAAATCAAAGTAGGGTCTGTTGTCCTGTCCACCGGCTTTAAATCCTTTGATCCCAGTGGATATGATATTTATGGATACGGTAGCCTTCCGAATGTCATCACAAGCATGGAATTTGAGCGCATATTGAGTGCCTCAGGTCCTTTTCATGGCCATCTGCAACGCCCTTCCGATAAACAGCCGCCCCAAAAAATTGCGTGGCTTCAGTGCATAGGGTCTCGCGATTTACATGCCGGTTGTCATGAATATTGCTCGGGCGTCTGTTGTATGTATGCGATTAAAGAGGCGGTCATTGCCAAGGAACATGGCGGGAAGGACCTTGATACGGCCATCTTCTTTATGGATATGAGAACTCACGGAAAGGAGTTCGACAGATATTACGACCGAGCTGAAAAGGAGGCGGGGGTCAGATTTATAAGATCACGTGTCCATTCTATCGAACGTGCCGGGGGACCAGATTCTGATGATCTGAAGATTATATATGTAGGTAAAGACGGCAGGCGGCAGGAAGAAGTTTTTAACCTGGTAGTGCTTTCAACTGGTGTTGAGATATCGGAAGAAATGCGTAATCTGGCCCAAGACCTCGGAATTGAACTTGATATTTATGGGTTTGCCAAAACCAGTTCCTTTACACCGGTTGCCACTTCCAGACCAGGGATTTTTGCCTGTGGGGCCTTTGCCGGCCCGAAGGATATTCCTCAATCAGTCATGGAGTCATCTGCTGCATCTTCCGCCTGTGCCGTGCTCCTGGCCGAATCACGAAATACACTTACACAACAAAAGACCTATCCGCCGGAAGACCCCATTATTCATGAAGAGCCCAGAATTGGAGTCTTTGTATGCCACTGCGGCATCAATATAGGAGGGGTGGTAGATGTACCGGCGGTTCGCGACTATGCCGAGAAGCTCCCTAATGTCGTATACGTAGCTGACAACATGTTTACATGCAGCCAGGATACTCAGGGTCTCATACGGGATGCCGTGAAGAAAAACCGTTTGAATCGTGTAGTTGTAGCGGCGTGTACTCCGCGTACCCATGAAGCGCTTTTTCAGGAAACTATTAGGGAGGGGGGTTTAAATCCATATCTCTTTGAATTTGCCAATATCAGGGATCAAGACGCATGGGTGCATCAGAAGGAACCGGAAAGGGCCACTGAAAAGGCCAAAGACATGGTCCGGATGTCTGTGACCAAGGCTGCATTGCTTGAACCCATAGAACCTCTGCTTTTAGAAAACCGGCATGAGGCGCTGATTATCGGCGGGGGCGCAGCTGGCATGACTGCCGCCTTAGACTTGGCCGACCAGGGGTTCAAGACCTTTATTGTAGAGCGAGACGGAAAACTTGGAGGACATGCAAAACATGTCAAAAGGACATGGAAAGGTGAAGATGGAAGTGCCTTTCTTACAGATCTCGTAGGACGCGTGCAGGCACATGAGCAAATAGAGGTGTTGCTGGATGCTGAAATCAGCCGTTTATCAGGGTTTATAGGCAATTTTAAAACTACTGTAACGACTGGAGCCACTGAAAGGAAAATTGAGCATGGTATTATCATTTTGGCCGTTGGAGCCGAACCTCTTAAGCCTGTTGAATATCTCTACGGGCAGAATGAGCGGGTAATGAAATGGCATGAGCTTGAAGAACTCTTTGAAAAAGAGCCCGAGAGGATTGAGCAGGCCGAGGCGGTTGCCTTTATCCAGTGTGTAGGGTCTCGCGAACCTGAACGTCCCTATTGCTCAAAGTTTTGCTGTACCTCATCCTTGCAGCAGGCCATTGATTTTAAGACACGAAAACCGGAATTGAATGTGTATATAATCTATCGTGACATCCGCACTTATGGACAGAGGGAACAACTGTACAAAAAGGCAAGAGAATTAGGGGTGATATTCATCCGTTACTCTCTTGATGAAAAACCTGTGGTAGAAGACACCCTGATCGACGGCAAAGGCAAACTGAAAATTATGGTCAGAGATCATATACTCGGTATCCCTCTTGAGCTCCAAGTGGATTATCTGAACCTCGCCACGGCCATTATTCCGAGAGGCGATGAAAAACTGGCCAAGATGCTGAAAGTACCCCTCAACGAAGATGGCTTCTTCCTTGAGGCGCATATGAAGTTGAGGCCGGTAGATTTTGCCACCGATGGGATATTTGTATGCGGTTTGGCCCATTACCCCAAACCCCTTGAGGAATCCTTAGTCCAGGCAAAAGCGGCCGCCGCCAGGGCAGCATCAGTGTTGATCAAAGAGTCAGTGGAAGTTGAGCCCACTGTTTCAGTGGTTGACCAGGGAAAATGCATCGGCTGCGGGCTGTGCGAGATATCTTGTCCGTTTGGAGCTGTACACCTTGTCCAGGTCCCGGGACAGGGATACAGGGCTGAGAATATATCGGCCCTCTGTAAGGGTTGCGGTATTTGTGCCGCAGCCTGTCCGCAAAAAGCCATTGATATGAGACACTTCCGTGATCGGCAGATACTTGCAATGGTTGAGGCAGGAGGAAGTAAGTTGCAGGCCGCCGATAATGAATAACTGACCGCTGGCGGCAAGTGAATAAAGGCAGAAAATATGGAAACAAACAAATCATTTGAGCCAAAAATTCTGGCATTTCTGTGTAACTGGTGTGCCTATGCAGGTGCCGACCTGGCAGGGGTTTCCAGGCTCCAGTATCCTCCGACTATCCGCTCAATTCGGGTAATGTGTTCAGGCCGGGTTGATCCTGTCTATATTACGGATGGGCTGAAAAGCGGGTTTGACAGCGTCTTTGTCTCAGGGTGACATCTGGGAGAATGCCATTACCAGGATGGTAATGAATACGCGGCCAACAGAATGGAACTGATTCAATATTTACTGGATCTTTCAGGTATCGGGCGGAATCGTCTGCAACTTCGTTGGGTCAGTGCGGCTGAAGGACAACTTTTTGCCAAATATGTAACCGAGGTAAGCGAAATTACGCAAAAACTGGGGCCTTTTGATGCAGACAAATTCGAGCTTCCCCTGGCTGCTGTTGAACAAACACTTAATTCCGCCAGGATCAGATGGCTTTTGGGCTTGATAAAGCAGGTCACTGAACAGGGTAATGTTTATAACGAAAAGTTCAAAAAAGAGGATTACAAGAAAATGCTTCACCAAGCCGCTCAAGAGGAATATCAAAAGGCTTTAATAATGAGGGTCCTTGAAGAAAGACCCCTCTCTGTAAGGGAAATGGCGGAAAAGACAGGCTTGGCCGTATATACAGTCTCTCTGCGCCTCAATGAACTGGAAAGACAGAATCAGGCAGGACTACAAAAATATAGTGGGAATACCCCTATATTCATGGGTATGTAACCTAAATTGAGCTATTAGGCTTTAGCGGTTAGCTATTAGCTAAATGATTACAGAAGGTTTTGCTATTACAAAATTAGTTATTTCCCAAAGCTAAACCCTAATGGCTAACTGCTAACTGCTTAACTTAGGTATTGATATAGAGGAACAGGAATGGCTAAGGATCTAGAGATGAAAAACATGGGAAGCGTAATGGTCGTAGGGGCCGGCATCGCCGGAATGCAGGCGGCTCTTGATCTTGCAAATGCGGGATATTACGTACACCTGGTTGACAAGTCACCGACTATCGGGGGTATGATGGCGCAGTTGGATAAGACCTTTCCAACTAACGACTGTGCCATGTGAATTATCTCCCCTAAACTGGTCGAGGTCGGCCGGCATCTTAATATAAATATCATTCCCAACGCAGAGGTTGAATCCTTTGATGGTGAAGCGGGGCATTTTAAGGCCACGCTCATTAATCATCCACGATATATTGACCCTGATATATGTACCGGTTGCGGGCAATGCAGCCAGGTCTGTCCTGTACATTGTGTAAACGAATTCGACTGCGGTCTGGATATCCGGGCCGCCACGTCCATCAAGTATGCCCAAGCGGTCCCTCTGGCCTATTCAATAGATAGGGAACAGTGCATCGGGTGCGGTCTCTGTGAGAAAATCTGTCTTGCCGGAGCGATTAATTATGATGATTTGCCGAAAAGGACAGAACTTGAAATAGGCGCTGTGATCCTTGCGGTAGGAAACGAACTGTTCGATCCTAAAGTCCAGGAAGTGTTTGCTTACGGGAAATCTCCTAATGTGATCACCAGCATGGAGTTCGAGCGTATCCTGAGCGCATCCGGTCCGTATATGGGCCATCTGATGAGGCCCTATGACCGCGAAGAGCCAAAAAAAATAGCGTGGCTTCAATGTGTGGGCTCCCGTGATACCCACGAACGAAGCAATGCATACTGCTCCGGTGTCTGTTGTATGTATGCGATAAAGGAAGCGGTTATTGCCAAAGAGCATGCACACGGGGACTTGGAACCGACTATCTTTTATATGGATATACGGACCTATGGCAAGGATTTTGAGGAATATTATAAACGAGCCCGTAATGAGCACGGTGTAAGGTTTATCCGTTCGCGGGTTCATACTGTAAACCCGATAGAAGACGGAAACCTTGAGATAACATATATTGATGATAATGGAGAGCTGAAGAGCGAAATTTTTGACCTTGTGGTGCTTTCCGTGGGCTTCCAGGTAGGGGAAGAAAGTATCAAGCTTGCAGGATGTCTTGGGATTGAGCTGAATAAATACAACTTCGCCAGGACAGACAGCTTTGCACCCGTAGCGACTACAAGGGAAGGTATCTTTGTATGCGGGGCGATTCAGGGTCCAAAAGACATACCCCAATCTGTGATGGAGGCATCCGCAGCCGCAGCGGCGTCCAGTGTACTCTTGAGCGAAAGCCGTTGGACACAGACTCAGATACAAGAGATGCCGCCGGAAGCTAACGTGATCGGACAGCCCCCGCGCATTGGAGTCTTTGTCTGTCAGTGCGGTATAAACATCGCAGGCGTAGTCAACGTGCCCGAGGTGCGGGAATATGCCAAGACTCTTCCATATGTCACATATGCTGAAGACAATATGTATACCTGTTCCCAGGATACCCAGGTCAAGATGGCAGAAGTTATCAAGGAGCAGGGTATCAACCGGGTTGTGGTTGCCGCCTGTACACCAAAGACCCATGAACCCCTTTTTCAGGAAACCCTGATGAATGCGGGACTGAACAAATATCTATTTGAGATGGCCAATATCCGCAATCAGGACTCATGGGTGCATAGTAAAGACCCTGTGGCCGCTACGGAAAAGGCAAAAGATCTCGTACGAATGGCCGTTACCAAGGCAGCCCTGCTGGAACCCCTTCCGGACACGGAGCTTGGCCTGGAACCGGTCACCATGGTGGTCGGTGGAGGTGTTTCCGGCATGGTGTGTGCGAAAAACCTGGCAGATCAGGGTTATGAGGTCCATCTTATTGAGCGCTCAGAGAAATTAGGGGGCCAAGCCAGATTACTTAACAAGACATGGAAGGGCGAAGACATCCAGGCCTACGTGAAAGATCTGGCAGACGAGATAGAAAAAAATCCTTTGATTTATGTGCACAGATCCACTGAGCTTACAAATGTGGAAGGTTTTGTAGGCAACTTCTCCTCCACCTTAAAAAACGGTGATAAAGAAATCACGCTAAAACACGGAGTGGCAGTAGTCGCTACCGGTGGTCATGAATACAAGCCCTCTGAATACCTCTATGGTGAAGACTCCCGTGTACTGACCCACTTGGAGCTGGATGCAAAATTTATTCAGGATGATCCATCGCTTAAGGATATCCGGTCAGCAGTCTTTATCCAGTGCGTTGGATCTCGTGAACCGGATCGTCCTTATTGCAGCCGCGTGTGCTGTACCCATACCATGGAAAGCGCGCTCGAGCTCAAGAGTCGTAATCCGAATGTTGATGTCTATGTTTTGTATCGCGATATAAGGACTTACGGTGAAAGGGAAGACCTCTTCAGAGAGGCAAGGGCAAAAGGAGTTATATTCTTCCGCTATGGTCTTCAGTCCAAACCAAAGGTGAGTTCGAAAAAGGATGCCCTGAATATAGAAATTAAAGATCATATACTGAACAGGCCTGTTATCCTACAGGCGGATCTTATTGTGCTTGCAACCGCGATTTTGCCGTCTGAAGCAGGACAAATGGCCACATTCTTCAAGGTTCCGGTAAACGATGACGGATTTTTCATTGAGGCCCATGCCAAGCTGAGGCCGGTCGACTTTGCCACCGATGGAATCTTTCTTTGCGGACTGGCTCACTATCCAAAGTCCATTGACGAAAGTATCGCGCAGGCCCTGGCCGCAGCTTCACGAGCATCAGGCATCATCGCAACAGGCAAAGTGTTTGCGAGCGGTACCGTGGCACGGATCAATCCCATGTTGTGCAGTGGATGTGGTGTATGCGTGTCTATATGCCCTTACTCAGCCCCATCCATTGTGGGAGAAGGACGATTTGCAGGCAAGGCAGAGATAAACTCGGTACTGTGCAAAGGTTGCGGTTTGTGTGTGGCATCCTGCCGATCAGGTGCAATAGACCTCAAGGGATTTGCTCAGGATCAGATCATGGCCATGATTAATGAGGTATAGGAAAAGGTTCAGAGGTTCAAAGGTTTAGAGGTTCAGGGTTCAAGGGTTATGGAGAAGGCATGAGAATAAAACAAGGGGAGTATATTTCATACCCCCTAAATTTGAGGATATTGAGGCATGGCAGTTGGCTCGTGAGCTGACTTGCAAGTTCAAGGTACGAGTTTAGTAAAGGTTAACAAAAGAAAAGCAACCCTGAACGGTGAACCCTGAACCTTTGAACGTATTATAGAATGGAGAATTATATGAACGAATGGGAGCCAAGGATTACGACCTTTCTTTGTAACTGGTGCAGTTACGGAGCCGCAGATCTGGCAGGCGTGAGCCGATTTCAGTATCCGCCTAATTTCAGGGTAATACGCGTGCCCTGTTCCGGCCGGATAAGTCCAAAGTTCATATTGGCTGCCTTCCGTCATGGGTCTGATGGCGTGTGGGTATCCGGGTGACAGCCTGGAGACTGCCATTACCTGGAAGGTAATTACTACGCAAGAAGAAAATTTGCTCTGATAAAAGGGCTCCTGGAACATATAGGGATTGAACCCGGCAGATTGCATTTCTCATGGATATCATCTGCAGAGGCCACCAAGTTTGTGGAAGTGGCGCAGGAGGTGGCAAAAGAAGTAAAGGCCCTTGGGCCTGCACAACACTTTATCAAGAAAAGGGCCGAGGTGGCATAATGCTGGAGTATGTCGAGAAGATCAGGAAGACTGCCAGAAAACTGTTTAAGGATGACAAGGTGGATGTGTTCATTGGTTACAAGAAGGGGAGCGTTCCCATGATGAATCAGCCGGTCCTTATTAATACTGCCGATCAGGCGGACCTCCTCTATTGGGATAGAAACTGCGGGTTAAACCTGTGCAATTATCTGACCAGGCGGACAGACCGGATTGGAATTATCGCCAATGGATGCAATTCCAGAAACATTGTTACACATATCACGGAAAACCAGATCAGACGGGATCAGCTCTATATTGTCGGTATACCATGCAAAGGCATGATTGACCATCGAGCCGTACAAAGGGCGGTAAAGCAACAAGAGATTCTTGCAGTAGAAGAGCATGCGGAGACCTTCACTGTAAAAGGTAGGGATTTTGAAAAAACCCTTAATATAAAAGATTACCTCCGGTCTAACTGTTTGGTCTGTACCCATCGTAATCCCGTAATATTTGATGAGATTATCGGTCAGCCGGTAGAGGAACAGAGAGAAATTGATGCGTACAAGGATGTAAAAGAAATCGAAAAGATGGACCCAGAGAATAAATGGAATTTATTTACCAGAATGATAGACAAATGCATCCGCTGTTATGCCTGCAGGGACGCCTGCCCCCTGTGTTATTGCCCCACATGTTTTGTGGATGAATCAAGACCCCAATGGATAGGCAAAAGCAGTGACCCGATTGACACCATGACTTTTCATGTCCTGAGGGCCTATCACTGTGCAGGCAGGTGCACAGACTGCGGTGCGTGTGAAAGGGTCTGTCCAATGGGTATCCCTGTAAGGCAGTTTACAAAAAAACTCAATAAGGACGCTCAGGAGTTCTTTTCCTGGGAAGCCGGGCTAAGTCTGGATCAGCGTCCTCTACTAGATGTATTTCGGCCTGATGATTACAACGATTTCATAAGGTAGCGCCTCATGACAAAAAAGATCTATACCAAAAAAGAGTGGATAAAGACATTAGCAGGCCTGAAATCCTCTTATAATATATTTGTTCCAGTCAGGGACGGAGACTTTCATACCTTTGAGGCGATGGACGATAAGAAAAATCCAGACTTTAACTTTAAAAATACACGTCTTTCTCCTAAATCATTGATTTATCCCCAGTCAGAGCGTCTCTTTGAATATACCTTGAATGAAAATGACCCGGACGCAAATATCATAAAGCAGTCGAAAAAGGACTACTTTCCCCAGGCCATCGTTGGGATAAGGCCCTGTGATGCCCATGCCTTTCAGATAGTTAGACCTAATTTTGACAATCCTGAATATCAGGATCCCTGGTGGGTACAACGTTATAACTCGACCACTTTCGTGGGACTTGGATGTAATAATCCCGACTCTACTTGTTTCTGTACGTCCGTTGGTGGAGGCCCATTTAGTGAAAAAGGCCTCGACGCGCTACTCTACGATCTGGGAGACAAATTCCTTGTAAAGGCCCTGACAGACAAAGGCGAGACGTTCCTAAACCAAGCAAAAGGTGGAAAAGAAGCAGACGAGGCCGCACTGAAGGCAAGTGAAGGACTGGCAGCCAGTGCTTTAGATAAAATAAGAAATAAGGTTTCTACTGACAAGTTAAAGGACAAGGTGCAGACCGAGCTTTTTGATGCGCCATTCTGGGATGAGGTGGCCTTTGCGTGCATTAATTGCGGCACGTGCACATATCTGTGTCCCACCTGCTGGTGTTTTGATATCCAGGATGAGGTATTTAAAAAACAGGGGGACCGGATCAGAAACTGGGATTCCTGCATGTTTCCCCTCTTTACACTGCATGGCTCAGGCCATAATCCAAGGGCCAGAAAGGTACAGCGTGTGCGCCAGAGATTTATGCATAAACTGAAATACTATGTGGACAGGTATAACAATGGAGTTCAGTGCTCAGGATGCGGCAGATGTATAAGAAACTGTCCTGTGAATATAGATATCAGACAGGTGTGTGAATTGATGAACGGCTTTTCACATAAGAACCAATAACATGGAGAGACCCTTGAAAAACCCGTATCTACCCTATCCGGTTCGTATAGATAAGATCGTCACAGAGACTGAAGACAGGAATCTCAAGACCTTCAGGTTTGTGTTTCAGAAACCTGAGGATGAAAACAAGTTCTCATACATACCCGGTCAGTTTGCAGAATTATCTATAGCCGGAAAAGGAGAGAGTCCTATTGGTATTGCGTCCTCACCAACAGAGAAAGGGCATGTCACTTTCACGGTAAACAAGGTAGGGCTGGTTACTACGCACCTTCACAACATGAAAGAGGGTGATGTAATGGGTATACGTGGGCCTCTTGGCAACTGGTATCCCTGGAAAGAAATGGAAGGAAAGAATATTGTCATCATAGGCGGCGGTTTTGCCTTTACCACATTGAGATCCAGTATTGTCTATATGCTACATCCGGACAACCGCGACAAGTTCAAGGATATTTCCGTGGTATATGGCGCGAGGAATCCAGGAATGCTGCTTTACAAGGATGAGCTGGCAGAGTGGGAACAAAGAGATGACATCAACATGCATATCACTGTAGATGGGACGGATGATCCGGATTGGAAATATAATACAGGTTTTGTCCCCACCATTACAGAGCAGAAGATCACCAACGCGGATAATGCCATTGCAATTGTTTGCGGTCCGCCGATTATGATCAAGTTTACACAGCCTGTGCTTGAAAAAGTGGGGTTCTCGCCTGAGAGAATCATCCTCTCCCTGGAAATGCGCATGAAGTGCGGTATCGGCATGTGCGGCCGCTGTAATATCGGCCATAAGTTTGTGTGTAAAGACGGCCCTGTCTTCTCCCTGGCACAGCTTAAGAATATGCCACCTGAATATTAGAGGCTGACAGTAAATCACCTCTATCCAATTCGGAAACAACGGCCTCGGGAAACCGTGCTAGGCCCATTGACGGCCCTTTCCAATCTACAGATCAATACACGAAACAGCCATTAAAAAATCCGGTAAACCACCTATTGAATATGATGCTTGACCTGTGTTGACATCAGGCCCTATAATATTTTTAAAAATAAACCCCTTAGCATGTAAGATACTTAAATGCGCAGCCTAGTTGAGACTGCCCGGCAAGTATAGCCATGAGCTATTCTTTTAATCTTTAAAAACAAAGGAGGGCCCCTTTATGCAACACATTATGATCCTTATGCTCTTCAGTCTTATTGCTTTGGCTTCACCAGTTTACGGCGGATTTTGGGATAGCGCACTTGAGACTGTAAAAGACGTAACCGGTTCCGAAGAAGCCGGGAAAGCCGTTGGGCAGCAGAATGGTCTCACTGATCAGGATATCTTAACCGGGCTTCGGGAGGCCCTGAATCTTGGGGTGCAAAGATCAGTGGAAAGGGCCTCCGGCCCCGGAGGTTTTATGGAAAATCCAGTCATTCATATACCACTACCGGGCCATTTTCAAAATATTGCTGGGACCTTGAGAGGGCTCGGACTTGGTTCCCAGACCGACGCCTTTGAACGAACCATGAACCTGGCCGCAGAAAAGGCCTCAGGAGAAGCGCTTCCCATTCTGGTTCAGGCCGTAAAGGATCTAAGCTTTGAAGATGTCCGTCGTTTATGGAAAAGCGGAGGTACTTCAGCTACTGACTATTTCCGTGACAAGACCTGGCAACCACTCAGCGAAAGGTTCCGGCCCATAGTTCATGATACCTCCCAAAAGGTGGGTGTAACCCAGACCTATCAGTCTCTTGTGGATTATCCGGCCGTAAAACCTCTAATAGCAGGCACGGACCTTGATCTGGATCACTATATAACCAATAAGACCCTTGACGGGCTTTTCACATTGCTGGGAGAAGAGGAAGAGAAAATACGCACCAACCCTGCAGCCCGGACTACGGATATCCTGAAAAAAGTATTCGGTTTGTGATGGCCTGGCTTATCCAGAAAGACGTTTTAAAATGGAAAAGTGCCCTATGGAAATGGTTTACAAAAATATCACCATGAAAGGGGAATTTGAGACATGGAAACAAATTTAGGTAATATTTTGGATACATTGACGATCTGGGTTACTCAATACTCAGTAAAACTGTTGGCAGCGATTCTCATATTCATCGTGGGGCGCTGGATTTCCAGGCGTTTATCAAAACTATTGGGGAGACTACTTGAGAAAAACAAAGTGGACGTAACATTGATTAGGTTTGCGGAAAACCTGATCTATTATGCACTAATTGTTGTGGTAATTATAGCGGCCATCGGCCAGCTCGGCATTAACACGACGTCTTTTCTAACTATTGTAGGTGCGGCCGGTCTAGCCGTCGGCCTGGCTCTCAAGGATTCCCTCTCCAATTTCGCTGCAGGAGTCATGCTCATTCTCTTTCGGCCATTCCGAGTAGGAGATTATGTGGAGGCAGGCGGTGCCAACGGAACAGTCAAGGGCATTACTATGTTCAATACTGTTCTTCACACCCCTGACAACCAGGTGAGAATTGTGCCAAACGGCATGATAACCAGCAACGTTATCACCAATGTCACAGCCAATGACACTCGACGGGTTGATCTTGTAATCGGTATTAGCTACGACGATGAAATCAGCAAAGCCAAAGAAGTTTTGGATGGCATTATTAATGCAGAGAAAAGAATTCTGGCCGATCCCGCTCCGCAAATCGCGGTCTCAGAACTCGCAGACAGCAGTGTGAATCTTGTAGTTCGTCCGTGGGTGAAGTCTGGAGATTACTGGAGCGTATATTTTGATCTGACCGAAAAGATCAAGGTCACCTTTGACAAGGAAGGAATTAGCATTCCCTACCCGCAACAGGACGTTCATATTACTACTGAAACTGAAGAGCTGCAGGAAGCTTGAGAATTAGATAATCCTATTTATTGAACCTGTTCTTTGTGGCAGACGGTAATATAGATGACGGCATACTGTGGAGTTTGTGCTTATTTTGAGACCATGGTTTTCCAAAGCTAAACTATATTGTATAAAAGCTAACACCTATTATTACTATATTTTATACCATAAAGATATATGAATAACTCTTCTACAATATATTTACAGGCGATTAAAAACAAAAAAGTACCGAATATCTGTTTGAGCATGGGAGCCGGAAGGTGGCTTGATATTATTGCTCCCGTAACAGCTCCTAATACAGCCGGAATGAGCAGACTCTTTAGTGATATAAGATCTAATGTTTTCAATCTGCTGTGAATCATAGTTGATGAAAAAGTGAGAAAAAACATGGTAGTAAGAGATAATTTTATTGCTTCATGTATGTCGACACCTATTATGATTATATAAAATGGCACAATCAGAAGTCCGCAACCCATGCCTAAAAGTATGGCAAAAAATCCAATAATTATGCCAAATAACATTATGATCAACGACTCATTTATAAAAAATATATTAGGTAAATTGCAATAAAATAAAGAAATTAAGTCAAATATATTCAGCATTTTTAAACTAATAGGAATTAAAAAAATAGAAAAAGCGAATTTTAACCAGTTTACTTTCCATTTGGGAAGAAATTTACCTCCTAATATTGCTCCAAATATACACATAGGAATAAATATAAAATAATATTGGAGATGTGAAATATTTGGGGAAAAAATAAAATGGCTGACCGATCCTATAAAACTAATAGGTATAATAGTGGCTAAAGATGCGCTTGTAGCCTTTTTAAAATCAAATTTAAATACTGATATGAGTATAGGAACCAATAGAGCACCTCCACCTATACCAATACCAGCACTAAATAAGGCCACAAAAAAACCAAGTGATACTAATCCTAAATCCAATTTATTGATAACAGAGTTCGGCATAATTAATATAGTGTAAGGACTTTCTTCCGATGAAACTCTCAGAAAATCAATACTTGATAGAACATTAATCCATGAAAAGCTTAAGGTATGTCATCAGGTATAAACCAATATCAGCATAACTGTTTCTCTTCCTGCTGATCCTGTATCCGTCAGGGTGAGGAGGCCGGAGGGGCCATAAATTCAGGACCGACAGGGTCTATTACTGTCTCTTTCAATATTGCATCAACGGATTCCATGGATGATTCATCCAGCTTCCACCCCAAGATGTCTGAGACCGGATCAAGCTGATCTGGTCGCCTTGCTCCCCAAAGGGCAACATTTACTCCCGGTCTATCCAGCAACCATCTTATAGCCAGATGGATTACCCTTGTCCCAAAATTTTTTTGGGCATATTCATCCAGCCTGGTAACAGCCTTCAGATATTGATTATATCGCGGTTGCTGGAATTTTGGATCTATCTTACGCAAATCATCTCCTTTAAACTTCGTGTCTTTTTGCATTCTGCCTGTAAGAAGGCCCCGACACAATGAACCATAGACAAGTGTCGTAATATTGTTATCGATACAATATGGAAGAACATCATCTTCGATTTTCCGCTCGAACAGATTGTAGGGTGGCTGGCTGACATGAAGTTCAGAATACTTTTTGAACCCATCCATCTGTTGCGGGTTGTAGTTGCTTACTCCTATGGCCTTTATTTTTCCTTTTCTGTAAAGATCATTCATAGTTTCAGCAGTTTCCTCAAAAGGCGTTGCAGGGTCCGGCCAGTGGATTTGGTATATATCAATATAATCAGTATGGAGCCTGTAAAGAGAGTCATCGATCTCCCTCAGTATCCGCTGTTTGGAAGAATTCCTGACCACTCTTCCCTGGTCATCCCATTCCAGACCCGTCTTTGTGGCAATTATTACCTGATCCCTGTTTCCAGATTCAACCAGTGCCCTGCCTACGAGTTCTTCTGATTTTCCAAATCCATATACCGGCGCTGTGTCGATAAGATTTATACCTAAATCCAAGGCAGTGCGAATGGTATTGACAGCCTGCTGTTCTTCAGTACCTCCCCACATCCAGCCTCCTATAGCCCATGTACCAAGGGCAATGCGTGAGGCCTTGATATCAGTCCCGCTAACATACACAAAATCCATAATGCCTCCCTAACAGAACGGTTTTCACAAATTTTTCCCTGTATAGTGTTTTGTAATTACCTATATTTTTATAAAGTGTCTGTTTGCTTCAACAACTTAAAAACCGCCTCGACCATCAGACGACAGCCTTGTCTATTTTGATATATAATGTCTTATCCTCGGAAGGTTTTGGCAATTTCATGTCTCCAAAGCAATTTAAATGATTCATGATTTACCCAATGGGATCTTTATGAAGTATGTATGCAGGGCTTCACCTTAAGAGAAATCTCTGTTAAACCTATTTACCACCCGATTTGACTTATGCGCAACAGAATTATTGGCATTGTTTGTTGAGCAGTTTACATTTTTTTCAAAAAAAGCGTGCATTATCAAATCGAATATCTATTGAAAGCTGGCAATTAAGAAAATGAACTTAGGAAATGCGTGTATATCTCAGTCTCTTTCACAATTCCGAATTTCAGTAGCAGAATACAAGACTAATAGAGTATAAACTGCTTTTGACTTGTAATGTAAGGATATCAATATTTTCGATACAATGCCGTCTAGAGTTAATGAAATATTAGAAAAACTTGCCCTTAAACACGAATGGGGTGCCAGACTGTCCCGGGGAATGATTTGGGACATATGGGAGGAAATCGTAGGTTCTCAAGTTGCGTTAAATGCCTGGCCAGAACGCTTCACAGAGAGAGACACACTGATTGTAGTTGTCTCTGACTCAATTTGGATGCAGCAGCTATCATTTCAAAGGCAGCTATTTATTAATGGGCTGAATACGCGCTTACCATCAAGGTCAAAAATTAAGGATATCAGGTTTGTTTTAGGTAACGTGTCAGAGGTCAGATCCCGATGGATGACTCATAAAATATCCAGGAAAGACATGCTGAAAAAAGAAAAGGTGCAATTCCCTAAACGTGCATTGGATGCTGCGAATAACATGATGGAACCTGTTCGTGATCATGAACTAAAACAGGCGATGGCAAATCTCTACCTGAAATATTCTGAACAAAAGAAACGTAACCCTGAACCTCTATAAATTAACTCTACGGACCTTTTCGCGTATACTGCAGAAAGTGCTGAAGCATAAATCTTTCAGCTACAGGGCACGAGATTTCCAATAAACAATATGTACTCAGCGAAATCTCGGCAATACAGCAAATGGAATATTTTCAGCAGAATCATTGGCTCTTTAGAAAAAGGGGGGGCAAAACCCTAAGTTCTTCCCCCGCATCTTTACATCCCTCAACCAGAATCAGCTTTGCAGGTATATTTAAATCAGGGTGAATCATTCTCAATCTCTTGGGTTCAAGGTTAAGCTCACGCATGCCGGCCAAAAGTTTGGTAACACGGTCAGCAGAATAGATAAGACTTATCCTGCCACCCGGATGCAGAGCATGACGTGTCGCGGACAGTATCTGATAAAGGTCTGTCAGGATCTCGTGCCTCGCAAGGGCCTCCTGGGAATTCCTGCACAATCTGCCGGACCCAGGAGACCTGTATGGAGGATTGGTCACAATATGATCAAAACTGCCTGCGGGAAATATCTCCGATATTCTATTTAAGTCCGATTCATATAATGTAATTCGCCGATCCATATGATTCAAAAGTATATTCTTTTCTGCGATCCTAGCCAGATCTTTCTGTTTCTCCAGTGCCGCTATTTTTACATTACTGTATTTTTTGGCAAGTACCATGGCGATAATCCCGCATCCTGTGCCGATGTCCAGGATATGATCGAATTTTCTTATTCTTGCAAAGTCCGCAAGCAGTAACGAGTCTATGGAAAAACGGTAACCATGCCTTGGCTGAAGGACCTTGATATCATAATCTCTAAGACAGCTCTCCGTGACTTCATATGAGATTTCTGGTAGATGTAATTCGGTTTCTTTTAATTTTTGAGACATGATCTTATACTATTATATTGTTTTTTTGAAATCATTATAACCTGTCACTAAAAAGTAATCATGAGAGCAGTTTGGCAAAGGGTCAGTGAGGCATGGGTTGAGATAAACGACGAGATTGTGGGGCATATCGGTAAAGGAGCCCTTGTGCTCCTTGGAGTGGAATCGGGGGATAACGATACTGATGCGGCATTTATAGCCGAAAAATGTGTGAATCTCAGGGTTTTTGATGATAAGGATGGCCGTCTTAATCTCTCTCTTGCTGATATTGGCGGAGGATTGCTCCTGGTATCACAGTTTACTCTATGCGCAGACTGCAGAAAGGGAAGGAGGCCTTCGTTTGTCAAGGCCGCCGATCCAGATAATGCCAATAGACTCTACAAACTGGTTGCTGATACGATAAGGGCTAAAGGTATTAAGGTAAAAACTGGTCGTTTTCAGGTCTATATGAAGGTACATCTTGTTAATGACGGTCCAGTAACGTTGCTGTTGGACAGTCGAAAGGGGTCCTGAGTAAAACGCATGTCAGAACAGCCAAGTCTTGAAATCTTTGAAGATTGGGAACCGCCGCAACTGAGCGAGGAAGCATCGAGTTGGCTGCTTTCTCAGCTTTCTCCCCTGACCTTTTCGCGATTTGCTCAAGCTGTCCAACAAGACCCGGAAGGCCGAGCTGCACTCTCCGGATTCAGAATTTCTCACAATTCAATAAAAAAGCCAGGTGTCAAACAGGCCATTTCCGCACGGCTGGTCTCACTTCTTGTATACTCACGGTTGGCGAGAAACGCCTTTTTCGTCTTATCCTTTCCACACGGCAGGTGGTTTAGATGGGCTGAGGTCATTGATGCACACGATGAGGACTGGCTGAAAATTAACTGGAGAGCTCTTATAAAGGGGACCGCGGACCCTGCCCTGGCTGTTGCATTCGCAATAGACGACCGTCTGAGTCTGGCCAGAAGAGGTGAGAGGGCTTTAAAGACCAATTCTTTATGGACAGGAGGACTGACAAATTCCAGAAATTTATTGCCAAAGGCATGGAAAGAATTCATAGATATCTTTATATCTCAGGACTTCAGGAATCTGTCAGAGAAAGAGACATTAGATAACCTGCAA
>JAGYNZ010000001.1 GCA_018399745.1 Deltaproteobacteria bacterium | reverse complement strand
CATCTGAACCCGGTCAGGGCCGGTGTGGTGAAAAGTATCAGCGAGCTTGACCGGTACCGGTGGTCAGGGCACAGTGTTCTGGTTGGTCGCAGGCGAAGGACCTGGCAGGACCGGGATGAAATACTCTCCCATTTTGGTTTAAGGAAGAGGGAATCTGTGAGGCAATACAGGGAGTTCATTGAAGATGGTTTCAATATGGGGAGACGTGAAGATTTGACTGGTGGTGGCCTGAGACGAAGCGCAGGTGGTTGGGAGGGTATTTTTGAGTTGAGGAGGGCAAAGGAATATTGGCGCGGGGATGAGCGGATATTAGGTAATGGTGATTTTGTCAATGAAGTTTTAAAATTATCAGAAGATGAGTTGACCCATAAGGAGGAATTGAAAAGGCAAGGCTGGGACCTGAATCGTTTAGTGAGTGAAGTTTGCCGCACGCTTTCGGTTGATCCTGATGATTTGCACAAGAAAGGCAGGGCCAACGATCTCTCATCTGCCAAGGGTTTGATTTGTTATTTGGGGTACTGCCAGCTTGGCATTAACGGGAAGGAATTGGCCCGGTATTTCGGTATGTCCCGGCCTTCAGTCTCTCAGGCCGTCAAGAGAGGTGAAAAATTTGGGAAAGAGAATGATATTAAGCTGCTAAACTCGTCCCACCGTCTTCATTGATGGGGTGAGCGTGAATTTCATTGATCTTACCAACCTGAAAAAGAACAGGCAGGTCACAGGCAGACACCAGGATCTGGCTGATCTGGAAAATTTGAAGTGAGGATTAACGGTCTCGATAAAACAGACCACCAAATACACGAAAAACAAAAAATCATCAGTCCCTTTTGTGTATTTCGGGAATTTACGGGACATTCTTTTGTTCCCCCTGCTAAGCTGAACAATTTCTTTTTTAAAACAGATAATTTAATATTTCAGTGTCCATAAAGCACTGTCTCACTTTTGGGCCTGCAGCGGCTCATGCAAACTGCCTTTGAGCTTTTCCCCATAATAATCTGCTTGTGATATATTTGTATTCAGGCATTTTGCTGATAGGATGTTTTCGGTTGATGTACGGTGGGTATACAATTCAGGCGGAACAAAAAACCGTAAGATTAGATTTATTGCCTGAGGGATTAGTAATATTCAAATGAAATCCGATTTGAATAACTTCTGCGTTGTCCTTTACGAACCCCGCTATCCGGAAAATATCGGGGCTGCCGCCAGGTGCTGTCGCAACATGGGTATCCCCCAGATGATCCTTGTCAGACCGTGTCGGCTTGATTCGGAGAAGATGCTTAAGATGGCCACGCATGAGGCGGCGGACCTTATAGAAACAATGCTCGTTTTTGACGATCTTGAGAAGGCCCTGGGCCCCTTTCAGCATGTTGCCGGCACCACGGCCCGGACCGGACGGCAACGCTTACCTACTCATACCCCGCGTGATATGGCAAGAAAGCTGATTGACCTGGGTCATGAAAATCGCATTGCCCTGCTGTTTGGCCCTGAAAATCGTGGCCTCACGAATTCCCAGTTACGACTGTGCCAGTCCCTTGTTAATATACCCACCACAACTTTTTCATCTATCAATTTGGCCCAAAGTGTTATGATATTGTGTTATGAACTGTTCATGGCCATGGGCCATGGGAAAAAGGTCTATCCACAGCTCGCCACTACAAGGGAGCTTGAGGGTATGTATAAACATTTGAAAAGGGCCTTCACAGCGGTTGAATTGACTAATCCTCAAAATCCGGAATACTGGGTAGATAATACGAGACGACTTTTGGGAAGACAGGAACTCAGGGCAAGGGAAGTGAAAATAATACGAAGTTTCTGCCAACAGATACTAAGGGCCATTGAGAACAAGAAATATTTCAGACAATGATTTTGTTTAAAACACCTTATTCGCTACGTTGCTTATATTTTGCAATTACTGATACCTATGATAAGTACGTTTCATTCTCGGAAAATTTTGCGCCCTGCATCCATGGTTTTTTGAACGGTATCAGGTCCCATGCATTTCGCAGTGTAATATGCTGTCAACAATGAGAAAAGACGCTGTAGTTCCTCCTAAAAAATTTAAAGGGACTATCCTGGTATTTCTCTTGTGGTCATTCTTTTCAGCCTTGCTGCATGCCGGGGAACATAACGCGGATGTAGCGGTAATAGTTTCTTCGCAGATCAGACCTTATGTAATGGCCCTTGAAGGACTGCGTTCCAGTCTCCAGCAGCCGTTAAAGATATATTATCTGAATTTAAATCCGGAACTCATACGACATAATTTAAGTCAGGAACGCCATGACCTGCTGATTGCTATAGGACCGGAGGCATCTGTACTTGCCTGGTCAACGTTAAATCCAGGCGACAAAAAGATTGCCCTTATGGTCCTTGACCAGCAGAAACTGCTTGAGGATGCCGAGCCATGCGGAGTCGATCTGAGGATACCCATTAAGGAACAGATAAAACTGATAAAGGAAAGGCTCGGTGACAGAAGAAAAATTGGAATTCTTTACAACCCGGCGGAAAACAGGGAGTGGGTGGAGAAAGCGCAAAAACATGGCTCTGATCTCGGGGCCAGTGTCATGCCTTTGCCGGTTCACAGCAGGCATGAGATTACAAAGGTCCTTTCTTCAGCCTATCAGGATATTGACACGTTACTTTTTATTCCCGATTCCACGGTAATTTCAATGGCATTACTGTCACATCTGGTAAAAGACGCCCTGCTCCATGGAATTGCTGTTGTGGGCTATAACCACTTTTTCATGGAGATAGGTGCGGTTCTGGCCTTTAACATAGACTATGAAAGAGTCGGGATTTTAGGTGCCGAACTGGCAAGAGATGTCCTGTCCGGTTCTGAATGCAGGCTCAACCCCCCTCCGTTCGAGATAGAATGGAGTGAAAAGGTATGGAAGAAGATTACTGATTACTCAGGCAGTGTCCAGTCCAGGTCTTCCGGAGATGTACCATGAGGGCCTTAACCTTTCAGAAGAGGTTGTTATTGGGGGTATTACTCTTGCTCGCCATGACAACAATTACCCTGGGCATGGTTGGTACTCACCTGGGTGAAACGTTTTTGCGTATTCGCTTTGAAGACCGCATGGCCTTTCTGGCCAGATATCTGGCCCTTAACTCTGAACTGGGTGTGCTCATTGGTGATCAAAAGATGCTTGAGCGTCTGGCAAATAACCTCCTGTCTGAGAAAGACGTTGTTCAGGTCCTTATAGAAGATGAAAAGGGTGAAATTCTGGTAAAGGTGGAATCCGGTGTCCACAACGATTCGAAAGAGGCAGTTGCCCAGATAAGGCTCAGACAGCAGGAGGAAAACGAGGCCTTTTGGGGTTCTTCAGCACAGGATCAGGTACTGGGTAAGGTGTATGTAGTCTACACTGCCTCAGGAATTGATGAACTGCTGGATAAACTCAGGACGAGATATGCTGTAGCCGTTATTGGGCTTGCGGCCGTTGGATTACTGGCATTTTTTTTCTTCAGCCGCTCACTGGTAGCACCCCTGAAAGAACTTGTTAAGGCCTCAAGAATAGTAGCCAGAGGGGATCTGAACGCTCGTGTCAAGCCAGGCTCTTTACCCGAGACCAACGAACTTGCCGAGGCATTTAACCATATGCTGGCATCCCTTGACGAGAGCCGTAAGAGCCTTGAACAGACATACCAGGAGATGATTCAGCAGAAGGCCCTGGCTGAGGTGGGCCATTTTGCCCTCACAGTGGCCCATGAGGTCAAAAATCCCCTGGGAATCATTAAAGGCGCTTTGGATATATTGAAAAAAGAGGATATTGATCATGGGGTTAAATCGACCATGATTGAATATGTCGATGATGAAATAAGAAGGTTAAATCGACTTATTCAGGATTTTTTAGACTTTTCCAGACCCCGTAAGCCCGTATTTGAAAAGGTTGAGCTGAATTCCCTGATGAAAGACTTGCTGCAACGGCTGAGGCTGGAATGGGAAGAAAAGGGTGTTGTTATTGATATGGATATTTCCGAAGAAAAATGCCTGTCACAGGCAGATCCTGATATGCTTTCCCAGGCCCTGCTCAATGTTATTAAAAATGCATGTGAAGCATGTGATGGTGACGGGCGTGTATCGGTAAAAAGCAGCATATCTCATTATAACTGGATTGCCCAGATAGCAGATACCGGTAAGGGTATGGACAATGAGACGCGGAAGAAGGCACTTGAACCTTTTTATACCACCAAGGCCCAAGGCACTGGTCTGGGGCTGGCCTATGCCGCCAGGGTCATCGAGATCCACGGAGGTGAAATCAGTTTTCGTGAAAATCACCCCAAGGGTACGATCTTTGAAATACGGCTTGAGTGCGGTGGGAAATAACTGTCTGGTGGTTTGGTGATTCGAAGAAGGAGATGCTAAGGGAATTATGGCTTCAATATTGATAGTTGATGATGAATCCAAAATGCGACACATTCTGAAGATTATGCTGGGTCTTGAAGGGCATAGCATAGAAGAGGCCCAAGACGGTGAAACAGCCCTGGCAATGGTCAGGGACAGGCCCTATGATCTGGTTATTTCAGATATACGGATGCCGGGAATGGATGGGCTCGATTTGCTCGATCATATCCAGTCGATGGAGGTCCCCTGTCCTGTAATCGTTATTACTGCGTATGCAACTATTGACTCCGCTGTCAAGGCTATGAAGAAAGGGGCCATGGATTATATTACCAAACCCTTTGAAGAGTTAAACATAATACTGGCAGTAGAGAAGGCCCTGGGAGTATCCAGAATCCTGACGGAGAACAGAGAACTCAAGGAGGAACTGAACAGGTCTATAGGAGATGAGGACCTGGTATGTGTATCACGGGCCATGGAGCATCTTTTGGAAACGGCCCAGAAAGTAGCTGCAAAGGCGGATACAACAGTCCTGATTACCGGCGAGTCCGGCACAGGTAAAGAAATAGTAGCCAGATTCATCCACCAAAACAGCCCCAGGGCAAAAAGGCGTTTTGTAACGGTCAACTGTGCCGCAATAACGGCAAATTTGGTAGAAAGTATTTTGTTCGGTCATGAAAAAGGGGCCTTCACCGGGGCAGACAGGCGCAAACAGGGTTTTTTCGAGTACGCAAGCGGTGGAAGCCTGTTTCTGGACGAGATAGGAGATCTTCCCTTAGAGGCCCAGGCAAAGCTTCTGAGGGCACTCCAGGAAAAGATCGTTCAGCGTATTGGCGGAAATGAGTCCATCGAAGTGGATGTCAGGGTGATTTGTGCGACAAATCAGGACCTTGAATCCCTGGTTAAACAGGGAGAATTCAGGTCGGATCTGTTTTACAGGATCGATGTCTTTCCTCTGCACATTCCCCCATTAAGAGAAAGAATAGAGGCCATAGTGCCATTGGCGGAGCATTTCATACGCAAATTCAGAGAACGACTTTCAGGAGAAAATCTCCTGACCCAGGGGGCCAAGAGAGTCCTTATGGACCATACCTGGCCTGGAAATGTGAGAGAGCTGGCAAATGCAGTGGAGAGGGCGGTTATCCTGGCTGGAGAAGGACCTGTAACTACTGAACACCTGTCTTTTTTGAGGACCGGCAAGATACAGACAGGAGCTGTTGAAGCCCTGAGGCTTCCTCCGGACGGTCTAGCCCTTGAAAAGTTGGAACGTGATCTTATACAACAGGCAATGGAAATGACCAACAACAACCAGAGCGCCGCTGCAAGACTATTAGGCCTTACCCGTTCAAAGCTGCGGACCAGGGTAAAGCAACTGGAGGCATATAGTTGATAGCTGACCACCGAATATCCTTAATATATCAAAACATGCCTGCCTTTCTGCTGCAGGTCATTGTCATCATATTGCTCCTCCTGGCCCAGGCTCAAAGTTCAAGGGCCGTAGATACATCTCTTCTCTTTGTAGGAGAAGATCTTTCAGTGCTAACTATCGCATCGAGGAGGGCAGAGCCTATAGACAAGGCGCCTGCCGTGGCTGAGATAATCACAAAGGAAGACCTTGAGCGCAGCGGGGTCCGAACTCTTGGAGAGGCCCTGTCCATGCTGCCAGGTTTTTACATGTCTTTCAAGGAGTGGGGTTCGCAGCCATATCTCAGGGGGGTATCAAACAGTATCCTTTTTCTTTATGACTCAGTTCCTTTAACATCAGACAATACAAAGACTATCAATCCCCTGGACGAAGAACTCTCTCTGTACCATATAGAACGTATAGAGGTAATACGCGGGCCTGGTTCAGTATTATGGGGTCCGGATGCCTTTGCAGGAATCGTAAACATTGTACCCAGGCAGGGCAGAGACGTCGACGGAATAGAATTAAATACAGGCATGGGAACTCCAGATCATGAGGCGGATTTCAATATAAATTGGGGAAAAAATGCAGGACTCTGGGAGGCATTTCTGTCAGTCAGTGCAACAAGGCTCAAGCCCCTGCAGAACAAATATAATGTAGCAAAGTTCGTAGGAGATGAATTCAGTTCTGCAAGAGTGGATGATTCCAAATACCTGGAGGCGGTACTGAATTTTTCCTGGCAGGACTGGCTTCGCGTATCAGGCAGGTGGTCTGATGCAGAGCGCTCTTATATCTTGCAGGAGCCTGAAACCGATCTCAGTTGGGCCGGAAAAAGGGAGTCACCATTCAGGTTTGTGCGTCTGGAAATGGAGAAATCTTTAGGTCATTCAGATCTCAGGTTCAATGCCTATTACAACGAACTGGACTACAAGGAAGAAGAGATCGACTTATCCTGGACACCTAAAAGCCATGTATCATTCGGAGAAATCCTGTATGACAGGGAACTGCTGGATACAAAAGGTCTTTTCACCTTAGGGGCGTCCTATAGATACAACAAAATTACCGATTCCATAGTAAGAAAAGACCCTATTTCCGTTGAGCCTGAGAACACGCTTTTTACACCGCTTATAGAGAAAGAAGATTTCAATACGTCACTTTGGTCAATTTTCGGCCAGTTTCGGCATCACTGGAACCATCTTGATGCCTGGCTGGGTCTCAGACTGGACAACCACAGCCAGTATAATCAGACAATAAGCCATAATATAGGGATCAATTGGTTTCCAAGACCGTCATGGTATCTTAAGCTGCTCTATGGCACTGCCTATCGGACACCATATAATCAGGAACTGGTGGGCAGGAAAGGTCTTGACCCGGAACAGATACAAAATCTCAGCATGAACTTTAATTGGTCTCCACACGCATCATTTTCCTTTTCAGCCACGATTTTCTGGAATGAGATCCGTCGCCATATTCAGGAAGAACCCTATGGCGGTTTTTCGAAACCTGGATCTGAAGACATATATGGAGGAGAACTCGATATCTCGTGGCAGGTATCCCCCAGCCTGCGATTTTGGGCCAATACAACATTGTTGTCCCAGAACGGGGATAAAGAGAAATACAGGGTCCTTGATTTTGTCTTTATAAAACCAGATGGTACAAAAGAAGAGTACTATTCTTCGTGGGAAACACCTTTTGATACAGGGCCGGAAAATCTGTTCAATATCGGACTCCTGTGGAGTCCTGTGGATCGATTGAATTTTTTTGCCCGCCTGCAATATGCGGATTCCATGATATCTTATTATAAACAGGGTGAGCTATGTTATTCTACTGAGCCCCAATGGCTTCTGGATACTACAATTACCGTCAAAGATGTCTTGATTCAAGACCTTGACATACAATTGGCGCTGAAAAATGTATTCAACGAGAACTACAAGGTGCCAGGCACTTACAGCCCGATAGAGGCCGATCCCTTTGAGGCGTATCTGGGACTCAAGTGGCACTACTGAAGCTACCAGTCTACAACATTTGTCGATTCTTTTCTGAGTACCATGGCGTTATTCATATCCAGACCTGCTGCGTCTTTGTCGCCCAGGCGTTCATAGACCTCCCCCCTGAGTGCGTAAGCAGGGAAATATTCAGGTGATAGATCAATTGCCCGTGTCAGGCATTTCAGCGCCTCATCCAAGATCTGAGCCTTGAACAAAATAGCACCTTTATGATAGTGAAGCCGGGCATTTTCCGGATCGCACTCAATTGCACAGTCGATGTCCCTGATCGCCGCATCATTATCATTTAACCTCAGACATGCTATGGCCCTTGCCTGATATACCTTGGCACACCGGGGGTCCTCATCCAATATGTCTGAAAAGACGGCGATACAACCCTCAAAATCCTCATCCATAAATTTGAACTGCGCATCCATAAAACGTTCTTCTAAATCCTGCCTCATCTGTATTCCTCCTTAGGCCTTGTTCTCACAAAATTGGTTTATCATATTATTGTTTCATACCTTTGCCGCAAAAATCAATACTGAAGATCAACAAAAAGCCCGAATAAAACATAAACATTCCGGTCTTAAAAATCATCAAAAAAAAAGCCGGGGATATACCCCGGCCACGAAAATAAATGTCCTTGGAAACTATGAGGCAAAGGCCTTTTCCAAGTTAGGAACCATCTGCTTTTTCCGGCTCATTACACCGGGGAGCCAGACAGTCCGACCTTCAAGTGGCTTGCCAAAGGCCTTTTCAACAACGCCGACATCATCGGAAACAGCCATAAGATCAGTGCCTTCCTGCATAATATCAGTGAGCATCAGAAAGACGCTGTGACGGTTACCTTCGGCCTTGACCTTTTCAATCTCCGCGTAGAGGTCATCTCTCATGTTGGCCACCAGGTCCAGCGCTATCAACTCCAGCTGGCCGATCCCTACATTTTTGCCGCTCATATCGAAGTCTTTGTAGTCACGGAACACCAGATCCCTCGCAGGAACACCTTCCACTGAACTCTTGGCCTTGGCCATCTCCATACCCCAGTCCATTGGATTATCAATGCCGGCTATCTTTGCAAGGGCCTCAACAGCCTCTTTGTCTTCAGGGGTGCAGGTTGCCGACTTAAAGAGTACCGTGTCGCTCAGAATTGCCGACATCATTATGCCGGCTACATTTGGCGGGATTTCTTTTTTGTAGACATCCTTATACAGGACATGGAGAACAGTACCTGTGCATCCGACCGGCATGACACAGGCAAAAATCGGATTGGGAGTGGTAATATCTCCGATTTTGTGATGATCAACAATTGCCAGCAACTCTCCCTTGTCGCAGTTGTCCGGTGCTTGCTTGAGATCGCTGTGATCTACCAGCATGAATTTTTCACCTGTCACGTCTGTGCGAAGTTCAGGTACATCAAAACCAAACTTTTTCAGCACCAGTTCTGTTTCAGGATTGAGTTCTCCCTGTCTGCAAGGTACAGCATCTACACCCAGCATCTTCTGCAATTCCGCCCAGGCGATGGCGGCAGTTACAGCATCTGTGTCCGGGCTCTTGTGTCCAAATACATAAACAGCCATTCTAACATCCTCCTTAAAAATTTTCGGTAAATTAAAAAACTATCGGGTAGTTTTGGAGAATTCCAAAATTACACACATCTTACTGAAGACAGATTCATTATTACCTGTAAAAGTCTGATATTCGATCAGCTCAAAAAAACCCGAGATGTGATGTGTACAATCTGCCAGAAATGAGTCGTACTTATAATTAACAGCACATTGCACCGACTGGAGAATTAAGGCTAGGCCACAGCTCGAATTTTTTCCGCAGAATCTTCCATAATAAAAAAATTCTTTTTATAATTACCTTAATGTAAAAATTAATTTGATCTTTTATGTAGCACAATACCTACCCTTTGCCAAGGATTTTTCAGACCATGCCTTGAAGACAGCTGAATTTTGATTCAGCGAAAATCTGATGGATCGCAGGGAAAGGGGTGACCAGTAACAAATCTTTTTTTAAATGAATGAAAAACTCGATTTTCCAAATAGAAAAAATTCTATTCAGGCATTTGAGGGGCTGCGTATAAAGACTTATATTCGTCAGAATCCATTGACATCGAATAAAGATTGGTATAGTCCTCATTTTCAAAAAGAAAAGGAGAGATAGATCTTATGGCTGAATCGAAAGATACTATTACCGTCCGTGTTAATGTGGAAATAACCCCTGTATCCCTTAAGACAATTGTTGAAAACGCTAAAAAAAGTGCCGGGCCGGATCAAAGGGGTGTCTATCACATTGATACCGCAGGTAAGGTCGATGAAATGATTTCTCAGTTTCTCCTTGAAAAAGACTTTGAAAGTTATGTAAAGGACACAAAAAATTACAGGAATCTGGCATTCAAAAACAGCGGACTCCATTAAGGGGGAGCCGCAAGGATCATTCCTTAAGATGTTTCTTGAAGTGATCTAAGCTCTGCCATGGTTTTTTCAGCAATTGCCTTTTCTTTATTATAATATTTTATCCATCTCTTCAGGCACTTTTGAGCTTCCTCGTAATCACCGAAATGCCTCGCACAGATCTCCATTGATTCTTTGGCCCTAAGTACGTTCGCAGTTATCTCAATGTTCACTGTTTCACTGTCGTGTCTTATGGCCTCTTCCTGACAGATATTATGACATATGGCACAGCGTATACACTTCTCCATGTTAATATATGCCTTTTCATCTCTTATAGAGATTGCTTCAACGGGGCATTCCTCAATACATTCCCCGCAACCTGAACAGTTTTCTTGTTTTACCCAAGGCATGTATAGACCTCCTGTTATGGATGTGCGATTGAAGAATTGAGGAATTAAAATCAATATAGTTTATTCAATTCCTCTATCCACAATCTTTCAAAATAACGTTAAGTCATAAATTTTTAATATATGAACGCTTTAAAATACATCCAATCCTGAAATTCGCAATTTACAGTTCTCAAAGGTACATCTAATCTTTAAATCACGGATTTCTCCATACTCTGGCATAGAACAAAGTCTTGAGTTTTGCAAGCCGTACGTTATTATTAAAAAAACAGGGTGAAAAGGAGTAACAAAGTATGAAATTCTTTATTGATACTGCCAATTTGGACGAAATACGTAAAGCAGCGAACCTGGGACTGGCAGATGGAGTGACCACAAACCCCTCTCTTATTGCGAAAGAAAATTGTGTCTTTGAAGACCGGATAAGGGAAATATGCAGTATCGTCGATGGTCCTGTAAGTGCTGAAGTTATCAGCACCAATTTTGATGGCATGGTGAAAGAAGCCAGAAAACTGGGTGAAATTGCCTCTAATGTGGTTGTAAAAATTCCCATGACCACCGATGGTTTAAGGGCCACGAAGAAATTGACGGGTGAGGGTATAAAGACCAACGTAACTTTGGTATTTTCTCCGCTTCAGGCGTTACTGACGGCAAAGGCCGGTGCAAGCTATGTCAGTCCTTTCATCGGAAGGCTTGACGATATCTCACATGAAGGAATGAATTTAGTAGAGGATATAATTCAGATTTTCGACAATTATGCCTTTGACACGGAAGTTATAGTGGCAAGCATCAGACATCCCATACATGTATTGGAAGCCGCAAAAATTGGTGCCGACATAGCAACTATTCCCTACACAGTGATAGCGCAGCTGGCCCATCATCCATTGACCGACATAGGCCTTGAAAAATTTTTAGCTGATTGGGAAAAGGTGCCGAAATAATGTTTAATGGCGACAATACAATTTTTCAGATGGTCGGTCTCTGGAATACAACTGTTTGTGACTTGCGCACTGCTTATTTTATGCAATTCAGGAATGACAAGTGCGGGAGGCATATATTCCTTCGTGGACGAGAACGGCAGATGGCACTTCAGTAATGTGCCTGCGGATCCGCGTTATGGTTTGACAAAACAGTTCAGGCACATTTCCCCTTATATGGCAGGAAATTACACCGAATTTGAAAAAATTATATCAGAGACCGCCACACAGTATGATCTGGATCCTGACTTGATCAGGGCCATAATACAGATAGAATCAGGATGGGTTCCTGATGCCCGCTCACCAAAAGGTGCAATTGGACTCATGCAGCTGATGCCTCAAACGTCCTCAAATCTTGCAGTTTCAAATCCCCTTGATCCCAGAGCAAATATACAGGGCGGCACCAAATACCTCAGTCGGTTGATTCAACAATTCAGAGGCAACCTGGTCCTGGCTCTGGCGGCTTATAACGCAGGTCCGAACAAGGTTGAGAGATACAAAGGGATTCCACCATACCCCGAAACCAGGAGATATGTAAGAAAAGTACTGAAACAATGGCACAAATACAGATCTGATTGACACCTCTATCTGGTCTTCGTACCCTTTTGAAACATGAAGCGCCTCAATCTGACATTAAGCAACAGTCCTGCTCCCACGAGCGTAATTAAAACCGATGAACCTCCATAGCTGATCAGTGGCAGGGGGATACCAACTACAGGCATAAGTCCCATGACCATGCCGATATTTATCACTATCTGCCATAAAAACATGGCTGTTATTCCAAAGGCCAAAAAGGCCCCGAAACGTTCCCTTGATTGAGATGCTATTAAAAATCCACGATATAGCATAAGGAAAAATACCCCCAACAAAAATACCGCTCCAACCCAACCCCATTCCTCGGCCCAGATGGAAAATGCGAAATCAGTGTGGACCTCGGGAAGAAAGTTTAAATGCGCCTGACTTCCCTTCATATAACCTTTACCCAGGATCTGCCCCGAACCTATGGCGATTTTGGATTGTGATATATGGTATCCTGCACCGAGTGGGTCCTTTCCCGGAAAGAGGAAGTCCATAATTCTATTTCTTTGGTAGGGTTTCAGAAATTCCCACACAAGGGGAAAAGCGGCAATCGCTGAGCCAAGAAGCAACAGGAAAGATGTCCACTTAAGACGAGCCATGTACACTAAAGAAGCAAAAATAAATACCAGAAATAATGCCGTTCCCAGATCCGGCTGTTGATAAATCAGATAAATTGGAACAAGCATCAAAAGGGCGGGCCGCCATAAATCCATTAGCCCGTACTCTGGTTTATCATCATGATAGAAATAACTGCTTACGACAATAACCGTGGCGAGTTTAGCCAACTCTGACGGCTGAATATTCATAAATCCCAGAGAGAGCCATCGCTGTGATCCACCTACGGTCTTACCTATGAAAACTATCAGTATAAGCATAAAAACCATGATCAAGTATATATGGACAGAATAAACCGCGAGAAGACGATAATCAAAAAAGACTACCAAAATCAACATCGAAACACTGCCAGCTATATACCACTGAAGCTGTTTCCATTGAAAGGGATATCCTGTGGCTTCACTGCCACTGTTCAAGTTGACAAAACCTATAACCATAAGCAGGAGAATGGATAGAAAGAGCCACCAGTCAAAATGTTCCAGAAAGCGCCTGTCAAACATGGTCATCTACACTATTTATATTGAAAGCATTCTTGTAATGTCTCAGGACAGGCCAGGGGGATTGAATTTTAAACCAGGTCTCGAAAACCTCTCTGGCAATCGGTGCTGCAATGGATCCGCCATGTCCGGCGTGTTCGCACAATACTGCTACGGCCAGTTCAGGCCTGTCCGCTGGAGCGTAAGCTATAAACCAGGCATGATCTCTATATCTCCAATCTAATTTTTCATCCTGATGGCGTCTATCCTGCCCGATCACCTGCGCTGTACCAGTCTTGCCCGCCACAATGACATCGGTCAATTTACATTTGTTCCCTGTACCCTTTTCATCATTTACCACCCCCACCAAGGCCTTTTTAATCATCCTTAAATTTGATTCAGAGACTGGCAATTTATTTTTTGGATCACTCTCAAAGGATTTGAAGATATGTCCATCCGGTCCTGTCAATTTTTCCAAATAAACAGGTCTGTATAAAGTGCCGCCATTGGCTACGGCAGATATGAGACAGGCCATCTGCAGAGGAGTGACAAGGGTAAAACCCTGGCCTATGGCTGTGATGAGGGTCTCTCCTTCCTGCCAGGGCTCATTATATTTTCTGAGTTTCCAGTCCGGCGTGGCGATAAATCCCGGATTCTCACTGGGAAGCTCGATCCCGGTCTTGGAACCCAGCCCAAAATCCCTGGCATAATCTATTATTTTCTTAATCCCGAGTTTGAGACCCACCTGATAGAAATAGATGTCGCAAGACTCGACGAGGGCCTTATATAAATTGGTCTGGCCATGTCCACGCCATGACCAGCACCTGAAGACGCTGTTGCCTAAACGATAACTACCCGTGCACTCAAACGACGTATGCTGTGTAACTACTCTCTCCTGTAAAGCCGCTGCCTCTATCACAATTTTGAATGTGGAGGCAGGGGCATATCTGTCCTGAAGGGCCTTGTTTTGCAAGGGCCGTTTAACAGGATCATTCAATTCTTCCCACTCTTTATGATCGATGCCGGCGGCAAACGCATCCAGGTCAAAGGCCGGGGCGCTGACCAAAGCAAGTATCCGTCCGGTCTGAGGATCCATGGCAACAAGAGCGCCTACGTGCCCTTTCATCAAAGCCTCAGAGGCCCTCTGAAGCTCCAAATCAACAGATAGATACAGATCTTTTCCCGGAACAGGTGGTTTCTCGTCTATCACTCTTACCAGACGTCCTTTGGCATCAACTTCCAGCCTGCGCTGGCCCTTTATCCCTGCCAGGTCATTTTCAAACTTTTTCTCTATTCCATATTTCCCTACCAGATCTCCAGAGCGGGCAGAACTGTAACGTTTTTTTAAAATGTCTTCCCGGCTGACTTCTCCAAGGTAACCGAGCAGATGAGGAGCAATGCTTCCATGGGGATATTCTCTGGCGGGAGTTACCTCGATAAATACACCGGGCAGGCTGAAGAGTCGGGACTCAATCTTGGAAAGGACTTCCCATTCAGCCCCCCTCTTGATTACTATGGGTATGTATTTAGGTCCTTTCTGTTCTGACCCGAGACGGGTCCGAATATCAGCCTCTGTCTCACCTAACAGGGGAGACAGTTTGGCCAGGAGGGCCTCCATGTCCGTTATGTCTTCTTCGATAAGACATATATTAAAACACGGCTTTACCCCTGCCAGGAGACGACCGGTCCTGTCAAGAATTTTGCCTCGAGGCGGCTGAAGACGCACAGATCTTATTCGATTTTGCTCGGATTTTTTTCTGAAATGCTCACCTTGTACAACCTGTAAATGCCATAGGCGCGCACAAAATGTAACCAGACACAGAAACATGATCAGAATGGCAACATCACACCTTCTTTTGTTTGCTTCCTGATCCAGCCGGTGAAAGCGCTTGACGTGCCAGATTGTCTCGATCTTAAATTTCACGTGTTTTCTTACTCAAGGTCGCATATCTTGACTGAAAATAAACCAATTTGCCTTATCAAAGACAAAAAACCATAAAGGCGCGATAATGCCGTTGAGCAGGGCCTGCGCAAATCCCCATGGCCAAAGGAGTTCGGTGGCACCACTGCCTATCAGAAGGACCGCTACGATTTCAATACTCAAAAACGAGACCAGCATCATCTGTTGCCATGCCGCGGCACACACTATTTGATTTAAGATATATCGAATCATCAAATATTCACCGGCATATACTAAAATATAAAGTCCATACGGCATGGCTGACATCTGTTCGCTGAGGATTCCTAAACCCAATACAGCAAGGATACCGCCAGGTAGAGGATGTTGAATTCCATACCATGCTATAAGAGGCACCAGACCATCCAGTTGGATGTGCCCGAAATGAAACGGGAGGCCCAGGGTTGTCTCGATTAAAAGCAGAATGTATCCTAAACAGATAACCAGCAACGCCTTTTTATAAGTTTTCACCGGTTCAGGATTCATCATTCAGAATTATCCCGCCCCGAATGACCTATCACAACCATTTTTGCATTTTTCAACAATGTATTCTGTGGCTAAAGTCCATGAGTGCCATACCTGTTACACCCTTAAATTATTCTTGTTCTTATGCCTTTTCCATCTAAAACCAGCGAATCAACGGTTTGAATCCATGGATTACCATGAACTTTTGAACGGGCGGCTGTTTTCAGTGCGACTCCACAAAGGGCTGAGTTTTTACAAGTACAACCACTTCTTCTATTCTTTTCAGATCAACAGCCGGCGTCACCGTTATATTCTGAAAAAGATTAGAAATAGGGCCCTGAGTTACAGAAGAGACCTTTCCTATTAAAAGTCCCTTTGGCGAAATTCCGTCAGTGCCGGATGTAATAATTCGATCCCCAACTTCAACATCCACTAGTTTTTCAACATAGGCCAGGCGACATAGTCCGCTCCCGGCGCCCTTTAGAATGCCCCTGGCTCGATTACGTTGTATTAGGGCCGCTATAGCGCTGTTATAGTCAGACAACAACAAAACCTTGCTAAAATAGAGGGAAGCTTCCAATGTCTGACCGACAACACCCGATCCGGACATAACCATCATCCCGGGCTTTATACCTTCTTTGCGACCCTTGTCCACGGTAATTGTGGCTAACCATGGAGCCAAATCCACGCCAACTACATTGGCCGCTATTACCTTGCCGCCGACATCCTCTTTTATTTCCAATAACATTCTATAACGGACATTGGCAATAAGTGCCTCACGGTAACGGCCAATTTCTTTTTGGAGTTGATTTACCTCTTTGCGAAGGGCCTTGTTCTCTAACTCAACGTCCTGAAGCGCCACATATGATCGCCAAAAATTTTTCCCCCATCTCGGGGGTCCGGAAAGGCCTTTTTGCAAATAGCCCGTCATATCCATAAAAAAATATTTAATAGGAGATATAACTGCCGGCGAACCGAAACGCAGGCCCACCACTACAAAGATCAAAAAGACGACAACGGCCAGGACTAAATATGCCGTCATGCGGTTTTTTGAATTTCCAGTATGGAATGGCACAATCGATATACAACAGAGAAGATGTGGCTGGATTAAGTGATCATAACTTCTTTCAAGATATCAAGATTATCCAGGGACATACCCGCACCCAAGACCACCGAAGATAGAGGATCGTCAGTAATAATTATAGGGAGATCGGTCTCCTCTCTCAAGAGCTTATCCAGATTCTTCAGCAATGCCACACCTCCTGTCAGAACAATACCTTTATCGACAATATCAGCCGCCAGCTCAGGAGGGGTCTGCTCAAGTACGCTTTTTACCGCGTCGACTATGGTGTCTATCTGTTCCGCTATAGCTGAACGCACTTCTGACGAATTAATTGTTATGGTCTTGGGTACGCCTGATACCAGGTCTCTACCCTTTATCTCCATTTCCTGATAAGGTTCTTCCGGCATAACGTCGCCTAGTGCTATCTTGATTTTTTCAGCCGAATGCTCTCCGATCAGCAGATTAAATTTTCTCTTAATGAACTGTAAGATGGCATTGTCCATCTTGTCGCCTGCTACACGAACAGACTTGCTGTATACTATACCGGCTAAAGAAATTACAGCTACTTCCGTAGTACCTCCCCCCATATCCACTATCATATTTGCAATAGGTTCTGTAATTGGCAGCCCTGCGCCGATAGCTGCCGCCATGGGCTCTTCAATCAGGTAAACTTCTCTTGCACCGGCGGACTCGGCTGATTCCCGGACCGCTCGTTTCTCAACCTGCGTAATTCCGGAAGGCACACTTATGTTTATTCGAGGTCTAATCAGTGCCCGCCGATCGTGTACTTTTCTTATAAAATAGCGCAGCATGGCCTCTGTAACTTCAAAATCAGCAATTACGCCATCCTTCATGGGTCGTATAGCCACAATATTTCCAGGTGTTCTCCCAAGCATCATTTTGGCGTCTTTGCCAACGGCCACGACCCTGTTTGCCCTGGCATCTTTGCGCACTGCGACTACAGACGGCTCGCGCAGGACGACACCTTTACCCTTAACATATACCAGTGTATTTGCAGTCCCGAGATCAATCGCCAGATCGCTTGAGAACCGCCCTAAAAGAAAGCCTAAAAACATATTTATTACCTTAAGTAAGTTGATATTGGACTTTTAATTACCATGTATGCCTTTTTCCAAAAAAAACAAAATATTTTTTGCCGGGATTAAATCCTACTAAAGGCATTTCCAGTTAGCAAGAAATGATAGTCAAATACGACTTTTTTGCTAAATCCCAAATTTTGTTCAAGGGCAAGGCGCGGTTAGCATTTCAGCCATCAGAACATCGATCCGGGAACGGCAATCCCGATCGAATATGGGTTTTGCAAGCGGCCGACCGGTTCAGCAACTTATCTTGACATATACTCAGCATGTGGGTATGAATTTACAGCTTATTGGACATTTATACTAATAAAATAACACTTTTTCTAAGACTTTTTTTTGTGGATAGATATTTAGACACAATGTCTTTTTTGATGTTAGCAGTCCTGCCATATGAAAGTATATAAATGAAACATGATTTCTTTTGAAAGAAACCATACCGCGGTACTGCTTAAATTTTCCGGCCCGCCTGTGCTCTGTGTGCAGACAGGTCATGGTGATATACTATAAATATTTCTCATTCTTGGAAAATTTTGCGTCTTGCATACTTGATTTTTTCAATGGAATCATGTTTTGGACTTTTCTTTGTATTCAAAGGTAATTTATTTGTTTATAGTTTAGATATATAGAGATAAAAAAACAGAAGCAGAATAATAGGCTGTTTGCTATAATCCCGCCGGAAACAGGCTGTTCAAAATTCGACAATAATAGCAAAGTTAGCCGATCACAGGGAGCTTATTGATATGAAAAGGACCTTTCAACCCAGCAATTTAAAAAGAAAGAGGACCCATGGATTTCGTAAACGTATGAGTACAAAGGCCGGCCGAAGGATACTGAACAGGCGCAGGGCAAAGGGGAGACAAGTCTTGTCGGCATAAGAAATATTGTGAGGCAGGCCTTCTGAACGTAAAACAAAAATCACCTCACAATTAAGATGAGGCAGTCCTTACACATCCAATCTTTATCAAAAAAAGAGAGATTGACAGGTGCGGAAAATTTTATCAGGGTTTATCAAAAGGGAAGACGGATAAAGCTGCCCGGCCTTACTATCATAGTTGCAGGGAACGATTTGCCCTACTGTAGACTCGGTATCAGTGCCGGAAAAAAAATTGGTGAAGCTGCCAAAAGAAACAGGGCCAAAAGGTTGATCAGGGAGCTGTTCCGCACTAACAAGCGGATTTTCCCTGCTGGTCATGATCTGGTTTTTGTGCCATACAGGAAGATTTTTCACCTTGATTTGAATGAATTAAAGGGCAATCTTATTAAGGCATTTGAGGTCTTGAAAAGGTGTTAACAATTGAATATTAAGTTCATATTGAGTGAATTCATAATTTTTTTCATTAGAATATATAGACTATTGTTTTCTCCTATTTTACCAAGGTCTTGCCGTTTCTTTCCAAGCTGCTCTCAATACGCTGAGGAGGCCATTGTTAAACACGGTCCTGTTATAGGTATTGTGTTGACTGCCAAAAGACTCTTAAGGTGTCATCCTTGGACTCCGGGCGGATACGACCCTGTCCCCTGATTGCCTGTTTACGTTAAGAAGGTCCTTTACAGCAAAAAATGTTTGCTTGATTAGCCGTTTGTAAATTTACGGGCACTGATCATTAAGGTTTAATAACATGGATTCACGTACATTATTGGCGTTAGTTTTGTCTATAGCGGTCCTGGTTGTTTTTCAATACTTCTTTGGTGGCGATGTTTCACAACCACCTCGTGAAGAAACCAGTTTTGAGACCAGTCCCGCCCCAGGTGAGAGAGAACAAGTCCCAGACCATGAATACGGGAAAGGAATCCACGCTGATGGAATTTTACAGACTTCTTCACTGAATGCCATAAGGACTTCTGATACTCCAGTTGACGAAAAGGCACTTCTTCGCAAGGCAAAAGATGTTACAGTGGAAACGGATCTTTACCGACTTGTTTTTTCAGAAAAAGGGGGAGTAGTTAAAAAATACCTCTTGAAGCAATACCCGACAACGCTTTCAGATGATGCCCCTCCTGTGGATTTGATCAATGTCTCTCCTCCATATTTCACTCTTGGAATACAAGTGGAATCTCAGCCGCCCTTAGACCTGTCTTCTCAGTTCTTTGTGCCGGATAAAGAAAATTTGAAACTAACCCAGGCGGGTGAGGAAGCACAACTGAAGTTTATTTACAAAATGTCCAATGGAATTGAAATTACAAGGGCATACACCTTTCACCAGGGAAGTTACTGGATAGATATGTCTGTTTATTTATCAGGGGCGGGGACTATCCCTTGTACGTTATCCTTATATAATAAACCCGGCACGAAAGTCAGTACATTCACATTTACAGGTCCTTCATATTACGCCGACAATGAGTTGCATGAAATAAAACTGGACGATGTTGGAGAAAAACATGCCTACACAGGTCCGATTGACTGGATGGGTTACGGCGACGACTATTTTCTGACAGCCTTGATCCCGCTTGTTAAAGAGGGGCCCTGTAAAGTATTGATTGAGAAGAAAGAGCCGGATGGTCTTACCGAGAGCCGGCTGACTGCACTCAATCCGTCTCCTGAGACCCCGGGGCAAGGCGCTGAGGTCTTAAATCTGGGAATATATTTCGGACCAAAAGATATCGACCGCTTGAACGATCTGGGGCACAATCTTTCCAGGGCCATAAATTTTGGCTGGTTTGATCCAATTGCCAAACCCCTTTTATACTTCCTCAAATTTCTGTATCGATATATTCACAATTATGGCCTGGCCATAATTGTTGTTACCATACTGATCAAGATTGCCTTTTGGCCTTTGGCACAAAAAAGTGCAAAGTCCATGAAGACCATGCAGAAATTGCAGCCTAAAATGGCTAAACTTAAGGAAAAGCATGGAAAAGATAAGGAAAAAATGAACAAGGAACTCATGCAACTCTATAAAACCTATAAGGTGAATCCTATGGGCGGCTGCCTGCCAATGCTGCTTCAGATTCCAGTATTTTTTGCTTTATACAAGGTATTACTTCAATCAATAGAGCTGCGTCATGCCCCTTTTACACTGTGGATAAACGACCTTTCAGCCCCTGACCGTCTGATGATACCAGGGGTACATATTCCTTACCTGGGGGGCATACCGGTACTTACATTGCTGATGGGCCTTTCCATGTTTTTACAGCAGAAGTTAAGCCCTTCTTCTCTTGACCCTACCCAGGCCCGCATAATGCAATTTCTGCCCGTAATATTTACCTGTATGTTCATTAACTTTCCCTCGGGATTAGTGCTCTACTGGTTAATTAACAACGTGCTTTCCATCGGCCAGCAGCACTATGTAAACAAATTCACCGACTGATTTTTCATGCCATCAGACAGGCCGACTAAGCACGAGAATCCGAAACTTTGATTCGAAATATAATTGGAATGAAATATAATGACATATAACGAATCTTCTGTACCGACACGAGGATCAAGAGAATTTGACGGCAAAACTGTAGACTATGCCATAGAATCTGCATGTAAATATTTTGAGGCAAGGTCTGAAGATCTTGAAATCAAAATACTTACCAGGGGTTCCACAGGCATCTTCGGGCTGGGAGGACGCAAAGCCAAGATAAGGGCTGTCCCTAAAGAAGTCACTTTTCCGGTTAAAGAAAAAAAATCAGGAGAAGAGATCGTACAGACAGAGGCTGAAGCCAATAGCAGCATATTCGAATCACCTGAAACCAGAGAGGATTTCATTGAATCCGGCAAAGATGTTTCGAAAGATCCGGATAAAAACATCACGCTGGCCATGGAGATTACCAAGGAACTTTTGAGTAAGGCCGGTCTTCCCGGCCAAGTAGAGATCAGGCACGACAAAGAAGGACCGTATTTGGATATATCAGGAGAAGATCTTTCCCTTATCATAGGAAAAGAAGGCCAAAATCTTGATGCATTGGAATATATTGTCAACCGTATTGTGCGACACAGTGTCGAAAGCTTTACCGGTGTTAAGCTGGAAGCACAGGGATATCGGGAAAAGAGGGAAAAGATTATCTCGCTTCTTGCGCAACGTATGGCGACAAAGGCTCAGAAAACGGGGCGACCGGTGACACTTCAGCCCTTGGGAGCAAGGGAGCGCAGGCTGGTCCACTTGACCCTCAAGGCCGTTAATGGCGTACGTACCCACAGTGTAGGCGAAGGAGTCATGCGCAAGGTGGTAATCAATCCCGCCAGGTCCAGGCAACGGAACACAAAAAATAACAGTGCCTGATATCTGCAGAGGGGAGGATACAATAGTTGCCCTGGCAACCCCCTCCGGGCCGGGCGGCATAGGGATAGTTCGAGTAAGCGGTCCCCTCTCTGCACAACTTTTCAGATCTGTATTCCGGCCCGTAAAACCAATTAAAGTAATACAATCCCATAGACTCTATTATGGATGGGCCTGTGATCCAAGGGATCACACCGTTATAGACGAGGTTTTGGTCGTACTTATGAAGGCCCCCCACAGCTATACAAAAGAAGATGTCATGGAAATCCAATGTCACAGCGGATCTGCAATCTTGCGTCGTATTATTGAGACACTGATTGGACAGGGCGCCCGTCTGGCAGATCCTGGTGAATTCACGAAAAGGGCCTTTATAAACGGAAGAATCGACCTTGCTCAAGCGGAGGCGGTACTCGACCTGACCCAGGCTTGCGGTGACACTGCAGGACAACTTGCGGTAAGACAGTTGCAGGGATGTCTGTCTAAACGGATCAAAGACATTCGTAATACTATCAAGGAATCTATAGCCACCCTTGAGGTCGCCATAGATTATCCGGATGAAGAGCTAGAAATCATCACGGAGACCCAGCTCAGAGAACTCCTGATCACAGGTGCTCAAAACCCCCTTAATTCCATGATCGATGCATTCGACAGGGGAAAGATCTATAAGGAAGGGGCGGAAGTCCTGATTGTCGGAAGGCCGAATGTCGGGAAATCCAGCCTGCTTAATGCCCTGGCCTGTGAGGACAGAGCCATTGTAACTCCCATTCCCGGAACCACCAGGGATACAATAGAAGCACTTCTTAACATCCAGGGGATATTGGTCAGATTGATTGATACAGCCGGGATTCGGCCGGACCCCGATGCAATAGAGACAATTGGTATTGAAAGAATTCGAAAAAAGGTAAAATTCGCACAGGCCGCTCTCTGGATGTTGGACCTGAGCGAGCCTCTGCGCCCGGAAGATTTCGGGGCGCCGGAGATACTATATGTACTTCAGAAACGGAAAAAAATTCTTATTGTATTTAACAAAATAGACAAGGTTTCCGCCTGGGAATCCATGGCTGAAAAGCGAGCGAGCGAAATCTTCAGCCGTCTGCAGGAGATGGCCGGCGGCGTGTGGGTGGGTACCTCCGCGATTACAGGGGAGGGGCTTGAAAACTTGTCAAGGCTTATAATAAATAAATTGCTGGATGAAGCACCGGCGGAGCCACCTGATATAGTCCCTAATCTGAGGCAAAAAGAGGCCCTGGAGACGGCCGTTAAATCTGTGAACAGTGCAATCGGCAACATCTCTCAGGGCATCAGCCCCGATCTGATTTCTATTGACTTAAGAGAGGCAATAAGTGCCCTGGGAGAAATCACAGGAGACAGCATCACTGACGAAGTGCTGGATCATATCTTCAGCCATTTCTGCCTTGGCAAATAGAGGTTACTTGTTTACAGGGGGTTTGCCGGCAATTTGCGCCCGCATAACCTTAACCTTTACCTTGTCTGCTACTTCCAGGGTAACGACATCATCTGTAAGACCTGTTACTCTGCCTATCAATCCGCCTGTGGTTATCACTTCATCTCCACGATTCAGGGAATCCAGGAAATTCCTGTGATCTTTCGCCCTTTTTTGTTGCGGTCTGATCAAAAGAAAATAAAAAATAGCAAAAATAATGATCAAAGGCATAAAGGCCATAAGGGGATTTCCTCCCTCACTTCCGGAAGGAGGGGCCATGGCATAAGCTATCGACAATATCATCATTCGGTTATCTCCCTTTTTGAATAAAAATCTTGTTTGAAGGCCTCAAACTTATCCTTTTCTATTGCTTTTCGCATTTCATTCATGAGACGCAAAAAATAATGCAGGTTGTGTATGGTATTAAGCCTGTGGGCCAATAATTCCTTTGCGATAAAAAGGTGCCTCAAATAGGCACGCGAGTAATTCCTGCAGGTGTAACACGTGCAGGAAGGATCTATCGGCCTCGGATCCTTGGCAAAACGAGCATTCTTTATAACAATGTGCCCAAAAGAAGTAAAGAGCATCCCGTTCCTCGCATTTCTTGTCGGCATTACGCAGTCGAACATATCAACTCCTCTTGCCACTCCCTCAACCAGGTCTTCCGGGCTGCCGACTCCCATTACGTAAACAGGATATCCGTCCGGAATCAAGGGTCTTGTAATGTCGATCATCTCAAACATAAGTTTTTTTGGTTCTCCGACACTGAGCCCACCGATGGCGTATCCATCAAAATCAAATTCAAGGAGATCCAACACGCTCCGTTTCCTCCACGCAGGGTCCATTCCCCCTTGAACAATAGAGAATAGCAGGGAACCGCCCCTTGGCCTTGTTTCTATGGATTTTTTGGCCCATCGTGTGGTCAGTTCAGTGGCATTTTTTACATATTCCTTATCCGCCGGGTAGGGTATGCAGGAGTCAAGACACATCATTATATCTGAACCCAGGGCCGTCTGAATATCAATAACAAGCTCCGGCGTGAGTTTATGCAGAGACCCGTCAATATGTGAGCGAAATGTAAGCCCTTCCTCCTCAACCTTTCCAAGTGCTGAAAGACTGTAGACCTGAAACCCGCCGCTATCCGTCAAAACAGGACCGTCCCACCCCATGAACTGGTGCAACCCTCCGAGTTCCCTTATGATTTCATGACCGGGACGCAGATACAGATGATAGGTGTTGCTTAAGATTATCTGTGCCCCCGATTTCCTGAGATCTTCAGGTGTCAACGACTTTACGGTGGCCTGGGTCCCGACCGGCATAAATGCAGGCGTCTCCACTGCCCCGTGTGCAGTATAGAGACGGCCCCTCCTGGCAGGTCCCTTTGAACTCCTGCACAGCTCATGGAATTTGGTGATCCGGTTGTCTGATGATTCGATGATCCGGTGACTGGTGGAAAGTGCGGATAACAGCCTTTCATGCAGGCCTTCAAAATCACCGTTTGAGAGTATCACCACCACGTCACCATGAGAGCTGTTTGCCGCAAGGTCTTTAAGAATTGCGTCAGCATCAGGGAAGTATAATGCATCAATACCCCTGTGCTCGAGATCAGCCACCAGTTTTTTGGATGAAAACCTGTCTCCGGGGGGGGCCTTTTCCGGATCAGGCACCTCTCTCACGAGCACTCGATCAGCCGGACTGAAAGAATGAGGATAGACATCCTGGAAGATACTCCTTCTGCTGGTATTGGTCCTTGGCTCAAACACGGCTATGAGACGACGGCCGGAATATACTGACCTCAGGGCGGTCAGTGTTTCCTTGACCGCGGTTGGATGATGAGCGAAATCGTCGATTACCGTGACCCCGGCCGCTATCCCCCTGACCTCCTGCCTCCTTTTCACGCCGGCGCAGGAACCCAGGCCCTTAAGAACCGTATCCTTTTCCATTGCAAGATGACGGCATAACGCAAGAACACCCAGAGAATTCAAGGCATTGTGTCTGCCGGGGAGTTTTATCCGCGCCTCGCCGCATATCTCCCCCCGGTGTACAGCAGTGAAACTGGTAGCAGTGGAATCAACAAAAAGATCAGACAATTGCCACTGGTATTGCCTGCTTTCACCATAGGTCACCACCTTGCATTTTGCCTGAGCGCAGACCTCCTCCACGGCCGGCCAATCCGCACAGGCTACCAGGACCCCTTCCGATGGAATCAAAGCAACCAGTTCGGAAAAGGCCTGCTTGACTGCATCCAGGTCGGCATATATATCCGCGTGGTCAAATTCTATGCTGGTAAGGATGACACCATGGGGACGATAGTGTAAGAACTTCGGTCTTTTATCAAAAAAGGCCGTGTCATATTCGTCACCTTCAATCACAAACCAGGGGGGATGACCTGCGCGGAAACCTGACTCAAAGACATTAAGTATTCCACCTACCATAAAACCAGGGACTTTACCCGAGGCCTCAAGGGCGGAAACCAGCAAGGCGGAGGTAGTGGTCTTGCCGTGTGTGCCGGCCACCACTAAAGGCTTCATGTCCTCTAAAAAAAAGAGAGATAATGCCTCAGGAAAAGAGAGATGCGGAATGCCCCTGGAAATAACATACTCGGCCTCTAAATTGTCGGCCCGAATCACATTTCCAATTATTACCAGGTCTGGAATCTGGTCATTGGAATGGCTATAAACCACATTGTCCGGATGATATCCGAGAGTTACAGGGATATCCAGTCTCTTGAGGACATCCCTCATTGGTGGATAGGCCTGACTGTCAGACCCCTTTATGCGGTATCCCATTTCTTTGAGCAGGCCGGCAAGGGCGGCCATTCCGGTGCCGCATATGCCGATCATGTGAATCTGTCGAATTGTTGAGATGTTGGGCTGGCGATCTACTTTCGACATATTCCGTGGAATTTGTTTTTTATTAAATGCATTTTAAACAGGACGCAGATTTTCTCGAATATACAACGGTGATATTATTGCCAGCAGATTCATAAAACTCGATAGCCTGTATACATGGAGGTCCAAAAAACCTGCTGGTGTAAAATATTCTGTACCCGATTATGAAAAACCAGAAAAAGGCAATTGCCCCGGTAATGATTTTGTGTGCAAAAAAATCAGACCAAAAGGAGAAGTGCCAAGAATGTGAAGATCAGCGTACTTGAGGTGACGGAAATTTTCAAGGAGATCAGGGGGCAGACAGGCAAGCTCTTTAAAATGATATGTGGTGATATTCAAGAGAGCGACGGTCGGTATCCGACATATATAATAAATGAAAACCATCAAGGCTTTAACCCGTTGTTTCGCGACCGTTTGATTCCCTTTTCCACCTCCACCGCCAGAAATACCACACTTGAGAGCAGAAGTGTTACAACAAGCTCCCATGCGGTGAGCGGAGCCGTCTTGAAAACGGGGTTCAGAAACGGCACATAGATAGTGGCCATCTGAAGAACGAAGGTCAGCACGACGGCCCCGAAAAGCGGTTTGTTGGATAGGGCCCCCTGTTTGAAAAAAGATTCCTGCTCAGACCGGACGGCCAGGACATGGCCCATTTGGCTCAGGCAGAGCACGGTGAAGACCATGGTCTGCCATTGGGTCTTGCTGCTGTCGATGAACCAGGCCTGGGTCATGATGGAAACGGCGCCCATCAGAAGCCCGACCCAGATGATGTGGATGCCGAGGCCTTTGGCGAAGATGCTTTCCTTCGGGTGCCTGGGTGGGCGGCTCATGATGTCTTTTTCGCCCGGCTCGGCGGCCAGGGCCAGGCCGGGGATACCGTCGGTGACCAGGTTGATCCACAGTATGTGGATCGGCAGCAGGGGAATCGGCAGACCGATGAAAGGCGCCAGAAAAATGGTGCAGATTTCGCCTGAATTGCTGGTCATGGTGTATTTGATGAATTTGCGGATGTTGTCGAAAATACGGCGGCCTTCCCGGACGGCCTTGACAATGGTGGCAAAATTGTCGTCCAGCAGTATCATATGGGAGGCCTCTTTAGCAACATCGGTGCCGGTAATACCCATGGCCACCCCGATATCCGCCCGTTTCAGGGACGGGGCATCGTTGACCCCGTCCCCGGTCATGGCCACAAAATGCCCCTTATCCTGCAGGGCCTTTACGATCTTGAGTTTCTGCTCCGGGGCGACCCTTGCGTAGACCCTTATCTTTTCCACTTTGTCTTCGAACTCCTCCAGCGGAAGCCGTGCGAGTTCCCGGCCGGTCATGACGCCGTGGCCCTGTCCGCGGATGATCCCGACCCGTCTGGCAATCACCCCGGCTGTCAAGGGGTGGTCCCCTGTAATCATCACCGGCCGAATGCCAGCGGAACGACACATGCCGACCGACTCCGCCGCCTCGGGCCGGGGTGGGTCCATCATTCCGACGATCCCCAGCAGGACCAGGCCAGTTTCCGCTTTTTCCGACGTCAGCGGATCGGGAAGGGCGTCCCATACCCGCATGCCAAACCCCAGAGTCCTCAGGCCGTCGCCGGCAAGCTGTTCGGCAATTTCCATGATTTTCAAATGGTCGATTGCTTCCTGACCTTGCGAGGTAAGGGCCTTTTCAGAGCGAGACGCAATTTCCTCCACCGCCCCCTTGGTGAAAGAAACGATCTGGCCGTCTTCCCAGGGATGGAAGGTGGTCATGAGTTTTCGGTCCGAGTCAAAGGGGATTTCAGCCAGCCTAGGGAATTTTTGGTCAAGGCCCTCGCGAAGGCAGCCTTTTTTCAGGGCCAGGTCAAACAGGGCGGTTTCCGTGGGGTCGCCGATAAGGGCTCCTGATGCATCCAAACGGGAGTCATTGCAGAGGGCCAGGGCGTTCAGCAGCAAATTACAGGGGGTATTGCGGGGCAGAGGATCTCCGGCGGCCAGCTTATGGTCAGAGAACGCCAGTTCGTCTGACCCCTGCAGCCGGCCGTCTGCAAAGACCTTTTCCACGGTCATGCGGTTCAGCGTCAGGGTGCCGGTCTTGTCAGAGCAGATATAGGTAACCGATCCCAGGGTCTCCACTGCCGGCAGTTTTCGAATCAATGCCTGTTGCCTGACCAGCTTCTTGGCCCCCAGGGCCAGTGAGATCGTAATGACAGCGGGAAGGGCTTCCGGAATGGCTGCCACGGCCAAGGCGATAGCCGTGAGCAGCATCAGCAGCGGAGGTTCTCCTCGCAGTAGACCTGACAGGAAAACAATGACACAAATGGCCAGGACCGCGTAAGCAAGCTTCTGCCCGAAGGAGGTCAATCTTTTCTGAAGCGGGGTCCGCCCTTCATCCTGTTCCTGCAGCATGGCGGCGATCCGTCCAAGTTCCGTCTTCATTCCGGTGGCCGCTATAACCCCCTGCCCCCTGCCGTAAGTAACCAGGGTGCCTTTATAGGCCATGTTTCTGCGGTCCCCGATGCACAGGTCCGGTTCCCGAAGGCATCCGGTATCTTTTTCCACCGGTACGGACTCCCCGGTCAAGGCCGCTTCATCGATTCGAAGCTGGACCGCTTCCATCAGACGCATGTCCGCCGGCACCACATTGCCGGCCTCCAGGATCACCAGGTCGCCTGGAACCAGCCTTTGCGCAGGGATGGTTTGGGCCTGCCCGTCTCGAATGACGGTCGCCGAAGGTGCGGCCATCATTTTCAATGCAGCCATGGCCTTTTCGGCACGATATTCCTGGACAAACCCCAGCACTGCATTCAGGAGCACAATTACGGCAATGGCTATGGTATCCGCAGGCTCGCCTATTATCCCTGCCACCACAGCGGCGGCGATCAGCACCATGATCATGAAATCTTTGAACTGGTCCAGAAACATCATCCACAACGATTTTCGTTTTTTTTCGATCAGTTCGTTGGGGCCGTATCGCTCCAGGCGGTTTTGGGCCTCCTTTGAAGCAAGGCCTTTGTCCGACGACTGAAATTTCTCCAGGACTTCCTTGTAATCAAGTCCGTACCAGTTGATTGATCTGTTTATCTCTTCACCCATGTTTTTAATTATATCCTTTTGGTACCCTTCCTGCCCACTGAACTGCACCCAAATCTGCCTTAGGATTCATCTGGCTGAATAAAAAAGGTGGTTAGCGTATTCCACATACCGGGGAAGAATCCTAGCACCGATTACCAGTATAACAATACCCCTGATCATAGCCGCATAATCGAACTGCTGCATAAACGCATTCAATGGACAGAGCACGTGAGAATCAGAGGCGTAAGCTGATTGCTGAAGGTATTGTCTTTTCCTGAGTGGTTTTAATATGTATTGGCGTTTTATTTTGTCTAAGCCAGATACTGTTTCATTTGCCCAGCAGAACATCGCGGATCTTGACCATAGCTAAAGTATCCTGGTTGCAATAGGCCAGCAGGTTTTTGCGTATCTCTCTCTTTTTCGCGATCGGCGTTTCGGGATCGAGCATGCGAATATATTCCAGGGATGCCATTCCGCCTTCCCTGATAGCCAGTTTCTGATAGTCCATTTCAGGCACGAGAGCGGGTAAGACATCCTTGAGTGAAAAGGAGCCGTTAAATGCCGGGTTATAATAATAGGCCTTAATCAAGGCGTACAAATCGACGAATCGGCTGTGGAGCTGGTTCAAGTGATCGGCATACTGCGGCAGATGTCCTGCCAGATCGCGCAAAACCCGCTGTTCATATGCCGCATAAATAAAAATCGTACCCTCTTCACCAAGGACATCCAGGACCGATTTTGTGAAATCCGCTCTGGGGTCGATATCCTCATCGCACAAAAATTCTCTATGTTGGATTATCCCATCTGAGTACAGGATGTGATCGGACCACTGAAAAGGTAATATTTGGTACGGCCTTGTCCCGGTATATCGCGGAATAGCCGGACTGACCGTTTCGAAATCCAGAAAATGGACCGGAAAACTGACATCATCCAAGGCATCATGAAGGGCGGGGTCGATATGTTCCCGCGATTCGATGATACAGTCGCGGATGCGCCGCTGAATCGCCGTCAGGGGAAAAAACTTCGGAATGTTGTCGATAGTAAAAACACCTCTTGCGGTCAGATCTTCAAAACGTTCCTGCCGAATGCCGGACAGTTGGAGAATCCAATTTTCAGGCACATTCCGAGTGCAGTGCCCCCAGAACTCGCATGCGTGGGGTTGATGGCAGTGGCGTGAAGGCTGGATAACCGGAGGCCTGTCCATAGACAGCATTTCCTTGAGGTGTGAGAGGTTTTCTCGAACGAAATCCTGAAGTCCAACTGCATCATCCGTCATATCTTTGAGAATAAAAAATCCGTCAGGATCCAGCTCCATGCCGTCGAACACATATTCCCGGTTGATATGCATCAAATAAACTCGATTCAGGTTGATCCCTGCCATTTGCAGTACATGGTATTGGACGGCCACATCGGTTGAATATTCTTCCCTGACACCGCTTGAGGCCTTTACTTCGATAAGATTCCAGCCCCCTGCAGGAACCCGCTCAAGGATGTCCGCACGAACCCTCACACCGCCTTCTGTGTAAGCGGCTTCGAAAATCGCCTGCACCTCCGGATCATTCATGGCATCAATGGTTGATCGGACCGCCTCTTCATGATGCAGGTAATCTTCCTGGATCAAAATGCCACTCGGATAGCATTTAGTGGCCATGCGCCCGACCTCATGACCGCTGTCGAACAGGGCCTGCTGCATTGGCGGAACCGGATCCGCCAGTTCGCGATTATAGCACTGGTGCCAAAGTCTCAGTGGGCATTGCAGGCCCGCCAGGAATCGGGATTTGGATAGTGTGGAAGGTCTATTGCTCATTATAGTGTCTGACCAACCCGGATATCTTTGTTAAGTCGTATCCGGATGGCTTTTGAAAGACCTTGATTCCAAATTCCGGTACCACAGCCAGTATGTGGTCAAAAATATCCGCCTGTATTGCTTCATAGTTTGCCCACACGATATCGTTTGAAAACACGTAAATTTCCAGAGGAAGTCCCTCGGGTGTCGGGGCCAGTTGGCGCACCAGAAAGGTCAGGTCTTGTCGAATCTTCGGGTGGTTGCGAAGATATGCTATCACATAGGCCCTGAAGGTTCCCATATTAGTCATTCTTCTGCCGTTTACGACCTGGCTGGTGTCTATGCCGTGCTCTTTATTGTACGCATCCAGCTCTGCCTTTTTACGTCTTACATATTCAGCCAGTATCTGTATCTTTTCATACTTCTCAATCATCTCGTCATCGCAGAATCGAATACTGGTCTGGTCTATCAGAATAGAGCGCTTAATGCGCCTGCCACCTGAATCACTCATGCCCCTCCAGTTCTTGAAGGAATCTTCTATCAATTTATATGTCGGAATAGTGGTTATTGTCTTATCCCAGTTCTGGACCTTTACGGTATGAAGCGCCATGTCTATGACGGAACCGTCAGCTCCATACTTGGGCATCTCTATCCAGTCACCGACCCTGACCATATCATTCATTAATATCTGTATGCTTGCCACAAAGGACAGGATAGTATCTTTGAACACGAAAATTAATACAGCGGTAATGGCACCTATTCCACTCAGAAGTACCCATGGGGATCGGTCTATAATCAGGCTGATTGCTATTATTAAGCCTAATATATAAAAGATTATCTTTAATGTCTGAATGTATCCTTTAATTGTATATTTTTTTGATATGGGAAATGTATTGTATATTGCCTCCACAGCAGTCAATAATTTGCCTAACCACAAAATAATATTGATAAAGACATACGCACCTATAATTCTCTGCGCAGGCCCTGTAATGGAGGGAAAGAGATGCATGCCGTAGTAGAGTACGATTGCGGGGGCCAGGTAGGCCAGGTGGTTGAATACGCCCTTTTCAATAAGGATATCATCCCATTTATATTCCGTCCGGCGAAAGATATACTGCAACCCTTGAATCAGATATCTTCTGATAGCGTAGTAACTTACAAAACACACCAATAAAAGGCCCAAAATAATGACCAGTTTCTCCGGAGAAAAACTGCTTTTTAATAAACTGCTTATGTTTTCCAGATTCACGATTACGCTCCATTCCTGCCAGGGACTCGGGTAAATTGACACAAGTTGCTTGCCAAGACCATGGCCTTTCTGATATCACCTTTATTTAACATTGTATAACATTCTGTTCGATATATATTAAACATTTATGATTTTGCAGAAAATTCATTTCATATCGCTGGTTCAGTTTTTCAGCCGGTTTGACGCAAGGAGAATGCGTTTCGTTTTCGGAAAATTCTGCAATCTGCATCTTTGAATTTTTTTGAGCTGAATCCTGTTTTAGGATTTTTGCAAAACAGTTATCTATAAGGAGCATTTATAACATGGCGGTAAATTCAGTGGCAGTAGTTGGATTGGGTTATGTTGGACTCCCGCTGGCAATAGCCTTTGGCAAGAAGATAAAGACCATAGGTTTTGACATATCTGAAGACAAGATAATCAGTTACAGAAAGGGCCTTGATCCTAGCGCAGAAGTTGAACGCGCAGACTTCGAGCAGGCGGTGCTTCTGAGTTTAACAAACGACCCTGCTGCAATAAAAGAAACAGATCTGGTCGTTGTAGCTGTACCTACTCCGATTACCGCCAATAAACAGCCTGATCTCAAATACCTGGTTTCCGCGTCAGAAATTGTCGGAAAAAACCTGAAGCACGGAGCTATTGTAGTATACGAGTCAACAGTATATCCAGGTGTGACTGAGGATACATGCGGCCCTATTCTTGAGAGGGTCTCAGGACTCAAGTATGGCGAAGAATTCAAGGTGGGCTACTCACCTGAGCGGATAAATCCAGGAGACAGAGAACACTCCCTGACCAACATAGTAAAGGTTGTGGCGGCTCAAGATCGTGATACACTGGAAGAGGTGGCGAGCACTTATGAACTCATAGTGGAGGCAGGCGTCTACAGGGCGGAGAGCATAAGAGTGGCTGAAGCAGCCAAGGTCATAGAAAATACACAGCGGGATCTCAACATTGCCCTTATGAACGAGCTGGCAATTATTTTCAATCGCCTGAACATTGATACCAAATCAGTACTGGAGGCGGCCTGCACGAAGTGGAATTTTCTCTCTTTTACCCCGGGTCTGGTAGGCGGCCATTGTATCGGAGTTGACCCTTACTACCTTACCTATTGTGCCCAGCAGACAGGTTACCATCCCGAAGTAATTCTGGCCGGTCGGCGTATCAACGATTCAATGGGCTCATATGTTGCAGAGAGGACGGTCAAAGAACTCATCCATGCCAGGGTGCGGGTTGAGGGCGCCCGGGTCGTTATACTGGGGCTTACATTCAAGGAAAATTGTCCTGATATAAGAAATACAAGGGTGATAGATATCGTCCATGAATTCAGGGAGTATGGTATTGAGCCCATGATACATGACCCTATGGCGAATCCGAAAGAGGCCGAAACCATGTATGGTATTCGTTTATTGAGGGATCTGCCTGCCAATGTTGACGCGGTTGTACTCGCAGTGGCCCATAAAACATACGCAGAAGCCGGTGTTTCAGCAATAAAAGACATGCTTACTCCCGACAGGGGTGTGGTGATAGACGTAAAGGACTTTTATCACCCTGATGATTTTAAGGAGAAGACCATAAGATACTGGAGACTGTGAGCATGGAAGAAAGGAAGCTCACCGGCCCGGAGATGCAGCTGTTACTCAAAACCGCAAGAAAGGCCATAGAGAGGGAGCTGGCGGGCCTGCCTTTCAGTATTCCCAGGGTAACAAATACCAATCTCCTCGAGTACAGGGGGGCATTTGTGACAATCCACAAACATGGCCGGCTCAGGGGATGCATCGGGACCTTTTCAGCAGACAGGCCTCTCTATGAAGTGGTTGGAGACATGGCAATATCAGCGGCCTTTAAAGACCTGAGATTTCGCCCGCTGGGTCCTTCTGAATTTGAGGAGATAGATTTGGAGATATCCGCACTCACTCCACTGATGCCTGTAGTTGACATAAATAAAATCGAGACAGGCATCCACGGGATCTATATCGTTCAAGGACCTTTTCACGGTGTGCTCCTGCCCCAGGTGGCTACGAAAAACAGGTGGGACAGGCTTGATTTCCTTGACCAGACATGTATAAAGGCAGGCCTGGCCCCCGGCTGCTGGAAAGATCCAAAGACACAGGTCAATATCTTCAGTGCCGAGATCTTCAGTGAGAAGTCTGAAGGTCTGCTGTCTTAAACGCATTACTTCAGACATGAAAAGACTTACTGATTTCCTTGCAAAACGATCGAATCCGGTTATTCTCGGTATAAAGCGTTCAGGCTGGTCCACTCTGTTCCAGTACCCTGTCATATATATAGACGTTACATTCAGAAATTCCGTTTCTAATCTGCTCATTTTTATTACTTAATAGTATGATGGAGAGCTAAGGACCTATATGACCCTTTCCCGGATACTGATTATATGTCCCACAAAAAGGGAAATGAAGTTTCTGATCACGCTCGCCGAAAGATACAATTGCCCATACCTGGTCTGCGGCCTTGGACCGGGGAGCACCTCTTTTGAGTTGACAAGGTTTATCGAGAGCAGGGGCGCACCATCCGCTGTGATTCTGGCTGGTGTAGCAGGGGCTTATCAGTGGGCGGATGTGAGGCTTGAGGATGTATGCCTTGCAACCTCTGAATCCTATGGCGACCTGGGCCGTCAAGGTGCTTCTGGTATTGAGCCGATTTCTTTAGAGGGTGATGAAGCGCAGACAGAATTCCCGCTTGAGTCTGGATGGCGCCGAATCATTAAGTCTGATCGTTTGAAAGGTCTTGGCCTATGCTGTGGCCCGATGGTCACTGTCTCCTGCATTACAGATAACAAAGAGAGGGCCTGGGATTTGCATAAACGGTTTAAGGCTGTCGCAGAGAACATGGAAGGAGCGGCGGCCGCACAGGTCTGCAATCACTATCAGATCCCGCTTTTTGAACTTCGAGGTATAAGTAACTGGGTAGCCGATATCGACAAAAAAAACTGGAGGTTGGAGCGGGCCATGAATGCAACAGCCAAAGTCGTGGAAAAGGTCCTCGGGATTTTATCAGACTAAAATCAGACATCTGGAAGACCCAATATGTTGCAAATGGCTATAGTTGCGGTTGATTATGGATAATATCAGGGACAGGAAAAAGATCAGTTTGGGGCTTTCTCCCTGCCCTAACGACACCTTTGTTTTTTATGCCCTGCTTCATAACAAAGTGTCTTTACCTTACAAGCTATCCACCTTGATAGCAGATGTGGAAGAGCTGAATCAGAGGGTCCTTGCCAGGTCCATCGATGTCAGCAAGGTATCTTTTCATGTGCTGGGGCACGTCCTGAATGAGTATATGCTCCTCAGGTCGGGTGGCGCCATGGGGAGTGGCTGCGGGCCATTGCTGCTTGCAAAAGCGCCTTTAGATACACACAATTTTAAGAAATATAGAATTGCCATACCCGGCCGATATACAACTGCGGCACTCCTTTTGAAGCTTTTTGCTCCAGGAGTTAAAGAGATGGTGCCCATGAACTTTGCTCTCATCGCCCAGGCGGTTGCCCGGGGAGAGGTGGATGGAGGTATAGTCATACACGAGACCAGATTTACCTATCATGACCTTGGGTTGATCTGTATCCAGGACCTTGGTACCTGGTGGGAAAAAAAGACCGGTTTTCCAATTCCGTTAGGCGGAATTATCGCCAGACGTTCTTTGGGTATTGAATTATTGCAGACAATAGATGCCGCCCTTAGAATGAGTATCAAGTTTGCTTTTGAAAATCCCGAGGCCGTCTGGGGTTTTGTAATGAAACATGCACAGGAGATGTCTCAAGAGGTTATGAAAAGGCACATAGATCTCTATGTGAATCGATATACCCTGGATCTGGGTGAGAAGGGTATAAAGGCCGTAAAATTTCTTTTGGAACAAGGACACAAAAAGGGGGCCTTTCCCTTTGATCCGGACATTGATCTGCAAAAGCTGCTGACAGGTCCGTGTCCATGAGCATAGACAAGTGGGATTAATTGGAAAGTAGAAATTGGAAATTAATTGGAAATTTGGCCTGCTTGCTTTCGTTTCATCTCTTCCCACTTTCTAATTTCCAATTTCAACGTTCCTTGAACAGTTAATTTTAAAGCATTAATTATTTGTCTGGAGGACATCAAAGATGGAGGTCAATACAAATGTATGGACCATGGTGATAGATGCAGGACCAATGGTCAAATTGGTTCTCACAATACTTGTGGTTTTTTCAATCCTTTGCTGGACCGTAATACTGGCAAAGATAAAGCGATTTCGTCAGGCAAGAGTTGGGAGTGAAGATTTTGAAAGGCTATTTTGGGAGAGTTCCAACCTCACTCAGGCATACAACCACGCAAAGCTCATGCCTGAGACCCCCATGGCGGGAGTATTTCTTGAAGGATATAAAGAGTTAAAGCGTCTTCAGAAATGTCCCGGGGCTCAGGATACGGCCGTCGGCCTGAGGGTATGGCTTGAGACACTGGAGAGAAGCCTTAACAAGGGTATTCAGAAGGAACTGGCAGCCATGGAGCGTACACTCCCCTTTCTGGCTACTACTGGAAATGCCGCTCCCTTTATAGGTCTTTTCGGCACTGTCTGGGGGATTATGAGAAGTTTCCACAGTATCGGGTTAATGGGCTCGGCAAGCCTTGCTACAGTGGCCCCCGGCATCTCCGAGGCCCTGATTGCCACAGCCGCCGGCCTTGCAGCCGCCATACCTGCAGTTATTGCATTTAATGGTTTTATGAGTTGGATGGGCAGGCTTGAAATTCAATTACAGGGATTTTCAAATGATTTTTTAAATACCGTGGAAAGGCAACTTCTCCATGGCAAGGGGACTTCTCAGGAACCAAAGGAAGAGAGAGGACTGAATGGCTGATATTAAGGGAAAGGGAAACAGTAAACGGCGATATATGTCCGAAATAAACGTGACGCCTCTGGTAGATGTGGTCATAGTGCTGTTGATCATCTTCATGGTTGCAGCACCGATGATGACAAAGGGGCTGGATGTTAAGCTTCCAAAGACTACGGCCAAGTCACTTCCCCAAAAGGAGAAGCATATAGTTATCACGGTCAATGAAAAAGGGGAAATCTATTTCAACAAGGTCGCTGTGGACCAAGAAGTTTTAAAACGTCGCCTTATGGAAATGAGGCACGAGGGGCTGGCCCAACAGGTCCTTCTCGAAGCAGACAGGGCCGTTGCCTACGGGACGGTTGCCGGAGTTATGGCTGCAATTCGTGAAGTAGGGATAGAGGATATCGGCCTGGTAACAGAGCCCTTGGAGCCTTCTAAAAAGACCTACAAACGATCTTAGTCAAAGTAGAATGTCAAAAAAGGGAATAGCAGGGCCGGTTAAAGAGAATTGGAAGTCCGCGTTTACATGGGCCATCGGAATACACCTCGCGCTGGCGTTACTTGCTGTGGTTGCGCCCAATTTATGGGAAAGATCTCGACCAATGCCACCGGTATATACCGTGAAACTTTTTGAGAAGGTAAATCAGCCCTTACCAAAGAAGGCCGAACCAAAGAGGCCGGCCCCAAGCGTTCAGACAAAGCCAAAGATCAAAAAAGTCGAGAAAAAAGAGGTCAAGGTATCGCCACCGCCTCAGAAGTCAAAGCCAAAACCGAAAAAGACAGTATCCTTACGACCCAAGGAGCCTAAGATCACTAAGAGACCTGAGCCAGAACCTGTTGATACTAAAGAAGCAGAGAAACTCTTGAATAAGAGGTTAAAGAATATTAAAGAACAGGTAAAGGAAAAAGAGCTGGAGGCCCGATTGAGCGCCTTAAAATCCAGCGTTGAGGACAGGAAAAAGGAGTCCGACTTAGCGGCTGCTGGAAAAGCGGCAGAGAGCGGAGAGCAGAATGAGGTGCTCAGACTCTATTGTATCGATGTTTGGGCCAAGGTCAGGAACCAATGGATTCTGCCTGAGCAACTCCTTGACAAGACAGGGCTTACATCCATTGTGATAGTCCGAATTTCTCAGGACGGGACGGTACTTGAGGCCGAATACGAACACAAGTCAGGTCATGCCCTGTTTGACCGGTCGGCCATGGGGGCAGTACAAAGGGCAGCCCCTTTTCCCCCGTTGCCTAAGGCCTTAAGGCCCGGTCCGCTGGAGATAGGAATCAGGTTTAAACCGGGTGAAGTGGGATTATAGTTATAAATTATGAAAGATAAGAATATTTACACAAAGACATTTTGCCGGATCTTTTTTTTCCTTCTTGTGATATTCAGTCACTCTTCCGCTGGAGCGAGGCTCTATATTGATATAACCTCGCCTTATCTGCAAAAGATCCCTATTGCTGTCCCTTATTTAGATGTTACGCCTAATACCTTTGAGAATGATCTCCTGGGCCGTAAGATTTCAGAAGTACTCTCTAATGACCTTATATTTCACGGCTACTTTTCAGTTCTTGATCCAGCCAGATATGGATACAGGCAGGGTGCAGACTGGAGTAAATTTCGCCTGGACTATCTGGTCAGGGGTTCCATGGAGAAAAAAGGCGATTCCCTGATAGCCGAACTCAGGCTGTTCGACATGTCTACCGGGTCCATGATACAGGGAAGAAGATATAACGGGAAAGTCAAGGATTACAGAATGATGGCCCATCGTTTCTGTGACCTCATAATAATGGCAATAACAGGAAAGCACGGGGTAAGCCTGTCCAAGATCACCTTCATAGCCAAAAAAGGTGGAATCAAAGAGGTCTATACATCAGACTTTGACGGATTCAACGTAAGGAGAGAGACCTTTGATAAGGGCGTTACCATATCTCCGCAGTACTCCCCAAACGGGAAATACATTGTCTATACATCTTACAAGAGCGGGAAGCCATGTCTTTACATAAAGGATACAAAAACCGGGAAAATATACAGGCTTACCAAATATTCCGGTCTGAACATAGCCCCCGCATGGCATCCCGACAACCACTGCCTTGCCGTAACCCTCAGCAAGGACGGGAACCCGGATATATATATTATAGATCTTAAGGGACGGATAAAGACGAGGCTTACCAAAGGACCGGGAATAAATGTCTCCCCGACCTGGTCACCGGACGGTAAGCGTCTGGCCTTTGTGTCCGACCGTACCGGCAGTCCACAGATATATGTAATGGACATTCAAACCAGGTATGCCAGGCGTATTACCTATAATGGAACCTACAATACTGATCCACAATGGTCTCCCCATGGAGATCGCATTGTTTACGCAGGTATGAATGAAGGACGGTTGCAGGTATTCAGCATATCGCCGGAGGGCGGGTATCCTGTTCAACTCACATGTTCGGGCAACAATGAGAACCCTTCCTGGTCCCCGGACGGCAAGCAGATTTTATTTAGTTCAACCAGAATGGGTCCTGAAAAGGCCCTGTTTGTAATGTATGCTGATGGGAGAGGACAGCGGATGTTGCTGCGTTATCTAAACGGTTTGGAGATAGCCAGCTGGGGCCCCAACAGATTTTAGAGAACCGTAGGTAGATAACCAGTTATGGATTTTGAATGTCGAAAAGATATAACAGGGTTCTTTGATCCTTTTATACATTCAGTATGCAAGATTCTTAGTAATAAGGAGACTGATATGCAGTTGTCCAAAAATTTGAAATGCATGTTTTTTTCTGATAACAGCAGTTCGTTTTTTTTAAAGGCAATGCGTATGATTTGTGTTGCCTCGCTGCCGATGCTGTTGGCCCACTGTGCCCCAAGTGACCAGGTGAATATGCTGGAGAGGCGTATAAACAGTCTGTCTGTAGAGAATCGTTCTTTCAGCAATCAGATTAACCTTCTGAAACAAGAGGTTGCGGAGCTGAAAAGGGTCACCCAGACGGTCGGAAAGCAGGATATGGCTACTGTAAGGAGTCGGCAGGCAGAATTTTCAAACCGTATGGACGAGTTGCAGGCGGAACTTCTCAGGCTGAACGGTATGATCGACCAGATCAGTCACAAAAGTGAGCAGGAGGAGGATGCGACAAGTCTTTTCAGGGAGGATCTCAAAAAACAGATTGAAGATCTGAAAGAGGAAGTCAAACTGCTTCAGGCCTCCACCAAGGTGACAAGGGAGGTGGAGCAGGCCAGGAAGGATGCCGCTCAGGGTGCGGTGGACCTCTATCAGCAGGCCTTAGATCTGATAAAACAGAAAGAATACAAGGATGCCAAAGAGACCCTGAGGACCTATATAGAAAAACACCCCCACGGGGACAGGGTCGCCAATGCCTATTTCTGGACGGGTGAGTGCGAGTACAATATTCAGCGCTATGAAGAGGCGATTCTGGAATATCAGAAGGTAATAAGCAGGTATCCAAAAAGTAACAAAGTGCCGGATTCCCTGCTGAAACAGGGTATGGCCTTTGCAGAACTCGAAGACAGGGAGAGCGCAAAGATAGTATTTAACAAACTTATTAAAAGCTACCCCAAAAGCCCGCAGGCAACAGTAGCCAAGAATAAGCTTGGCAGGCTGTAGTAAAGTCGCCCTGTAAACAGGAGGAACATGGGATTACCCAAGGCAACTCCATGGCTTAAGATACTGTGCTGTCTTTTTTTATTTATTTCTGCAAGTGCGCTGAATGCTGATAAGGCTTTATGCCGCAGGGGTGGCTTATCGATATCTGTGGGCGGGCTATGGGACCTTACGGGAGACTGCCGCAGAGAGGGCCAGGCCGCCCATTTCGCAGCGACAAAGGCGGTGGAATCTCTTAACTCCCACGGGGGGGTTGCCGGAAGTCCTGTTGAGCTGGTAGTAGCAGATACCAGGGGTGAACCGGGCAGATTGCTGCTCCAGGCCAGAAAACTTGTTGAACAGGACAAGGTGGTGGCCTTGTTGGGTCCTGCAGACGAAGGCCTGATTCCGGTGCTGAGGAAGTACGCAGAGACACACAATGTGCCTGTGATTTTGACATGTGGGGATGATCCCCTTTTACCCTCCAGGAAGAATGAATCCGTTCGCTGGACTTTCAGCGTTTCCCCCAACCTTGGACCTGCGATAAAGATCATCTTCAGGGAGTTTGCCAGGGCCGACCTCAAAATAGTGGGTCCTCTTGTAGCTGACAACCAGAAGGGCAGGAGGGATTCTTTATGGCTTAAGGGCTATGGACCGGAATATCGTTTGAGCATTCTGCCGCCCCAAAATTTCGGGTTGCACGACACGGATATGGTTTCACAGTTACAGTGCCTTAAAGAGGAAGGGGCACAGGTGATCGCGGCCTGGGGTCCAAGGAGTTGTGGGCCTGTATTGTTACGTTCTGCAAAGAAAACGGGTGTACATATAGCGGTTCCGGTTCAACTTCTTTCATCAGATATGCTAAGTGAATATGAAGGTCTATTCAGGCTCTGGACAGCAGCACCTCCGCTGCTCTTAGGCCACAATATTCCAGTATCACATCCCTGTGCATTTACAATAACCAGATTTATGATTGCAATGGGAAAAGAGGCAATGGGCTTTTCCATTGAAGAATCTCTGGCAGCAGGTATGGCATGGGATGCGGTCCATCTCGCGGTAATGGGGCTGAGGGCATCAGATACTGCTACTCATAGGGGTCTGCAGAGGGCCCTTGAGGATCTCGATCAAGGCTACTACGGGGTTATGGGTATATTCGAGCCCAGTGGAAGGGATCACTCGGGCCTTGCGCCAAGTTCTCTCATTGTCCTTGAAAGGAGTAAAAACGGCTGGAGGCCTGTTGTATCCTCAGTTCGGCATTAAAGCTCGCCGCAGGCGTTCAAAGGTTCAGGGGGTTCAGGGTTGTTTTCTTCAGAACTTACGAATCAACGATTCAGATTTTCGGTAAACCCTGAACCCCTGAACGGTTACCCAGAATATTCTAGTCATTTTTGCTGACATCCGCCCGCAGTTCCAAAAGCTTATGATAGACTTGCTCCAGGAGCTCTGTCACCGGACCGTGTTTGTTTTCCCCTGATTGTGCGTATGTCTTGGTTATTTCGACTGCTTGACGCAGGCATTCTTCCTTTGCGTATATCTCAAGTTTCATTGTTGATTACCTCTGATATCTTTCTTTAAGATCTAGATTCAAGTGAATCTAAAAAACCGGGTAACTCTGATTTCAGTTTTCTAAGGGCCTTGCCCCGGTGACTCAATCTGTTTTTTTCTTCCGGTGTAAGCTGGGCCATGGTGCGGCCAACGGAAGGTATGTAAAAAACAGGATCATAGCCAAAACCCCTGTCTCCTATAATTTTTTTTGTAATTTTACCTTCGCAACCGGCCTCAGCGCTTATCCACCGACCGGATGGATGATAGACTATGATCACACAAGTGAAGTGAGCGCCTCTCTTGTCTGAAGATACCTTCTGAAGCTCAACCAGGAGTTTTTCATTATTGGAGGCATCAGAGGCATTTTCCCCTGAGTAGCGGGCGGAGTAAACACCAGGTGCCCCATTAAAGGCGTCCACCTCGAGTCCTGAATCATCTGCAAGGGCCATTATTCCCGTAGCTTCCGCAATGACTTTGGCCTTCTTGAAGGCGTTCTCCATGAAGGTCGTGCCATCTTCCTCTATATGAGGGGCGTCTTTTACGTCATCCAAGGACATGATATCAATATTCAGATCGGAAAAAAGTGCCTGGATTTCTTTCAGCTTTCCTTTATTGCGGGTGGCGAGTATCAATTTTTTTCTTTTCATAAAACCTGACCTGTATAAACCGGAATAATGCCCAGATACAAAGTTAAAGGCCCTAACTCCCCGTGGTAACAACCGCCTTACGAATATCCTTGCGTATCGGACTGAACTCCATGGATACGGCGTTTGCCGGACAGATGGAAAGGCATCTGAGGCACCTGATGCAGGAGTCTGAATTTATGTCGTCAAGGCCGTTATAAAAAGATACTCCGGTAGGACATACTGTGAGACATGCCTTGCATTGCACACACCGGTCAGGATGAAAACGAAACTGCAGCCAGCTTACCCTGTTAAAAAGGCCGTAAACAGCACCCAGGGGGCAGACTGCACGGCAGAAGGCACGGGATGTAAAAACGCACCAGGTCAAGAGCAGTATCAGTATGACCAACTTGTATGCGAACAGCCGGCCCGCAGCACTGCGCAGGCCTTGATCCAGAGAGAGCAGCGGAATGCCGGCCTCGAGTGTCCCGGCCGGGCAGACATACTTGCAGAACCAGACAGAGCCGTAGCCTGATAAGTCTGTCACAAGCAAGGGCAGCAAGACTACAAAGACGATAAGGAATAAGGAGGGCCCTCTTCTAAGGGGTCTCCAGAATGGGATCTTGGGAACCGGCAGGCGAAACAGCCATTCCTGCAGCAGGCCAAAGGGGCAGATCCAGCCACATGGCATCCGGCCCGCAACAGAGCCTGTCAGACCAAGACTTCCCAGAACATATGCCCCGATATGCAACTGTCCCGTATGTATGCCGGGGCGCAGGGCCGCCAGAAGATTCTGAAGGGCACCAAGGGGACATGACATAGTAGCGGCGGGACAGGAGTGACAATTGAGCCCGGGAAAACAGATTTTCTTAAGAGGTCCTTGATAGATAGGGCTTTTCCATAGGAAAAGCCAGTAGGCGTTAGCCAGTAACGTGAAGATGTACTGGCTTCTTCTTCGCATATGTTCCATCAGCCGATCCCCATACAGCTCAGGCATACGGTAACGGCCTTATGCCAGACTGCATGTACCTCGCCGGACCAGATTCCCAATACCAGGAGTGCAATAAAGGCAAATGTCGTAAGAAGAGGAAGATAACGCTTCATTCGAGCCTTTTTTTGACCGACCCGGTCTTCTGCCCCAGGTGCACCTCTTTGTCACGGCGGTCATCTATCTTTATAATCGTGTATACCCGTTTTGCCCTATTAGAAAAAGTGCTTTCATGCAAGGCTTTTGCCACAGCAAGGAGCTGATCAATATTGCCTTCAATTATTGTCCCCATATCCGTGAGCTCATATGGAAGCCCCTGCTCTGCGAGCAGCCTCTGCATGTTTACCACAAATTCACCCAGACTTGTGGATCCGGTTCCAAGGGGCGAAACATTTATTTCCATGAGTGCCATGATAATATCTCCTGTGAGCCTTTTGCAAAATCAGGTCTTTGGAAGAATGGCGGTGTTTATCAGGATCTGCTCCACCGCCACTTGGGATAGTGGACATCCTTCCAGTACTTAGGCAAAAATAATACGGCAATGGTATAAAGCTCCAGCCTGCCTGCCACCATACATATGATTAAAACGGCCTTTGAAAGATCAGGGAGCCCGGCAAAATTCTGGCAGGGGCCGACGCCTCCCAGCCCCGGGCCTATATTGTTTAACGTAGCAATGACCGCAGTAGATCCGGTAATTATGTCCGTCCCCTGTCCGGTTACTATCATAGTCGCAACAACAAATACCAGCATATACAAAGAGAGATATCCCAGTATGGACTGGATCACCTCTGCAGGGACCTTGCGATTGTCAAGCTTGATCGCCTCCACCGCCTTTGGATGAATCAGTTTTTTTATCTGCATTCTGGTAAACTTCCAGAACATGAGTATTCTGACCTGTTTAATACCGCCCGTAGTAGATCCTGCCATACCTCCCATGAACATGAGGGTGACCAGGGTAATTTTGCACACCGGTGCCCAGCTGTCGAAATCCGCTGTGGAAAAACCGGTGCCGGTCAGTATGGACCAGACCTGAAAGGCTCCGTATCTCAGACTGTCTGACCATGATTCATATGTGCCGAACAGGATATTTGCAAACATGACTAATATAGTGGCAAAAATACCAATTCCCAGGTAAAAGCGGAGCTCTTCACTCCGTGCGAATGCCCTTAAGTTACCTGACAGCAGGCGGTAATGAAGAGAGAAGTTTATTCCGGCAATGATAATAAACACGGTTATAATGCTGTCGATCCACGGATTATGAAATGCGGCTATGCTTTCAGTCCTGGTGGAAAATCCGCCGGTAGACAGGGTGGAGAAGGCGTGGCAGATGGCATCAAAGAATCCCATGCCGGCCATCATAAGCAGTCCTGTCTCCACCGCGGTAAGTATGAAGTATACACTCCACAGGATTCGGGCCGTATCCTGTATCCTGGGAACAAGGCGATCTTTAGTAGGACCTGCCATTTCCGCCTGAAAGAGCTGCATGCCCCCGATCCCCAGTATGGGCATGATGGCCAGAGAAAGGACTATAATCCCCATTCCCCCCAGCCAATGGGTGAGCGCCCTCCAGAAAAGCAGGCTGGGTCCCAGGGCCTCAACCTCCCCCAATATAGTGGCGCCGGTGGTGGTAAAACCGGACATGGATTCAAAACAGGCATTGAGATAGCTCGGTATGGCACCGGAGAGATAATAGGGCAATGCCCCCAGGGCGGCGGCGGCAAGCCAGCCAAAGGCCACAATGGCAAAACCTTCTCTGTGGCCCATCTCCGGCTCTGAGACACAGGACCAGGCCAGCGTTCCTCCCAGCAGGAACCCGATGGCGCTGGAGATGACAAAGAAACGCCAGTTCCCATCGTCATAATATATACTGAACGCTATGGGTAACAGGAGGGCGACAGAGAGGAAGATAAGGAGCCAACCCAATAGGGCGCCGATAGTACCCAGTCTCATGATGCCAGGAACTGTTCCACCAGGGGAATCGCCTTCTTCATACTGAAAATTATCAGCCGATCTCCAGCATCAAGAACAGTATCTCCAGAGGGTATTATCACCTTTCCCTGCCTGACCACTGCCCCGAGGTTGGTATCCTCAGGAAAGCCGATAGATCCTAATGGCTTATCTATATGTAACCAACGATCAGGGACCACCAGCTCCACCACCTCCGCCTCGCTCCCGAGCAATGTGGCCACTGAAATTATAGCGCCCCGCCTTACAAAACGTAAAATCATATTGGCTGCTACCAGCCTCGGGCTGAGTGCAACGTCTATTCCCAGTTTTCCAAGAAGCGGAATAAAATCAGGACGGCTTATACGGGTTATGCACTTCTTTGCACCGTGATACTTGGCAAGGAGGCTGGAAAGGATATTTGTGGTGTCTTCATTTGTGACAGCCACTACGAGATCCGTGGTGTCTACTCCTTCTGACAGCAAATCACGGGCGTCCAGACCGTCAAAGTTAAGTACGACGGCATTATTCAAATGCTCGGCAAGGTACTCGCATCTCGACGGGTCGGCCTCTACAAGGGCTACATCTACTTTTTGCTTTTCCATGGCCCTGGCTACCCTGAAGCCGACCTGACCCCCGCCGATAATAAAGGCCCTTTTAGGCGCTGTACTCCACAGATTGAACAGATCCTCCACTGCCGCCATGTCTTTGTGCCTGACAACCAGGTAAATCCGGTCCTCTGCCTGTATTATGTCGCTCCCTCTGGGGAGGATGGTTTGTCCTTCCCGGACGATGGCTACTATTACAAAATCATAGAGTCCTCTTAGATCCTTAAGATCAGCCAGTGTTATATTACAGATAGGATTGCCTTCTTTTACCTGGTAACCTACCAGTATGACCTCTCCGTGAGCGAAATCAACCACCTCAAAGGCCTCTGACATCTTGCTGATTCTGAGTATTTCCTCTGCCATGACCTGGTCAGGGTTGATCAGGAGATCTATGCCCAGCTGATGCTGATTCAGCGGAGAGGCACCGGAAAAATATTCCTCATTCCTGACCCTGGCCACACGGCGCAATACGCCGTATTCCTTTGCCATAATACAGGCAATCAGGTTGACCTCGTCTATGTCGGTGACGGCAATAAAGAGATCGGCCTTTGAAATATTCGCCTGTTCCAGAATCCCTGCAGAGGCCCCGTTTCCCTCAATGCAAAGCATGTTGAGGTCCCTTTCTACACGCTTCAGACGGTCTGCATTCCTGTCTATGAGGATGACTTCGTGGCCTTCTGCGGAGAGTTGCTGACAGATGTGACGACCTACTTCACCGACTCCAACAACGATTACACGCATGTGATACCTTCAAGCTCTTTTAGATTCCAATATATAAGGGTATATACTAAAGGTAATGGTTTATTACCAGACCGTCGGGAGTATGGATGGTTGCAAAAAAGCAGACCCGTTTCAATGCAAAGCACAGGCTATAATCAATTTCGTTCAGTATGGGTATACTGATAAAAAATGATTGCCGCCCAATTGCCCGCAATCCGCTCGATATTGGAGGCGGCGCCCGGACTTGAACCGGGGAATAACGGTTTTGCAGACCGTCGCCTTAGCCACTTGGCTACGCCGCCCCTAAAGCAGGTGATGCTTAACATAAGGCAAATGCTTTGACAAGACCATTAGGGAGATTGAGAAATTGCCCAATGGCAATTTTGAGGATTCAGGAATGTATTTTCCAATTGCAGATATCGAAACAAGTCCTTGGATTCCACCTCTTGCAGCCTTTGTTATTTCTTTTTTTACTTCAATGGGTGGTGTTTCAGGCGCCTTTCTGATCCTGCCTTTCCAGGTAAGTGTCCTCGGCTTCAGCACACCGGCAGTCAGTGCCACTAATCAGCTTTTTAATATTGTTGCGATTCCCAGTGGGGTCTATCGATATATAAAAGAAGGTCGAATGGTGTGGCCGCTCACGTGGGCGGTTATAATAGGTACCCTGCCAGGAGTTATAATCGGAGCGATTCTGCGCATACAGTATCTTCCGAATCCAAAGAACTTTAAGGCGTTCGCAGGTCTGGTCCTCTTATATATTGCGGGTAGATTAATAAAAGATCTGCTTGGAAAAAAGCAATCCAATGGGCATCAAATGCCGGCAGAGGAGCAATTCCATAAAACAGTCAAAAAATACTATGAATCAAATGAATCCGATAATGCTTCAGGTCAAAGGCAGATACCACGAATCATCGTAAAGAAATTTGACGTGTCTCGCATTATTTATGAATTCCATGGCCAGATGTTTGATATAAGCGTCATGGGGATAATGCTGTTGAGTTTTTCTGTTGGTATAATCGGCGGTATTTACGGGATAGGCGGCGGGGCCATTATTGCCCCCTTTTTTGTAAGTTTCTTCGGTCTTCCGGTTTATACCGTAGCCGGCGCGGCACTGATGGGTACTTGTATAACTTCGATTGTGGGCGTGCTGTTTTATCAGGCAATAGCGCCCTTTTATCCTGAAATGGCGGTTGCGCCGGATTGGGCCCTGGGTTTCCTGTTCGGCCTGGGTGGATTTGCCGGCATGTATTGCGGAGCAAGTGTGCAGAAATTTGTACCGGCCAGGCTGATCAAACTGACATTGGTATTTTGCATTTTATTTCCAGCTATTGATTATATTTTGGCATTTTTCAGGTGATATCTGAACTGCCCGATTAAACGGGAAAATGCCATATTCCTTCCACTATTATGGCGGCAATGTTATAATCCTGTTTAACCTGCCCGCAAGGGATGTGCCGATGAGTAGAGGTGATTTCGGACGCAGGGACTTGAGACCAAAGAGGTTTGCTTCTGTACGAAATACTAAAAAATATCGTTAAAAATATTGATTTTACAGCATAAATTGTCATATGCGCAAAAATCAAAATGGCCGAAAGCCCCTCTGAAATCAGGGGTTATAGGGGTAAGATATGAGCCTATACAAAATACATCCCATTGTCATGGGAACAAAAATTTTTGACAAAGGTATGATGACCTATCAACATGGCTACGGACAACCTTATACCATACCTATCTATTGCTGGTATCTGGAGGGCGGCGATCAGAAGGTCCTGGTGGATACAGGAGAGATGAGTCCTTTACAATCCGAGGACAGGGAAAGATCCATTGGAGGGAAAATCCATAAATTTGAGGAAGGGCTTGGTATCTGGGGCCTGACTCCGGAATCTATCGACGTCGTTATCCATACCCATTTACACAACGATCACTGCGAAAATGATTACAAGTGCACTAATGCCACATTCTATATACATGAGAAAGAACTGGAGCATATACACAATCCCCATCCCCTGGATTTCCGATATCTGGAAGATTATATCATGGACACGGAAGAGGCTGGGCAGATCAAAACGGTAACCGGGGGTGAGGAGATACTCCCGGGCATTCGTGTTATCCATACGCCGGCCCATACGGAAGGAGGGTTGACAGTACTTATAGATACATCTCAGGGTCTGGCGGCCATAACCGGATTCTGCGTAATCATGGAAAATTTCTATCCTCCAAGGGAGATAACAGCAATGGAGATGGATGTTATCCCGCCCGGGACCCATGTCAACGCATACGAGGCATACGACATAATGCTGAAAGTAAGAGACATGGCCGAAATACTGCTCCCGCTTCATGAACCTGATTTTGCCTCTGTTGATACAATACCGGCGGGAAAAGATTAATATCCACAATGTACGCGGCGCAAGGTTTAAGGTCATTAATATTCAGTTCAATTGACAATGTAATTGGTTTATAAGATTTTTGGGGTTAGACAGCCATGAACATTCTGGGAAAATCTATAGTAATGTCAGTATCCGTACTGATCGGCACTCCGGCCTATTCAGGCATTGATATCCCTGGAGGAGACCTTTCTTATCGACTCACCATTGTTTTCAATAACATACCCTGTGCCTCCCGTCTAAAGACCGCTTGGGGATTCTCTTGCCTGATCGAGGGCTTCCAGCATACAATCCTCTTTGATACCGGCAGTGACGGTGATATCCTGCTTTCCAATATGAAGGGCCTTGGCATTGATCCCGGGGCAGTCAGTGCTATAGTCCTTTCTCACATACATGCCGATCACTGTGGCGGCTTGGAAAAATTTCTTCAGCGGAATCATGATGTTACTATATACCTGCCGGAATCCTTTCCGGCTTCTTTCAGTCAGGCGGTTCAAGAGTGTGGAGCGCGTATAGAGACAGTGGGTGAACCGGCACAGCTTTTCGCCCAGGTTCACTCAACCGGAGAAATGGGCGAATGGATCAAAGAGCAAAGCCTTGTCCTGGAAATCCCAAAAGGCCTTGTCATTATAACCGGTTGCGCGCATCCCGGCATAGTGCGGATAGCCCAGAAGGTGAAAGGTCTTCACAAAAAGGGTATTTATATGGTAGTTGGGGGATTTCACCTCGCTGGGACGTCTTCTGAGCAAGTTCGTGAAATCATCCGAAAGCTTAAGGGGCTTGGTGTAGAGAAGGTCGCTCCAAGCCACTGTACCGGGGGGGTAGCCATAGACCTGTTCAAAAAGAGCTGGGGTAAAAATTTTGTTGAGGGTGGCTGCGGGGCCGTTATCCCCCTGAATTATTAGCTTCACTATTTTGGCTTGCAGTTTGTACAATGAGTTTCTATTTAATAAACCTGAGGGACAATACATGATGATTTCCGGCAGAAAATCCAGGCAGCGGCCATGGCTTCGGCTCAATACCTTCAGTGGATCATCGTCTATCGATTTTTTCCCCATTTGAGTTAAGATTAATCAGCTATCTAATTGCTGGAATAATTTTACCAGGAGGACACTATGTCTGATCCAAACAGAAAAGACAAGGAAAAGGCCGTAGATATAGCCATTGCCCAGATACAAAAACAGTTTGGGAAGGGATCTGTTATGAGGCTTGGTGACCGAGGCGCTGTAGAAAATGTCGCTGTAATTCCAACAGGCTCCATTGCGGTTGACTTGGCAACCGGCGTTGGAGGAATGCCTCGAGGCAGAATAACGGAAATATTCGGTCCGGAGTCTTCAGGAAAGACCACCCTGGCACTTCATATGATTGCCGAAGCCCAGAAACTGGGTGGCATAGCCGCCTTTATTGATGCGGAACACGCCATGGACCCGGTTTATGCCGGCAAGCTTGGCGTAAATACCGAGGACCTTTTGATCTCTCAGCCCGACTATGGTGAACAGGCACTGGAGATTGTCGACGCTTTGGTGCGTAGTGGAGCAGTAGATTTAATAGTAGTGGATTCAGTGGCTGCCCTGGTCCCAAAGGCGGAAATAGAGGGTGAAATGGGAGACCAGCATATGGGCCTTCAGGCCCGTTTGATGTCTCAGGCCCTGAGGAAACTCACAGCCAATATCAATCGCACCAAGTCCGCATTGGTCTTTATAAACCAGATCCGCATGAAAATAGGGGTGATGTTCGGCAGTCCTGAGACCACAACCGGCGGTAATGCCCTCAAGTTCTATTCAACAATGCGCATGGATATAAGGCGTATAGCTTCTCTCAAGGAAGGGGCAGAGATTATCGGAAACAGAACCAGGGTGAAGATAGTCAAGAACAAAATAGCTCCGCCATTCAAGACCGCCGAGTTTGATATATACTATGGCGAAGGAATCTCCAGAGAGGGTTCTCTGATCGACCTGGCTACAGCGGTAGATATCATCGAAAAAAGCGGGGCATGGTATTCTTACGATGGAGAAAGGCTTGGGCAGGGTCGTGAAAACGTGCGGACTTTCCTGAAAGCTCACCCTGATATGGCTGATATAATAGAACAGCAGGTGAGGGAGACATACGATCTTAAAAAATCAAAGCCTCAAGAGAAAGTTGAGGAATCTGCCTGATTACAACCCCCAGGACCACTTTCAGGGTGGAAAATTCGACCTCGGCGGTCAGGCGTCAGATTGTGCAACACCCGTAAAAGAAAAGTATTATCGCAAAGACACAGCATAACGAAAACACTAAAAGTTACACCAACTTGATTTTTTATGTGCTGTTTTGTGTTTTCGTGATTAATCTTGAATAGTTGTCTTGACCTCAAAGGAAAAACCTGAACAGGAAAGGCTCTGTCCATGAAGAAATTATCAGTCGACCAGATTCGCAGCCTCTTTTTAGATTTCTTTTCAAACAACGGCAGTGAAATAGTGCCCAGTTATCCATTGATCCCGGCAGAAGACCCCTCACTCCTTTTCACTAATTCCGGTATGGTCCAGTTCAAAAAGGTATTTCTGGGAGAGGAGACCAGGTCCTATGTGCGTGCGGCCTCTTGTCAGAAATGTGTGAGGGCCGGGGGCAAACACAATGATCTGGAAAACGTTGGATACACCGCCCGCCACCACACTTTTTTTGAAATGCTGGGTAATTTTTCCTTTGGAGACTATTTTAAAAGAGAGGCCATTTCCTTTGCCTGGGAATTCCTTGCCAAAGAAATAGAACTGCCTGCGGAAAGTCTTTGGGTCACGGTGTTCCGCGACGATGACGAAGCGGCGGAATTATGGCCTGAAATAACCGGAATTTCCCCTGATCGTGTAGTCCGTCTCGGAGAGAAAGACAACTTCTGGGCCATGGGGGATACCGGGCCCTGTGGACCCTGCTCGGAGATACTCATTGATCAGGGATCGAATGTCGGCTGCGGCAGGCCGGACTGCAGGGTGGGGTGTGACTGTGATCGTTTTCTTGAGCTCTGGAATCTAGTATTTATGCAGTTTTTCCGGGATGAATCCGGTAAACTGAACCTGCTTCCGAATCCCTGTATTGACACCGGTTTAGGGCTTGAGCGTATGGCAGCCATATGCCAGGGGAAAGAAAGCAACTACGAAACTGACATCTTTGCGGGTCTTTTAGCGCGCATAGAAGAGCTGTCGGGCCTGACCTATGGCCAGGGCAGTCAATCAGACGTGGCCATGAGGGTCATAGCTGATCACGCCAGGGCCAGCGCCTTTCTTGTTGCAGATGGGCTCATTCCTTCCAATGAGGGAAGAGGATATGTGTTAAGGCGTATTATTCGCAGAGCAGTCCGATACGGCAGGGTCCTTGGGCTTAAGGACCCCTTCATAAGCTCAGTAGCCGACGTCGTTGCCAGAGAGATGGGAGATACATATCCGGAACTGAAAAAGGCTTCGGTTTTTACGGGAAAGGTCATAGAGCATGAGGAGTCCCGCTTTGCAGCGACTCTGGAATTCGGGCTTCGCCTGCTTGAGGAGGAAATAGCCATACTCAAAAAGGAACAGAAGACCAAAATTCCGGGGGATTTTGCTTTCAAGCTTTATGACACGTACGGCCTACCTGTGGATATACTTCTTGATGTGGCAAAAGAAGAGAATATGGGTTTTGACAGAAACGGTTATGAACAGGCCCAATCAGAGCAGAGGGGCCGGTCGAGAAGGGCCCGCCATGAGGTGGTTAGCGAAGAATTGCCGCAGGTATACAGGGACCTGTTGAGTTCAGATCTTGGCACCAGATTCGTAGGTTATGACGACACATCCTATAACTCGCGGATCCTTGCCCTTGTAAAAAAGGGCCGGTCTGTGCGAAAGGCCTCTGCCGGCTGGCGTGGAGAACTTGTCGCTGCCGAGACACCGTTTTATGCAGCGTCAGGCGGTCAGGTAGATGACAGGGGCTGGATAGAAGGGCCTTCAGGACGGGCCGAAGTGATAGATACGTTCCATCGAGGAGACCTCATAATACACAATATAGAGGTAAAACATGGAGACCTGCATTTGGGAGATTCCATAAAGCTCAAGGTATCAGAGGGGTTTAGAAAAGATACGGCCCGCAATCACACTGCCACCCATATGCTTCATGCCGCCCTCAGGCGAGTCCTTGGAGAACACGTAAAGCAGGCAGGTTCCATGGTAGCGCCTGACAGGTTGCGATTTGACTTTACCCACTTTGCGGCCTTGACAGCGGATGAGATCAGACAGGTCGAAGACCTGGTAAATGAACAGATCAGAGAAAATAAAGAGGTAAAAACAGAGGTCCTCTCCTATAAAGATGCCATGGCCCGCGAGGCAATGGCCCTGTTCGGGGAAAAATACGGAGAGACGGTGCGTCTGGTATGTATTCCGGATTTCAGCATGGAACTCTGTGGCGGTACCCATATTTCTCATACCGGTCAAATAGGTCTTTTCAAGATTATAGGCGAATCCAGTGTGGCATCCGGAATACGAAGACTTGAGGCCTGTTCCGGTCAAACCGCCCTGGACCTTGTACATAAATTGGAAGAAGCGGTTTCCATGGCCGCCCTTCAACTGAAGTGTCCCAGATGGGAAGTCCCGGGAAAAGTGGCCAGACTGCTGGAGACGACAAAAGACCTGGAGAAGCAAATTCACCGGGTCAAGACAGTTCATGCCTCGCAGGGACTGGATGAGTTAACTTCCAGAATACGAAAGATTGATAATATTAAAGTACTGTCCGCCCGTGTTGAGACAGAGAACGCCAGGTCGCTCAGGGAACTTGGCGACAGGCTCAGAGATAAGATAGGCTCAGGGGTCGTGGTAATAGGATCGCGGATCGGCAACAAGGCATTGCTGCTGGTCCTGGTGACAAAGGATCTGAATGATCGGCTGCATGCAGGGAACATAATCAGGCCCATAGCTGAAATGATCGGAGGCGGAGGAGGAGGTAGTCCCGCAATGGCTCAGGCAGGAGGTCCGGCCCCGGAAAGACTGGAAGAGGCCCTTGAGGCAGTCTATGATGTTATACATACAGTTCTTTGACTTCCTGATTACTGATGCGGACCATAACGCCAGTCAGGCTGGTCCGGAAAATCTTCGACACGTATTTTTCTTATTATGTCGCATAATTAGTGACCATTTTTGTTCAATAAGACAGAAGTTCATGATGCATGACATCAGATTGTTCGCCTGTTCGACGCACAGGGTTGCGGGCATATTTTCTTTTTTGTTGTGGTATTTTGGTGCGTTCCAGGTCTTGAACGAGCTTTTTGTCTTGACAAACGAGAATAGTTTAAATAATACTTAAATGAATGAGATTTCATTCTCCAGATATCGCATTTGTCTCTAATAAGCTTACAAACTTGGTAAGTTAATAGAATTATGGACAGGTCGGTGTTTAAATATTCTTAAAGTATTTTACAGACACTGTCGATCGTGACCTTAGAAAGTTGTTTAAAGCACAAATGATCCTGTGTCTGATTCATTTATGGACATAACAGAAAGGAGGTGATGAGCCGAAGCAGTCAATATTTATAAATAGAGATATCTGGCAATCAGGTGGAGGATGAGAAAATCATCCCAAAATTATCTCAGCGGAAAGGGGATCTGAGCTTGTCTCACATATCAAGCTAAGGAGGAAAAGGGAAATTATGGTTAAAAAATTTTTACTTGCCATAGTAGGTGTGAGTCTCCTGATCGGCTGTGCACAGATGCTGGAACATAGATCCAACCTGGTCAAGGTGCCGGAAGTAGCACCTGGGGCCGAGTATCTGGGCACTGAAAGCTGTCTGGAGTGTCACGAAGATCACGCCAATGATAAATACAATGTACACATGAGAATCGCCCAATTCGAGGTCTGCGGTTACCATATCGGCTGCGAAGGATGTCACGGACCGGGTTCTGCACACGTGGACCAAGGCGGTGATCCTGAAATGATCCTTCGTTTCGGCGAGGGAGGCCTTGAATGCGGAGAGGTAGGGGCGGTATGCACCACATGCCATCAGGATGGCGCCTTAATGTCATGGGCCGGTTCAGCCCATCAAGAGGACGACGTCTCCTGCCTTGAGTGTCACAGTATACACTACAACAAGGAGAAGACCCTTCTCAGGAACGCCGACCAGTTTGAACTCTGCGGACAGTGTCATCAGGACATCAAGTCCAAAGGCTATCTGATGTCCCGTCATCCCGTCAGGGAAGGCAAGATGGGCTGCACTGACTGTCATTCGCCACATGGAACGGATAATCTCGTATCCGGCATGCTCAAGACAGATGAGCGTCTGAACGATCTCTGTCTTAAATGCCATACACGTTATCAGGGGCCGTTTGTGTTTGAGCACGAGCCTGTGATTGAAGACTGTACCTTCTGTCATGATGCTCACGGCACAGTAGCCAACAACCTGCTGGTGCAGAACGAGCCGTTCCTGTGTCTGCAATGTCATGAGGCCCATTTCCATTCCACACGTTACAGCGGGCAGCCGCGCGGCAGCTATCCTCCAGGCATAATTGATCCCAACACTGGACAGACCGTCGGGGGCGATCAACTGGCCGGTGAACATAACTGGCAGCGTGGTTTTCTGACACAGTGCACCAGTTGTCACCAGAACGTGCACGGATCGGATCTGCCTTCTCAAAGCGTGTCCGGACAGGGCATGGTATTCACTCGATAGGGAGGTGAGGATATGAAAATAACTACAACTGTTTTAATGAGCCTGTTCATAGCCCTCGGCCTTGCCTGTTCGGCATTTGCAGAGGACGCACAACCATATTTTGATCCTGAAAATCTGGATGTTGAAATCAGCGTCGGCGCTTCAATGAACGACCTGGACGGTGAAGGCAGCCGTGTCGCTGAGTACGACAGCACAGCCGAAAAAAATTCCAACTGGATCTTTGACGGCAGGGTCTCTTATTTTATGGATGGAGGGGCGATCGATGCCTACGGAAACTATCTGGATGGTGATGATCAGGAATACGGGGCCGATCTGGATATTTTTAACCGTATCCTGCTGCTTCAGACCGATTATCTTCGGTTTTATCACCGGCTGGATCACAATAACCTTAATCACCTTCTGGCCAGTCTGGCCAGAGGCGGCCAGGGGGCCACACTCTATCACACGGATTTCAATTCCATGGACGACTATGGCATAACCCGCAGTGAATGGAAGTCTGAGGCCAAACTGAATGTCCCTTCGATTCCTGGATTGAGCTTTACCTTTAATCACAGGTTCGAGGAACGCAAGGGCATGGATCAGGCCCGGACCATGAGCAAGTGCGCATCCTGCCACGTAGTGGGAATGAGCAAGGCCATAGATGAGACCACCAATGAATTGAATCCCTCGGTAAACCTCAGGATCGGACCCATGACCCTGAACTATGATTTCCTGTACAGGTCCTTTAACAGCGGGAGCGATGTGCCTCAAAACCTGTATATGGAGGCGCAGAATCCCGGAACAGCTGCGGGTTCCTTGGACGGGTTTGATTCCCGAGTACAGTTTGACAATACAAACGGATCTCTACCCTTTTCACGTACCCCTGAATCGGAAAAATGGTCCCACAAGGTCAAGATGAAGGCCGATTTGCCGGGTAATACAGTCAATCTCAATTATGTGCGTTCAAGGGCCACAAATAATGATTCCGACAGCGGTGCCGGGGTCCTGTACGGCAATTACGAAAAGGAACTGGCTGTGGATTACTGGGCCCTTAACGGCGGCTGGCATTGGAAAATCAACAAGACCATGGGCTTTACCCTGAAAGGTAAATACCATGACATGGATGCGGATGAGGTTACTGTCGACGTTGTCGAGTCTATCAGCGACGGCGGCCCTGCCGGAGTGGGACAGACCTGGGCGGATTTTCTGGGAACGGGTTTTGATTTTAACAGATATTCAGCCTACGACGAGGAGGAATACGCCCTTGAGGCCAAATTTGCATGGAAGCTCCTCCAAGACCTGAAATTGAAATTGGGTTACGAAGTTGAATATCTGGACAGGGAAAATGCCGAGTATCACCATGTGGTCGATGACACCACTACCCAGGAGGTCTCCATAGGCAGTCACTGGAGGCCCATGATGGGTCTCAAAGTTAGTGCGGATTACGCATTTACCTATGTGGACGACCCGTATGAATTCCATGATTCAATGTGCCCGTCCTGGGAAGAGGCACAGGCATTAGGGTTTGCTCCAGGGACCTATTCTCCCAACAGTGATTACTCCCGATATGTCTATGGTGTCAGGACCGCAGACAGGTCCAACCAGCCTGAAACCGTCCACGACATGAGATTCAAGACGCACTGGATGGCAACCGGTAAGATCAACACCAACATTCACCTGCACTATAAACTCGCTGAAAACAGCGATTTGGGCGGGAGCGACTGGGAACAGGATATGTTCAATGGCGGCGTAAATGTCATGTATACCCCGATGGCAAAACTGGGGATCAATATGGGGTATAACTACTTCTATGACAAATATGAGGCCATGTTCTGTTCGGCCTTCTACAATGGGTGAGCTGGCTCCGTCGGATCCTCCCAGTTGGGAGGCCAAAGTGACAGCTACGAGTATGAGACCGAGGCCCATACAGTTTATGTCGGTGCCAATGCCAACCTTATACCTAAGAGGTGGGACGTCTCAGCCTTATATTCCTTCACCAAAGGCACAGCCAATATCCATGATCTGGGCTTTACCAGTGATCCCTTTGTGCTCTCGGTACAAGGACGCACGGACGACTACAGCTTCACCTATATCAACGGTTCCAATGAATATTCCGACCTGGAATATATCATGTGGGAGTTCGAGCTTTCTACAAACGTAAGTATTACCGATCAGGTCGGGCTTACGGTTGTCGGCAGGTATTCTGATTATAACGATCAGGAAGAATACGTGTACGGCGAACTTGATGGTTCATTGTTCACTCTGTCAGGTTTTGTGACGTACCGCTTCTAATCTGCTGTTCGCATACAACTGAAAAAAACAGGGGCCTTTCAGGCCCCTGTTTTTTTGTCTTTCCAAAGGCATTTCTCCAGTGTGTCTGCCTTTCGCATGTCAAAAGAGAATAAGGCAGCACCTATAAAAAATTATCCTGGTGCTAAAGGTTTTAAGGCTTCTTTCCTAAACGGACCTTGAGGCGTTTTAAACGCTCTCCCCGATAGATCGAGACCATTACCTCCTCTTCAGGCTCTTTGGTCAACAGTATCCTGATTGCCGCGATATCTGATTCCACCTCTTCACCGTCAATCGCAACAATAATGTCTCCCCCTACAGGGTAGAGACGATTTCCAAGACGAAGCTCCTTTTTCCCGCCCTTTATTCCCGCCCTGTGTGCCGGACCCCCATGGGTCACATCTGTTATGATGGCCCCCTTTTCAACCGGGAGATCAAGGAGTTTGGCCAGGGCCGGGGTGACATTTTGCAGGTCGGCCCCCAGCCAGGCACGTGCTACATACCCCCTGGAAATGATTTGTGAGGCTACCCATTCGACAGTCTCAAAGGAAATGGCAAAACCCACTCCCGGTATATGTTTTGAAGGGCTGAATATCAAAGTATTTATCCCGACGACCCGACCCGATGAGTCAACTAACGGCCCGCCCGAAGTACCTGAATTTATGCCTATATCAGTCTGGATTACGCCGTGGACTATACGCCCGTTGTCAGGTCTGGAAATACTTCGCTCAATGGTGCTGATCACGCCCTGTGATACGGTATACCCTGTTCCAAAGGGATTGCCGAGCGCAAAGACCTTCTGACCTATGGCAGGCTTTGTGGCTGCAAGCTGCATTGGGACAAGAGATTCAAGTTCTTTTTCTGGTGCTCGCAACTCAAGTATGGCAAGATCGGTTTCGCCGTCTGTTCCCACTAATCTGGCAGGCCACTTACAGCCGCTGGACAGGACTACCTCAATGGAATAAACATCACTGATAACGTGATGATTCGTCAGAATATGCCCGAGGTGATCCAGGATAAACCCTGAGCCTGAGCCCTTGTGAGGCACCGGGTCCGAATAGGATTCAAGCGCAACTGCTGTGCTTGTTACGTTTACTATTCCCCCTGAGAGTTTTTCGCATAGGCTGACCGTGTATTGTTCATCCGCCGTAAGTCCCATACAGGACAAAGGATTCAGAAAAACAGCAAAAAAGACGGAGAATAGGGTGCATTTTGAAATACATTTGACCATCGGTCTAGAGTTCTCCAATTTTAAGGACCACAGCTACGATAAAAGCCAGTATCAAACGGTAATATACAAAGGGATAAAATGTGTGTTTGGCCAGATAGCGCATCAAAAAGGCTATAACGAAATATCCGGAGATGCATGCAGCGACAAAACCCCAGAGAAAGTCCATACCCAGAGTCCCAAAACCGTCCTTCCAAAGCTTAAGGCCCTCGTACAACCCTGCTCCTGCAATTATAGGGGCAGAGAGCAGGAACGAGAAACGGGCCGCGGCCATCCTTTCAAACCCGAGGAAAAGGGCTGTGGTCATGGTTATCCCACTCCGGGAGACCCCGGGTACAATGGCAAGGGCCTGTGCCGTTCCAACGCATATGGCGTCTTTCCATGAGAATTTTTTAAAATTGCGCGTATGTGATGCCAGGCGTTCCGCTGACCACAACAGCAAGGCGATTCCGGAAAGCGTCGCTACGACTACCCAAGGGGAACGAAATACAGTGGAAGCTGCGCCCTCAAGGAAGTAACCCAGAAAGGCACCCGGCACAGTGGCCAACAGAACGAGAAAGACGAGTCGTCTATCTCCTTTTCTTGATTTTCTTCCAGGGATCAGAGATTTCGCCATGTTTAACCAGTCTTGCCAGAAATACCAAAGGACTGAGATTAAGGTGCCAAGGTGAAGGGTAACATCAAATGCTATGGGAGTATCTTCCAGGCCCAGAAAATATTCGGCCAAAACAAGATGGCCGGAGCTGGATACGGGCAGAAATTCAGTTACGCCCTGAAGGATTCCAAGAGATATTGCCTCTGCTGTCAGCATATTTGTATTGTGTAACTATAAATAGTATATTGGCTGAGTATTTACTTTGGTACCTTAATGAAAGGTCTAAAATAGTTTACTTTACACAAGGATGCCTAAACATTAAACAGTCTCTTATGATTAAATTGATTTTTTAACGGCCACGAGTATTTAAATGTACAGAAATAAAAAACCGCCCTTGGGCAGATTATTGATGATAGGTCTCCCGGATACTGTTTTGGACCCTGAGAGCCTTTTACTGATAAAGGAATATGGGATAGGAAACTTCATACTCTTTGAAAGGAACGTAAAAGGAGGCCCTGATAAGACAAGGAAACTCTGCGATGATCTTAACGAGGCCTGCCATGATGCAGGACTGCCTTTGCCGGTTATAGCCGTTGACCAGGAAGGAGGACCGGTCCAGAGACTTGGCCCCCCCTTTTGGCCGGAAATTCCTTCAAACGAGGAAATGGTTTTATCTGAAAAATCAGGGGTGCATGCAAATATTCAGGCGGAGACCGCTGCAAAGATCCTTAATTCTCTGGGAATAAAGCTCAATCTGGCCCCGGTCCTTGATCTGGCTCCAACCGGGGCGGAAGGCGTCCTGAAAGGGCGTTCCTATGGAGCCGATCCCAGGACAGTATCAATACTGGGAGAAAGATATATTCAGATACTGCAGGCAAATGGCGTAGGTGCCACGGCTAAACACTTTCCAGGCATAGGCCGCGTGGAAAAGGACCCTCATTTTCAGAGACCCGTAGTCACTGCCTCAAGAAAGACATTGACTCATGAAATGTACGCTTTTCACAGAGGTGTGAAGGCGGGTGTTAAGGCCGTAATGACCTCTCACGTAGTCTTCCCCTCACTGGATGAGGATGAGCCTGCCACCTTTTCGGAAATTATAGCGAATAAAATCCTTCGGCATGAACTTGGCTTTCAGGGTCTGTTGCTTACCGACGATCTCGAGATGGGAGGGATCATCAATCACGGCTCCCCAGGGGAGGCAGCAGTAAAGGCAATGCTGGCCGGGCATGATCTATTATTGATTTGCCACAGGATTCAAAGGATGAAGGAGGCACTGGACTCATTGGAAAAGGCATGGTCCCAAGGCTTACTCAAAGCCGGAAACCTAGATCTGAGCCTTTCACGAATTGCCGGAATTACTTGCTCAACCCGCAGATGACCTTGGTATTGCCCCCCTGTAGAATCTCCCTTTTCACTTCAGAAAAATGCCCCTTGAAAAAGCTTTCCTCCTGCTTTAGAAGGGCCTCAGATCCCAAATTTCCTGCTACCAGCATTCGGACATAAAAAAGGAATTTAATAAACTTTTTCCTTGGGACTTCATGTTCCATCATGCAGAACTTTCCCCCGGCCCGGCAGACCCTTTTGACCTCCATAATGGCCTTTTCTCTTACATCCCCTTTTAATTCATAAAAAGCGTGGGAGCAGGTTACAGCGGAGATGGTTCCGCCTTTGAAAGGAAGATACTGGGCCTCGGCCTGTATCAGGACTATGTTTTTTGTTTCTCTGTCTTGTATTTTTTTGGCCGCCTTATGGAGCATTCCGCTTGAGAAGTCGAGCCCAATCACCAGGCCGTTACTGCCAACCTTCTCAGCCAGGAAAGGCGGAACAGATCCGGTGCCCGTACAGATGTCGAGTGCTACATCTCCTGCCTTGAGTCCGGTCCTGTCTGCCAGGGCACCACGAAGACGACCCTGAAGGTCATGAGAGTGGAGTTCAATAATACGATCGTAGACTTTTGAAAATAGATTGTAGTAGGATCGTCTGAGTGAACTCACGGGTATTATCTGCTTTCCGTTGTGGCGGTGAACAGCTGCAGTGTTGCCATTTCGAGTCTGCAGGTGTATGAATATTCGTCGATCCGTACGCCCATTTTGCTCGTTGAACCCTGCATCTGTGTCTGCCTTTGATTAATTAATTAACAAAGTAATCATATTCTATCTTTTAAAATTCAGGAGTCAGAACTCTGGTATCAAAACTCCGTTGATTAGTATACGGTTCTGTTGTAGAAAGTCAAAAAATTACCGCAAAAGATTTTTTCTGCGACCTCAGCCCAAGCAATGAGACATGATTTCGTCCAAAAGGCCTGAGACAAGGTGCAAAATTTTCAGGAATGAGAAATGCCTGGTATATGCAGCGGTAGCTGGAAAATCGAAGCAATGCCGCTGGCAGGGTATTTTTAGCTGAATCATTCTAAAATATTTTAATCTAAGAGGTGTCGAACTGAAACTGGCCATTGTCTCACCGCCCTGCATGAGGCCTGCAAGCCCTCCTCTTGGGCCTGCCGTCCTGTTGTCATATCTGAAGAAAAATTCGCCGGGTATTGATGTAAGGGTCTTTGACCTAAATTTCTTTTACTACGATAGAATACTGAATGATTTAAGTAAGGGGAATTTTAAAATTCGTCTCTATGACTGGGATGAGGAGACCACAGCCCGAAAGATCGACCAGGCGGTGAATTTTCTGAAATATGGCATAAAGGAGAAATTCGACCTAAAGTCATACCATCATTTTACCACGATTTTTTTGAGCTTTGAAAACATTCTTAATGCATTCATGTCTGAAATGGCCAAAAGGCATTTAATGGGACTCTCTGTGCCCGACAGGGTGAGGATATTCTTCGAGGATTTAGCCGATCAGGTCCTGGATTATGGTCCGCACATGCTGGGTCTTTCAGTCCTTTTCAACAGCCAGACGGTTTTTGCCCTGCTCATGGCCGCTTTGATTAAAGAGAAAAGGCAGATAAAGGTTGTTTTAGGCGGGGCCAGACTCGGGGTCATGTGTTGCCCGGAGAGGCTTTTTAAAGAGCCTTGGGTCTTCAGTACCAAGGACATGACAAAGCAGTTGGAATTCGGTCAATATGTTGATTTTCTTATTCCAGGTGAAGGGGAGGAGGCCTTGCTCAATCTTTGCATGGTTCAAGATGAGAAAGACCTGGCCGAGGTACCTAATCTTATATATATCAGAGATCAGGAGGTCAGAACAAATCCGCCCTGTATTATTTATGACCTGGATCGAATACCTGGGCCTGATTTCAGTGACTTTCCACTGGACAGGTATATAGGACCTGAGGTGGTCCTGCCTTTCTTGAGTTCAAGGGGATGCCCCTGGGGAAGATGCACATTCTGTACGCATCATCATTCTTACTTACTATATCGTGAGCTTGATATTAAGGAATGCATGAAGCAGATAATGCGTCTAAAAGCTAATTATGAAGTATCATTTTTTAATTTTTATGATGAGATGATTCCACCGGACCGGTTCATGGAACTGGCACGGGCATTGATTAATGAAGGAATAGAAATTTCCTATGCAGCATATGCCAAACCCGTAAAAGAATTCAATGCCGGTTTGCTCAAACTGATTCACCGCTCCGGGGGGCGTGTGATCATGTGGGGCGTGGAATCGGCCAGCCAGCGGGTCCTGAATCTCATGAGAAAAGGGACAAAGATCAAAGAGGCGGAAAAGGTCCTTCAGAATGCCACCCATGCAGGTATAATGAACCTGATATTCATAATGTTTGGTTTTCCTACCGAGACAGAGGCAGAATTTTTTGGAACCTTGAATTTTCTCGATAAAAACAGAGACTACATACACGCACTGTCTAAGGGTAAATTTGTTTTATCAGAAGGTTCGTCTGTGTGGAAAAAACCTGATAAGTTCGCGATTACTCGAATCCATGAGGCAGCGGGATCAAGAGTCTATAACAGGGTCCTTGATTATCATGTATCAAAAGGACTTGGCCCCAAAGAGGTGTCGGTGCTATATGAAAAGAACATTGAACATTTGGAATCAATCGGCTTTTCACCCCGTTTCGGGGCGTATCGGGAGCACTTTCTGGTATATGCCGACTCAAGAGATACAGGTAGCGAGGCGGAACCCGGTGCATATGAGTAAGGGGGGGCTGCCATATTCACAAACAAAGCTGCACAGGTACAGAGCACAAGGGTCTTATTTTAATCCTGGATTACTACAGATTCCATAGCCCCTGCCCTTACCCAGCCCCTCTTTTTATCCGGCAGGCTGATCAGAGACCAGCCATCTTCCGACCTTTCATGATGTACAATAGTCCCTGCATGAAGATTAAAAAGCACTGTGTCGCTTATATCAGGACCGGCAAGGATATTTACTTTGTGTTCGAGTATAACGGCACGGTTATCCGTATTTAACTGGTAGAATTTCAGTCCGAAAGATGTGCCCGCGATAATCCATAAAATCAGGGAGACAATAGAGGCATAGTAGGTCAACTCAAACTTGAAAAAAAGCCTTAGCAGAAGGACTGTCCAGAACAGGAGGTTTAAGAAGGCGAAAATTCTTAACAGGTTACCAAGACTCAGGTCATTAAGCCAAAAAAAGGTCATGCCGACGAGGTTTGGTGATTCGGAAACCGCATCGTGGGTCTTATCTCTGGCATGGTTGAGATTAAAATTCAGGTCCGCATCTCCGGGCATCAGAAGACGGGCGCGTTCATAATTCAGAATGGCGCGGCCGAGCTGGTCCAAACGAAAGTAGGCATTTCCGAGGTTGTAATAAAGTGTTCCATACTTGTGGCCGGACCGAAGCAGCTGTTCATATCCGTCTATTGCTTCCTGGAAGCGGCCCTGGCTGTATGCCTGATTTGAACTAAAGAATAGTTCCTCTGATTCGCTGGCTTGAAAGGCTATGATACCTGGCCCTGGAAAACAGATAATGAAAAAAATGTGCATGCTCAGACATATAAAGCTTTTCACTGGATTTCCTTTTCAACTTGCCTGACCAGTTGAGAGATGTCTTCTCCAAGCGGGCAGACATTGTGTCCCTTACCGGTATAAATAGCATCTTCAAGTCCTTTTAAAATATTCTGTATTTCCTGTGCAGTATTATGGCTGACACCCCTTGATTTTAGGATTTCAGCCGCCTCTATCGAGGTCATGGAACCAAGGGAAAGGCCGAACCGTTCGTTTAAATAATTCCTGAAATATAGAGTCAAATCGATCGAACTGGTTTCATCCTGCCGGCATCTTCTGATACATTTCCTGGCCGCCTTTTTGGCCTTTAACGTAGTATTGAATGTATCGGATCTTTTGCCAATTTTCAGACCAAGGAAGGCTATGGCATAGATAAAAAACGGCCCAATGAAAATAAACCAGAAAACAATGCCTCCAGGGCTTATAAGTGGACCTTTTCCCAGGCCTTGTATGGACGTATGGATCGGCAGAATGTCATGTCCCAGTTCTTTGACCGACTTTTTTGCAGGGCCTTTAATATTCTGTCCGTTTGAATGACCCGAAGAGGCCTGAATCTGTTTCGTCTTGCCGGGCAGGACGTTAATAGAAAGGAACGGGGTCTTTATTTTCTGATATTGAAGTTTCTCTGTATCAAAGAAGCTGAGCGAGAGGGGATGTATCTTGTAGCGCCCTTCCTTTTCAGACACCAGCGCCCACTTCATGGTCTTTGAGCCGGACAGTCCTTCTGCATCTTCCCTGATCTCCAGGACGGGCTCATCGGCATAGACCTTTATATGTTCAGGTTCAGGCCATTTTAGGTCCGGTATACGATTGGTATTTCCCCGGCCATTCACCACGATTGTCATCGTGGCCGATTCTCCGACCTTTAACCTATCAGGCTCCAGTTTAGAAGTGATATTAAAGCTCCCCACCAGACCGCTGAAGTCAGATGGTTTTCCCGTATCCGGCAGTGGAAGCACACGAAGTTCCAGGGGTTCACTGGCCAATGTTCTGGGCCGCCCTGTGGAAAAAGAAAAAAAGGGGTCATCAAAAAGGCCCCTGCGTGACCGGCTTTCGGATTGGGTAACGATCATTTCCATTTTTGAGGGTTCGATTATGTAGATTCCCTTTTTGGGAGGTATCAGGACATATCGTATCTCTATAACATTATAAGATTGGCCATTATAAAAACTCCGATATTCAACGGGTTTTCCCAGCTGTCTGAAGGTCAGATATTCTGCCTCAGGAAGGTCCAGAGATATGTTGCTGACCATGGTTTGATGATGTAGCTTCAGTGTATAGATCAACTGCTCTTCCTCATATACCTCTGTGGATGAGAGCCCTGCAGTGAGAAAAACAGGACCTTGATCCATACCGTTGGGCTGAGACCGTTTGACAACTGTCAATGTGGTTTTGTTGCTTCTGTAAGCCTTCCCATCAACCCTGATCTCTACAGGTCCTATCTCAAAGGTCCCTGTCTTTTTTGGCTGTAAAAGAAATGAATAGTCGATCCTCGAATTGACCTGGCCATTGATGACCTCAAATCGGCTTGAGGTTCCGCCCTGAGTGATATGGAAGTCTTCCATATCCTTAAAAACAGGTGGAGAGTCACTTTCCCCTGCCCCTGTTATGCTGACAACCATGCCTATTGAATCCGCAATAGTGGCTTTTTCTCTATCAACCCTAATAGATACGGATACATCGCCTCTGGCAGGGCAGGAGAACAGCATGAATTGAAAGAGCGCCAGCAGCAGGAGAATAGACCTTTTCATCTTACCAGTCCTTTCCTGATTGTACGCCGTATCTTTTGTCTTGCGGGACCTGAGAACGCATAAAACCGGAGCGATCCTCCTTGAGATTGTTAAGCAGGGATTCGGCCTTCTTTCTGTCGATTGCAGACATAGCCTGTCCGTCTTTTTTATCCCCTCCTGCATCTTTTTTATCTGACATGGCCTGAGGCCGGTTGTGTTCACCTGCGGGGTCTTCAGCCTCTGAAGGGTTTTTTTGGTCCTGTTGATCCTGGCCTTGAGCTGATTTTTGCTCGGGCGTTTTATCTTGTGACTCCTTTTCTGAACCTTTTTTATCCTCACTTTCTCTGGAGCTGTCCTCCCTGTCTTGTGGTTGAGAACACCCCTCACCCGGCTGTTTTTCTGGGTCCTTAGTCTGATTTTCTTTCTGTTTTTCCAGTTGCATCAGGGCCAGCTCCAGATTATATGCGGCATCCCGGTTTTCGGGATTATAACTTATTGCCTGTTTGTAATAGGCCACGGCGGATGCAAAATCGCCCTGCTTAAACGCAGTGTTTCCAAGGTTGTAAGCGGTTTTGAAACGGGTCTCGTTATCTTTTGCCCTTCTCAGCACACTTGAAAAGGCTGCCGATGCCCCCTTGTAATCTGCATTTTGATAGGCGGCACATGCCCTGTTGTAGCGAAAGCGAATATCCTTAGGATGATCCATATCCAGTTGCGTATAGGCCTTTTCAGCCTCAGCGAAACGCCCCAGCCGGTATAATTCATCAGGGTCCTCCACAGCCAGTGCCATGGTGGAGGAAATAAGTAAGAAAAGGAGTGTTGGGATCTCAATGTATTTGAACAATTGTTTCTCCTGTCAAGAAGGCCTTTCCAGGGACTTTCTTTCAGATATCGAACCCTCAAGTAGCAAGAACATAAATGCGGCCAATACAAAAAACATAAAACGTTCTTCAAATACCCGGATTTTACGGCTCTTTAGGGTCTTTGCATCTGTCAAGGACCTGATTCCCTCGAAGTAGAGCAGGTCCAGGTCAAGATCGCCGGCCACGGATCGGACATAGGCCCCCCCGGTTATGGAAGCTATCTTTTTCAGATCATCTTCCTCGAGCTTGGACAAAATGAGTTTTCCATACTTGTCTTTTTTGAAACCCACCTTCCCCTCACCGGCGGGGACCGGTCCGCCGGAAGTCTCTCCCATACCGAAGACAAAGATCTTGATCCCCTTTTCCTTCGCCTCTCGCGCCGCTATGAATCCCTGGCCCTCGTTGTCCTCTCCGTCTGTTATGAGTAAGATCACCTTGTCTGTCTCTGCCTTGAAGTCAAAAGATGAAAGGGCAATTTTAATCGCCTCTCCCAGATCAGTGCCTGGAACCGGAATCAGGTCCGGTTGGAGTGCATTAAGAAACATTTCAAGTGCGGCATAGTCCAGAGTCAGGGGACATTGGATAAAGGCGGCACCTGAAAAGGCCACGAGACCCACCCGATCCCCTTGAATTATCTTCAGAAAGTCGATGATCTCACGTCTGGCCCGTTCAAGCCGATTCGGTTTAACATCTTCCACCAGCATGCTGGGTGAGACATCTACCGCTATCATGACGTCTACACCTTTTTGTCTGACTTCCTGAAAATGGCTGCCCCAACGGGGTCCTGCCAATGCAAGGACCATTAAGCCAAAGGTGCCCAGTAAGAGAAACACCTTTAAAATTCGTTTCCCTTTCTGGACCTCTCCTGTCAACCGGAACAAGAGTTCGCGATCGGCAAATCGTTCCATGGCCTTTTTCTTTTGCCTGCTGTAGACAACAAGGACTATGGTCACCAGGGGCAGGAACCAGAGAAAATGGAGTATCCATAAATTGGCAAATGTCATGGGATCTTCCTTAAGAACGTAATCCTCAAAAAGATTTCCATACCCAGCAGAATAATTGCAGAGACCAGAAAATATGCATAAAGCTCTTTAAAATGGAAGAATTCCTTAATTTTAACATTCGTCTTCTCTTCTTTGTCTATCATGTCATATATCTCATCCAGTTGTTTGGTATCCGCGGCCTTGAAATATCTTCCACCTCCTGTTTTCGCGACTTTTTTCAGTGTTTTCTCATCCAGTTCGACCCTTTGTTGAATAATGCGTGTACCAAAAGGCGTCTTGACTTTGAACGGGGCCAGGCCCTCTCCTCCCACAGCGATTGCATAAACCTTGATACCAAGTGTACGTACCGCCTCCGCAGCCTGTTCCGGTGTGAGATTGCCTGCGTTATGCACTCCATCCGTAAGGAGGATCAGTATCTTGGATTTTGCCTTCAGGTCCTTTAACCTCTTGCCTCCAATAGCGATAGCAGAGCCGATGTCGGTTCGGTCTCCGGCCATGCCGACCTCCATTTTGTCTATCAATCCCAGAAGCAGTCCTTTGTCTGCAGTAAGAGGGGATTGCGTAAAGGCCTCTTCTCCGAAGACAACCAGACCTATCCTGTCTGTCTCCCTCTTCTTGATGAATTCGCTTACCACTTTCTTTACAGCCGTAAGTCTGGATACTGGTTTTCCATCCAGCTTGAAATCCAGCGCCTGCATAGAACCGGATGTATCCAAACAGAGTACCATATCCACGCCAGGGGAACGGATTTCACGGGACACATTGTACAGTTGAGGTCGTGCCGCGGCCAATACCAACAAAACAAGACAACACATCCTCAGGGCCATGGGGACCTTTCCAAGGAAACGGCTGCTGCCTCCGGCAAGCCTCACCATTTGGGAGGTCATGGAATATGTTATACTCGGCGGCCTTTTTCGCAAGCCAAAGAAGAGCCATCCTGCCACTACTAACAGCAGCATCAGTAGCAGTGGATAGGCAAATCTGAACATCATTAATCCGTTCTCCTTGACAGATCCTTTCCCTGACCGGTTTCTGGAACCGGGCTGGTCTCCTGGATGTAGGAAAGTGCGGTTTTTACCTCCTCCTCTTTTTTTGCAGGCAAAGGTACCCTGTCCCCAAACTTGACCAGATCGGCCTGCCGCAATAGAGTCAAAAGCCTTCTGTCCTGTTCACTCTCAATACAGCGGGCGATTTCTTCAGTGGTTAATTCCACGGCTGGAAATCCCCTTAGCGATGCCAGATATCGTCTCAGGATCTCAGAGAAGAGAAAATAGAAATTCTTGACGTTTCCTTTTTCAAAGAGTCTTTGGGCCTCCAGTTCTTCGATTTCTTTTTTTGCCCTGATGTGCGCAGGGATCTGGGAAATGACCAGGGGTTTTCCTCTGCTTCCCTCTTTGTACCACCAGAACAGTGCTGATATTATTAGTAAGACACCAGACACTCCGGCTGCCCACGGAAGGTACTTTAACCATATTGGACTTGTCGGGATAATGTCCTGAATAGGCTTCAGTTCACCCTCTGCAGGTCTATCACCCAGGTTGGAAGTTACGGTCAAGGAGACCGGATCAGCGGTAAGTACCTTACTGTTACCTTTTTCATCAATATAGCTGAGGGAGAGCGCTCCTGTCTTCCATATACCCAGGGTATCGATCAGGAATCGGATCCTGATCAGGCCGGGCTCTGCATGGCGACCTACAGGGGCTAGGCCTTCGATGCCTTTGATTTTTGACTCTTGCGGAAGATTTGCCCCTTCAGGAAGCCTATACTCGAAGCGGAGTTCCACAATGTCTCCAACCCTGGCCGAATCCTGTTCAATAGTTGCGTTTAATCCAGGGCCGAAGTTCTGAATGTCATCCTTGGACCACAAAGTGACAGGCTGGATAATGCAGGGCCACAGTACAGCGATCAAGGGATAGATAATCTTAAAAATATTTCTCATTTATTCGAAAAGACTGCTCAACGCAGAATGCTGATATTTAAGAAACCCCGTTTTTTCTGCGTTGAATAGTTTCTACGATCGCCTGCTCCTTGTATCAAAGAGGCGCGCCAAAGGTTCGACTAGCGGTCCATCTGTAGACAAGTCCACCAGAGCAACCCCTGACTTTTTGATCAAATCATACAATTTAGCGTCCTCTTCTTTTCTGTAATTCAGCCATTTTTCCCTGAGTACCTTGCTCCCCGTATTAAACATTGCCACCTGCCCGGTCTCTGGATCCCTGAGTGTAGCAAAGCCGACATTGGGCAGTTCCTTTTCCGCAGGGTCACAAAGTCGAATGATTGTAAGGTCATGCTTTTTTGCAGTCATTCTCAAGGATTTTTCAAAGCCTGTATCCATGCAATCGGATATCAAAAATACAATCGCATGACGCCGCATGACCCGGTTTAAATAGATGAGAACAGTCTCCAGGTTGGTGGTCAGGTCTTGCGGTTTATATGTAAATATCTCTTTAATAAGCCTCCATACATGGGATGGACCTTTCTGGGGCGGGATAAATTTTTCCACCTTGGAGCTGAAAAGAATGGCGCCGACCTTGTCATTAGTCCGTATGGCCAGAAAGGCTAACATTCCGGCGACAGTGGCCAAGAGTTCTCTCTTGAATTCTTTTCTGGTCCCGAACAGGTGAGAGCCTGAAAGATCTAACAGCAATATGATAGTAAGTTCCCTTTCTTCATGAAAGACCTTTACAAACGGATGGCCGAAGCGGGCGGAGACGTTCCAGTCAATGCTCCGTATATCATCACCCGGCTGGTATTCCCTGACCTCGGCAAATTCAATCCCACGGCCCTTAAAAGCGCTTTCATACTGGCCCGCAAATATGTCACTGGCCATGTACCTGGTCTTGAAATGAAATCTTTGAATCTTTTTTAAGACTTCTTCCGGAATCATCTCAGGGGACCTCTATGCGTTCCAGCAAAATCTTTATCAGGTCATCGGTGCTCTGTCCTTCAGCTTCTGCCTCATAGCTGAGGATGATTCGGTGTCGAAGCACGTCAGGGGCCATGGATTTTACATCTTGCGGAATCACAAAACCACGGCCGTTCAGGAACGCATGGGCGGTCGATGCCTGCCCAAGCCATATTGAGGCCCTGGGTGAGGCACCGTAGCTGATCATCGGCCCCAACTCGAGGCCGAAATCTTCAGGGTTACGAGTGGCCATGGAAATGCGCACGATATAGTCGACAATTTTTTCTTCCATATGGATCGACCGCATGATCTCCCTGGCAGATTCAATTTGTGACATGTCAACCACTCCATGAGGTTCTTCCACAGGCCTCCTGTTAACCCGCTGCATTATTTCTTTTTCTTCCTCAGCCGACGGATAACCCACCTTGATCTTGAGCATAAAGCGGTCAATCTGGGCCTCTGGAAGGGGATAGGTCCCCTCTTGCTCAATGGGATTTTGGGTGGCAAGGACCAGAAAAGGGCTTTCAAGCGGAAAGGTGGTCTCCCCGATGGTTACCTGCTGTTCCTGCATGGCCTCGAGGAGGGCACTCTGAACCTTGGCCGGTGCCCGATTGATCTCATCTGCCAGGATAATGTTATGGAATATAGGGCCCTTCTTGATTTCAAAAGAGGCACTGTCAGGCCGGTAGATCTGAGTTCCAAGGATGTCGGCAGGCAGCAGGTCAGGGGTAAACTGGATTCTTTGAAATGTTGTTCGAATAGTCGCTGCCAGTGTTTTGACGGCCGTTGTCTTGGCCAGACCCGGCAGGCCCTCCAAGAGCAAGTGGCCATTACACAAGAGGCCTATTAACATCCTTTCCATGAGGTTTCTCTGACCTACTACGACCCTTTCTATTTCGCTCAGTATCTGCCGGAGAACCAAGCTTTCCTTTTCGACCCTTTGAGTAATTGCCTGTATATCCATTGATTCATTCCTGTTTTGTCTTTAAATTCTTATTTGGCCTTTTACAAAATTGAATTTTCAAGGGAAAAATTCCTCATTATCTCATTTAAAATAAAGGAACAGGGAATTTAGTCCTTGGCTATTTGGTGCGGGTGGTTGATTAAGGCCTGGCGGTTTTGTCCTCAAATCCGTGGGTATCGTTCACATATCAATCGCTAGAAAGTTAAAAGAAATTGGACCCTACTGTCAAGACACAATTTCACCATAAATAATGCGGCATTTTTCCGGTATTGCCAATTTATTATCCGATGCCTTTGATCTGAATTCAGCCTTGGGCGGGAGCAGTTTCATCGTACTCCGCCATGGTATATCTCCGAATTCAGCGGAGGTCTCCAAAGCTGCCAATGGTTTGAGACAGGAGTCCAAAGAGGGCTTGGGTTTGAGAATCCTATCTTGGCAGATGTCATAATGGGCAGTGTAATACACAGGGCTTATCGACTGGGACGCAAGAAGGAATCAAAAAGAGAAAGATAAAAAGACTTGACTCGATCCGGCCATTAAGGAAAATATAAATCTCTAATGACCTTGGGGAAAAGTGGCGAATTTATAATTATATGGAGTGGCTTCTGTAAGAGGAGCTTTCTGTAATGGCAGTGGAGACGAAAACTCAGCGAAGAAGTGGCCGAAGCGGCATGAATACCACAGGCATTACGTTTTTCAGTTAGGCTTTCAGAGCTCGTACAATGTTACAGATTAAATCTTTCAGCGAAATCAATTATTAAATGACTCAGTCAAGCAGTTTGACAATTCATGAGGAGTTTGTTTAATGTGTAAAAGACTGGTAACTATTAAATTTCTTATACTTCTTTTAGCTGTTTCAGCAGGCCTTGCCCACAGTGCTGGCTTCTCAATACTACAGCAAGGAACCGGTGCCATGGGTCAGGGAAATGCCTTTGTGGCTCAGGCAGATGATCCATCCGCAGTATTTTTCAATCCGGCAGGCATAGTGCAACTCGATGGGAGCCAGGCGTATCTCGGCTCGACATTTATAGCGCCCAGGCTCACATATGACGGCCCAGACAACCAGGACGAGGCAACCGTCGCCAGGATCCATACACCGCCGTATGCGTATCTGACTCAACAGATATCACCTCAAATCTATTTTGGACTCGGAGTCTTTTCTCCTTTTGGGCTTTCGACAGTATGGAATGGAGATTGGGAAGGACGCTATCTTGGCACCTACTCCAGTTTACAGACATTTAATATTAATCCTAATCTGGCCTTCAAAAAAGGGGACCTGTCTGTTTCCGCGGGATTAAATGTCCTGTGGGCCGACCTTGAACTCAAAAAGAAACTTCCACTTATGCCTTATCCTGACGGCGAGTCGAAACTTACTGACGATACGTGGGGTTATGGTTACAATCTTGGCTTTTTATATCACTTGAATGATTCCTGGCAGTTGGGCATGTCTTACAGGAGTGAAATAAAATTGAGCTTTGATCATGGAGAGGCAAAATTCGACGTGCCTGATCCATTAAAAAGTGTTTTTCCGGATACAAAGGGTGAAGGCGATCTGGACCTTCCTCCCTCACTTACCGCAGGAGTTTCCTTTAAGCCGGACAACAAGTGGACCTTGGAATTTGATGTTACGTGGACAGGCTGGTCTACTTATGATGAATTAAAAATCAATTTCAAAGATTCGGTAAACGGGCAGTATTCATCTATTCAACCCAAGAAGTGGGAAGATGTTTTTGCTTACAGGTTCGGGGTTAAATACAGGATGTCTGACCATTACACCTTCAGGGTGGGATACATTTTCGATGAAGCCCCCATGCCTGATTCAACCGTTGATCCACAGCAGCCTGACGGTGACCGCCATATATTAACGGGCGGTCTGGACTGGAAGCTTGGAAATAAGACGGTCCTGGGAATTGCTTATAACTTCATATATGGCGAGGAGCGTGAAAAAGACAACAAGATAATGCCCAATTTGCCCGAACAGTTCAGGGCCAACGGAGATTATAAACAGAGGACTCATTCATTGGCCTTTAGTCTGCATTACAGGTTTTAGTGAGGGGTGCGGACAGAACTGACTGGTTTTCCACAACCTCACTAATTATTCATAGGTTCATGGGATAGAAAGTACATAAAAAAGAATCCTTAAGCCACATGTCCTTATGAAAAATTGGGAGATAGAACAGGGCATTTGGAGGGTATTGACTTCTCCTTACGGGGATCTTTATTTTTATTCTGAACAATGTGCTCAGACAGTGCTATTGCAGCATCTTTCCATTGATACCACTGTTGGGGATAGTTGAGTATATAGCCTTCAAGCTTTTTCCATGCCATGATAGCCAAAGATTCATCTTTACTACCATCTGCAAGGGAATCAATACATAACGTAAAGCCATCTTTCCCGCGCCTCATAATTCCCATGAGTGCAGGCACTTTTGCCCTGTTATATAAAAAGTCCAGTGTCTTGTCCTGTGGCATACTGTGGCCGAAGACTGAGATCCGCTTATCCTGGTATGGGCGCCATTGTGAGAATTCGTCGCATTCGGTTATTAGTATTCTTCCACTCTTTATGGCTTGAAGCGCCCTAAATAACACTTTAGGTTCATTGGCATCTATCAATATGACATCAAACTTTTTCGCCCTTTTTATAAGTTCCTCTTTTAGTTTTTTTGTTTTGAATCGACATATTAATGCTATCTTATAGCCGTTCATGGCCAATGAAAGCGGAAGAAATTCTACTGCCCCAAAGTGTCCGGTAACAAAGATGCACCCTTTTCCTGTTTTTTTGATTTTGTCTAAATAATCCTTGTTGTTGATGTGTAAATTGAGACGCAAAAAATCAATCATCTCTGATAAGGGCCTGTGGGCCATTATTAATTTTTCAAAGTAATGATCAAAAACGCCCAGAAAGGTCTTGATCGAGTCCAGATAAGACACGTGTTTTTTGAGATTAAGCTTCAATACATAGTTTTGGCAAAGTATTATTCTTTTTCTATCAGCCCATTTTAAGGAGAAGTATAAAAAACCAAGTAGATAGAGATAGACGCGAAGAAACATGAATGGTGACAACCGAGCTAATTTTACATTAAAGGAAAGTTGAAAGAACTGACTTAAACCAAGACTTGTAACATTAGGTATTCCGTACATTATGTCATCCTTTTTGCATTGTTCTTTTAATATTATGAGAAACAGGTTTTTTTATACCAGAGGAAAAACAATATTAAGAAACAGATTAACAGGTCGACTTCAGGCTGACCTTACTGATTCTTATACATACGCAAAATTAATGCCGTTCTGTTATGCTGGCACTAGCGATATGTAACTTGCTCGAAAATAATGAATAAGCTAAAATAACTTATAATTTATTTATCAATTAATTTTAATAAGTAAAGCAATTTTAAATTGTAACGTGTAAAAGAATATGCCTTTGTCTGAAATGTCTTGTTATGTTCTGTTGGCATTGTGTTTCAAGGGAGTCTTTATGCTGTCATTGCAAGGAGCGAGGCAACGAAGCAATCTCAATAAGGTTTGCACACTGCGTCATGAGAATGTTTTCGTAATGCTCGCGATTATCACTTTATTAATTAAAAGCTATACTAGTGTCTGGTTTTTGACTTGAATGCATTAGAAAATTGACATCGGAATGATACCAGATGGATAAACACAATAGTTGTATTAATTCTCTTGCCGTCATTCAGTATGTCGAGGAGATGGAGCCTGGAAAATCAGATGAGCTATTTAATGATTTAGGGCCGGAATTGGCAGGGATATCCGATCTAAAGGCATTTCTTTCTGATCTGAATAACTGGGTTTCATCTACCGTAATGATTCAGCTTTATAATAGGGCCAAGAGAATTTTGGGCGACGATAATGCAGCCTACGAGATAGGTTTTAATTCCGTATTGAGGCAGCGTCTGGGATATATACAGAGGATTATAATCTATGCCTTTGGCAGTCCGGCCAAGGGAATAAAGCATACCCAAAAGGTAAATGACCATTTCAACAAGACCAAAAGGATAGAACTGCTCAGTTCTTCTCGGAATAACGCCGTAATACGTCTTATCTGGTCAAAGGATGTTCCCCTCAGTCGTGATTTTTGTCTTATGAATAAAGGTATTTATCAGGCGATTCCAACGATCTGGGGCCTTCCTCCCAGCCGTTTGGAAGAGACCAAATGTTTTTTCAAAGGAGACGAATACTGCGAATACCATCTCCAGTGGGATAGTCAGAACAGATTCAAAGATTTTTATCATATGATATACACGCCATGGAAGGTATTCAAAGACAGCAGAAAGGAGCTTGAGAGGGATAAGGAAATCCTCAGAGAAAAATATAATCAGATCCATCAACTAAATCAGGACCTGCAGCAAAAGGTGAATCAACTTACTACCATTAATGAGTGCAGCGCTGCAATTCTTTCCACACTCAAGCTGGAAGAGCTTCTGGAATTGATACTCAAAAGGCTCTTGAATATTGCTCACCTCGATAGAGCAGGCATATTCCTGTTTGATGAAGACAAAAACAGCCTGATTCTTATTCATGCAGTGGGAGTGGAATCAGGAACCTTCACAGATCTTAAGGGTTATCAAATACCCCTGGATAAAAAGGACAATATTATTGCCCGTACTGCCAGAGAAAAAAAGTCTGTCCTGATAAAAGATGTGGGAGCAATGTCCCTTAATTTCCAAAATCCTCTTTTAAGGAAGTTGAAGCCAAAGGCCTTTATTCTGGTGCCTATGATTGTTAAGGGCCGGTTGGTCGGTATCATGCTGGGAGACAATAAAAATGATCAGAATTTTGTTGCGGAAATCGACAAGGATTTTCTTACCAGTTTTGCCAACCAAATTGCCATGGCCCTTGAGAATGCAGGCCTTTACAAGAGACTTGAAGACTCAGAGCGCAAGTATCGCGAGATTGTAGAGAATGTCAACGAGGGTATCTGGATTTTGGATGACAAAGGAGTGATCAATTTTTCAAACTGTCATTTGAAGAAAATGCTCGGCTATAAGCACCTGATAAATCAAAGCGTTTATAATCTCGTAAACAAAGAGGGGAAAAAGATGCTTCTTCAAATACTTATGGAGAATAAGAGGGGGAAAACCGCCAAGGAAGAGGTTGTATTGCAGTCGAAGTCAAATGAACCTGTTAATGTTCTGATCAGCAGCGTTCCCATCATGACAGACGATCAGTATAGCGGCTGCCTGGCCATGTTGACTGACTTAACGGAAAAAAAATACCTTGAAAACCAATTATTGCAGTCTCAAAAGCTTGAATCCATAGGGACTATGGCCAGTGGTATCGCACATGACTTCAATAATATACTTACTGGTGTTCTGGGTTATACAAATCTCCTAAAGCTGAAAATTGGGCCGGATTCCGATATAGGTCGCTATGCAGATATTATAGAGCAGTCCAGCCTGAGGGCTGCTGACTTGGTGGCAAAACTTTTGGCCTTCAGCCGCGGCAGTCAGTCCGGACCATCCAGTGCATCAGCGGTCAATGAGATTGTTCATGAAACCACAGAACTCATGAAAAGCTCTTTACCCAAGAATATTGAGATAAGACTTTCTCTTCAGGAAAATCTTCCTTTTATTAAGTGTGATCCCACACAAGTCCAGCAGGCCGTTCTAAATATATGCCTTAATGCCCTGGACGCGATGCCAGATGGAGGTACTCTTTCGTTGGCCACGAGTGAAGTCGAATACAAAGAAGTCCATGCCCTTTGTCCGGATTATACCGACCATCCTGATCGTTTTATTTGCATAGACATCAGTGATACCGGGACTGGCATGGAAAAGGAGGTGATGGACCGGATATTTGATCCTTTTTACACAACCAAAGAAGTGGGCAAGGGCTCGGGGCTTGGGCTTCCAATGACTTACGGGATTGTGAAAAGCAGTAAGGGGTGTATTCAAATTGAAAGTGAAAAGGGACAAGGAAGCACCTTTAAGATCTTTTTCCCGGTGATGGATTCCGTTACAGAATCAGTCAAAGAATCTTCAAAAAGTCAGGAGGTGAGTGGATCAGAGACCATCTTGGTGGTTGACGATGAAGAAGTTGTCAGGGATCTGACGAGGGAGGTCCTTTCCGTTTATGGTTACAGTGTGTTGCTTGCACAAGACGGTCTCGAGGCCTTGCATGTCTACAGGGCATTTGAACACGACGTTGATCTTGTGCTCTTGGATATATGTATGCCAAGGATGGGGGGCAAGGAAACCTATGAAAAGCTCAAAGAGATCAATTCTGATATCAAGGTTTTATTCTGCAGCGGCCATAATCCAGATAATGAAATGTATGAGGCATCAATAATTGATGATCTTCATTGTGTCAGCAAGCCTTTTAAAATAGGCGAGTTAGTCAGGAAGGTGCAGCAGGTCCTGAACCAGAAAAATGCAAATATTTGAAGTGTCTACCAAAAAATTATAAAAATTTGTCAAAAAAACGTGTTATTATCTGTACTATTTCGGTTTTAGCTGATAGCTTCAGCAGAGATTCCTGCTGGAGTTCACTTTGGAGAATATCCTCGCTTGTCGGAATACATTCTCCAAACAAAAGATCGGTTTTTTGTACAACCTCCCGTATCTGTTCTTCCAGCGCTTTCGGCAGGTCCTTTGGCCCCCTGTTTACTACGAGCACTTTATTTTTTACTTCTACTTTTAATGCCTTGGTAAGATCAGCTATGCGTGCTGCTGTGACTATCCCCCGGATTGAAGGGTCAGACACAACAAATAAAGTATGTATGTCCCGGAGATTCATGCGGCTCAAATGTTCCATTCCCGCCTCATTGTCGACTATGAGATAATGGTAATTCCTGGCCAGCCCCTCTATTACTTGTGCCAAGATCGTATTGGCCATACAGTAGCATCCAGGACCTTCGGGCTGACCCATGACCAGCAGGTCAAAACCTTTGGTCTCTATAATGGCCTGATTTATATACATCTCCATATAGTCTTTTTTGGCCATTCCGGGAGGCGTATCTGTCTTCATCCTTTCTTTTATATCTCCCAGGCTGGTCTTAACTGAAAGGCCGACAAGCTCATTAAGATTTTCATTAGCATCGGCATCCACCGCCAATACAGGAGTCATTCCTTTCTCCACAAGATATCTGATCAGGAGAGCACTGAGAGTGGTTTTTCCGGTACCGCCCTTGCCGGCCATGGCAAGTATGTGGGCTGATGGACTATGGGTATTAGCAATCAAAATCAACAGCCAGATATGGGGCTATAGCCTTCAATAGTTTCGGATTCAGGGGACTATCTATGGTGTCAAGTTCATCAATAGAGAGAAAAAAACCAATACCCTGGCGAAATTCAACAATTCTGCAGGCATTAACCTCGCCTATTCCGGGAAGCAGGGTCAGTTCCTCTAAAGACGCACTGTTTATATCCATGGGACGAAAAAAGAGCAACTCCTTTGCATTATGAGAATTTTGTGTATTGTTTGCAATAGTTTCTGTTTTCAGGGGTGCTTGAATCGCTTCCTTTTGATGCGGGATTAACAGGTGTTTTGATAATAAGAAACAGCTAATGATCAGGACGGATACAAGAATTGGTTCTAAATTAATATTATACTTTAAAAGGCTACGATTGTACATTTTTATAATCTAAGAAAGATGATGTCTTTCCGTAGTTAAGCAGTAACTAATGATTTTAACACCTAAGTTCACAAAATCGAATATCTGTTGATAGGATATTTTTATTACAGTAAGTTATCAATAATTATGACGCAACATGTAAAGCTTGAAAAAGCAGAACTCTACGCATTAAAAATCCCATTCAAGATGGATTTTACTCATGCAATGGCATCCCGATCCTTTTCTGATTCCCTGATTCTCAAAATTGAGGGTCAAGGTAAAAGGGGATTCGGTGAAGCTATTATACGAGATTATGTATCAGGCGAAATCGGTGGAAATGATTGCTTACTGGAAAATGCCAAAAAAATCATGACAAAAATTTTTAAACCCCTTTTGGAAAAGGATATTTCTTGGAAAGAAGTAAAGGAATATTTTAATTTCCTGCCGCTCAAATCGCATGAACTTCCTTTGCTATGTGCAGCGGAAACAGCATTGCTGGACATATTTTGTCATACTTCAGGAGAGGATATCTATGATGTATTAAAGAAAAGACCTGCCAAACAATCGATTCAGTATGGTGGAATTCTTCCTATTCTTCCCTTATCAGTAGCGGAATATTTTCTGGATAGGTATGAAAGGGCAAATATTCGTCATATAAGGATCAAGGTCGGAACTGATTTAGATTACAATGAAAAAATATTTAGGCTGTCACGAGAAAAACTGGGACCAGATTTTGATTTAAGGGTCGATGCTAATGCCTCCTGGTCATTAGATATAGCACTCGCATGTCTTAAATTATGTCGCAAATATGGAATATTTTTGGTTGAAGAGCCTTTTGGCAGACATAGAGAGGAAATATTCTATTTTCTTAAGGATCCAGAGAACCTGGATTTTAAATTTGTAGCAGATGAATCCGCCCTTACCGTGAGTGATATAGAATCTATGGTGGAAAGGAGAAGTTACCATATGATCAATCTGCGGCTTTCAAAGAACGGGGGACTGCTTAAAATTTTAGAGCTGGCTGAAATTGCAGAAAGAGGAGGACTTCAGTATCAAGTTGGATGCCACGTTGGGGAAACTGGAATTCTTTCTGCCGTAGGCCGGGTTGCAGCATCTATTCTTCCGAAGGCAATGTATGTTGATGGCTCTTATGATAGTTATCTACTTTCCCAAAATATAACATCGGAGAATTTTTCTTTTGGTTTTAGTGGTATAGCTGAAATTATAAGAGGACAGGGATTGGGTTTTATAATAGATGAAAACAAACTTGAAATATTGTGTACGGGCAAAACGCTGTGTTTTCCACCAGTCGGAGACTAACCATCCATATGCAATATTTCATCTTTAGGGGAACTTTCGAGAATATTATTCGTCTGGCTGTTCGGCTAAAGGATCAGGTGGATACATCGGGTTATTGCAGAATGCCAGCAAAGGTATTGATATCATGCAGAAGACAATCGAGAAGATAATTAAATCCCATGAAGGGGAGAAGGGGAGTCTGATTCCAATACTCCAAGATGTGCAGAGAGAATGCGGATATATTTCCGAAGAGGCTGTTGCCGCTATCGCCAAAGACGTCAAGATATCAGAACATGAAATCTATGGAGTGGCAACCTTTTACGCCCAGTTCAGATTTACCAAACCAGGAGATCATTTAATCAAGGTATGCGTCGGCACGGCCTGTCATGTAAGAGGAAATTCCTTGAATTTAATGCACATAAAAAAAATACTTGGAATAGATGAAGGTGAAATCACCTTCGACTATCGGTTTGGCCTGGAAACCGTCAATTGTCTGGGTGCCTGTGCCTTGGCACCACTTGTCACAGTTGATGATGAATATTATGGCAATTTTTCTCCTATTAAGCTGAAAAAGATTCTATCAAAGTATGCTAAAGAAAAAGCAGGAGCAGAAGATGAAGAAGATTAATTCTGTTTTTGCCTTAGAGGAATTAAGAAATAGTCTTATACAGGCCATAGACCGCCAAAAAACAGTTGTCAGAGTATGTTCTTCTACTGGCTGTCGTGCCAGTGGAGCGATGCAAGTGATTGACGTGCTTGGTAAAGAATTAACCAGACAGGGATTGGATGATAAAGTTGAAATTAAAAAAGTTGGCTGTCGTGGTTTTTGCGAGAAAGGTCCGCTGATGGCCGTGGGACCCAAAAATATCTTCTATCAAAAGTTAAAGCCTGCGGATATACCAGAAATAGTGTCTGAGACCCTTGCCAATGGCATCATTATAGATAGGTTGTTGTACGAGGACCCGGAGACCAAAGAAAAGATTAGATACGAATCAGATATACCATTTTTTAAAAAGCAGGTACGAAACGTTTTCGGTCGCACCGGAAAGATCAATCCAGCGAGCATTGATGACTATATAGTTGAAGGAGGTTACACAGCTCTTTGCAAGGCATTAAGTTCTATGACCTCTCAAGAGATCATAGAAATGATTTCTGACTCAGGATTAAGGGGAAGGGGTGGTGGCGGTTTCCCTACAGGTGCAAAATGGAAATTTTGTCGGAATGTAGCGACTGACACCAAGTATGTTATAGCCAATGGGGACGAAGGTGACCCTGGAGCATTTATGGATCGTAGCCTTATGGAAGGTGATCCACATTGCATACTGGAAGGCATGATTATAGGAGCTTACGCTATTGGTGCCAGTGAAGGATATGTTTATGTGCGTGCTGAGTACCCTCTGGCTGTTCAACATCTCAGTATAGCGATCAAAAAGGCTGAAGAATACGGATTTTTAGGTAAGAATATCTTAGGCAGTGGTTTCGATTTTAACATAAAGATCAAGATGGGCGCGGGTGCATTCGTCTGTGGAGAGGAAACTGCCCTAATGGCATCTATAATGGGTAAGAGAGGTATGCCCAGACCCAGGCCGCCTTTTCCTGCGGTCTCTGGTGTGTGGGGAAGACCGACCGTTATCAATAACGTAAAGACCTGGGCAAATGTCTCATTGATTATTAAGAACGGCGTTGATTGGTTTACCAGCCTTGGCACGGAAAAGAGTCCAGGAACCACGATATTCTCTGTTGTAGGAAACGTAAAGAATACCGGATTGGTAGAGGTTCCGATGGGCACCACTTTTCGCGATATCATCTATGGGTGTGGCAGAGGAATTCAAGACGACAAGGCCCTTAAGGCGGTTCAAACTGGCGGACCTGCCGGAGGTTGCTTACCAAGTGAATTGATTGACACGCCGGTTGATTTTGACCGTCTGCTTGAAATGGGTGCAATGATGGGCTCAGGTGGAATGATTGTCATGGACGAGGATACCTGTATGGTAGACATTGCCAGTTATTTTCTTTCTTTCACCCAGGCAGAATCGTGCGGAAAATGTTCTCCCTGTCGGATCGGGACAAAGGTAATGCTCGACATATTAGAAAGAATCAAGTCGGGTCAAGGGGAGGAAGAAGATCTTGATCGCTTAGCGGAGCTTGCCGTCACGATTCGTAATGCCTCACTCTGTGGACTGGGCCAGACGGCCCCTAATCCAGTCTTGACTACTTTGCGCTATTTCCGGGATGAATATGAGGCCCATATAAGAGATAAGAGCTGTCCGGCTCTGGTATGCAAAGACCTGATCAAATACGTAATTTCTGAAAAATGCGTGGGCTGTGGAATATGTAAGAAGAAATGTCCTGTAGGCGCCATTAACGGCAAAAAGAAAGAATTACACGTTATAGATCAATCCCTGTGTGTAAAGTGTGGCACATGTTACCAGGTATGTCCACCCAAGATAGGGGCAGTGGAGAAGGTAACCGGTTTCAGGAAATCAGAAAGGGAAATGACTAATGCTGACTATTAACGGCAAAGAGGTAGAATTCAGAGAAGGGGCAACTGTTCTTGAAGTTGCCAGAGATAATGGAATCTATATTCCCTCACTTTGCGCTCATAAGGAGCTTTTTCCATTTGGGGCGTGCCGGTTGTGTCTGGTAAAGATTGAGCATATGCGTGGATTTCCCCCTGCCTGTACTACGCCTGCTGCCGAAGGGATGAAGGTCATCACAGAGGATAAGGAACTCCATAATCTGAGAAAAAATGTTTTGGAACTTATCCTCTCGGAGCATCCTAATTCCTGTCTCATGTGTGATCAAAAAGAACTCTGCGCAAAATACTATATATGTCCCCCAAAATCCGGGAGGGTGACAGGCTGCACTTTTTGCCCCGCCCGTGATCGCTGTGAATTGAGAAAGGTAACAGAATATCTGGGACTTAAGGAGATAAGAATACCTTTTAAATATAAGGGTCTTCCGATGGAGAGAGAAGATCCCTTTTTTGATCGTGATTATAACCTCTGTATTTTATGTGGGCGCTGTGTGCGGGTATGCCAGGAGGTAAGAGGGATCGGGGCTATTGCTTTTACAAAGCGTGGGCACGATACAAAGATAGGTACTGCCTTTGGCAAATCTTATCTCGATGGGGGATGTAGATTCTGTGGCGCCTGTGTAGACGTATGCCCAACAGGTGCTCTGTCTGCCAGGGGGAGTAAGTGGCATGGTCTTCCGGAAAGAGAGGTAACCACCACCTGTGCCTTGTGTAGTGTTGGATGCAGACTGAAATTGGAGGCGAAATGGGAGAAGGTGATGGCTGCCAGACCAGATGAAGAGGGTCCGGCCAATCACGGGCAGGCCTGTGTGAAAGGGCGTTTTTGCATCCCGGCTTTAGTCAACGATGCCGAGCGCCTTAAGTATCCACTGATCAGAAAGGAAGGGAGACTGGTCCCAGCAGGCTGGGAAGAGGCGGCTGAGCTAGTTGCAAAAAGATTAGGTCGTTATTCTCCAAAGGAAGTGGGTTTTGTGGCTTCACCATTTCTGACGAACGAAGCAGCCTATCTGCTGCAAAAATTCGCTCGCGTCGGAATGGGCACGAACAATATAGATATAGCCTCTGCTTTTTCAGGCCCAGTAATAGATGCACATGTGCGGTGCCTAGGTGTGGGAGCCGGAACAGGAACCATTGAAGATATCGAGAGCGCAGATTGGATTATAATACTAGGTGCGGATATACTAACTTCACATCCCGTCCTCACAGTAAGTATCAATAAAGCAAGAAGACAGGGGGCAACTGTCTGTCTGATAGGTCCAGAGAATGATATAATTTTAAGGATGGTCGACAATTTAGTTCCCGTTCAACCATCCGGATATCTGCCTCTTCTTTCCGGTATTCTGAAGATACTTGTGGACAGGGAGGCCTTCGACAAGGATTTTGTAGCTAGTCGATGTAATGGGTTTGAAAGTCTCAAGAGGTCTCTCCATGATATGGATTTAGAAGAGACTATAGCGCCTTGCGGCCTTTCCGTGGATAGAGTAATGGAGCTTGCATCCCAGATCCTAAAGTCAAAGAGAGGATGCATCCTCTATGGATCAAAGATTCTCGAAAGTAGTAATCCGCAACAGGTCATCTATTTGCTCTTTAATATACTCCTCTTAAGGGGCAGCCATTTAGGCCTTATACCTTTGAGAATCGCAGGCAACGAGCAGGGAGCAGGAGATATGGGGGCCCTCCCTAATTTCCTGCCTGGCTATCGAGATGTCTCTGACAAAGATGCCGTGTCAGAACTAGAAGAGGCGTGGTCTGCAAAGTTACCTGCAGAGCCGGGAGTCAGCTATTCGGAGATGATCAGGGCAGCCGGCAAAGGTGCTCTGAAGGCCCTCTATATAACCAGTGGGTCGATACCTGACAAGACCCATCTGTCACAAGTCGATTTTATAGTTCTTCACGGAATTTATCCATCACCGCTTTTTGAGATAGCCGATGTAGTTTTTCCGTCTGTGGCTTTCACGGAAGAAGATGGGACCATTACTTCTCTGGAGCGAAGGGTACAGCGTCTTGCTGCTGTGGTAAAGCCGGTAGGTATGGCCTTGCCCGACTGGAAAATTATATGTCTGATAGCCGAAAAGATGAAGGTCGCAGGCTTTGGATTTACAAGTGCTGAGGAGGTGTTTGATGAAATCTGCAGAGTCAATCCCCTCATTTCCGGACATGGGATCTGGTCTCCAAGACCTTTGGCGAAGTTTGCACTGACCCCTGTGGAAGAGCTGATGTGGAAGAAGAGTGATGTTGTCTCTGAGGAGATGCCTCTATATTCTCTATATTATCGAGGTATTGACATAACTGAAAAGGTACATGACCTTAAGCTTTTCTATGAAAGAGTCCTTGGAGGATAAGATGTACGAAGTTATCCGGAGAGATGAGATTGTACCGAATATCCACCTTATGGTGATAAAGGCGCCTGGTGTCGCAGATAAGGCAAAACCGGGTCAATTCGTGATAATTATGCCGGATGAAACCGGAGAACGGGTCCCTTTTACCATATCGGACTGGGACAGGGAAAAGGGGACGATTTCCATTTTTTTTCTCGAAGTGGGTATATCAACAGCCAAGATGGCCAGGATTCAAAGTGGGGGTAAGCTGTATAGTGTGGCAGGGCCGCTTGGTATACCGACAAGTATAGATAAGCTGGGTACAGTTATTCTTGGAGGAGGCTGTTACGGCATCGGGGCCATTTTTCCTATTGCACGGGCCATGAAAGAGGCAGGGAACAGAGTGATCTCCATCATAGAGGCCCGAAGCGCATATCTCCTGTATATGGAGGATTCCCTGAAAGAATTCTCTGATCGTTTAATTGTCAGTACATTCGATGGTTCAAAGGGGATGAAGGGCAGTGTTCAGAAGGTCCTTACCAAACTGATTGACGCTGGTGAAAAGATTGATCAGAGTTATTTTATTGGCTGTACATTTATGATGATGAAATGTTCCAATGTAACCAGGTCTCATAAAATCAAGACACTCGTTGCCCTTAATCCAATTATGGTAGATGGTACAGGCATGTGCGGGTGTTGCCGTGTGACAGTAAAAGGAAATACAAAATTCGCATGTGTAGATGGTCCTGAATTTGACGGGCACGAGGTTGACTGGCAAGAGCTCTTCGCAAGAAAATCGTTATATCTCAAAGAAGAGGCAATGGCCTATCAAACCTATAGATAAAGTATGTTCAGAAAGAGAATTCCATGAAAAACGAGGACAAAAAGAGTTCCCGACAACACATGCCGGAGCAATTACCTGAGTTGAGGGTAAGAAATTTCGAAGAGGTCCCGTATGGTTATTCCCCTGAAGCGGCTGTCAAAGAAGCGAAACGCTGCCTTAATTGCAAGAAGCCGGGTTGTATGAGTGGTTGCCCGGTTCAGGTAAACATCCCGAAATTCTTATCACTTATAGCAAAGGGTGATTTTGCCGCAGCGGCAAGGACGGTCAAGGAGAAAAATGCCCTGCCCGCCGTAACCGGCCGGGTATGTCCTCAAGAGATTCAGTGTGAATCCGGATGTATTCTAGGCAAAAAGGGTGATCCCGTTGCTATCGGCAATCTGGAACGTTTCTGCGCTGACTACGAAAGGGATAACAACCTGATCGAGTTGCCAGAAAAGGCCTCGTCTACCGGCAAAAGGGTTGCCGTGGTTGGCAGCGGACCTTCCGGTCTGACTGTGGCAGGTGATCTTGTCAGATTGGGACATGATGTAGTCATATTCGAGGCCCTGCACAAGCCGGGAGGGGTCCTCTTTTATGGCATTCCTGAATTTCGTCTTCCCAAGTCTATAGTTGAGGCAGAAATCGATTTTCTGTTTAGAATGGGTGTAGAGATAGAGCTCGATTCTGTTATTGGGAATATCCGTACAGTTAACGAGCTTCTCACAAGAGATGGGTTTGACGCCGTCTTTATAGGAGTCGGGGCGGGTCTGCCTGCCTTTATAAGTGTCCCCGGTATGAATCTTTCCGGTATATATTCAGCAAACGAGTATCTGACCCGGGCCAATCTGATGAAGGCATACATGTTCCCTGAATACGATACCCCTATTGTCAGAGGTAAAAATGTGGCTGTATTCGGGGCGGGAAATGTGGCAATGGATTCCGCACGTACTGCCATGCGTCTGGGTGCTGATAGAGTGCGCATCGTTTACCGCAGATCCAGGGATGAAATGCCTGCTCGATTTGCTGAGACTCATCACGCAGAAGAGGAGGGTGTTGAGTTCTTTCTGCTCACAGCACCTACCAGGTTCCTGGGTGATGAAAAGGCCCGTCTGACAGGTATAGAGTGTCTCCGAATGAAATTGGGTGAACCCGACGAATCAGGACGACGGCGTCCTTTACCTGTAGAAGGCTCCGAGTTCAAGATGGAGTGCGACCTGGCGATTATTGCTGTTGGCGCAGGCGCCAACCCTCTTTTGCCCGGGTCAACCGAAGATCTGAAAACCAATAAGTGGGGTTATATAGTGGCAGATCTTCAGACAGGCAAGACCACGAAGAGAGGCGTATGGGCCGGGGGGGATATCGTCACTGGCCAGGCGACGGTCATTTTGGCCATGGGGGCGGGCAGAAAGGCCTCTGATTCAATACATCATTACCTTACATGGGGATGGTGAAAACAGAGAAAGTGCTAATTGCTGGATTGATATATCAAGAGGTCGCCTGTATACAATGGATTGCTTATGCCCTAACCAGGACAGGTATGCTTGATCCACGGTATAGAAAGGAAAAGGGCAAAAACTTTGAGAAAGGACTGTCAAAATAAGTGCTGAGAAGCGGCTGGTGAGATTTAAATATCTTTCTTGCAAATGATGACACTACCTGTGATCATGGATTGTATCAGCTTTATGAAGTTTTTAAGGATGACCATGAATCGTTTGTTGTTGCTGCTGCGGATGGCGAACATAGTATAATTTGTTATGTAATTGTCATGTGAGATCCACTTTGAACTCGGCCCTGGTGGTAACCTAATAGACTGTCTTAGGCTTTTAGCGCATGAGTCGATTAAGAACCTAATTGATCTGGTATTTCGGGAATAAACCAGGGTACTAAGCTCAGTATAAAAATCCTGTATGGAGGGATAGTTTGTGCTGTTATAGAAGCAACTATATTTGGGATAAAGTCAGCTGCTGTTTCTTGGATACATAACAAGAACCTGACTTTTGCTTTGCTGCTAAATTTGCAAAAGGCTTGTTGGATAGCCCGATTAATTGGATCTCTCATTCAGAGTAGCGGTTTTGTTAATATCTTTTTCTTTATCTTGTGATCAAATATCGGGTGAAAGTAACTAGATAGGGAATTTCACGCCTTGTGGAACTACTTGGTAGACATGTAATTCGAATGAGTAATATAATATAATCGGCAAACCAGTAGTGAGACCTTGACAATCTATAAAGGCAATACTGCCTATGTTGTTGCCTTGAATCGGGTTATATTAGCATCATCTCTACCTATTTTGATCTCACATCTTATTCGATCTTAAATTCTATCTCCATACTACAAATTTAATGCATCTTATGTCTTAATAATTGATAGAGCATTTGTTTAAATACGATGATTTTATAATGAATCTCAATTTCTAATTTTCTGCTTTTTAGCATTTTTCAGTGATCATCTTTATGATTCTTGGGTATCTTTACTGTCTTAAGCCAGGATTTATCTTTAGTTTGTACAATTTTATAGCTATTGACAAGCTATGCTTCTTTTTGTACTTGTATTATTGAATTTATTGATCGGTTTTTTTCTGCGTCTAAATTGAGAAAAAATGCCTCAATTTCTAAATTCACAATTCCCTTTGACGTAATTGGGGAAGGAATAGAAATTACTATACAATAAATATATATTGATATTTCAATAAACTAGAAAGGAGTTTATCATGACTGGAAGAAAGAGAAGCAGGCCGTATAATGTAGATGACGTACGATATGTGCATAATCATTATGCTGAAATGACGGCTTCCGATATAGCCGACAAGCTTGGTATCAGTAGGTTCCAGGTGTCAAAGATTGTCAGTGAACTCAGGAAACATATAGATTTACCGAAGAAGACTGTGCGTCGGCCCAATCCAATTCTTAAATTTCTGGAAGAAGAAGGGATTGAGCCAAAAGAGGCAGCCAAGACAAAGCCTAAGGGAAGGCGCAAGAAGTCTTAGCATTAGCAAGCTATATCTGGAAGTATAAATGCAGCTATGTCAAATGTGATGTAGCTGCTTTTTTATTAATTTTATGATTTCGTTACAAAAATTCATAAAACGTGATTTTGCAAAAGACCAAAGATGCAAGGCGTTAATTTATTTTAGAATAAAAAAATAGTTGTCGTGTGTCACAGTAACAGGAAAATTTAAGCAACGAAGTAGCTTTGTCTTTTTAATGGAATCATTTATCAAAAATTATACTGCTGTTTTGTAGACTGCCTGGAGCTGTGTTTCTGTTGATTGAGATGGAATGGCGTGTTAGCCTAATGATGTTTCGAGGTGAATATGTAGTTGTTGTGAAGGAGTTTGGTTTATGGAATATGAGGCGGTAATAGGTCTTGAGGTCCATGTCCAGTTGCAGACTGAAACAAAGATTTTTTGTCCCTGTTCAACTACTTTTGGTGCGTCACCTAATACGCATTCATGTCCGATATGTATGGGAATGCCGGGCGTTCTCCCTGTGCTTAACAGAAAAGTTGTGGAATTTGCCATTAAAATGGCACTAGCTACAAATTGCGAAATAGCCCCTTTCAGCGTTTTTGCCAGAAAGCACTATTTTTATCCCGATCTTCCCAAGGGCTATCAGATTTCTCAATATGATCTTCCTCTCGCTGAACGTGGTTGGGTTGAAATCGCTATAAATGGACATAAAAAAAGAATCGGTATTACCCGCATTCATTTAGAAGAAGATGCGGGTAAATTGATACATGATGAAAACAGGCCGGTTAGCTATGTGGATCTTAATAGGGCAGGTGTGCCTTTGATCGAGATTGTAAGCGAGCCTGACATTCGAAGCCCCGAAGAGGCTGCTTTATATCTTAAGAGAGTGAGGCAGCAGGTCCGTTATTTAGAGATCAGTGACGGCAATATGGAAGAGGGCAGCCTGCGCTGTGATGCCAATATTTCCTTGAGACCAATAGGTCAGGAAGGCTTCGGCGTCAGGACGGAACTTAAAAATATGAACTCTTTTCGTAATGTGCAGAAGGCATTGGAGTTTGAGATAAGGCGTCAGACAGCCCTTTTACTGGATGGTCATGAGATAGAGCAGGAGACTCGCCTTTGGGATACGGCTAAAGTTATAACAGTCACAATGAGAGGTAAAGAAGAGGCCCATGATTATCGATATTTTCCTGATCCTGATTTGGTGCCGGTTGAAATTGATAATGCCTGGATAGACAGCGTGAAGACAGAACTGCCTGAACTGCCTGATGTAAAGTGCGCTCGTCTTAAGGAACAATACGGTCTTTCAGACTATGACGCGAGGGTTATCACCGCTTCAAAGCCACTGGCTGATTATTTTGAGGAGTGCGTAGTACTTTTCCCCAACCCCAAGATTGTTAGCAACTGGGTAATGGTAGAACTGTTTCGCCTTCTGAAACAGGAGGATCGGGAAATTGACACCAGCCCCATATCTCCTGCCGACTTGGCTGAATTGCTCAATCTTATAGAGGATGGCACTATTAGCGGCAAGATGGCAAAAGATATCCTTGAGCAGGCATATGATTCCCAAAAGAGTCCTAAAGAAATTGTGGAAGAACAGGGCGTTGCACAGGTGAATGACGAGTCAACCATAAGTACAGTGGTTAATCAGATAGTGGAGGCCCATCCAAAAGAGGTGGAAAAGTGCAAAGACGGAAAGACTAGGGTCCTGGGTTTTTTAGTTGGGCAGGTCATGAAAGAGACAAAGGGACAGGCAAATCCCCAAAAAGTAAACGAGCTGTTGCGAAAGGCTTTGGGCATATGAAAGTAATTATTCCATTTCCCCTTTGTCTGTAGCGGAACATGAGGTTGACGCATGAAAGACATTGGTGCACCAGAAAAATACGGCTTACCATTAAGCATGCTTAGAAGCAGGGGCAACACGTCTGTAGTGCCGCTCAGTTGGGTAAAGCACATTCTTTATTTGTTAGACCAGAGGCAGTTACCTCATGAGGAGACATGGTTTGCCTATAGATCTGCGGAAGATGTGGAGCAGGCTATAAGGGATATGGTGGTTAGAGGAGCACCGGCCATAGGTATCACGGCTGCCTTTGGTATGGTTTTGGCCGCTCATGGACTCAAGGATAAAAATAAGGGCCAATTTGTAGAAGAATGGCTGGAGAAAGCAGCTTTCATGCTTCAGGCCAGGCCCACGGCAGCGAACTTGAAGTGGGCGGTGGAAAGGCTGGAAAAGCTTGCGCGCAAACATTATAAGATGAGTCCATGCAATCTCACGTCCATTTTGGAAAAGGAGGCTATTTCTATTTGGACAGAAGATGTAAAGGCCAACCTCTCCATAGGATTTTATGGCCAGGCCCTTTTACCTGAAACCGGCGGCGTGCTTACTCATTGTAATGCAGGAGGCCTTGCTACCGGAGGATATGGAACGGCCCTTGGAGTTATCAGAGCTGCCGTTTCCAGAGGCAAGGAGATTAATGTTATTGCAGACGAGACCCGCCCTTGGCTTCAGGGCGCCAGGCTTACGTCTTGGGAGCTTATAAAGGACGGTATTGCAGTTACTCTGGTTGTGGACGGAGCTGCTGGTTTTTTGATGCAAAAGGGGCTGATCAAGTCTGTGGTGGTTGGGGCCGATCGAATTGCAGCTAATGGTGATGTTGCCAACAAGATCGGCACCTATGCTGTAGCTGAACTTGCCAGAGCTAATAATATCCCTTTTTATGTAGCTGCTCCCGTTTCCACTATTGATCCATTTATTCATTCTGGAGATCAGATCCCAATAGAAGAGCGTGGGCCTGGAGAAATTACCACTTTTGCCGGGAAACAGATTGCCGCCACGGGTGTGAAAGTTCATAATCCTGTGTTTGATATAACTCCTCACCATCTTGTAACCGCCATAATCACCGAGTTAGGTGTGCTTACCGCGCCATATGGTCCTGCTATTTATGCCTGCTTCTCTTGAGCATTTAGTCCGGTTGGTTGCAAACGTCTTTGATTCCTTCACGACTGCCCTGTTTGTCCGCAGTCATCAAGGGAATGACGCTCTCCATTTGATGGCATGGGAGAGTCTCAGTCCCTATATAGTGCCTGAATGTAGTATAGAGGTTGGCCAAGGGCTTATAGGCTGGGTTGCAAGGGAGGGGAAAAGGTTGCACGCAACCCATTTCGATAGAGATACCCGGACCCTTGGTATTTACAGCAAAGATGTTGGTATAAAGGCATTTCTGGCAGCCCCTTTACTCCGCGGTGAAGGGGTTTTGATGGTCGATAGCAAGAATCGTTATTCTTTTCCTGAAAAGAAACAACGTATTTTAGAAGATTGTGCAATAATAGCTGCTGATTTATGGTTTTCCGGGAAAACTTATCGTGAACTCCAGTTTTATCGTCGTTGGAACCAATGGCATCATGGCCTTTCAGGAAAAGTAGGGCATATTTTGTTAAGTTTGAAAGTATTGTTAGGGCTTAAAAGTGGTTTTGTGGCCTTTCATGAAATGCATAAGAAGGTTTTTATAATTAAGGCTACAACTGGACTACCAAAAGACATCAGACTCGAAGGTCAGTATTTTAATGTGGAAAAAGGTCTTGTCGGTTGGCTATTGAAATACAGAAAGCACTTGATGCTTAATAATCGTTATGGAGCGGATAAGCACAAGTCGTATTTTTTATGGCCTGGTGAGCCTTTTGAAAGAGGCCCGGTTTTGATAGGACTCCTTCAGCCAATTGAAGCAGGTACATTGGTGTGGATACTTACGGGAGATGCAGACTTTTCAGGCTGGCCCGAAGGACTTGCCGAACTCCTGGTGTTTTCTCTTGATCGAGTTATTAATGATTATACTGCAATAAAACAGGAAATGTGATTTTGCTCAAAATGTTCCAGATACAAGGTGTATTCATCTGCACAGGTCGCGGTTACTCGACTTGTCCGAATGAAATGTATTGGCGCCAGGAAATCGAAGTAACGCCGCAAATTAAATTTTACATTAAAATTACTAGTGATTGGAGATTACGTGGTGCTTAAAAACCTTAAAAACATGATAAAACAGGACCTGGCAATGGATTTGGGTACTGCCAACACCCTTATTTATATTCAAAGGGGGGGTGTGGTCCTGAATGAACCCACTGTAATTGCATATTCAATTAACGACCGGGTAATTGAGGTGGGGCTTGCCGCAAAAAAGTATCTGGGCAGGACTCCTGAGGGTATCAGGGCTGTGCGTCCTATGAAGGATGGAATCATACAGGACTTTGATGCAGTGAGTCAGTTAATAAAAGTCTTTCTGAACCGTGCACAAGAACGAAAGGGTATCTTTTCACCGAGAATAGTAATTTCCCTTCCTTCTAATATCACCCAGGTGGAGAGACGGGCTGTACTTGAGGCAGCTTATGAGGCCGGGGCCAAAAAAATCTTTTTACTGGAAGAAACCATGGCTGCTGCTATAGGTGCAGGTCTCCCTATCCATGGAGAAGAGCCTCAGATGGTGCTTGATATAGGTGGTGGGACAACCGAGTTGGCGGTGATAGCCAAGTGGTCTTATTTACATTCCGAGACAATACGGGTGGCAGGGGACGAATTTGACGACGCCATTGTTCGCTGGTTGGCCGAAGAACATAATCTAGTGGTTGGCTTGACTACTGCGGAGACTATCAAGTGGGACATAGGATCGGTCTGGGATGATGAAAAGGGATTGGATCAAGAATATAATGTGAGAGGAAAGCATTTTCTGCGAGGGTTACCGGTAACGTCTGTAATTAATCCTCGAGAACTGAGACCTGTTCTGGAAAAGCCGCTAAATGCAATCGCCAATATGATAGAGGGTGTCTTTGGGCTTTTGTCTGAGGATATTAGAGCCTCCATAAGGGCCAACGGTATAACATTGACAGGAGGTGGGGCCTTGCTTAGAGGTATTGCCCAATTCTTGGGTTTAAGGACTGATCTCGCTTTTCACCTTACAAGTGATCCACTTATAACTGTAGTGCAAGGTGCTGGTCGAACAATCGAAGCCTTTAAGGATTACGAAAGGGTATTTATTAATTAGCAGGCCCTGTGATCAAGAACCCACCGTTTTAATTTCTTCGTTAAATATTATTTTATTACCCCCTGTTTTTTTTGCAGCATACATTGAGTTATCGGCTTCACGTATAAAATTGTTGATATCTTCTCGCAAACTCTTGTTTGTTCTCCTAAAACGGGAGATACCAATGCTAAGTGAAGTTTTGCCAATATCTTCATTCATGTAATTGCTTTGTATACGTTCTGCTATCTGGTTTACCTGCTCCGTGTCGGCCTGGGGAATCATTACAGCAAATTCATCTCCTCCATAGCGAAATGGAATATCAACATTACTCCTGATGGAATTACTCAAAATCTCAGCTAAGCGCTGGAGTATTTTGTCTCCTGCCTGATGCCCCAAGGTGTCATTTAGTTCTTTGAAATTATCCAGGTCTAATATAATTAGATACAGAAAATAATTTTGCCGGGTGGCTCTTTGGGCCTCCTCTTCAAGTTTTTGGTCGAGAAAGCGTCTGTTGTATAGATCTGTGAGGACATCTCTTGTAGAAAGTCTTTGCAGCAGGGTCCTATATCCACGTTCTATAGTTATTCTGTTGAGTTTGGCCTCTAACTCGTCAAGGTGAAAGGGTTTTTGAATGAAGTCAGATGCCCCGGCTTTAATAACGTCGGTGTAATTAAAGTCTCGAACATATCCTGTTATTGCTATTACGTCGGTTTCAGGCCAGAGTTTTTTGATTTTTAGAATAAGCTCCATTCCATCCATTCTGGGCATCTGGAAGTCAGTGATTACGATCGTGCTGGGGGACTGTTTTAACAATGACATGGCCTCCAGACCGTCAACCGCTGAACGACATCGGTGCCCCAAACGGGAAAGAAATTCTGTCAGCAAACTTCTTATAGCAGGATCGTCGTCAACAATTAGGAGCTCTTGTGGCTTTTGTGACAGTTTTTTGGGGATCAAATTTATTTGGTTGTCAGATGATTCTAAAAATTCAGACAATTCTTTTCCCGAGATTTTATTGATGTATTATTGATATACAAAATTTTCCTGAAGTAATTGTTTTATGAATTGCGAATTGAAGAAAATAATACTTATTCCTTTAACTATAGTTCCTCAACTCCTCTAATCAAGGTTATTTATAATCATTTAAAGAGAACGAAACAAGATATTCTTTAATTTGAATACAATATAAAAATAGCGGCCTTGTTGATTTTGATTAGCCTTCTTGCTAAGGTTAAAGTGATTTTACAGTTAATATTTTTCAGTCAAGGGTATTTTCCCTCGAGTCAAATAATAAATGAACTTAATGATTGGCAATAGCCCACCGATAAGGCGCATCAAGGATCTGATAAACCAGGTAGTGGACACCGATTTAAATGTCCTTATTTGCGGAGAAAGCGGTGTAGGCAAAGAACTGGTTGCCCGTACACTGCACCAGCTTTCTTATCGTCGGGAGCATCCTCTCGTCAAGGTTAATTGTGCTGCACTGCCAAGCGAGCTTCTTGAGAGCGAGCTATTCGGTTATGAGCGTGGTGCATTTACCGGGGCGGTACAGCCAAAGCCCGGAAAGTTTGAATTGGCTAACAAGGGGACCATACTACTAGACGAAATTGGCGATATGCCCGTCGCACTGCAGGCCAAACTTTTACAGGTATTACAGGATTCAGAATTTGCTCGTGTAGGCGGGGTGAGGAATATTCATGTCAATACCTGGGTGATATCCGTTACTAATCACAATCTTGAGGAAGATGTAAGTACAGGTAGGTTTCGAGAAGATTTCTATTACCGAATCAATATTATAAAGATAGTGGTTCCCCCGCTTCGGGACAGAAAGGAAGATATTTCATATCTTATTGAACACTTTATTCGAAAGTACAAAGGCATGTCCAAGTGTGGAGTAATTGATATACCCAGTAAGCTTGAAAAGGTATTTGCGGAATATCATTGGCCTGGGAATATAAGGGAGCTTGAAAACTATGTGAGGAGGTTGATAGTCCTGGAGGACGCTGATTTGCTCGAAGAAGAGATCCTTAGGTCCAAGGGCCAAAAAATGTCGGAAGATCGATCTGTTGCTGAAGTATGGATGCCGGATGAATCTCTGATAAATTCCGTACTAGATAACTGTAGACATGAAATGCAAATAAAGTTCCCGTCTTTAAAGGAAATCCGAAAAAAAAGTCTGGCTCGTATAGAGAAGGCCGTAATAGAAGAGGCCATAAGGCGGACTAATGGTAATCGCAAACAGGCTGCTCAATTACTCCAAATAAGTTACAAGGCACTTCTTTATAAGATAAAGGATTTTGGGGTAGAAGTGTCGGCCAGAGATTCATCTGACGATAGCTTGGAGCTAACGTTGCCCAAAGAACTGGAACCATTCTCATGATTTTTGATATTTGGCAATAGTAACGATGATAATGAGAAAAGCTTTTCTATAAATGGAAAAGCTTTTCTCATTATCATTAAAGATGCTTAAATATTAGTTTGTACTCCCGAATGTTGAATATAAATTTTTTTTATTTTGGTACCTTATTTGCAGTTAAATTACTCGTTAAGTTTTTTCTAAATATAACAATTTTTCCATAAGGAGACTCTGTGCAACAAGGAGTCCACAAAGAGCGGCGTCGATTTTTACGAATACCGCTAAATGTTTCTCTGTGCTTAGAAACAGAAGCCCTTGGAACTGCTATCAGTGCAGTTTCAACTGATTTGAGTCCGTACGGCATACAGATTAAGTCTGACATCCCTGTGCGTCATCATGAGACCGTGACTCTCGGGCCTGGTGAAAAAGGCCCTGGTAACGATTATATTGTGAAAGGGCAAATTAAGTGGGTTAAAAAAGATAAAGGCAAATTTAGAAGTGGAATAGCCTTTGAAGATGCAACTAATTGGCCTTTTTCTATTTCTGATCTGGTTAAAGGTCTTGAGACTGAACTCAGTCATTTAATTTATTTTCAATATCTTTTAGATAGTCTGGATGATGGAATTCTGATCTTTGATTCCAAGCTTAATATTGTTTTTTCCAACATTAATCAGCCATTTTGCCTGCCAAGAGATCCTAAAGAACTCCGTGGAAAAAATTTTGCAGAGATTTGCTCACTATATAAGGGTTCGAAAGGAGAGGCTTCTTTTAAAGAACTGTTCGATAAGGCAATGATTGATAAAGAAGACGTTAGAATAAGCTCTTTCCCTTGCAACTTGCCGTGGTTAAGTGATCCGAATTGTCATAATAAATATTATAATATCTGGATTTTGCCTTTAATTGGCCCTGGTGGGGATACAATAGGTCTGCTTTTGCGCAATCGTGATGTCACTGCACTACATCTATTACAGGATAGGGAGAAAGCTAGGGAAGAGACCCTGTGGCAACAGTACAGGCATTTGATTTTTGGCCAACTGTTCGATGATCTCCTTGAGGATATTGCAAATCCTTTATCTGCCATAATTGGGCGTTTAGATCTTATGGCTCAAAAAATATCCAGATGTGAAATTCCCATAGATGAAACACAGATAAAGGATTGGGTCGCTGATATCAAATCAATTCAGATCATAACAGGTCAAATAACCGAATTTTGTTGGGCCATTGCTCTTAGAAGAAAAAATGAGACAATAGGAGCAGTGGTGCCGTTTTCCTTGAACAGTATGATAGAAGATGAGCTAAGAATTTTAGATCTCCATTTCTTTTTCAGAAAGATAAACAAGCAGGTATCTTTATTTCCTGACCTCCCTCTACTGTATGGAAATTATTCAGAGTGGGCCAATGCATTTTTAGCTCTGTGTCTAGTTCTGATGAAGCAGATGGCAACTCTTGACAATATGTGGATGTCGATTCAAACTTTTAAAGAGGATGAAGACTTGGTCCTCCGTATCAGCCACAACGGAAAGGCTCTGAATACCCCTTTAGATAAAGATCCCAGCCTTCATATTTTACCGCTTTTAAAAAAGAAATATGGAGTCAATATATACGTTTCAGGCAATTCGGGTTCTCAGACAGTGATATTTAAGGTGACAACATCAAAGATGCAAGAACCATTAAGAAAATCAGTTTCCTTAGCTTCTGGGCCAAATTCTCGTTTTTCCGCTTCATTTGGTTAAATTTCTACGAACAGAGGATTTGAGATCGTCTAAGTTAAAAGATTTGACTATATAGTCATCCGAGGCCCACGATGCCAGATCCTGTTTATATTCAGGATAAGCAGAACTCAAGATAACAGGCACCCGGGGTTTTTTCTGTTTCATTTGACGGAGTACCTCTATGCCGTCCATACCGGGCATATTGATATCTAAGATGACGAGATCCGGTTCCTGAGCATCAAATACTTTAAGGGCGTCTTCTCCACTCATCGCCGAGTAGACTTCATAGCCTTCTTCTTCCAACTCTTCCTTGTAAAGGAGATGAATACTCTCTTCATCATCAACTATGAGTATTTTTTCTTTATTCATGGATCACCTTTTTTGATTGCTTATTATTGATATTGGATGTTGATCATCGAGCAATTTAATACAGTTATTAGTACTCCATTATTCTAAAGTGATTTCTTTAAGAAACTGAGCGGACTCTTCGGGCGGGGTGGGATTGATATAAAATCCGGTACTCCACTCAAATCCCGCTATAGTTGTCACTTTGGGCATTATTTCTATATGCCAGTGATAGTGTTGCAAGAAAGGGCTGAGTAATGGAGCCGTGTGCAACATATAATTATAAGGGACTTCCGGCAGGGCTTTGTTGAGTCGTTGCATTGTCTCCAGAAATAGGTCAGTCAATAAATGAAATTGATTATCGTCCATGGAAACATAAGAAGACTGATGCTCCTTAGGCATCAACCACATCTCAAAAGGTGAGCGGGGAGCAAAGGGACAAATTGTGATAAAATTCTTGTTTTCACATACTATTCTTATGTCTTGAGATTTCTCCTGACGTATGATATCGCAAAAGATACAGCGTTCCTTAAATTCATAATAATGTAAACTGCTTTGGATCTCTTCTTGTATACGGTGAGGTACAATAGGAAGAGCAATAAGCTGAGAATGAGAGTGTTCTAAAGAGGCACCTGCGGCCCGGCCGAAATTTTTGAAAATTATTATATAGCGAAAACGGGAGTCCTGCGCCAAATCAAGTATTCGGTCCCTATAGGCCCAAAAGGTCTGAATAAGCTGTTCATGAGACATGGTGGGGATGGTTTCGTCATGTCTAGGAGTATCTATTATAACTTCATGTGCACCGATGCCATTCATTTTATCATAGATACCTTCACCCCGTTTATTAAGATCTCCTTCTATAACTAGTGCGGGAAACTTGTTCGGGACTACCCTCAGGGTCCAACCTGGTCCATTTGGTGAATAGTGTGGCCGTCCATAGGCCAGAACTTCAGGCGGGGTAGTATGTTCATTCCCAGGGCATAAAGGACAGAACCCTCCTTTGGTCTTGTCTTTTTCAATGACGAAATCGTATGGGCGTTGTCCCCTTTCTTTGGCGATAATAACCCACCGGCCTATAATTGTATCCCTGCGTAGTTCAGGCATTACTAATTCCTCAAACCAGCCAAAGCCTGCGTTCAAAGTCCTTATCCGGCACTTTAACCATTATATAGCCTTCCCGAGGGAACCTATCTCTAACTAATTTATTTTGTATTATTTCAACATAGAAGGTTAATTCATCTTTGGGGCTGGAGTCCAGCAGTGCGAAAGGTATTGCCATTTCTACCAGTTTATTTACAGCGCACCTTGCTCCTGTTTCGTGAAAAATAAAGGGCTTTCCGTTTTTCAAAAGCCTGATTTTTTCGTCAAGAGAGCCCATAAATCCTCTGATGATCAAGTCGATAATTATTACAACCTCAGATGAGATGGTTATCTTGAGGACGGAATCAGGATCCCAGGCATCAAAGCCCCCCTCTCTGGTATCTATCCTAATGTAAAAAGACTCAAGATCAAAGCCATAGGTAATCTCAGCCAGTGAACTCGCTCCAAAATGCATGGCTCCCCCGTCGTTCCCCAAGGTAATTGATCCTGCACCTCTCCACTCACCAAAATAGCTCAATCGTCCATCAATTTGAGGGTGTATAAAACACGTTGGTTCATTGGTAGATGCTGCCTGTCTTGGAGCCCTGATCGGATTCAGCAATTCATCAGGAACTGTCATATTAAGGCTATTATAGACTTTTTTGAGATGAGTTCGAAAGAGGCGGTCAAATTCATACGCATAATCCGTCTTAAATTTGTCTCCATACCACCAGAACCAGTCACTTCCTTCAGCAACAAAAATGGATTCCATGGCCATGTTCACGACGTCTTCAGAAATGTTTCCCTGTTTTTTAGCATTGTCGATGGCCTTTCTGGCACGACCAAGGGCCTCCCACGCCTTGTTCTCGTCCTGTCCACCGATCCAGATGCCGAAATCATGATTTATCCAAGAACCTGTATATAGCCTCGGCAGGGTGAATGTCGGCGGATGGTTTTCGAGATATTGTCCAATGGTCACAAGTTTAAGCGTTGGTTCTTTGATAATTGCATCGTATAGGCCCGTCAGGAAGGATTCGCCACCGTCTTGGTAATACTCCCATGGATTTTCCCCATCCAAGATTATAGCAACGAAAGGGGGACGATCCATTCTCTGAAGTCCATTACAGATTTCTTTTAGTCTGGAGACAAAATCAGTAATTGCAGCCTGAGGATGATTTTTCTGATAAACGAAACCTATTAGATCTGACAGCTTACGGTGTCGAAAGACCATGTCCGTGCGACAGCCGTTTATTTCCACTTTATAAGGCTGGAATAGACTTTGGGATTCGACTTTCTCAAGTGAATTGTAAAGGATGGCTTCATCTGTTGCTGCCCAGGAGAATCCGACCTCTTCAATGATAGGGATAAGCTCAGGGGAAACGGAGCCTTCCGATGGCCAGAGTCCTAAAGGATTTTTCCCTAAGACTTCCTTACAGTAATGTTTGCCTCTTTCCAGTTGTGTTCTGGCGTCTTCTGGGCAAGTAAAGCGCAGAGGGAGCTTGGCCTCCGGTCTGGGTCTTTTCCCCAGATCCGTATCGATTAGCAGGGGTAAAATAGGATGATAGAATGGGCTAGCGCTGATCTCTATCTGTCCTTCGATCCATTTCGAACTATAACGGGAGACGAGGCCTTTCATGAGTTCAAGATGAAATTCTAGGAGATCCATCTTTTCTTCTTCGCTGAACTGGCGCCCTTTTTTAAAAAGAGAACTTATCAAGGGGTGACTTCTCGAGGAAAAACCGACCCAGGTGAGATTAAACCATACCTGAAGGTCTAAATAGTCTTGTGTTGAGAATTTCTTTCTCACTTGGGAGAAATTTGATGGCCTAAAGTCCCTTCCTCGCAACTCCAGCAGATGCAGATATCTCTTATAGGGCTCTACCATAGTGGGCCATCGGCAGCTGAAAAAATGTGTCAGGATGAACTCCTGCTCTGGAGGCGAAAGCTCGACGGCAGGGCGACGACTCAATTCCAAAAAGCCGTCGATTTTGCCTTGTGTATAAGAAAGAATTTGGAAAATAAGTGATGGAACAAGGTTGAAAGTTACTTTTGCCTCAGGTCTGGAGTCCAGACATGCTATCATGTCAGAGTATGCCTTTACAGAATGGAGTCTGACCCATGGCATCGCAAAACGATCCCATATCGGGTCAAGATAAAGAGGTTGATGCATATGCCAAAGAAAAGCAATGTTTAACTGCAGCATTATATGCCTTTGGCCTTTTCCTCTTTTTCTTGCTTGGACTTGCACTCAATGCAACGGGTCGTGACAGGTCTGGCCGTGAGCCGTTTAATCCCTATTTCTTCACCACAATCTTCACAGATGCCGTAAGTCCCATTTTCGATCCTTTCTAAGGCCTTATCGATCTTTTTTATTAGCTTTCTTTCCCTATCTCGAATACGCAGCTCAAAACTGCGATCAGACTCTGCGGACGCCCGATCTGTCGGGTCGGGAAAGTGATTGTCCATGTCAGTCATCTCTTCCAGTGTCTTGTCCGCTTCACCTAAAAGATCATCGAGTTTTTTCTGGAGTAGGCCTCGAAAATACTCCAGTTGTTCCTGTTTCATTCTGATATTCTCCTCAGATTTTTCTTTTCCAGGTTCCGCTCTTTCCGCCGGTTTTGTAATTTAATTGTATTTTTTCAATAGTTATATTTTTTTCTATTGACTTGCACATATCATAAATGGTTAAGGCAGCAATTGAAACTGCCGTTAGTACTTCCATTTCTGCGCCAGTAGAGCCTTTTGCTTTTGCTCGTGCCAAAATTTCTATGGCATTTTTCTCTGTGTTTGGAGTAAAGTCAATCTCTATGTTTTGTAATGTTAAAGGATGACAAAGGGGGATCATGCTTCCCACTTTTTTAGCGGCCATGATACCTGCTATCCGGGCAACAGCTAGAACATCGCCTTTTAAGATTTTACTGTCAACAAGAAGATTAAAGGCATCAGGTCCTATTATTACCTGCCCTGAAGCAACTGCTTCCCTTTGAGTCGTAGCTTTTGAGCTTATGTCCACCATTTGGGCTTGCCCCTTCTTATTGAGATGAGAAAAGGAGTTTATGCTCAAGATGTCCTCTCATGACTGGAGTGCCCATGTGCCTCGGATCGTTTAAAAAGTTTACGAAAGAAACCCCCTTCTTTTTTTTCTTTTTCGATATCAGCAAATTCCTGAAGCAGCGTGCGTTGGCGTTCTGTCAATTTTGTTGGTGTTACAACAGCAACTTCAATTATCTGATCTCCGGATCCAAATCCTCTTAGATCTGGAATGCCAAGTCCTTTCAGCCTAAAGTGATCTCCAGTCTGGGTTTCTGCCGGAATTTTTAGATTACGGGGTCCATCCAGAGTTGATATTTCAACTTCGTCCCCCATGGCCGCCTGTACAATAGAAACAGGAAGGCGTAAGTATATGTCATTACCATGACGTTCAAAAAGGTCATGGGGTTTTACATGGATTACTATATAGAGATCCCCCCTGGGGCCGTGCCTGAGACCAGCCTCACCCTCTCTTTTTAGTCTTAACCTTGAGCCTGTATCTACCCCTGCCGGAATATGTACTTTCACCTTGTGTCGTTCTCGAAGTCTCCCCTTACCTTGACATGCCTGGCAGGGGTCTGTGATGATTGTTCCGCTTCCCGAACAATGTGGACAAATGGATGAAATCCTGAAAAATCCTTCCGACCTTATTATTTGACCTCTTCCCCGGCAGGTAGGACAGGTAGCAGGGCGGCTTCCGGAGGCCATACCTGTTCCCTTGCATACGGAACAAGACTCAAGACGAATTATCTCTATTTCAGTCTCAGTACCTCTGGCAGCATCTTCAAATGACACTTCAAGGTCATATCTTAGATCTGCTCCCGCCTCTGGCCCCATGGATGTGCCAGATTTTTGGTGCATGGCAGAAAAACCGAACAGGTCTTCAAACAGGTCACTAAAATTACTGAATATGTCTTGCGGTCCGGAAAAACCTCTGAAGCCTGTCCCGGCTATTCCTTCGTAACCATAAAGGTCATAGGTCTGCCTTTTCTGAGGATCTCTGAGCACTTCATAGGCTTCTGCCGCCTCTTTAAAGTGTTCCTCCGCGTCTTTATCACCCTGGTTTTTATCAGGATGATATTTTAAGGCCAGCTTCCGATAAGCTCTTTTCAGTTCTTCTGATGAGCAATCTCGTGAGACCTCCAAAATCTCGTAGTAGTCTTTTTTCATTGATAATGCCTAAAAGCGGTACTTTTTAACCTTCTGCTTGATTAATATCTGTCTGTAATGCTTGAAAAATTCGTTCTTCTTCTGCCTCTCGGGCCAATTCTTCCAGGTTTTCAAATTTTACTTTATCTTGGGCAATTTCTCTCAATGCCAAGACTACTTCCCTGTTTTTACATTTTACCAGGGGCTGGGCGCCCTTGCGCAATTGTTTCACCCTCTCAATCGCAAGGTGTACTAATGCGAAACGGTTAGGCAAATTTTTCAGGCAATCTTCTATTGTTATTCTGGCCATTCTATATTCTCCAGTTAAAAGTTAGCATAATATGAATAAGTGGGTAGTGTATTGCACTCAAATTTTTAAAATCGAGCTCCTTGCTTTTCAGTATAACAGGAAGTCAAAAATCCTGTACAATTTAGGCCTTTATCATCGTTTCGGCCAATACTATGTTAAACTGCAGGATAATCAAACAAAGAATCCCAAATCATGAAGAATTTTAAAGTCATTCCCCACCTTTTATCCAAATATCTAAGTTTGGATGGCCTAAACGACAATCAAGGCCCTCTATTTTTTTGACAGACCCTTAGAACAAGATCTAGTATTTTGCAAGTGTCTTTTATAAATATATTACTATAATATCAGTTTTAGTTGTCGCAATCCTTATTCAACGTAGCTATTGTGTAACAGGACTAATATGAGGGACCTTCTTATAGGCTTTTTTTTATATTTCATTATTTTAGCTTCGCCTGCTAATGGGCAGGATTTTGTGAAAATTTCTCAAAATAAAATACCAAATGCAAGGATTCAGGCAACTTATGAGGCGATTTTCCCTTCCTGGCAGTTGGTTTGGGATGAAGCGAGAGAGATGGTGAAGAAAAATGAACTTGATGGTGCCGCAGCCCTTTACAGAGAATTGTTAAAAGATCGCCAAGGTCTTGTAGAAGCCAGGTGGGAATTGGGTTTAGTTTTAATCCAGTTAAATAAAGAAAGTCAAGCCATACTTGAATTTGAGCGTGTCGTTGAGGCCAAGCCCGATGATATTCAGGCATTATTCATTTTAGCAAAACTTCTAAGTTGTTCAGGTCAGTGTGATAAAGCTATTGCCATATATAAAAATTTGGTGGAAGAACTTAGTCTCAGGGGAAAAGACTTCCACATAGCCAAGAATGAATTGTTTGATATAACTGAAGAGTTGACCCTGGTGAATATTATAGAGAGTCTTGCCCGCTGTCTTAAATCCCAAAAAAGGTTTAATGAGTCTATAAAATATCTCATAAAGGCTTTGGCCATAGAACCTGACCGAAAAGACCTTGAGTTTGATCTGGCCTGTGGTCTTCTTCGTATAAAAAAAGCAAAGAAGGCCTTACCTCTCTTCAAAAAATTATTACCTCAATATGAAGATGACACAGACTTTTTGGCTAACTATGCAGAGGCCCTTTTAGCTGTGGGAGATCGAGATAAGTCCACCACAATACTTGAGAGGTTTGTGGCACTTTCCAGTGATAATGAGGGAGAAGCTCAGCCAGATAATCTTATATGGGGTGTTAATGAGCTCGTTTCCTTATATTTAATGGAAGAAGATGTCCAGTCAGCAATCAAAGTCATCGAGGATTTGAAACATAATCATCCAAAAGTGCTTGATAAAAATCTTTTGGCAACTGCTGGGCGTTTGTATTTTGCCTCGCATAATTATCTCAAGGCCCTTGATACATTTAGAATTTTACTGAAAGAAGAACCAGACAATAAAAAGGGGTTGATGTTTATGGCTCGCACGTATGAGTGCCTTCAGCTCCTTACACCAGCCATTTCCATTTATAAGCAACTCTTATTCCTTGAACCCGGTCCAGCTATTACTATGCATTTGGCTAAATTATTTTTAGAGATAGAAAATTTTGATCAGGCAAACCTTCTCATTACTGATGATATGCGCAATAAGCTGGAAAATTATATCAAGGGAAGAGAACTCCTGCTGAATGTCGATTTAGGGAATGGAGACGCAGAAAGAGTTGAAGAGCTTTTAGATAGTGAGGGTGTATTTTTTAAGGATGATGATATATTGTCATCATACGTTTCTCTTGTCACGTCGATCGGTTATATCAGTACTCAGAGGGGTTTTCGCTTATATGAAGACGCCTTGCTTGCTTTGGCTGCCCAAGCTGAAAAGAGGAAAGACCTTCTACAGGCCGGAGTCAAACTGCTTGTGGGTCTCGGTCGACAGGATATAGCTGAAAGGGTGTTAAGGTTTTGTTGGTCTGAGAGTAGGTCCCTTTGGTCTGTTGACATGATGTTCAATCGATATCTTGAGAGGAATATGTGGGAAGATGCGGTTGCTTTGCTTGAAGATGCCCTATCTGTTTATCCTTCTTCGGCGAGGCTTAAATTAAAGCGGGTCTATCTGCTTCTTAACATGGCTAGGGCGGAATTAGCGATTGAATCGCTTTTTTCAATCCATGTAGACAATAATTGGCAGTGGGGAGAAGAAAAGAGACGGCTGTGCGAGGCATATGCCCACGGCTTGTCAGGAAGATATGAAGAAGCACTCGATATTTATGGAAAAATAATTCAAGAAGCACCGAATCATTTAGAAGCACATAGAGGCAGATGGTTCAATTTTGAGGCCTATGGCTTGGGACATGAGGCTGATGCAGAGGCACGAGGTTTAGAAATAATAACAGGAATCGGGTTCATAGACCTTTCACTCAATGGCGATAATGAAAAGTTTGTTCCAATATTTGTAACAAATGGGAGGGTGATTCAGGCTCCTGGAGCCTACTTGGATGGATTTGTATGCAGCGAGAATTTGTTGCCGCCCAAGGAGATTCTTAGTTCTCCATTCTGTGAAATGGAAGGTGAAGCATGTCCCTTACTGCTTGCTTTGTCCTACGAACATTTCAAAAATTTTTCCGAAGCGATTATGATGTGGCGTACATTCTTGAAGAGACACGATACATACTGGCCCGGCTATGAACGTCTGGCACGGATCTATGAGAGCAGGGGTAGGGCAGATTCTGCACAAAAATTAATGTACAGGACTTGCTGCAAAATAAAACAGCTCCGATTATTTCCTTATTACGGAAAGGATAATAATGAAGCAAGAACTGTTTTGGAAGAAGCTGCCGCTTTGGACGTTTGGATGTGGCAAAAGCTTGATGTTATGGCCCTTGAATCCTGGGAGGGAGTATTCTGTTCCGATTAGGATTTTTCTCCTGTTATTCCTTGATTTTTTTAAACATTATAGATAAAAAGGTAAAACCAGTACTCGGAGATATATGCAAATGAATATTTTAGTGACCGGCGGAGCCGGTTTTATCGGATCTCATTTATGTGATCACCTTGTTTCCAGAGGAGAATATGTTTCAGCTATAGATGATCTTTCCACCGGTTTTTTTGAAAATATAATCCATTTGCTAAGCAATTCAAGGTTTCAATATATAAATGACACTATCCTGAACAAGGAGAGGATGGATAGTCTTGTTCAACGGTGTGAAGTGATTGTCCATCTTGCTGCTGCTGTAGGTGTCAAATATGTCGTAGAAAATCCACTTTCCTCTATCGAAACTAATATCTGCGGGACTGAAATTGTTCTTAATCTTGCTAACAAGCACAAGAAAAAAATACTGATAGCGTCAAGTTCAGAAGTCTATGGGAAACACATGCACGCCCCTCTGAAAGAGGATGATAATTTAATTTATGGTCCTCCTACTACCATGCGATGGAGCTATGCGGCCTCGAAGCTTATAGATGAGTTTGCTGCGCTTGCATATCATCGTACCAAAAAGCTAAGCGTAGCTGTATTTCGTTGCTTTAATACAATAGGACCCAGGCAGACAGGTCTCTATGGAATGGTGGTACCTAGGTTAATTCAGCAAGCCCTGAGGGATGAACCTATTACAGTTTATGGTGATGGCCAACAGACTCGGACATTTACTTATGTTGCAGATGTAGTAGAGTCCATATGCAGGCTTATGGAGTGTGAAGAGGCATATGGTGAGGTAATAAATATAGGAGGCACAGAGGAGATTTCTATATCAGAGCTTGCCAAGCGTATTAAGTCTCTTGTTGGGAGTAAGTCGGAAATAATCTATATCCCTTATGAAAAAGTCTACGGCAAAGACTTTGAAGACATGATGCGCAGGGTCCCTTCATCTGAAAAACTCAATAACTTAATAGATTTTGTGCCACAAACTCCTTTTGATACGATTCTTGAAAAGACCACAGAATATTTTCGTTCGATTATTTAGAATGACTGAGTGCCTAAAATTGTGTTGTATGCTTTCAGCGTGATTAATAAAAATGGCCATAATCAAATTTCTTAAAAACTATATGTTATTGTAATTGATTCAAATATTTAATCGTAAAACAGGGTTTTCGATCAAGTTCTGAATAGATAGTACGTAGCGATACTTTAACCCCAATTAACTTAAAGACATTTATCCAAAAAATACGAAATTAATATAATAATTGTATTCCATGTCGATTACCCTTCTTGATGCAGGCCTTTTTTTTCTTTACTCCTTCGGGCTCAGTGCGTTCCTTATTCCATGCGTGATATGGTTTTCAAAACGCATTGGTTTTGTGGCTCAGCCCAGAGAGGACCGCTGGCATAGGCGTCCAACCGCCCTTTTGGGAGGTATTGCGTTATTTTTTTCTTTTATGCTTCCCAATTTGTTTTTAGGGGAAATTCCATTTCCCATGCTTATCTTGATTCTCGGAGCAAGTGCCATGTTTTTGTTGGGGTTGATTGATGATATCCACGATTTATCGCCTCAAAGCAAATTTATAGCGCAATTAATCATATCTGCTCTGATTGTTGCCGGTGGAGTCAGAATACAAGGACTTGGGCATCCGGCCGCATCTATAATTCTAACACTTTTTTGGTTCGTAGCTATTACAAATGCAGTCAATATTCTTGACAACATGGATGGTCTGGCGGCCGGCATTTCGTTTATAGCTGCCTGTTCGCTTTGGGTTTATAGCCAACTCGGAGGTCCTATTATATTAGGTCTGCCGGCTATTCTCCTTGCAGGTGCTACGGCTGGATTCTGGATATACAACTTTAATCCCGCTAAAATATTTATGGGAGATTGCGGAAGTCTCTTCTTGGGCTTTCTTCTGGCAGGTTTGACCGTAACAGGTACTTGGACGTCGGGGCTATCTAGTACGGCATCCGGAGTTTACACTGGAGTTACTAGTTTGGTACTGGTACTGGTGGTCCCTGTAGCCGTTCTGATCATACCACTCTTTGACACCGCACTTGTATCCTTTACCAGGGTCCAGACCGGACGACCTATTTCTAAAGGGGGACGTGATCATACCTCGCATCGCATGGTTTTGCTGGGATATTCAGAAAAAAGGACTGTGTTAACCCTAATGGCGTGGGCTGGAAGTATATCGGCCTTGGCATTATATCTATCATACCAGAGTGCCCAGGGTCTTTTGGTTATGTTGAGTGTGATAGCGGTAATTTCTTTATTTTTCGGGACATTTCTTACACACTTGAATGGCACTGTCTATAATAGCAAGGCAGGGAATTCATATACCAAATTTCGAGGCTCCTCACTTTTATCCCAAATACTTAACAAGAAGCAGATTCTCCAGGCAGCGGTAGACACTGTGCTTATAACAATCGCCTATCTGACTTCTTATCTTCTTCGATACGATGGTGTTATTAATTTGTGGAATCAACAACTTATAGAAAAATCTCTTCCTTTGCTCATACCTATAAAGCTATGTTTTTTCTGGATCTTTGGGCTGTATAAAGGTCAATGGCGCTATGTGAGTATTGGAGATATGTGGCAGATTTTTAAGGCAGTTGTGGTTAGTTCCTTAATTATTGTTGGATCGCTTTTATATATTTACCGTTTTGAGGGTTATTCCAGGGTTCTTTTCCTGAATGATGCCCTGTTGACCTTGGTAATGATAGGTGGCGTCCGTTTACTTATGCGATTATTTAAGGAATATTTCAGCCTGCAGGCTGAACGTAGTAATTCAATACCCATACTAATAGTTGGGGCAGGAGATGGCGGTGATCTGTTTCTGAGGGAGCTCAGGCACAATTCAAATCATGATTATTTGCCCGTGGGTTTTATTGATGACGATCCAGCGAAAAAAAGCCAGATAATACATGGTATCAAGGTCTTGGGGGCCAGGGAAGACATACCGGAAATTGCTAAAAGATATGGAATTCAAAGAGCCTTTGTGGCTATAATGTCGGCATCAAACAGCCAGATCGAAGGAATTTTTGATATCTGTAAAAAGGGCGGTGTGAAGTGTGATAGGGTACGACCGCTTTTACCTATAGTAAAATCCAAAGAAAAAGAAAGAGCCTGTTCAAAAAAAGACAAGGTCGTACCTTTTAGGCCCAGAATGAGGAAAAGAAAATGAATGAAAAGCGTTTTTCTAAAACCGATTGTAAACGCCTTGAAAAGGGCCTGTGTCGCAGCCGGAGGCCTGTTTGGCCCCAGCTTACGGCCAAAGACCGGAAAAGGGCTTTTTTGTATGCAGACAGGTATAAAGACTTTATAGGTAAGGCAAAGACCGAACGAGAGTCTGTTAACATTATTGTAAACATGGCGCAGGAGAAGGGTTTTGTGCCGGTTGAACAGGCCGGCCCCGGTTCCAGTCGGATTTTATGGAACTTCAGAGGAAAGGCAGTTGCTCTGGCTGTAACAGGAAAGGCACCTGTCAGTAATGGTGTCAGGATTATTGCTTCACATATAGACGCACCCCGTTTGGACCTGAAGCAAAATCCCATCTATGAAGATCTGGAAATGGCCTTTTTGAAGACGCATTATTACGGAGGGATCAAGAAATTTCACTGGGTAGCCCGCCCTCTCGCTATCCATGGGTTGGCACTGAAAGGGGACGGAAAAGTAATTCATGTTGAGCTTGGTGAAAATCCTGATGATCCTGTGCTTATAATAAATGATCTTTTGCCACATCTCTCCCGCAAGGTGCAGGGTGAGAAAAAGATTTCAGAGGCCATCCCTGCAGAGAAGCTTAATGTGTTGATAGGGGGTTTACCTCTTTTAGGTCCTGAGGACCTTAAGGATGGCGTAAAATTACGCATTTTGAGGATTCTGAACGAAAGATACGGCCTAGTGGAAGAGGATCTAATAAGTGCGGAATTTGAAATTGTTCCTGCAGGTGATCCAAGGGATGTCGGCCTTGACGGGGCCTTTATAGGTGCCTACGGGCAGGATGATAGATCTTGTGCATATGCCTCTCTTTGTTCCATTCTTGAACTTGAGGAACCCCAAATTACTTCAGTTGCTCTGTTTCTGGACAAGGAGGAGATAGGTAGTGACGGAAATACAGGGGCCAAATCCAGTTTTTTTGAGGCGGTATTGTATGATCTCATGCGAAACGGCGGGCTTCAAATCGAGGCAGATAGCCTCGTACGAATGCTTATTGCGTCCAAGGCCATTTCGGCAGATGTTACGGCGGGCATGGATCCTGATTATAAAGAAGTCCATGAAGAACATAATGATGCGCTGATCGGGCACGGGGTCTGCTTGACGAAATATACTGGTTCAGGGGGAAAGTATTCAGCAAATGATGCTCATGCTGAATATGTTAACTGGTTGAGGCGTGTCTGGAACGAGGAAAAGGTCGTTTGGCAAGCGGGAGAGCTAGGAAAAGTTGACGAAGGCGGAGGAGGTACCGTAGCCAAATACCTAGCCCAGCGAGGTCTAGACATTGTCGACGTAGGACCTCCTTTGCTTAATATGCACTCCCCGTTTGAGATTGCACATAAGACTGATCTGTTGATGACATATAAAGCGTTTGCTGCCTTTTATAAGGCAGGGGATTGATTGGTATCTTTTAAATCGGGTTTTAAGTAAAAGCGCTAAAGTTGTAAAGTTCTGATGTGTGCCTTGGGCATGGCTAATATTAATAGATGGGATGGAACTACTAAAAATTTAGTTTTTTTTAGCTACTATTCCGGTTAAAGAGCCTCGTTTTATGGTTGGGCTGGATACCTCAAAATGGTATTTTGTTCGCGTGTAGTCCCTCGAGAAAATTGAAAATCTCCCTTTGGAACAATTTGTCAGACACCGTATACTGTGGGTTTATTTAGGCAGTTAACATGGCGGTCTCCCATAAACTGTTGTATCGTAGACCTACATTATATCTTCAGGAGTCGTAACTTTATTGCAGATCTGCTGTAATGCACTGCCCAACACCTGTAAGATTGAAATAATGGTCTAAACTATCTTTGAGGACTAAGATAATATTTCATGTTTCCCATTGAATCAAGGGCCATGACCCCTGAATAATGTTGAAGTATCATATTGGCTTTTTCCTCAAAAATTTGTCAGGCGATTTTCAGCAGTCTTTGGGTCTTCAGAGGTTCCATTGATATAGAAAACCAAAGGATCTGTCTATATGCAGTTCAAAACTGATTTTTTGATTATAGGGAGCGGCATAGCTGGGCTGTGTCTCGCAATAAAACTTGCCCCGCTGGGCCATGTAACGGTAGTTACAAAAAAGGCCGCATCCGATACAGCTACGAGTTTGGCCCAGGGAGGAATAGCCTGTGTTTTCGGCAGTGATGATAATTTTGACCTGCACCAACAGGATACTCAGCGCGCAGGTGATGGTCTGTGTCATGAAGATATAGTAGAGATGATAGTCAGCCAAGCCCCTGATCATATAAGGGAATTAGAAAGGCTTGGATTGGAATTTAATAGGGAACCGAATTCTGACATGCTGGATCTGGGAAAGGAAGGTGAACACTCCAGGCGCCGTATAGTGCATGTTGGAGATTATACCGGGCGATCTGTTCAGAAGGTGTTGATGGATAGCGTCGGCAGCCTGCCTTCTGTTAAGGTCTTTGAAGACTATGTTGCAGTTGACCTTATTATTGAAAGCATGATCAAGTCATATTCACCCAGCAGCATAAAAAAGGAACGTTGTCTGGGGGCTTATTTGCTGGAAGTAGCAACAGGTGAGATTCACACTTTTCTCGCCCCAATTACAGTGCTTGCCACGGGTGGATCCGGCAAGGTTTATCTATATACCAGTAATCCTGATGTGGCCACAGGTGATGGCGTAGCTGCAGCATACCGTGCCGGAGCCAGAATCGCCAATCTGGAATTTGTGCAGTTTCACCCCACGTGTCTTTATCATCCCAAGGCAAAAAACTTTCTTATATCAGAAGCTCTTAGAGGAGAGGGCGCTAGGCTGTTGGACCCTGAATACAGGCCCTTTATGGAAAAATATGATGCTAAACAGAAGGAACTTTCGGGAAGAGATATAGTCGCCAGGGCAATAGATACTGAATTAAAGAATAGTGGAAAGGATTGTGTATATCTGGACATTAGTTATCGTTCTGCTGATTTCGTTCGAGAGCGGTTTCCAAATATCTATGAGACTTGTCTAGGCTTTGGTATCGATATTACAAAAGAGCCGATACCGGTTGTGCCGGCGGCTCATTACATGTGTGGAGGGGTGGTTACCGACAGCTATGGGGAAACAGATCTTGGAGGTCTTTTCGCATCAGGAGAGGCTGCATGTACCGGTCTGCATGGTGCTAATCGTCTTGCGTCAAACTCCCTTCTTGAAGCTCTGGTAATGTCTCACCGGGCTTTTCTCAAAATCAGTGAGGTGTTTTCTGATTTGAAGAAGAAATTATTTCCCCCGGTGCCTCCCTGGGAAACCCGGGGAGCTGTGGATTTAAAGGAGGCTATTCTTGTATCTCACAATTGGGATGTAATTAGACGTCTCATGTGGAACTATGTCGGCATTGTCCGTAGCACAAAAAGACTTAAATTGGCCAGACAGAGCCTTTCGCCTATTCTTAAAGAGATCCAGCAGCATTACTGGGAATATATCCTAACCAGGGATTTTATAGAACTGAGGAATCTTGCACAGGTTGCGGAGCTTATCATTATCTCAGCCAGCAAGCGAAAGGAGAGCCGCGGGGGGCACTACACAATAGACTATCCTTACAAAGATGACTGGAACTGGCGGAGAGATACAATTGTTCAAAAGTGTCAAAAGGAAAGGTGAATATAGTTCATTGTGTTTATAGCTCAAGTTCCAGGAGTTTGTTATTCTTATTTTGATTTTTATCCCTCAGTTATGATGGATTTAGAGTTATGAGCCATGTTCCAGCCGGTTTGGTCTGTTAGATGCATTTTAATAATAGAGAATCCGTACGAGAATATGTTCTTTCTCAGGGTAATTTGGCGCCTTTCTCCTTTATCTTAACCGCAGGTCCTTCATCTCCTAATATTTCCTTTTTCCGCAGAGGCAAAGAGTTTTATCCGGCGCTATCTGTTTGAGAAATGGACAGGTTTTGCTTATTCCATATTTCGTATTACGATAAAATCTGCAATTGCTTTTTTCGGTTTAATCAGTTTAGGCCTTTGGTATTTGAAGATATAGAACCTTAAGGAGTAACATAAATGAGGCAAGCCTTCCTTGATTGTTTTTCCGGGATCAGCGGAGATATGTTTTTAGGGGCGCTTATTGATGCAGGATGGCCTGAGGAGGAATTAATATCTCTACCAGAGAGATTGGGTCTTAAGAATACATCAGTTGAGATCCAGGAAACGAAAAGGAAAGGGATAAAGGGTATTCAAGTCAGGGTCTCCACATCTGGTCTACAGCCATTCAGGAATCTTCATGACGTGGAAGCAATTCTTGAAAGATCTGATTTGCGACCTGAAATAATTCGACCTTCGCTAAAGGTGTTTTATAGCCTTGCGCATGCAGAGGCCAAGGTACACGGCTGTTCATTGGAAGAGGTCCATTTTCATGAAATCGGAGCTGCAGATACATTGGTGGATATTCTGGGGACCATTAGCGGTTTAAACTATTTTTCTGTTGGAAAGATTTACTGTTCTCCTATTCCTGTAACCAGAGGATGGATAAATTGTGAACACGGCAGACTGCCTCTGCCTGCTCCTGCCTGTGCTGATTTGCTAAAAAATGTGCCTACTTATGGAGTAGATGGAGAATGGGAACTTGTTACACCAACTGGAAGTGCCTTGATAAAGGTTCTGACAGATCATTTCAGCACCTTTCCCGAGATGAAAGTGGAAAAAATCGGATACGGCGCTGGTTCAGGGGATCTTCTCCAATGGCCCAACCTCCTTCGTATCTGGCTCGGTGAAGCCCAGACATCGGAAAAGAGACGGGTTGTAGTAGAATTAAAGAGCTATATAGATGATATGAACCCTGAGTGGTATGAATATCTTATAGAATGCTTATTTGCTGCAGGTGCCCTGGACGTTGTAATGTGTCCAATACATATGAAAAAAAATCGTCCAGGTATTGAAATTACAGTCTTAGCAAAACCTGGTCATGAATATAATCTCAGTAAGATCCTCTTTGAGGAATCTACTACTTCAGGCGTACGTCTGAACAGGTGCTTTCGGTACATTTTGCCTAGAAGCAATGGCATGGTTCCAACTAATTGGGGAAATGTGCGAGCCAAATTGATCACAAGGCCTGATGGGCAGTCCATAATTTCTCCTGAGTATGAGGCATGCAAAGAGGTGGCACGCCGGTTTAATGTCCCTTTAAGTAAGGTTTATCAGTCTGTGAACCAGATATCGGTTGAAAATTTCACATATGAAGAAGGATCAGTCGTACCGAAAGATTCAACTGGCAACAGTTAATTTTAGCTTTTGCGAGTGGCGACAAAGACCTTGAATTTCAAAGATAGATCAGTTCTATTTTTGGCAAGTGGACTATTTCTGGGGTTGATTCCCCTTGCCCCTGGCACTTTCGGAAGTCTCCTTGGTATCCTTCTTCACTGGCTTCTCAGCAATCTTCCAATTTTTCTGGAAATATGTTCTCTTGGATTTGTTGTCTTGATATCTGTATGGATTTCCGGCAGGGCAGAGCTTTTACTGGAAAACAGAGATCCATCTCAAATAGTGTTAGATGAAATAGTCGGCATGGCGATAGCTCTTGCAGGCGCTCCTCTTGAACCTTCTTTGGTTATAATTGCTTTTTTGGCTTTTCGTTTTTTTGACATATGGAAGCCTTTTCCAATCAGGTATATAGATAGATCTATCCACGGGGGATGGGGTATTGTTCTCGATGATGTTGCAGCCGGTATTATGGCAAATTTGGTATGGAGACTGTGGAATTTAAGCTTCTAAAATGCCTCAAATGAGCTAAAGACAGGAAATGCTACAATCTTGGACTGTTAATAATATGAATGTTTTTTCCCTTAACTTTAGGCACTTAAGTAAACATTTATATTTTTTTGTTTTATATAAAGATGCCAAATTTTTAGGTTCTCAAGGGTAATCAATCATGCATGGTGAGATTATTGCTATAGGAGATGAACTTGTATCTGGCAAGGTATTAAATACCACTGCCAGCTTTGCGGCTAATAAGCTTTTTACTGCTGGCTGTCAAGTAACCCGTATAACATCCATTGGTGATAACCCTGATGATATTGAAGAATGCCTGCTGGCAGCAATAAAGAGATCAAGATACGTTATAATTACCGGCGGACTCGGTCCTACTACCGATGATATAACAAACGAGGTTACATCTAAGGCATTGGGACGTCCTCAGGTCTTGAATGAGATGATTTTAGAGAAGATCAGGCGGGCGAAACAGAGGTCTGCTAATTCTGTTTTTTTGCGGGAAAAGTTGGCATGGTTACCTGAAGGTGCTGAAGTTTTGAATCCTGAGGGTCGTGCTGCAGGATATCTTTTAATCCACCAAGACATTCCTCTTTTTTTTCTGCCTGGGGTACCCAAGGAGTTGGAAGATCATCTAATAAACAGGGTTATCCCCATGCTTAACAGATTTGTTTCCGAAAAAATATATATTAGGCAGCAGACCTTCAAGGTATTTGGTCTATCAGAAACAGAGATAAACAGCCTTTTTGAAAAGCTTGAATCCAGCCAGGATGGCTTGAGCATTGGTTATTACCCTAATTTTCCAGAAGTTAATGTAACTGCCACTGTAAAGGGCCGGGATTCAGGGAAAGTTGCCGAAATTTTTCATATGGCCTGTAACACCATAGAACAACTGCTGGGCAGACATGTAGTTGCTGTCAATCAGGAAACTCTTGAGGAGGTAGTAGGCAGACTTCTGTTAGAAAAAGGAGGTGTTCTTTCCCTTTCGGAGTCCTGTACAGGAGGTCTGGTAAGCCAACGTGTGACCAGCATTCCTGGAAGTTCCGGGTGGTTTGAGGGGGGAGTAATCACCTATAGCAACAAATCGAAGGAAGATTTTCTCGGGGTCTCGTCCAAGACATTATCTCTCTATGGCGCGGTGAGTTCCCGGGCTGCCATGGAAATGGCAGATGGTGTAAAAGGCTTGGCCGGTACTGGCTATAGCCTTGCTATTACCGGCGTTGCCGGTCCATCCGGAGGTACTACGCAAAAACCTGTGGGCACAGTTTATATTGCTTTATCAACTCCTAAACGAACGGTAGCCGAACGATTCCAATTTACTGGAACAAGACACATGATACAAATTTTGGCAGCGGAAACCGCTCTTGATGAGCTGAGGCTGCATTTAAGTTATGGTACGTACTTTCATTGCAATAGACCTGCCTAGTACACAGCGCAAGATACTTGAAGCACATCAGGGCCGGTGGAAGTCTACAAAGGCGGATGTGAGGTGGATCTATCCATCCAATATGCATCTTACACTCAAATTTTTGGGTGAAATACAGGAATCAAGCACTGAAAATGTCATAGCTGCCTGCAAAGAGGTCTGTTGCCTTTATAGGGGCTTTCCTTTGTTTTTAAACAGTACAGGCGTCTTTCCAAATCTCAGACGACCTCGAGTACTATGGATAGGAATCGGAAGCAAAACAGACCTTATGCGCAGGCTGCAAAACAGTATTGAAACAGCTTTGGAGGAAAAGGGCTTTCCACGGGAAGAACGTACGTTCAGGTCTCATGTGACTGTAGGCCGGGTTCGCTCTTCACACAGACTTTTAAGACTTCTTGAAGTATTTCTAAAAGATGAGATCCTATTTGAGCCTTTCACAGTAAAAGAAGTAACAGTATACAAAAGCCGGCTGACTCCACAGGGACCTATATACAGTCCTCTGGCCAAATGTCCTTTAACATGATTTTCAATTTTTGTATGGGTAATTTTTGGTAAACTATAAAACTGTGGGTATTTACTTTACCTTATGCAGGCTGCTTTAATCTGCTTGAGATCTGTTTCTCCGTTTAATACCTTTTGTATACCGTCTTGTTTCAGGGTAAACATTCCCTGGTTCATTACATACTCCCGTATCTCTCCCACTGGCCTTTTCTCTTGTATAAGTTTTTTAAGACCGTCATCGGATATGAGTAGTTCGTGGATCGCAAGCCTGCCTCTGAAACCGGTCCTGTTGCAATATTGGCAGCCCTTGGGCCTATAAAGTGTTGTTTCATTGAGCTTTGACAGTTCTAGAGGATGAGTTGGATGAAATCCGTATTCGTGTAAAATATGTTTTTTTTCGTTGTCATCAGGCTGATATGCCTCACGACACTTGGGGCAAAGTCTTTTCACAAGCCTTTGTGCCAAGACGCCTAAAAGGGCGTCAGCAAAGTTGAATGGGTCCATTCCCATCCCTAAAAGCCTTGTAACTGTCTCAGGGGCGGAATTGGTATGAAGGGTTGAAAAGACTAAATGCCCGGTAAGGGATGCCTCTATTGCTGTTATAGCAGTCTCTTCATCTCGCGTTTCGCCTACCATTATTACATCCGGATCAGCCCTTAAAAAGGCCCTGAGAACCCGAGCAAAGGTAAGGCCAATGTGGGGTTTTACCTGTACCTGGCGCAATCCCTCCTGCATGATTTCTACAGGATCTTCGGCTGTCCAGATTTTTTTCTCAGGTCGATTTATATAGCCAAGCGCAGAATGCAGGCTCGTTGTTTTTCCTGATCCGGTAGGACCGACTGCCAATATAAGCCCATACGGCAATTGCAGAAGCTGCTTTAGTTGACTAAGGTTTTGATCAAGGAGCCCTATGCGATCAATTGGCATAGCATCAGAAGAGGTCAGTAACCTCAGTACGACATCTTCATTGCCTTCCGTCGTAGGAAGTGTGGCTACGCGCAGTTCCAGGGGCTTGCCAGATCGAGTCTTGAATTTTATTTTTCCGTCCTGGGGCAGTCGTTTTTCGGCGATGTCAAGGTTAGACATGATCTTGATTCTGGACAATAGGCCTCGCTTATAGTTATACGGGATAGTCTGATAGCGCATGCAATCGCCATCAATCCTGAAACGGACCAGGGCACCCCTTTTGCCTGTCAGGCTTTCAATGTGTATATCGGAGGCCCTGCGCTGAAAGGCATCTTCTATAGTTTTATTGGCTATCTGGACTACTACACTATCCGCTTCCGATGCTAAGCTATCATCTTCTTCCTCGAATTCCGTATCCTCTTCAACCAGTTCCAGTTGCTCAAATACATCATCATCAGATCCTTCTGCAGAATATTTTCCATAGAAATAGTCTATGAATCTGTTGATATCTTCCTTCAGTGCTACCGCAAACTGGAAATTTTTGGCCTTAAGGACCCTTCTAATATTGTCTGTCTTTGCCAGATCATGGGGGTTATCTAATGCAACTATAAGGGTCCCTGCTTTTTCGCGAATAGGTGCACAGGAATTGGTCCTGAAAAAGTGTTCTTTGATACCGCGTACGCAAGAAGGCGTGCTTCCTACTTCCAGTTCGTCAAATTCCACAAAGGGGCATCGGTAATATTCGCTAAGTGAGCGGCCGAGTTCCATTTTGTCTACGCCAAACTGGTTTAGCAGAATACTTTCTATGGATTTTTTCCCTTGTTTGGCCAGTTCTTTGGTCCTGCTAAGCTGTTCCTTGGAGATGGACTGATTGCGAATCAGATAATAGAAACGGCCATACTCCTGAGCAGTTTGGGAAAGGCCCTCAAGCCTCTGTTTGGCATTTCTAAATGCAGGATCAAGGCGGATGATTTGCTCAAGAGCCTCAATAGCCTTAGGCATCGCACCGGTTCGCTCATGGGTGAGTGCTAGCTGATATAGTACATCCAGCCTTTCTTCTTTGGACAGTTCCGTATCCTCAAGCGCTTTTTCTAAATATTCAAGTGCCTCAAAGGGCATATCTACCTGTAGATATGATTCTCCGATTTTTGCTCGAGTTACCCCTGGTCTGTATTCTGCTTGAAGTAAGGTTTTTAATTCTTCTATGGCCTCCAAATAAAAGCCGGTATCTATGAGACCTATACAACTACTGAACTTATTGTCCTGATATTCTTTGAGGTCTTCAGGTTTAAGATCTTCAAGGCTGGCGGTGAAATTTATCTCTCCTGATTGTACCGTCCCCATACCCTCGAACTGAAGTTTTTTCAGGCGGGATTCTATTTCACTACGGACAGGATTAGATTTATCATCGGTCATTTGCAGAAGTTTTAGACAGATAATGCGGGCCTCTTCATTAAGACCTTGACTATAATAAAGATCGGCTTCCGCCAGCATGGATTTTAAATTGTTTGCAGTTGAAGTATTATTCATTAGGCAGTGTATTTAAAAGGCTTTCCATCGTTGCCACGTATATTTGTTTGTTGTCTATAATCAGATTGCCAACCCATTGTCCTTCTTTCTTTGTGGATGGTTTCCAGGAATACTCAGGAGTTATAGAAATGGTTTTTAACGGAGAGTCCAGCATGAGAACAAGTCCTTTATTCTCGTTGGATAGGATTAATACGGTCGGGTCTGAGGACTGAGAGTGGTTGGAAGTTGAAATCGATTTTTGTAGTATGGGAAATTCGAGCTTTATAAGCTCTGATTCTTTCTGATTTGACAATTTCCCATGCATCAATGGCTGGATTTTTGTCCATGGCCAGGTCCCGAGTTTTTTTAATTTAAATGTCTTTGAATTTTTAAGTCCTTTTTTTGTCCAAAAGGGGAGCGGCCCTGCAAATGCGACATGTTCAGGTATAAATGCAACTTGTTTTTGATTCCATTGGCCAGTCAAAAGTTCATTCCAGGGGCAGGGAGTGATCACCGGGGGCGTTTTTGCTTTGTCAATTTCTACGGTAATATCTTCAATCCGTTGAGCAGCATAATTACTCATATTAGAAGATGGTTCATAATCGCCCGTTAATGCATTTTCCAATATCTTTTTTTGTTCTTCAAGCCTGTTTTTAATATTTCGCTGAAAATGATGCAGTTTTTCCATCCCCTGAGTTTGGGCAAGGAGCTTTTCAACTGGTAGGATGTATTTTATGCAGTCATCAAGGATTTTGATATGGGATTTGACTGCACGTAAAAGCACCAAGTGTTCAGGGAACTCCGGCTCAATGGCCGCCGCTTTTTCTTGTATGTTTATCTCTGAAATGGAACTATTGATATCTCCCTGGTGATTGGAGGATTTCTCTTTTTGGGCGTTATTTTGTGCCTCATGTTCTTTAGCTGAATCAAGTGTATCGTCCACTTCAATCAGGTGTTCTGAAACCGCCTTACCGGATACTTGGTGGCCAATTTCAGATACATCCATGTCTATAGCTGATTCAAGTTCTTTTTTTACGGATCTAAAGGCCTCATTTTTAGTGTTTGGGTCCTGTCCTTCATTCCAGACAAGATTTTTAAAGGTGTCAAGACCTCTTTTCAGGACCTCGGGGCTGAAAGTAGGCATTTTTTCAGGATGATCCGCTATCCCTTCAAGGAGTTTTGTCATAAGATTCAGCAGTTCTTGAAGTTTTTGGTCTGCCTCTATCTCTGGATTTTTCCGTATTGTCTCTACCAGGTTTTTAGCTGATACCGCTTGTTTCTGGTCGACCTCCCACTCCAAGGTCAACAACAGTTGGTTGAGTTGGCTGAACTGTTGTTCCAAATTTACATCTTTAGTATCTTTTTCTTCAAGCTCCAAATTTGAACCTGATTCCAATATCTTTTCGTTAATGGAATTTTCTATCTGTTTAGCAGGTTCTTCCGTCTCTATGGTATCTGAAAGCTTGATTTCTTCAGAGTGCTTTTTCCCTTGGTCTAGAACCTGAAATCCCTGCTCCTTATCTGTTTTATCTTGGGATAAATCCTTAACTTCATTAGTTAAAGGGTCTATTTCTATCTGTCGTGATACACAAAACAGTTCGTCAATAGTACTTTCTACGTTTCTAGCGAAGTCTTCGGGATCAGGATTTTTCTTTGTCTGATCCATGGTTTGTTCTCCTTCTGTATTGTATGTTTTAATAAATAACCCGACTGATTATTCTCACCGATCAAAGAGTATAGAGGTTTACAACCTGAGAATATATTTTTAATGATTTATTGAAAGATGCTTTGTTGCCACATATTGGATAGTCCTTTTACTTATTTCTTTCAGGGTTTCAAAGACCCCTATCCCTTTAATAGCCGCTGCTTCAAAAACCTTTGTATTAAGTTCGCTGTTCAGATCTATTTCAAGTTCTTCTTTAGTCAACGTCGGTATGGTTGTATTTACAAGATCACGTTTGTTGAATTGCAAAATGATTGGGATTTCTTCTGTGTTTAGATTGTAGTCAAGGAGATTGTGGTGTAGATCTTGGAGACTTTCCATATTTTTCGCCTGACGTACTTTAAGACTGTCAGCAACAAAAACCAGACCATCAACCCCCTTAAGGACCAGTTTCCTGGTAGCCTTATAAATGATTTGGCCTGGTACCGTGTAAAGCTGAATCCTTATATTAAAGCCATTTATTTTCCCCAGATTTAAGGGAAGAAGGTCAAAAAAAAGTGTCCTTTCACCTTTTGTCTCAATAGTCAGCATTTTGCTTCGGGCCTGATTATTCATTGCATTGTATATATAGAGCAAATTTGTGGTCTTACCGCATCGCCCGGGACCGTAGTATACTATCTTGCAGTGTATTTCTTTTTTGCTCAGATTTATTAGCGCCATAGTTAATTAATTTGGGCAAATGCCTTTTCTATGGTTTTTGCCAATTGTGCGACCCTTAATCTTACCAAGCCAAGAGAGACATTTTCTCCAAATATTGTTACCAGAATTAAATCATTACTTATTCGTGCAAAGTGTATGCTATCTTTTTTCCCTTTGTGGAACAGGAGTGCAAAATCATCTTCTCCTATCAGCTTTGCAATTTGAGCAGTGACACCAAAGTTTGCTGCTGCCAGTGCAGCGAGAGAAGTGGTATCAAGATCGCAATTTTTATGCTTGCAAGCAGTCACAACATTGCCTGCTTCGTCAATGAGAAGAACAGTGTTGACGCCCGCCCTGATGAGGGCATTTTCTATCTCTATTTTGGTTTTATCCAGGACCGATTTGGTCAGTATGAGATCAGCCACGGTTAAACTCCACAAAAGATAAAAAGCAATTTTGTATCAAAGATGCGTAAACTCTCAACCAAGACTCCTGGATTTAAAGCTCTAAAGCTTTTATCGACCAGATTATTTAAGATGTTAAGGCTTTTCTATATACAAGCTACCGGCTATGCCAGTGTTCGTAAATAATTGGATTACGGAGGGATTGAGAGTTCCCGATGAGTGAGTGAGGAAGAGATTGGTCGCAGCCCTCTTAACAGGCTATGATAATAATAATCTTGATTCAGGTTTGGTGATACAGATATGGTTGAGATCTATAGATAGATATCTATAGCTTGTCTCTGATGACAAGATAACCAAAAGGAAAAGAATTTAAAACTCCTGTAAATTCTGTTTCTCCTGTCAGCGAAGTCCATCCTCTGCCAGCTAACATAATAGTTCTTTCACCTTTTTGACAAGACTTTCGGCATCGAGGTGCTGAAGGCGATACAGATCATCTGGTTTACCTGAAGAACTATAGTGTGTCACACCTATAGTGAGGAGCTGCTGATGTGCGCCTGCCATTAAAAGTTCCTGCGCCACCATGGCGCCCAAACCAGTATGGGCTATATGGTCTTCAACCGTCATCAAGGGTCCTTTCTTGGCTGCCTCCAGTATTGATTTTTTATCTATGGGCTTGAGGGAGGCCATATTGAGCACCCCTACTGACAGACCCTCTGAGTCAAGAACTGAACATGCTTTGAGAACCTGAGATGTGGCTGAGCCATAGGTAAGAAAAGTGGCCTGATCTCCCTTTCTCAAACAGTCGGCCCGCCCAGGCTGAAACACATAGTCCGCATCATAAAAGGGCTTTCCATCCTTTGTGGTAATAACTGACATTTTGGACCTTCCCATACCCACGAAAGCATTGCCGGGATTAGTAGCTACATAACGTACTATCCTGTCAGTTTGATTTGGATCTGCCGGCATGAATATGGAGAAGCCAAATAGGTTATTGAAGAGTCCAACATAGTCTATACTTTGATGGGTTGGGCCATCTTCTCCAACGTCTAGTCCCAAGTGAGTAGATACAATTTTAAGATGGGTTTCATTGAGGTCATTTAAGCGGTGCTGGTTATAAGTCTCCGCCGAAGCAAAGACACCAAAGGTGCTTAAGAAGGTAACCATTCCCTCCCTGCTTACTGCTCCAGCGCAGGTAGCTGCATGATGCTCTTGTATTCCTGTCTCTATGAAGGCTCTGGGGGAGACGCTGTGAAATCCCTGCATCTTTACTGATTCTTCCAGATCACAGCTAAATCCTACAATCTTTGGGGTAGAACCAGAAACATTGTTTCTCTGTGCTAGATCCTTTAATGCCTCGCCATATGCAGAACGGCAATCTGTTTTGTCCCCGGTACCGTAGACAATGGGTTTTCCGGGATCAATAAATGGATAATTGATTTCTGCTTTTTTGTTAATTCCTTTTATTTTGTGTTCCGCCCTGTTCTTTAACCACATCTCAAGCAGGCCCTGATCTTGACCTAGTTCTCTCAAAGCTGTCCCGGCATCCTCCTCTGGCAATGGAGATCCATGATACTTTGCTTTGTTTTCCATAAAGGAGATACCTTTTCCCATAACGGTACGCGTGATCAGGACAGTGGGGCGGTCAGGTACAAGGCCGTTATTTGACCATGTCCTCTTCAGTGCCTTGAATATGGCTTGAAAATCATGGCCGTCCGGTACATACAACACATTCCAACCCGCAGCAGTATATTCATCCCTTACCCGCACAGGCATGACCAATTCAGTAGAGCCTCCAATCTGAAGATGATTTCTGTCGACTATACCTATCAGATTTCCCTGTCCGAACTTTGTTGCAAAACGTCTTGCTTCAGCTATCTGCCCTTTCTGCTGTTCTCCGTCACCCATAAGGACGATCGTTTTGCCTGGCCGACCAAGAAGATTTTGAGCAAGACATATGCCTGTACCTACTGAAAGTCCCTGTCCTAAATTTCCAGTATTCCACTCAATTCCCGGCATGCTTTGTTCTACGTGGCCAGCACAGGGTGAACCGGCACGACGGAATTCGGCAAGGAAATCTTCCTCTGAAAAATAGCCGAATTCAGTGAGTACACTGTAGACGCACGGAGAGATATGCCCAATGCTTACGACTACCCGATCACGGTCTGGCCAGCGGGGTTCCGTCGGACGATGTTTAATTATGCTGTAAAGGACAAGCATTGTGTGCAGGGAAGAAAGAGAGCCGCCCGGATGACCGCTTTTTGCAAGAGTCGTGGAAAGAACAATGCGCGTGGCACATCTATTCCACATGGCCTTTAACTCAGATACCTGTTTTTGTGTAAGTTCGTTTTGTTTCTCTATATTTATATAAAACATGGGCATGCTTCACAAAAAATAGTTTAGATTTTTAAGTCGGTTGATCTTATATTTTGATAGTGAAATTCAAAATTTGAAGCTCGAAATTGATTAAATACTAAAGAGGGGAACTTGTTAACTAATTTCAAATTTCTAATTTTGAAGGCGGTTACTTAAAATAAGGATCTATTTTTTTTACCCTTATTCCTTGTTTGATTTTACTTTATTATCGTAGGCCGTTATGACTTCTTCCGTGATATCTACATCAGAATCAATGAAATAAATGCCAGGCATGTTTTTATCCAGAATGAGTGTGTATCCACCTTCCTTACCTATGCCGCCAACAACCTTTTCAAGTTCATGGAGTAATGGCTCCATGCTTTTGGTTTCTGCCTGGCGCATTTCAAATTGGGCATCCTCTTTTTTATCTTGAAGATCTCGAAAAGCCTTTTTATATTCGCGTTCTTTTTCTGCCCTGGCAACCTCATTCATTAGAGGCCCCTTTTTTTCAATCTCTTCCTTAAATGCATTGATTTCGTCTTGTTTAACTCTGATTTCTTCCTGCAACTTTGTAAGTTTTTTGTCCAGATTTTCCATAGCCTTTTGTCCGGCTATGGATTTTCGTATCACTTTTTGCATATTGATAACAGCTACCTTTGTCTGCGCTGTTTCTCCAGCAGTTACATTACAGCACAGGACCGTAGTCAACAGAAAAATCAGTAGAAGGGGTATTAAGTTTATGCGACCATTCATAAGGCTATCACTATCTCCTGGGCCTTTTTAATAATTTACGAGAAATATCGACAAATTTACAATTTGCCATTGAATAAGACCAAGTGTTTTTCCAAAAGGTGCTTTCAAAATAATGACCACTGCATTGTATAACAACGCAGTGGTCAAGGTTTTCTGGGATATCAAAGGTTTTAACTATTAACTACTTTATAATAACAAAGTCATCTCTGCGGTTTTTTGCCCATGCTTCTTCGTCATGTCCTGGATCCAGAGGCTGTTCCTCGCCAAAGCTCACAGTTTCTATACGATCCGGGTTTACGCCCAGATTGACAAGATATGCCTGGGCGCCTTTTGCCCTTCTTTCTCCAAGAGCCAGGTTATATTCATTGGTACCACGTTCATCACAGTTACCCTGGATTTCTATCATGACTTCAGGATGATCAAGAAGGAAGAGGGCATTTTCTTCCATTATGGGCTTCATATCATCACGGATATTAAAACGGTCAAAATCAAAGTATACCGGGTGCATAGGGGCGCTGGTTCTGCCCTCGGAAATAGTTTCGCCAAAGGCCGGACCTGTTTCTATGGCTTCGCCTTGGATTTCCGTCTCACCCATACCAACTTCAGCCATGCCCGGCATTTCCTCAGGGCTTACAGCCGCTTCTTCGATCTGTTCAGTGACAAGTGTTTCTCCTTCTACTGGTTTTACCGGTTTTTTACAACATCCGCCAAGAAGACCTATGCTCAATATCGAAATGAGCACCAGTAAACAAACTTTTATTCCCATATTTCCCCAATACATAGACACCTCCCGCAAAATAGTTTTTATTTATAATATGCAACTATAATAGAACTATACTTAAAATCCACAGGTAATACTGTATTCTAGCAGAGGAAAAACAAAATTCAACCTGTTATTATGGGTTTTCTTTATGAATCAAAAACTAGATGTTCATACGTCCATAATCTAAATATTTTTAAAGTTCTTCAAGGGAGATAAGCGAACTTGGTGTCACTTATATATGATTTAATACCGTTTACGATCCCATCGGCTACGCTGCTCAGATAATGGTCACTTTTGAGGCGTTTTTCTTCTTTCTTGTTACTTATAAAAGATACTTCCACAAGAACCGAGGGCATTCTTGCCCCTATAAGGACAAAAAATGGGGCCTGTTTGACTCCTTTGCTCTTCACCTTATCATATTGTCTTCTAAGGTTTCTTACAAGCTCCCTTTGCACGCAGCCTGCCAAGCGTGAGGACTCATCTACCTTGGTGTTTTTCATTATGTCGTTTAGGATATGCTTAAGATCCCCTATTCTTTTATTGGATGTAGCATTTTCTCTGGCTGCGACACTCATGGCCTCTTTATCTAGGGCAAAGTTTAAAAAGTAAGTTTCAACCCCACTAACTCCCCTACTGGGGGCTGCATTTGCGTGAATAGACAAAAAAAGATCGGCCTTTTCGGCATTGGCAATGGCGGTCCTTTGCATAAGTGGCAGGAACTGATCGTCATCTCTGGTAAGGATAACCTGACAGTTCAGGTCTTTTTTAAGTCGTAAAGCCACTTTTTTTGCAATCGTGAGTACAACGTCTTTTTCCCTCAGACCGGTGGGTCCGATAGCCCCCGGGTCCTTTCCGCCGTGGCCGGCATCTATCACCACTCGTTTTACACAGAGGCCCAACTGTTGTGCCAGAGAAAGACCGTCATCTTTTAATTGATCTTTACTCTTTTTATGTATGAGAGGAGACAGGGGAGGGCAGGAAGGCCTCTGGAAGTAGTTTTCCCCAAAGGCGTCTACTACCACCCTGAAGGGATCCTCAAGATAAAAGATCTTTGTCTTATGGGTGTTCCTGAGATCAAATACCACCCGTACCGTGCTACGGTTAAATTGAGCTATTCTCACCCCTCTGAGTAGTCCATCCCTTATAGATATATCGTTTTTGAAATTTTTTCCTATAAAGGCCGGTTTTAGATCTAAATAAATACGTTCCGGAAGGTATTTGGCCTTATTGGCAGGAAGATATCCTTTTGTAAAGGATACAGGGCCTGCTGTGTCAATTACTACCCTGGTGTAGTCCGCAGCAGACCAATGCCTTACCTCTCGCACAATAGCAGGTTTTGTATCTGGATTAATCCTCGGGCTGGAGATGCTTGAGGGCTCTTCTTCATTATACCTTATCAGCTTTGGGGTCTTTATTTTCTGCTGCTCCACAGGACCTAAGATTTTCAACTTTTTTTTGGCAAACCTGGCTTTATCTCTTTCGGGGTATTCTTCAACTATCCGTTCCCATGCTTTTCGAGCTAGATTAATATTACCGATACGATTATAGAGGTTTCCGAGGTCGTAAAGGGCGTCATCTGCCAGGTAACTTTCAGGGAATCTCTCAATCAGGACCTTATATCGCTCGATGGCCTCCTGTATATCCTTAATGGTTCCTGAATATCCATATAATTCGCTGTGGCAGCGGGCCATCATGAAAAGGGCTTTGGGGGCGACTTCAATATCATTAGGATAGGTGAGATACACTGTCCTGAATTTCTTGATTACTCGGATCCACGCTGTTCTGTGAGTGCGAAGCCTGGAATTCCTGGCAAGGCGATCATATTCAGATTTGGCCTGACGATAGGTATATTCAGTCTTGTTTAGAGCAGAGCTTTTTGGTTTTGCATGTACATACGCTATATCAGTTAATAAAAATGCACCTGATAGAAAAGCAATAATAAGCAGACACAGAGAAAATCGTATTTGGACGCAATTATGCTCAGTTACTAATGGGTTCATGATTCCGGTAATTCATACTTTTTGGCGTTAATTTGCGATTTCAGGTTGTCCTTTTACTTTTTTGCTATGGATTTAAGCCCTGCTAAGTAATTAATGGCTTCAAGCGGTGTCATTTTATTGATATCGGCTGAGAGTATCTTTTCTCGAAGTTCACTTCCATGATCAGTGACGAGTGGTAAGGGCATTTGGGCCGGATGCTGCTTAGGTCTCCTTTTACATAAATGGTCCGCAGGAATTTCCTTTTTATTTCTAGAGGGCTTTTTTTCAATACTCTTCAGGATCTCCGTGGCCCTTTTAATTACTGAATCTGGCACACCGGCCAGGGCAGCAACCTGGATTCCATAACTGCGACTGGTGAACCCATCCACCAGCCGTCGTAAAAAGATTATCTGATCTCCCCACTCTTTAACAGCTATATGCATATTGCGCACCTTATCGTGCTTTTTTGCTAAGTCGGTCAGTTCGTGATAATGAGTGGCAAAGAGAGCTTTTACTCCCCTTTTGTCTTTGTACAATAAATTTTCCGCAACTGCCCAGGCAATGGCAAGACCATCGTAAGTGCTAGTCCCCCGGCCGATCTCGTCCAGGATCACAAGGCTGCGGCTTGTGGCGTTATGAATAATATTTGCGGTCTCAGTCATCTCCACCATGAACGTACTTTGGCCTCGAGTCAAGTAGTCTGTAGCACCTACGCGTGTGAATATCCGATCCACCATACCTATCATTGCCCTTTCTGCCGGAACAAAGCTTCCCATCTGGGCCATTAAGACAATAAGAGCGGTCTGTCTGAGGACCGTGGATTTACCCGCCATGTTGGGCCCGGTTATAATCACGAGCTGAGAATTGCGGTGGTTCAGCTCTACATCATTTGGAACAAAACTTTCCTTAAGTGTATGTTCTATAACCGGATGTCTGCCTTGGCTTATAAATATTCTTTCGTCGTGATCCAGTTTTGGCCTCACGTAGTTATATCGTTCAGCCGCCTCTGCAAGTGAAGAGAGGCAGTCTGTTTTTGCCAGTGCCGCAGCCGTGTTCTGTAAGCGAGTTCCTGCTACAGCTACTTTAGACCTGATCTCCATGAACAGCTCAAATTCAAGGACCAGCCTTTGATCCTGTGCATTAAGGATCTTTGATTCTATGTCCTTTAGTTCCGGAGTAATATAGCGCTCCGCCGCCACAAGGGTCTGCTTTCTGATATAATCATCAGGTACATTGTCTGATCTGGCCTTTGAGACCTCAAGATAATAACCAAAGACCTTATTAAATCCGACCTTGAGAGATGGAATGCCGGTTCTTTCCCGTTCTTTGGTTTCCAGCCCGGCTATAAAAGACCTTCCATCTCTCTGAAGATGAATAATTTCATCGAGTTTGTTGTTGAATCCTTTTTTTATCAGTCTGCCCTCTCTAAGAATTATTGGGCAGTCATCTCTTATGGAACGATTTATGATATCTGCTACGTCCTGCAAAGGATCCAAGGCCATGTAAATTTCGTTCAGATCCGCTTTCCGGTCTTTTTGTAAAGAAGGAATTCCCAATAGATCCTCGAGCGCTTTTTTTATATACGGTATTCGAGTAACAGATTGTTTGAGGGCCAGGAGGTCTCTGCCATTTGCAGTACCAAGGACTGTCCTGGCAACGAGTCGCTCAATGTCATAAACCTGGCGCATCTCCTTTCTTAAATCTTTTCGAATCGAAGGATTTTTTTTGAGTATTTCCACAGCAGACAGCCTGTCTTCTATTTCAGCAATATCTCTTGATGGATAGAGAACCCACTTTTTGAGAAGACGCCCTCCCATGGGTGTTAAAGTAAGGTCCAGAACATCCAGCAGAGTACCTTGACGACCATGGTCCAAAGAGTTTGACAGCAGTTCCAGATTCTGTTTTGTGACCTCATCTATGATGAGGTAATCGCTCAGCAGATAAGGTTTTAGATGGTTTATGTGAGATGTTTCGCTTTTTTGGGTCTCTGAAGCATATGAAAGAAGTGCGCCTGCCGCCCGGATGCCAGAGCTAAGCCCCGTCAACCCGAAACCATCCAGAGAGAGGGTCTTTAAATGTTCTTGAAGGTTTGTTCTGGCCCTTTCGTGTTGCCACCATACGTCAGGCCGAAAGCTCAGAAAGGCCTCCGGGATGGCCTGTTGCAACCGGACAACAAGTTGTACTTCCCTTTGGCTATCTGGTAAGAGGACTTCAGAAGGCTCCAGACGAAAGAGTTCTGTAAGGGCATCTTCCTCCCTGGAAAGTTCGGTTACCCTAAATTCTCCTGTTGATATGTCCAGACAGGAAAGTCCCCAAGGTTCTTTGGTGTTTCCAGGGTTTAGAGAAATAAGGTAGTTATTGGTTTTAGCTCCCACGCTCCCTTCTGTCGTGATGAGTCCGGGGGTCATAACTCGAATCACTTCTCTTTTGACCAACCCTTTGGCCTGTTTCGGGTCTTCTACCTGCTCACATATTGCTACCCTATGTCCGGATTGTACAAGCCTGTTCAGATAGTTCTCGGCTGAATGTACCGGTACACCACACATCGGGATTTGTTCTTCTTTGTGTTTGTTCCTGGATGTAAGTGTGATTTCCAGAATCCGGGAGGCTATCTTGGCATCATCCAGAAACATTTCATAAAAATCTCCCATGCGAAAAAATAAAATTGCATCAGGATACTGAGATTTAATGCCCTTATACTGCTGCAACATAGGCGTGAGGTCTTTCGTTTTATCTTTTATATTCTGTATCATTAGCTATTAAATAAAAGTATAATTTGAGCATATAACGGTTCATACTCACAGACAAGGGAACGAATAATTGTTTGAGCATAGCCCTTTGTTATTTTCTATGGTATTTCCTTGTTTAAAATTAGGAAAGGGGGTTTTCATAGGTGGAAGTATTTCCAGAGAAGGGATCTTATCACAGATCTAATCTCAAAGGCATTTTGGACTCTTTCAGACCGGATTTTGAAAAAATTGAGCGGGTATTGAATAGACATTTCGCTTCTCACATACCCTTTATAAATGAAATAAGCCAGTATATCCTTTTTGCAGGGGGAAAACGTTTAAGGCCTTTACTCACTGTGTGTGCAGCAAGACTGTTGGGCAGAGACGATGAAGATGTATTCAATCTTTCGGCAGTCCCGGAGTATCTCCATGCTGCCAGTCTTCTCCACGATGACGTAGTAGATGGAGGCGTGATGCGCCGCGGCAGGTCTCCTGCCTATAAAATATGGGGAAATAAGGCCACGGTCCTGGTTGGGGATTTTCTCTATGCCAAGGCCCTCAATCTTGCCAGCCGGTTTGACGATATCCGTATTGCAAAGGCTATTGCAGATACAGTCGCCTTGATGTCTGAAGGTGAAATTCTACAGCTTTTACAGGTAGAGACCCCGAGTTTTGACGAGAAGACCTATCTAGAAATCATTAACAAAAAGACAGCCTCACTGATTTCTGTGTCATGTAAAATCGGGGCGCTTTTTGCCGGTGCAGGGAAGTCAGAGGTACAAGCCCTCAGTGACTATGGTCTCTATTTGGGCCAGGCATTTCAGATGATTGACGATATCCTTGATTATACCGCAGATACCAGTGAGTTGGGAAAGGCCATCGGTACGGATCTTGCGGAAGGGAAAATTACGCTGCCCCTTGTTGTGGCTATTGAGAAGGCGTCTTCCAGAGAAAAAGTAATGTTGTCGAAGTTGCTCAGGGGTGGCAATATCTCAGAAAAGAAACTTGTATGGGTGAAGGATTTGCTGGTCGATACCGGTGGATTGGATTATACACATAGGCGTGCAAAGGCCTTGATTGATATGGCCTGTAAAGGTTTGGAGATTTTTGCCCCGGTAGAAACTAAAGACTTACTCCATGACCTTGCATGGTTTGTTTTAGAACGTCGCAAGTAACATAAGTGAGGGCAAGACAGTGCCGAAATCGACTGGAATTTTTTCCAAGAGTGGTTTAAAGGGCCTTATTTTTCTTGGAGGCACAGGTGCCTTGGCTACATGCGCATATGAGATTTTTTGCTCAAGGGCCACTTTATGGGGCAGGGTATTAACCCATGGTTCCAGACATGTGCCTGCAATAAGTCTCGTATTCGATCAGAGCCCAAATTCTTTAACAGAGACCATTTGCAAACGACTCCATGAGCTTGAGATTCCAGCCACATTTTTCATAGAAGAGAAAGAAGCCAGGAGTAATCCCAGGTCCATGCGCGCTTTGCAGTCCTTTGAGATAGGGATTCATGGAGAGACTTACGGATCGCTTGTTTTTAAAAGCAGAATAGAATTAAGGCATATACTCAAGCCGTGTGTAACACTGGTAAGCGACATTCAGGGAAGAGATGCCTGCTTTCTTATGCCCCCTTATGGATGGAAGGATCTTCAATTGATAAGAACGGCAAGAGAGCTAGGTCTTTTTGTGGTAAACCCATCTCTAAAACTCAGATGGCGTAAGGGGGTACTTTTTAGTACTTCAGTTGAGAATATTCTGATGAAAGTGAGGCCGGGAGACATAATTCTGGTGCAAAATCATCCCCTGACATCGCCTCCGGAACACCTTTTTGTTGAAATGCTTACATTACTGGTTACTGGTATCAAAGATAAGGGCCTCAGAATCTGGGGACTGAGTCCTTTACTTCGTTACCATTAATTGCGTTACTTAAATTTTGTATTGTGCTCCGTGCTGATTAACAAAATATTCGGTTCGATTCATACCGGTCAGTATGATTATCCAGATGCATGTATGCTTAAGAAGATTGGAAACACAGTCTTTTCAAATTCAAAAACCTGCTGGCTCCAGCGATGGTTGTACCATAGAAATAAATTGGCTTTTTATATCTATCTGAAAGAGAAATTAACTGAGACAAGGAATCGTTTACTATTGTCGACCCTGTCGCCAGAACAACGTCGCAGGTCTTAAATAGTTCTTCTGTCATTTCTTCACCATCCCAGACGAAAACTCCATATTTTATTTTATTAATATTGTCTCGATCAAGGTCAGTTACTTTCAGATTTTCCGCAGATAATCTACTGGAGAAATTATCAATTATTGCTGGCTGAAAACCAACGATTCCAATCTTGACATCAGGGCTGTATTTATCAATGATCGTTTTGACCATTTCCTTGGCACACCATTCCGGCTCCTCTTCTTTGCAGTGAACAGTGTCGTTAATAATACGTACATATCGCATCAGTGCGTTTAACGTGGCGACAAAGAGCGCTCTTTCACCGTTATCCTTTAATTTCAATTCGAGTATTTTTTCAAGTTTTCCTCTGAAGGTCCTTGGGGTGTCAGTAAATGCCTGTCCCAATGCATTTTTGAAATTTGCCTGGATTAACGACTCCTTGCCTTTAAGCAGCGGGAAATCCTTCCTTTCTGTCTTACCTATGGCTTCCTCAGGTGTCAGGATTTTTGCCGTAATATTTACCTCAGTTTTCATAGAACCATTCTTTACCGCTATATCCCTCAGCGATTCTTTGAGTTTTGCATACATTTTTATTTTTGCCTTTTACTTAATATCCACTATCAGTTACCAGTGTTTTGAAATAAAATCAGTTTTCCCGAAACTTTGAAGTAAGAAAACAGAAATTGGAAATTTGAATTTAATGTCTTTGTTTAATTTTTCCCTCAATTTTTATATTTCAATTTCAAATTTCAGCCTTGAACAGTTATAAAACAACTTAATCATACACTATTGTAAAGCCAGGTCGACGTTTTCTAAATCAATCTTTAATGTATATCCTGAGGTCCTGCCCCAATGCTAACTCATGTATTACATGTCATGTAGATTTTGATTATCTCTGAGTTCAGGCATCCAAGGCTTAAAATTATTAGAACAGGCGTTGACACCGTCTCTGCCGATGGTAGGTTGAGCTTGCCTTGTTTAGAGAACAAATACAGGGAGAAGAAGATTATGCATAAGAAGACAATCTTAGTCATAGGTTCAGGGGGACGCGAACACGCCCTTTGCTGGAAGCTGGCGTCCAGCCCAAAGGTATCAAGAGTATTCTGTGCACCTGGCAATGCCGGCATAAGTCAACATGCCGTTTGTGTACCCTTAAAAGTCTGTGACATTGACGGTCTCGTGTCATTTGTCAAAAAGGAGGGAATCGATATAACACTGGTAGGTCCGGAGGCCCCCTTGGCTGAAGGTCTGGTAGACAAATTTAACGAACATGGACTTGCGGTCTTTGGACCTACTAAAGCGGCTGCCGAGATTGAAGCAAGTAAGGTATTTTCAAAAGATTTGCTCGCTGAGGCCGGTATACGGACAGGGACCTACAGGGTTTTTGCCGAACCAAATGCCGCTTTTGATTATATCAAGGATATAGCTGGAGTACCAATTGTTATAAAGGCAGACGGGTTGGCAGCCGGCAAGGGGGTGTTGCTGGCCCATTCCCTTGCTGATGCGGAAGAGGCAATAGATCTTATCCTTCGCAAAAATGCCTTTGGTAAAGCAGGTAATTGTCTGATAGTAGAGGAATTTCTCACAGGGGAAGAGGCCTCCTTCATGGCTATAACCGACGGAACGACAGTCCTCCCCCTTGCCACTTCTCAGGACCACAAGCCCGTATTTGATGATGATAAGGGCCATAATACCGGCGGTATGGGGGCTTACTCTCCAGCCCCTGTGGTAAGTGGTGATCTATTTGATGATATCATGGACACGGTTATGAGACCTACAATAGAAGCCATGGCGAGGCTAAAAAGGCCTTATCAGGGAGTGCTTTATGGTGGCATCATAATTAAAGATGGTATATCCAGGGTCTTGGAATTTAACTGCCGGTTCGGTGACCCAGAGGCTCAGCCGATCCTGATGCGACTTCGCACCGACCTGATGGAAGTAATTGAGGCAGCACTTGAGGGCAGGTTAAATGAAGTCAGGCTTGAGTGGGACCCAAGGGCTGCTGTCTGTGTTGTCCTCGCCTCTGGAGGTTATCCTGGAAGCTATGAGACAGGCAAGGTTATCCACGGTCTGGGAAAAGTTGCTGAGATGCAGGACGTAATGGTCTTTCACGCAGGGACTGCCAAGGACAGGGGCCGATTCGTCACATCTGGTGGAAGGGTTTTAGGAATTACTGCACTTGGGAATACGATTCCAGAGGCGATAGACCTTGCATATAAAGCAGTTGATCAAATTTCCTGGGAAGGTATGCATTATAGAAGAGATATTGGTCAAAAGGCCCTCAGATACATGTCCGGTGAGTCCAGTAAGTCTGTTTCCTCACATTCTGGCAACTCTGCCAAGGTAGGTATTGTCATGGGAAGCCTCAGTGACCATGAGGTTATGGGGGCAGCCCGGGATATTCTGAAGGAGTTTGATATTGCATGTGAGTTGAAGGTCGCCTCAGCTCATCGCTCCCCGGAACTTACTGCACAATATGCAAAACAGGCAGAAAACAGAGGAATAAAGGTCTTAATAGCTGGCGCTGGAATGGCCGCACACTTGGCTGGCAGCTTGGCAGCTAACACGATACTACCTGTCATAGGTGTGCCGATAGACAGTTCAGCGTTGCATGGACTTGATGCTTTGCTATCCACTGTCCAGATGCCCCCTGGGGTTCCTGTTGCAACTGTGGCAATAGGAGAGGCCGGGGCAAAAAACGCCGCCTTGTTGGCACTTCAGATCCTGGCACTGGAAGATAAGAATATTGCAGGGAAGCTTAAGGAATATAGAGAGTCTCAGGCAAGAAAGATAGAAGAGACGAAATCTGAAATGAGAAGTTTGGTAGAAATAAAATGAGTTTGCGAGTTGGCTGTTTGCAAATGGGGGAAGATCTGTCAGACATAGTCTGATAAGTTTTTGATAAGTGGAGCAAAAAATAAAGAAATACCCTAGGAATTAATATTATCACCTGCAAAGATACAGAGGCATGAAGGCCAAATTCACAGTTTATGGTTTCTGATTTCAACGCTTCGTGAACAATTACCTGTTATTTAATCCCTTGGGCGCTTTATTTATTATATGGTTTTATCACCTGACTACGCATTAATCCAACGAGCTGCAGATATAATGCGGAAAGGTGGAGTGATAGCCTTCCCCACAGAGACGAGCTATGGGCTAGGGGCTTCAACAAAAAACGTCTATGCCCTTGAACGGATCTACATAATCAAAAAAAGGCCAAGATATAAACCACTTTTGATCCTTATTTCAAATATTTCAGATCTTATCCATTTGGTCAACCAAGTTCCGCCGTCTGCATTTGCCTTAATGGAGAGATTCTGGCCGGGCCCTTTGACGCTGCTTTTACCAGCTAAACCTGAATTACCGTGGCCACTTTGTGCAAATACCGACAAAGTAGGGGTGAGAATTTCCAGCAATTCATGGGCAAATTCTCTGGTAACAGCTCTGGGAGGTCCTATTACTGCAACAAGTGCAAATCTCTCAAAACACCCTGCCACCTGTAATGCAGAGGAAGTTAAGGATCAGTTACAATCTCCCCCCCCCGACTATATACTGGATGGTGGGCCCACATCTGGAGGGCGCCCATCCACAATCGTAGATGTGTGCACCGAACCTTTTAAGATTATACGGGAAGGTATAATTGATCAAAAAGATATTAGAAGTGTTTTTCCCTGATCGGGAACATACCATTTTATTAATATGCGCATAATACGTGAATTTTGGGTACCCGTTTTATTCTACTTAGTTTTTCTGTCTGGTTATCAGATCTGGAAAGATTCTACTTTGCCCGTTTCCGAAACAGGCAAAAATAAGATCATATTAATTTCCACCGGGAGCACCTTCTTTTCAGTAGCACAGAAACTTGAAACAGAGGGTTTAATCAAATCCAAAAGGGCATTTTATTGCCTGGCCTGGTGGAAAGATGCAACAACCAAGATAAAGGCCGGAGAATACGAACTTTCTCCAGCTCAAACTCCTGCAGAGATTCTGGATTATTTGGTCCAAGGAAAAATCCGTCAATATATTATTACCATTCCAGAGGGCTATAACCTGTTTCAAATAGATGATCTGCTTGCAAATGCGAAATTGATATCCAAGGATTCATTTATCAAAGTGGCACGAGACAAAAACATTCTAAGAACTTTAGCTATAGAAACTGATAGCGCCGAGGGTTACGTTTACCCTGACACTTATCAATTGACTAAGGACGCCACCCCGCATGAGATGCTCTGCGCCTTTGTAAATCGTTTTTGGGAAGTATGGAATTCAGAAAAATTCAATCGCAGGACAGAAGAACTGGGTGTTCAAATCCACGATATAGTGACTATTGCTTCTATAGTTGAAAAAGAGGCCATGCGGTCAAAAGAAAGGCCGCTAATAGCTTGCGTATTTTGGAATCGCCTTAAAAAAAATATGCCTCTTCAGGCAGATCCAACCGTTCAATACGGAATACTTGTGGAAACCAAAACAAAAAAGAGTCGTCTTAGATGGAAAGATCTTAGAAAAAAAACCCCTTATAACACCTATGTGAAGAGAGGTTTACCCAGTGGACCGATTTCAAATCCTGGCAAGGATTCCATCCTGGCGACTCTCTATCCATCAAAAAAGGATTATTTCTATTTTGTTTCAAAAAATAATGGGACACATTATTTTTCTCAGACTCTGGCTGAACATAATAGAGCTGTAGATAGGTATCAACGCGGGCACAGACCCAGTAAAAAGTCTAACCCTGATTCAACACAAACTAATACCCCACTTTAAACCACCCATCTTTTCCCTTTTCATTGCCAAAAATTATCAAAAAACTTTTTTCAAAAGTTTCAAGTAGATGATAGTTTTATTCGATATAAATATTTAGCGCGATTTCTATATTTCAGTCCTAATCGCAGGAATTCTCATTTTTGAGAGCAAATTATAGAAAAATAAAGAAAAGCACAGTTTCTATTACATAATATATTGATATTTTATAGTTAAATTGTCTCTTAACTCTCTTGACAGTCAGGCCTTTAGTAAAATATATAGGTATATCGTGGTATAAAGTGGGGAAAAGGGGTAGAAGCGATGTTCAGAGGACGGTCAGCCCATGTCTTGGATGCCAAAGGCCGTCTCAGCATTCCGGCGCGTTTTAGAGAGTTCTTGCAGGCTAAATACGACGGTCGGTTGGTAGTTACCAACTTGCCATCTTGCCTTGCAGCCTATCCTTTTGAGGAATGGCGAAAGATAGAAGAACATTTCAGCCGGTTTCAATTCGGGCCTCCTGAGGTCATAGCCTTTAAAAGATACCTGTTGGGAGCGGCAGCGGAGTGTCCGCTGGATGGTCAGGGGAGAATATTGATACCCCAGAGGCTTCGTGAAGAGGCGGTACTGACCAGGGACGTGGTCCTTTCGGGTATGCTTACCTATTTTGAAATATCGAACCATGATAGCCTGAACAAAGAATTGCAAAAGACGAGGAGTAACTTTGATCAGTACAGCAGCGATATCACCGCCAAATTCGGAATTAGCGGTTAAAAAAGAGACCATGCATGTCCCTGTAATGGTCTCCGAAGTTCTGGATGGCCTGTCTTTGAGGTCAGGAGGTATCTATGTTGATGCAACACTTGGCCTGGGAGGACATACAGAGGCCATACTGTCAAGGTGCCCGGAAGTCAGAATGGTTATTGGTCTTGACTATGATACAGAGGCCATGGAAAAGGCCAAAAGCAGATTGGCCCCATTTAGCGACAGGGTTCGATTCATTCGCAGCAACTTCATTCATCTTCATGATGTTCTCTTGTACAACAGAATAGAGCAAGTTGATGGTATACTTATGGATCTCGGCATTTCCAGCTTCCATCTGGAAAACAGCGGGAGGGGCTTCAGCTTTTTCAGGGACGAACCTCTTGACATGCGCATGGATCCGTCTGGTGCGTTGACTGCTGCCGACATAGTCAATAAGTTTCCGGTTGAAAGATTGACTGATCTTATCCAGACATATGGTGAAGAGAGGTGGGCAAAAAGGATCGCCAAACGAATATATGAAAGGCGCAATATAGAAATGATTCTGAGCTCAACGGACCTGGCAGAAGTGATTGCCAGTTCCATTCCAAGGAAATATCATCCACGCCGAATTCATCCTGCTACACGGACTTTCCAGGCACTTCGAATCGCAGTGAACCGAGAACTGGAAAACCTTAAAGAAGCCCTTGACTCATTCCCACCTTGTCTGAGGTCCGGAGGACGAGTGTGTATTATCTCCTTTCACTCTATGGAGGACCGTCTGGTTAAGATCGCTTTCAGAGAAGACGAAAGATTGAAATCCCTAACTAAAAAACCTCTGGTCCCAAGCCTTGAAGAAATACATGGCAATCCCAGGGCCAGAAGTGCCAAGCTAAGAATTGCTCAATATATAGGGGGCCCAACACTGCGCGGCCAAGATTACTATAATGATTGCAATCCAAAAGGCCCGAAATGTGATTCCGCTTAAAAAGTCTAGCATACAAGGCTCAAAATTTTTCAGTAACAAGAAATGTTTAGCGTACGTCGCAGTAGGTGAAAATTTAAAGCAACACCCCAGATTGCAATGTCCCCGGCGGAACCACAAGAGCACCCTTGATTTTTTTGATAAAACCTGCTTTGGGAGTGAAAAAAATGAGTCCTCGATCAGCAACAATTAGAATACCCCAGAGACGTTCATGTGTTTCGATGGCACAGAAGAACAGGGCCTACAGCCACCTTTCGTTTTCCAAAATACTTAAGATAACCTTTAATAAGGTCATTACACTGATTTTTTTTAGCGCCTTATTATTTCTAGGATTCTGGATCACTTACGAAATCCGAGAAACAGCAAAGGACTTAGAGTTGCTTCAAATGGAACAAGGCCGACTCAGTGCTCGACACAAGGATTTCTCCACTCGGGTGGATCAGATCAAAGCACGTAGCCATATGGAAAAATTAGGTGAAAAAATGGGTCTTCACCCACCTGGTGACGGGCAAATAATATTTCTCAACTGATAGAGACCAGAATGTTTTTTCCTTATAAAAAAAAGAGAATTTTCTTTCTTTTTAGCTTGTCAGGTCTTGCTATTATTACCACAGTTTTTGTTGGTTGTTTTTGGCGGAGTAACAATGTCAATAACGAAGATGACATTGATTCATCCATGCTTTTTCAACAACAAAATACCGGCTACTATTCCCAGCAAAGCCCCCTGTACAGAGGCATAATTCTTGACAGGACAGGAGCAATATTTGTTGCAAACCAAAAAAAAATCTCTATTATAGCGCGGCCTTCCAGTTTGCCGCAAGCTGATGACTGGATAACACGGGTGTCAGAAATTCTTAATCTTGATCACCAAACTTTGGGAGACGTGCTTGCAGAGGAGCGGGGCCTTATTTGTCTAAAAGACGGTATTTCCGAAGAACAGGGCCGGAAGATCAAAGGTATGGAGCTTAAAGGGCTAGAAGTGCTGGAACAATATAAAAGAGTATATCCTTGCAGTTCACTAGCTTCTCCGGTTTTGGGATTTGTCGATCAAGGCGGCAGAGGTCTTGAGGGAATTGAATACACGTATGATAGCCTTTTAAGCCACACTAAAGGGTCAGAAATTTATGCGGGTGGACAGGATCTTGCGCTTACCCTTGGAAAAAATATTCAGTCATCAGCGGAAAAAGAGCTTGGCGAACAGATGAAAAGACTTAAGGCAGATAAAGGCTGTCTTGTTATAATGAGTGTTGAAAATGGTGAAATCCTTGCCCTTGCCAGCAAGCCTTCCTGGGACCCCGAACGTTTTTGGGAAATACCCGAGAGGAATATTATAAACTATTCTCTGCAAGATAATGTTGACCTGATGATACTTGCGCCTCTTTTAAATTGGATGTTTGAACAAAGCGAACCTACAAAATCAGAAAGCCAACCTTTGGAAACAATTACCCACCAGTGCCAATGGGAGGTTTTGGGTAAAGGTATGGTACTATGGAGTCCCTGGACTGAAAAAGAGTTAAAGGATATTGTTCCTTATAATGATATTTCAAGAGACCTCTGGGGTCTGGGGTTTGGACAGTTTACCGGTATTGATCTTCCAGGTGAAGGCCGGGGCAGTCTCTCATTAGCCCTTGCTGGGTCACAGAATTGCTTTTTGCATCGGGCTATTACCGGGAGTCCAATCCAGATTCTCAGGGCCTTCTCCGCCCTGATAAATGGAAATATATTGATTACACCGCACGTGGCCCTGCAAAACACTAATGAACTTCTCACACCAGGGTCTTCTGCAAATGGCCAAAAGCATGCACAAATTCCCTGGTTGACAGAAGAACTGACACTCAAGTCGCAGAGAATGCTCGCGGTCAGAGGGGGACCATCTCTTGCAAGTATCAGGTGGAATGAACAGTCTGACCAAATTTCCAATCAATTCCCAGCCCAGGTCACTGCCCTCGGATTCTGGCCCGATAGATCACCAAAAGTAAGTTATATTGTTTTGCTCGATGGCGTAAAAATTGACCCTCGTGAGCGGCGGGGCACTTTAGGGCGGTCGCTAATAGTAGCGAAACAGGCTGTACAGATACCCTTGAAAGAGGAATGGCGGACAACGGAGGCTGAAGAGACAAAAAATCAGTTTTCTACTATGCCGGATCTTAAGGGAAAATCCGTAAGACAGGCCTTGGACATTTTGCAATCCATAGGCATTTACACAAAGCTCAAAGGTGTAGGGACTGTGGTCGCGCAGAAACCAGAATCAGGAATACCTCTCAATGGTGTGAAGACCTGCAGCATAACCTGCGAGTGATGTTCGGTAATACGCAGAAAGAAAGGACATTGCGGGATATGTTAGAAGTGCTGAAACCCGCTGTTTCTATATCACCTGATATGTGCGATGTAAAAATCAGGGGCATAACCGCGGACTCCAGACAGGTAAAGCAGGGATACATATTTGTTGCAATTCCAGGTACGGAATTTGATGGAAGACAATTTATCAATGACGCAGTGGTGAAAGGGGCCTCCGCCGTGTTGATACCAAGGCAGAATCTAAGTCATTACGTCAAGACCTTCCCCAGGGCATTTCCTTTTATAGGAGTAGACGATCCCAGGCTTTCCATCGGGCTTTTGGCAAGTGCTTTTTATGGAAATCCCAGTAAAAAGATGTCTCTTATAGCTATTACAGGCACTAATGGTAAGACTACGGTTTCGTATCTCTTGGAAGGCGTTTTCAGCAAAGCCGGGCTGAATCCTGGTGTAATAGGGTCGATAAGCCAGAGACATTGTGGCATAGAGGTGCCTTCTGAACTGACTACCCCCGATGCCATAAAACTCCAAGAGGTCCTGGCCAGCATGTTGAAAAGAGGCGCAAAGGCAGTGGCCTTAGAGGTATCTTCCCACGCCCTTGATCAGCAGAGGATCTCAGGATGTAGTTTCGCGGCGTCTATTTTTACCAACCTGGGTCGCGATCACCTGGATTATCATCAAGACATGGAACAATATTTCCAGGCGAAAGTAAAATTATTTTTGAGATATTCCTCTGACACGGCCATTATTAACATTGATGACTTATATGGAAGACGTTTATGGGAGATAGTACAAAATAAAAAGATCAGTTATGGTCTCAGCCCCGAGGCCGAAGTAAGACCATGGCTTCAAGTTATTGATATTGATGGAATAATATGTGATATATATACGCCCAAAGGGCCTATTTCTATAAAATCCAAGCTTATTGGTTTGCACAACCTATATAATATCCTTGCAACAGTAGCGGCTTCGATCAGCCTCGGAATAGATCCAGACCATATTCAGGCCGGCATAAAATCAATAATACATATTCAGGGAAGACTGGATCCTGTTTATTCCCACAATGGAGTCACCGCTTTTGTAGATTATGCGCACACCCCTGACGCCCTGGAAAGTGTTCTTAACAGCCTTATAAGAGTAGGACTTAATAAGCCTCTGATTTGCGTAATCGGATGCGGAGGAGATAGAGACAGAGGCAAGCGTCCTCTCATGGCCCGGGCAGCTGCTTCATTGGCAGATATTGTTGTTTTAACCTCGGATAATCCTCGCACTGAAGATCCCCTTGCAATTATCGATCAGATGTTGAGCGGCATTCGAGATCTTCCTCCCTGTCACCCTGCAACCAAGGCCGAAGTGAAGACAATTCCAGATAGAGAAGAAGCTATTTCATGGGCAGTACAAAAGGCGCAGCCTGGTGCCTGTCTCCTTGTCGCAGGGAAGGGTCACGAAACCTACCAGATAATCGGCAAGGAGCGATTTTACTTTGACGACAGAGAAATATTGACCAAGGTCTTTGAATCAAGGGTAGAAGCTGAAAGGTCGAGGCTGGAGAGTTTTAAGGGCCGTGAATTTCGACTAAAGGCTTCTCAGGTGGCAACGGCTATTGGAGCCAGAATTCTTTCAGGTGATCCAAATACAGAAATCCATGGTATATCGACAGATTCCAGATCAGTAAAAAAAAGAAATATTTTTTGGGCACTTTCCGGGGACCGTTTCAATGGTCACGATTTTATCCTTGACGCTGTAGGACGAGGATGCACCAGTGCAGTCGTTAGTTCCGCCTTTGACTTTCGAAATTTGAAATTAAACCATCGATCTTGTCGTCCCGTTTTTTTGCAAGTCCAAGATGTATTAAAGGCCTTAGGAGATTTCGCAGCATGGTATAAAAATCATCTTGGAATCAAGGTGGTTGGCATTACGGGCAGTTGCGGCAAGACCACTACAAAAGAAATGATTTTCTCGATCCTGAAAAAAAAATGGAAAGTCGCTAAAACCCCTGGGAACTTTAATAACCTTATCGGACTCCCGCTCAGCCTGTTTTCCGCCAGATCTGATGATTCTTGGGCAGTGCTGGAAATGGGGACCAGCCAACCGGGAGAAATATCACGGCTGTGTGAAATTGCCCGACCGCAAGTGGCTCTTATTACGACAATACAGCCTGCCCATCTTGGTGGTCTGGGGGACCTAAAGGCAGTAGCCAGAGAAAAATGGGAACTCTGGCGAGCCATTCCTCAAACAGGTGCAGCAGTGGTTAACCTGGATGATCCTCTGGTGATAGAGGGGGCCAGAGATCTGAAATGTCAGGTTGTGGGCTATTCAACGGGACAAAAGGCACTTTTATCTCCAAATCACCAAAGCTTCAAATCTTTAAATGATAAAGTCACCTGCCTGTCATGGAACCTGAGCTGCCGTGGCACTCTGCTGGATCTGGATATTGCCGGAAGCAGACTACATGTTGATCTTCCCTTTATAGGAAGGGCAAATGTACAAAATGCCGTTGCAGCTGCAGCTACAGGTCATGCATTGGGGATGACGCCGGCCCTGATCAAGCAGGGGCTGGAGGAAGTAAGGCCGATTCAGGGGCGCCTTTTTATGAGAAATCTTGGACCTAGATGGAGGCTGATTGATGATTCTTATAATGCAAACCCATGCTCTATGAGATTGGCTCTTGAGACCCTGGATTTCTGGAGCGGAGGCGGGAAAAAGATAGCGATTCTGGGAGATATGCTGGAACTCGGAGATGCTGCCCTTGAATTTCATCAGGAACTTGGACAAATTTCAGCCAATATCGGGGTAGATCTCTTGGTCTTAACAGGTGAATTTGCTGATACTGTTTCTAAAACTGCCCAAAAGGCCGGTATTTCGCAAAAGGCTATTCGTGTTTTCCCGAACATTAAGGATTTGCTTTCCTGGATAGAATCAGCTGCCCTTGATTGTATGCCCTTTCCAGCAACCATACTTGTAAAGGGATCACGGGCTATAGGGCTCGAGAGAGTAGTAAATGCCCTTATCTGGCAACTGGAAGAAGGAGATAGGGGTTAACGGTATAGGCCTATGCTTTTTCATCTGCTATATCCCCTTCATGATATGTGGCCTGTATTTAATGTTTTTCGCTATATCACATTTAGAACAATATACGCTGCAGTGACTGCCCTCTCAATCATATTGGTTTTCGGCCCTTGGTTCATGAGAATTATGTGTGAGATGCAGATGGGGCAGGTCATCAGGGACGATGGACCGGCAATGCATCATACAAAAGCCGGAACACCAAGTATGGGCGGCATATTAATCATAGGGTCCATTCTCATCGCTACACTTCTTTGGGCGGACCTCAGTAATCTTTACGTGTGGATAAGCATTTTAATCCTTGTCGGTTACGGTATAATAGGTCTCGTAGACGATCTGTTAAAGATTGGGAAAAAGAACGCCAAAGGCCTGTCGGGTAGATTTAAGCTAGCTTGGCAAGTAGTTTTTGTGTTTTTGGCCGCAGGGTTAATTGCCGCACATGGTAAGTGGGATACGCATCTTAGTATCCCGTTTTTTAAGAACTTTCAGCCTGATCTCGGAATCATGTACGGTCTTTTTGCTCTGCTTGTAGTTGTGGGGACTTCTAATGCGGTTAATCTGACCGACGGTCTGGACGGGCTTGCCGCCGGCCCTTTCATAGTAGCAGCCGCAGTTTACACCCTGTTTACTTACTTGGCTGGTCATTCGACTCTTGCACAATATCTCCAGATTCCTTCGGTCCCCAGTGCTGGAGAGCTTGCAGTGTTTTGTGGCGCCATGGTAGGGGCCGGCCTTGGCTTCCTCTGGTATAATACCTACCCCGCCCAGATCTTCATGGGAGATGTGGGCTCCCTTTCTTTGGGCGGGGCTCTGGGGACAGTAGCCGTACTTTCAAAACAGGAAATGCTGCTTGTCATTGTAGGCGGGATTTTTGTTGTTGAGGCATTATCCGTAATTCTTCAGGTCCTTTATTTCAAGACAACAGGAGGCAAGAGGATCTTCCGTATGGCCCCTATCCATCACCATTTTGAGCTTAAAGGATGGAAAGAGCCAAAGGTTATCGTAAGATTTTGGATAATTTCCATATTGCTTGGGCTGCTGGCAATCAGCACGCTCAAACTGAGATAGGGGGATTTAGTTGTTGGGCAGGTATAATTCATTTTTCTGGTTGCACTTTTTATTGTTTCGATCGAAATGAGAAATCTTTTTTGGGTAATTGAGTGGAACTTAAGGACAAAAAAGTAACAATACTGGGCATGGGGGTATCCGGACAGGCAGCGGCCAGATGGATTGTCTCTCAAGGTGCACGAGTCGTATGCAGTGACTTAAATGTCCTGGAGGAATGGCCCCATGGTCTCACGAGATGGTGTCACCAAAATGGTGTCGGCATAGAGACAAAAAAACACAATATAGAGACCTGTCTCTCCTCCGACCTGATAGTGGTCAGTCCTGGTATTCCACCTGACATTCCTGCCCTTGAGGCGGCCAACAAGCATAAAATCCCTGTGGTGGGAGAAATGGCCCTTGCGGCATCTGTCTGGAAAGGACCTCTGATTGGTATCACCGGTACAAACGGAAAAACTACCACTACGATGCTTGTAGATGATATGTTAAAAACAGCCGGTGTGCCTCATGTAAGCGCCGGGAACATTGGAACACCCTTATCGGCATTTATTGAAGGACATACTGATGAAACTATCGCTGTCCTTGAGATTAGCAGTTTCCAACTGGATTATTTCCCAAGGACGAGATATTTCGCCTTTACTCCCCCGAGATTCAAGATAGCCGCATGGCTCAATCTTGCCCCGGATCATCTTGATCGCTATCAGAACATTAAAAGCTACGGAGATAGCAAGGCAGTAATCCATGATTTTCAAGGGCCTGGGGACTGGTCCATACGAAACATGAATGACAAGGCACTAAAAACTTGGAAGGACCGAGGACGTGCCAGAAGACTTTACTTTGGGATGTTGCGCCCGGGAGTTCCAGGGGCCTGTCTGGACACCTCTTTGAAAAAAATCGACATAATGTGGTCTGATAATACTTGGGAGAAATATGATTTAGAAGGCTGGTCACTCAAGGGTCTACATAATATTGAAAATTTGGCTTGTGCCATACTTATTTCGCGTCTGGCAGGTGCAGGCGCTATTGCAGTAAAGTCTGTTATTCGAAGTTTCAAAACGGCACATCATAGACTTCAATTGGTGGTCCAAAACCGGGGTATCGATTATTATGACGATTCTAAGGCCACCAATGTTGCATCTGTACTTTGCGCACTAGAGTCCATAAATCAGCCAATAGTGCTCATCGTAGGCGGCCGCGGCAAAGGTGAAGATTATGCTTCCCTGGCCGATGTCACTAAAAAGGCAGTTGTTCGTGGTGCGATTGTTATAGGTGAAGAGGCCAAGACGTTTGAAAAAATTCTGGGTAAGGTAATGCCGGTTGTTAAAGTGCATGGGACAAAAGATGGCAAAAAGATTATGAAAAAAGCCGTGGAGAAAGCTACGTCTCTGGCTGAGCCCGGCGATGCCATAATTCTTTCCCCGGCCTGTTCCAGCTTTGACATGTTCGAAAATTATGAAAAACGTGGTATGGCCTTTCAGGATGCAGCCAGGGAATTGAATAATTTGTTGATTGAGTGATTTGGTAATTCCAGGAAAGGAACTTTCATTTAAAGATAAAGGTGCGAGCAGGTTGCGAATGGTAACTAAGAGTCGAGAAATACATAGGCACAAAACAAATACCAAATCATCAAACCGGCAAATCATCAAATTAGTGGTGGCTGGTGGTGGCACAGGCGGGCATGTATTTCCTGGAATGGCAGTGGTCGATGCCATGGAGTCATATGGCCGTATAGATGTTATGTGGATAGGTACAGGCCGCCCGGTGGAAAAAAATGCGCTTTTAGAACATAAATGGAATTATAAAATCCTTAATACGGGGCCTCTGAGGGGCTCGGGCATTTCAGGGACCGTACGTTCTCTGGCTGGGCTTCCTTTCTCCACGATCAGGGCTTGTTTGTGGCTCAAATCATTTAGGCCTCATGTGGTGCTTGGTGTCGGCGGATATGTCTCGGGTCCCACACTTCTTGCAGCTCGGATACTGCGGATACCTGCAGCACTTCATGAGCAGAACCTTATACCCGGACTCACAAATCGTTTGGCATCTCATTTTGTAAAGACAGTTTTTGTGAGCTTTAAAGAGACTGCCAAATATTTTTCAAAAAACAGAGTAATTTTTACGGGAAATCCCGTGCGGAAAAACATATTTCAATCACAGAATCACAGAATCACAAAATCACACAATCTTCTGGTTCTGGGTGGTAGCCAGGGTGCCAGATGCATGAACCGGCTTGCCAGTTCAGCCATAGAGGTTCTGTGGCAATCTGGTTTTCATTTGGGAATTATTCACCAAACAGGCAATCTGGATGTGTCATATGTTGAGAAATTTTATAAGAATGCAAATATTACAGCTGAAGTGATTCCATTCATCTCCGACATTGGTGAGTCCTATTCCTGGGCAGATCTGGTTATATGTCGGGCAGGAGCGGGTACTTTGGCTGAACTGGCGATTATGGGAAAGCCTTCGATACTCATTCCCTATCCTTGGGCAACAGACGGCCATCAGGATGCAAACGCCAGAATACTGACTGAAGCCGGGGCTTCCAGATATTTCCTGGAAGGAGAAGTCGGTGCTATAAAACTGGCAGGAGAGATACAGTCTTTACTGGAGGACCCTCAAAAACTCATCGATATGGGGAAAAATGCGCGCAAACTTGGAAGACCCGGGGCTGCTGCGGAGATGGCCTCTACACTGGTTGAGATGGCTGGACATACATTTTCATATTCTCAAATAGAAACCAATTCATTGGAGTGTTCTAAAGTGCGTAGTCATGTATAAAAAACAACATATTCATTTTGTAGGAATCGGCGGAATAGGCATGAGCGGCCTTGCACAAATCCTTCTTAATCTTGGATATAAAGTCACAGGTTCTGATTTGCGTGAGACTGAAATTACCAGGTCTCTCAGAAAATTAGGGGGTACGATTTACAATGGTCATGCCCCTGAAAATATTCAAGGTGCCGATGTAGTGGTGATTTCCTCTGCTATCAGAGAACATAACCTTGAGGTGCAGGGGGCACTCTCTTCCCAAATTCCAGTTATACCAAGGGCTGAAATGCTGGCAGAATTGATGCGTCTCAAGAAATTCGGCGTAGCAGTGGCCGGCGCACATGGTAAGACCAGCACTACCTCTATGATCTCTTCCGTGCTTCGTTCCGCTGGTTTTGATCCAACGGTAATCATAGGAGGAAAGGTTAATGGTATTGGAAGCAATGCCTATTGGGGACAGGGTGAATTTCTTATAGCAGAAGCCGATGAAAGTGACGGCAGCTTTTTGCGTCTTACACCAAGTATAATCGTGGTAACGAATATAGATAGGGAGCACTTGGACTACTATTCGGACTTAAATGCCATAATACGGTGTTTTCTGGACTTCATAGACAAAATACCTTTCTATGGTCTTGCCATACTTTGTGGAGATAACCCCCACCTCAGAGAAATGCTCCCGGTAGTAAAAAAACGAATAATGACTTATGGGACAGGACCTGAATGTGATCTACAGGCCAGGGATATCAGCTTCAAAGGCATGGGAGTATCCTTCAATGCCTGGTGGCAGAACTCTGAACTCGGCGAGATACAACTCAAGGTACCTGGATTGCACCATGTAAGGAATTCTTTGGCTGGCCTGGCCCTGGGTCTTGAACTTGAAATACCCTTTTACAAAATCCAGGCCGGTCTTATGTCATATGAAGGTGTAGGCAGGCGATTTGAGATATTGGGCGAAACAGAGAGGATAATGGTAGTAGATGACTATGCGCACCACCCTACTGAGATAGTGGCCACTCTCAAAGCTGCCAGGGCGTGTTGGCCTGAGCGCCGACTCGTGGTTCTCTTCGAACCCCACCGGTATACGAGAACTCAGGCATTGATGGACGATTTCACCACTGCCTTTGTAGAAGCTGATGAACTGTGGCTGACGGAAATATATCCAGCGAGTGAAACTCCCATAGTAGGAGTTAGCGGAAGACGTTTGGCAAGAAATATCAGGGATAAACGTGGTGGAACAGTACATTATATAGAGTCATGCGGGGATCTTCCTCGGGCAATTGTTCCGGGCCTGCAGGAGGGTGATGTGGTTATGACCCTTGGGGCCGGTGCCATAGGGCATATGGGACCGAGAATTTTGGACATGCTTAAGACAAAGGAGTCAGCAGTTGCTCTCTAAGGATCTAAGAAAGATAGAAGATCTCCACGTCATTGAGAGTGTTCCGCTTTTACAGCTGACAAGCTTTCGCATAGGTGGGCCGGCGCATCTGTTTCTGGCTCCAAAGACCTTGAAGGCCCTTGAAAAGACAGTTTTTTATCTCAGTAATCGTTCCATATCTTATAAGGTGATGGGCCAGGGAAGTAACCTGTTAATCAGCGACAAGGGCGTGAAACTGGTTATGTCTCTGGCGGCCCTGAATCGTATCCAATGCTCTGTGGAAAGCAAGTTCGAGCATGAAGACCATTGGCAAATTTCTTCTGATTCCTCTTTACAGGAAGAGAAATCAGCTAATGGCCATCGCTTTAAAATAGTATATGTAGAGGCAGGTTGCAGGCTGAGGTCTCTTATTTCCTGGTCCATGCACAATGGCTTGTGTGGTCTTGAAAATCTTTCCGGCATTCCAGCCAGTGTAGGGGGAAGCATATTCATGAACGCCGGCGCTAACAAGTGCTTTATGGCAGAAGTGATAGAAGCTGTTCGATTCACAGGCCCTGATGGTAGTTGCTGGACCCACAGAGACCAATTGCAATTTGGTTACAGGGCCTTCAGACTGCAAGACAAGGCCCTTATCTCTGCCGCAAGAATTAGATTTGGCAATAGTAGTACTGATCAGGTTAGACAGCATGTCAGAAGTGCCATGTACCAGCGAAAGGCCACTCAGCCTTTGGGAAAACCAAGCGCAGGGTGCATTTTCAGAAATCCCACTGGAATTTCAGCTGGAAAGCTCATAGACCAATGTGGACTCAAAGGTTTTAGAATTGGAGATGCTGAGGTATCCAGAAGGCATGCAAATTTTATTATAAACCGTGGAAAAGCCAGCGCCGTCGAGGTAATGGAACTTTTGGAAAATATTAAAGAGCGTGTAAAAAAAGAGACCGATGTCGAACTGGTTCCAGAAGTATCTTTTTGGGGTATGGAGACATGAAAATTAGAAGGCCGTCTTCAAAATCCAGGTCTTCAGTATATAGCTCAGGCTCGCGGGACAAATTTACAAAACCGGTATTTTCAGTGTTGTGGTCTATCTATCCTAAATTATTGGTTAGCATAGCTGTAATGTGCATTGTTTGTGCCGGCTTTTTGGTGTGTCGCCATTGGGCGTATCAATCTGAGCTTTTTAGGATTTGTCAAGTTGTGATCAGGGGCAATGATCATGTCACAGAAGATGAAATTTTACAACTGAGTAATGTGACTGACCAGGACAATCTGCTGTCTCTCGATCTGAAATCAATTGCAAAGTCCATAGAAGCACATCCCTGGGTCCGTAGTGTTGAAGTTAAAAAAAAATTGCCGGATTACTTAATGATTACGCTCAAAGAGCATACTCCAGTTGCCCTTCTGAACTCTGACAAAATGTATCTAGTTGATAAACAAGGCGAAATTATCGATAAACTTTCAATAGAAAAATCCGTCTCTCTTCCAATAATTACAGGAATTGATCCTAAAAACATCGTAGATAACAAGATATCAGGATCGCAGAACCACCGAATCCAAAAGGCCCTGGAGTTGATATCCATGGCAAGTAAAGGCACAAGAACTCTTGGTGTTAACAATATCAGCCAAATAGACTTAACCAAAAGAGACACCTTAATACTAGTTACATCTGACAGCAGTATTCCTTTTTACTTTGACGATGAAAATCTCAGCGGCCAATTTAGTAAGGCGGAAAAGATCCTTTATCAACTCTATCGTTCAGGTACATATAAAAAAGCAGTCAGAGTGGAACTGGATTATGGCTCTGGCAAGGCCCTGGTCAGTCTGAAACATTAGGAGAGAAAATGGTCGAAAAACCCGGTAACATGACTGTCGGGCTCGATATTGGCACTACTAAAATATGTGCGGTAGTGGGCGAGTTTAATGAAAGGGGCGCTGAGATTATAGGTGTAGGGACTTATCCTTCTGTGGGTCTTCGAAAGGGAGTAGTTGTCAATATAGATAACACGGTCGATTCCATAAAAAGGGCTATTGAAGAGGCCGAACTGATGGCCGGCTGTGAAATAAGCTCAGTGTTCATTGGTATTGCCGGCAGTCATATAAAGGGTTTTAACAGTCATGGAGTGATAGCTATAAAGGGCCATGAGGTTTCCCAGGAAGACGTTGACAGAGTCATAGATGCGGCAAGGGCGGTAGCCATACCCCTCGATAGGGAGGTTATACATATCCTGCCACAGGAATATATCGTAGATGAACAGGGGGGGATACTGGATCCTATCGGTATAACCGGGGTAAGGCTGGAGTCCAAAGTACATATCGTGACAGGGGCAGTGACGGCCGCCCAGAACCTTATCAAGTGTGCAAACCGGGCCGGGCTCGACGTAGTTGATATAGTTTTTCAGCCCATTGCCTCAGCCGAAGCAGTCTTAAATCAGGAAGAAAAGGATCTGGGTGTTGCACTTGTGGACTTTGGCGGTGGTACTACGGATCTTGCTCTATTTACTGAAAGTGCCATAAAACACACAGCTGTACTGGGACTTGGCGGCAATAATCTCACTAATGATATAGCAGTCGGGTTAAGGACACCCAGTAAAGAGGCAGAACAGATCAAGATACGCGATGGCAGTTGTATCAACTCCCTGGTAGACAAGGGTCAGATGATAGAAGTGCCCGGTGTGGGAGGACGCAAACCCAGGCTTCTGTCTCGGCAAATTCTGTCTGAAATACTTGAGCCCAGAGTAGAGGAGATTTTTACTTTGATTGATCAGGAAATAGAACGGACAGAACTTAAAGAACTATTGGCTTCGGGGATAGTTATAACCGGGGGCTCGGCCCTCCTGCCCGGAACCGCTGAGATTGCGGATCAGGTGTTCCAGCTACCGACAAAAATCGGCTTTCCACAGAGGATCTCCGGCCTGGTGGACGTGGTCAACGGACCCATGTTTGCGACTGCTGTGGGCCTTGTGCTTTATGGCATGGAACATCATTCCCAGAAAAAATTCCGAATAAGGGACGGAAATATATTCAATAAAGTAACCCTTCGTATGAAGTCATGGTTTAAGATTTAAAAAAACTAACCTGTTCAAGTTAGATGGAGGACCGGGCATATGTCTTTTGAGTTTATAGAACCGAAGCTTACTGCAAGGATAAAGGCAATAGGGGTCGGAGGCGGAGGTGGAAACGCTATTAACAGCATGATTGCCTCTGAGCTCAAGGGTGTTGAATTTATAGCTGCAAACACTGATTCCCAGGCCCTTGAAGTATCCAGGGCCGGTGCAAAGATTCAACTGGGCAAAGGGCTTACCAAGGGACTTGGAGCGGGAGCAAAACCCGAAATTGGCAGGGAAGCCGCGGAAGAGAGCGTAGACGATATTCGGACTCTGCTGGAAGGAAGTGATATGGTCTTTATCACTGCCGGTATGGGTGGAGGTACCGGCACCGGGGCCGCCCCTGTCATTGCCGAAATAAGCAAAGAGATGGGTGCCCTTACAGTGGCAGTAGTGACAAAACCGTTTTCCTTTGAAGGAAAACGCAGGATGCGTGTGGCTGAAGAGGGGATAGAGGAACTGAAAAATGTCGTAGATACCATAATAACCATTCCAAATGACAGACTCAGGAACCTGTCCCAACCAAATACTCCCATACTGGAGATGTTTCAAAAGGCAGATGAGGTCCTTTACTATGCAGTGAGAGGCATTTCAGATCTCATAGTCCTTAGAGGTTTTATAAACGTGGATTTTGCAGATGTTCGCACTGTTACGGCTGAAATGGGCAAGGCCCTTATGGGTACCGGTGTTGCCAAAGGACCACGCAGGGCCTTGGAGGCAATACAGATGGCCATATCCAATCCCTTGCTCGAAGACATATCCATAAACGGCGCCAGGGGCATTCTGCTCAATATTACTGCTAGCAGCTCTTCTCTCAGCATGGAGGAGGTAGAACAGGCATCCTCTTTAATTTACGAAGAGGCGCATGAAGACGCTAATATAATCTTAGGAACTGTCTTTGATGACAATACAGATGAAGAGATCAGAGTAACAGTGATAGCTACCGGTATAGGATCTGATGCCCTTTCCCTTGGAAAGCATATGGTTACACCAATAGAATCTATTAAGCAAAATAATAAGGCTATGAAACCGGATCATGATCCGCCAATCTGTATTAAAAAGGACCCTATCAGGATATTCGACCACATAAAGAATTCGAAGAAAAAACCGGTATTAGACTTTGACGGCCTTGATAAACTGGACACCGAAGAACTGGATAGTATCCCTGCCTTTATGAGACGAAAGGCAGACTGAACTCCCACGAACCGACTCAACATGATTACCCATTGTTACGGCCATGGCGTTAATTCGTTCCTCGTTTTCGCCTTCGACCGTTATTCCTGTAACCGGTTCAGTGCCTGATGGTCTGATAAGTATTTCGCCACTGTTTTCCAGAGCGACCTCGAGCCCCATGTTGCTCATAACCGTTGCTACTACGGTATTAAAGTTAAGCCTTTCCTTCTCAATCATATCATAGTCACATATTGTCTATAATATGATCGCCGTCAACTACTTAAACATATTCCGCCTGCAAGCGAATTCTCCAGCATATGGCATGACAATTGAGTGTCCTTTCCTGTAAGTATCAGGATGGATATCAGCTGTTCCGCGAATGCCTTCTGTACCGAACAACCTACGCATTTAATGATCTCCGGATTCCTTCAGTTCCTTAATTTCTTTCTCAGGAATATTCACTTTGATATTTTGAGGTATTATCTCCATTAATGTAAATCCTTCAGGTACAATGTACTCAGGCTCCAAGGAATGAGTTCCATGCTCAAGGTCGCTAACCGAAATTCCAACATATATATCAGCAGGCTTGATTTCTCTGATATCCAGCATAGGCCCTCGTAAAGTAACGCTTACTACTTTGGGCCACCACATAATATTGGATTCGCTGGTTTCAATCTGCACCGGTATATGAGTGATGCGCCTTGTGCCCTGAACAGGCACGATATGTACCGTGACTCTATATGGTTTCTTTTCTTCGAGTGATACATGGATACCCTGAATATCCAAACCTACCTTCCTGGTAAAATCGTCCGAAGCACCATCAATATCTATTGGGAATGTATTTATTTCCTTCATGGCCTCTATGACACTTTCCGGCCCCGAGATAACCACTCTGGGGGGATCTACATCTGTGTCTAAGACCTTGTGATATTTAGCTGCAGAGCCTTTTAAGACAGGCCTTACCGGAAAATCGCTTAACACGAGAGGCTCCAGTACAATCTCGATATTGCTGGGCTGTATTCTAAGTGCTCGAACTGCCCCGGGTAAAGAAAGGCTGTCAGGTGATATGTGAACAGTGGTTTTGCCTATTCTGGCGTCTTTAAGATCAATTACTTTCAAAACACCCTTTGCAGTCATGGCGCGAATCATGCTGCGGGGCCCATATATTGTAACATCAATATTGGAAGGGACATCGCTGGATATTACAAGATCCGTTGGTATATTAATTATTTCAAGGGGGACAGAAATACTGATCTCGGTTTTTTGTTCTCCAACTACAAAAAACCAAAGTAGTAAGGCAAATCCCAATGAGAGCAACTTGAGAAACCAGTTTTTTCGGAAAAAAACTTCCTGGCGCACAGGCTAAACTATCCTCCTTCGCCACCAGGGTTTTTCAGTCTTTTCACTCGCAAAGGCATTATGCAAGATACGCCTGAGAGTGCCTAGATCTATGTCTCTGGTGATTTTCCCCGCAATAGCTACAGAAAGACTGCCGGTTTCCTCAGAAATGACTACTACTACAGCATCGGTCTGCTCAGTTATACCTATAGCTGCCCGATGTCTTGTACCCAGACGTCTACTGATATTTGGATTTGTGCTCAAAGGCAGCATGCAACCCGCCACTGAAAGTCTACCCTTTTGAATAATTACTGCACCGTCATGTAATGGAGTCCTCTTATCAAATATTGTACAGAGCAGAGCACGAGTCACTTTCCCGTCAATGGTTACTCCCGATTCAAGGTGATCTTTTAAGCCTACATCCCTTTCAAGTACTATCAAGGCACCTGTATGGCTTTCTACTAAACTGGTGGCCGCTTTTGCAATCTCCTCAAGGACCTGAAAGGTCTTTACCCGAAGTTTGGGAAAGGGGGTCTGGCCCATCTGGGCCAGCGCCCTGCGAATATCGTCTTGAAATACTATTATGATCAGTAGAAATAAAGAGCTAAGGATGATTTCAAGGAGCCAGTGAAGAGTGAAGAGTCTCAGCTCACCAGCTGCGAAATAAATTAATATGATTAAGGCCAGCCCTGCTGCCATCTGTACAGCACGGGTTCCTCTGATAAGAAGGATGACACGATATATGATGTAAGAGACCACCAGGATGTCAACGACATCCAGCCAGCGAATTATTGGTATATATTGAGTAAGGCCCTCAAGCATTAAAGATTACACTGTAAAGAGTCCTGAAACAGGATTTTGCTCAAAACAATCCGAGTACAAGACGCGAAATTTTGTATGAATGAGGCGTATTTATTAGCGGACGCGGTAATTGCTGAACGATTGAAGTAACACCGCAAATGTAGTATTTTCAGCGGATTCATTAAAGACTCTCTCTGCAAATAGCGTCGACTACCTGGACCACCTGTCTGGTGAGAGCAACGTTGTGGACGCGCACTATATCTGCTCCCCTCATGGCTGATACTGCAATTGCACCCAGCGTAGCTATGTCGCGCTCTTTTGCCGCTTTTATTCCGGTTACCGCTCCCAGAAAGGCCTTACGAGACGCACCCACCATGACCGGTACCCCTAAATCGGTAAACTCCTGCAAGCGATTAATCAGTACCAGGTTGTCCTGAAACCTTTTCCCAAATCCAAGACCGGGGTCAATCAGTATCTTTTCCTTGGGGATGCCCCTGCTGCTGGTCCAGACTATTCGTTTTTCCAAAAAGTCCCTGACCTCCCCAACCACATCTTCATAGTAGGGATTTATCTGCATGTCCCCGGGGCTTCCTTTCATATGCATAAGTACAACGGTGGCTTCAAAGCCTGAAACCACGTCGGCCATTTTGGGATCAAAACGCAGCGCACTGATATCATTGATAATATCAGCTCCCTCGTAAAGCGCGGCTTGGGCCACTTCTGCCTTTACAGTGTCCACGGATATCAGACAATCACTGATTTTTCGTATTTCCCTTACAGCAGGTATGACCCGACGCAATTCTTCTTCCAGAGTAACAGGTTCTGCGAAAGGCCGGGTAGACTCTCCTCCTATGTCCAGTATGTCAGCTCCGGCAGAAAGCAGCGAGACAGCCTGTTGCTTAACACTTTCGGTAGAATAGAATTTTCCACCATCTGAAAATGAGTCGGGGGTTACGTTTATGACCCCCATGATATATGTACGAGAACCCCGGCGGAATGCATGCTCTTTTCTGATAAAAATGGGAAGAGCCATCCTCGTAACCGTTCATACTCTTTGTAAAGGGGTGAATAACTGCACCATTTTCCTGGTATCAGATACCAGCCATTTGAACCTGAGTATCTTTTCGGCAGTTACTCATTATCTGTTCAATACTGACTGCATCAAGGGATTCCTTTTCTAACAGGGCATTAGCAATACCGTGGAGACAATCAATATTTTCTTGAATCAAGGATTTGGCCCGTTTATAGGAATCATGCAGTATTTTCAGGATTTCTTGATCTATTCTCTGAGCTGTTTCCTCGCCGTAGTCTTTAACCTGGTTGAAGTCCCTGCCCAAAAACGGGTGTTCTTCCTTCCTGCCAAATGCAATCGGGCCGAGTCCATCACTCATGCCCCATTCACATACCATCTTTCTTGCCAGGTGTGAGGCCTTTTCAATGTCATTTCCCGCCCCGGTGGTAAATTCATTCATTATCAACTCTTCTGCTACCCGGCCTCCCATGAGGATTGTAAGGCTGTTAAGAAGATATGACCTCGAATAGCTGTGACGTTCATCTTCTGGAAGCTGCTGGGTGAGCCCAAGCGCACGACCCCTTGGTATGATAGTTACCTTGTGAATTGGATCAGTACCAGGAAGAATCTTTGCCACTAACGTGTGTCCTGCTTCATGATAAGCAGTTATGCGCTTTTCCTCATCCGATATAATGAGGCTTTTTCTCTCGGAGCCCATAAGTACCTTGTCTTTGGCCTTTTCAAAGTCATTCATGCTGACGGTTTCTTTGTTTTCTCTGGCCGCAAGAAGGGCTGCCTCGTTTACGAGATTTTCAAGGTCCGCACCGGAAAATCCTGGTGTGCCCCTGGCAATTAATGAGAGTTCAACATCTGATCCAAGTGGAATATTTTTTATGTGTACCTCCAATATTTTTTCACGTCCTCTGAGATCGGGTACAGGGACAACCACTTGTCTATCGAAACGGCCGGGTCTTAACAGGGCTGGATCCAATACATCAGGCCTGTTGGTAGCTGCAACCAAAATGACACCTTCGGTGCTCTCAAAACCGTCCATTTCAACCAGAAGCTGATTTAGCGTCTGTTCCCGTTCATCGTGACCGCCTCCGAGTCCGGCACCTCTATGGCGGCCTACCGCGTCTAACTCATCAATGAAGATAATGCATGGTGCATTCTTTTTTGCCTGAACAAAGAGGTCTCTTACTCGAGAAGCGCCGACACCAACAAACATCTCCACAAAGTCGGATCCGCTGATAGTGAAAAACGGCACACCCGCTTCCCCGGCTATGGCCCTGGCCAGAAGGGTTTTCCCTGTACCAGGCGATCCGATAAGCAAGACACCTTTTGGGATTCTGCCTCCAAGACGCGTGAACTTTTTGGGATCCTTTAAAAAGTCGATTATTTCCTCCAGTTCCTCCTTGGCCTCTTCTATACCCGCCACATCTTTAAAGGTGACCTTTGTAGTATCCTCATTGACAAGTTTTGCTTTGCTGCGGCCAAAGGACAGGGCACGACCACCTCCTGTCTGCATCTGTCTCATGAAGAAAATCCATACGCCTATGAGGAGCAACATGGGAAACCACGAAACCAGCAATGTAAGATACCATGGTGTATCCCCAACGGGTTTTACCTGGATAGTAACACCTTTTTCTTTTAATAAATGCATCATATCGGGGTCTTGAGAAGGTATTATAGTAAAAAAAGGCGTCTGGTCCTGAAATACACCGTCAAGCCTGTCTCCCTGAATAACAACAGCGGTCACTTCACCTTTTTCAATATGTTCCAGAAAACCGCTGTAAGGGATTTCTTGTATTGATTTCTGAGGCTCGTTAAACAGATTGAATATAAAGACCATCACAAGGCCGATAACGAGCCACAGGCTCAAGTTCCTGTAAAAGGTGTTCAAAAGTGATCCTCCGCTAAAATAATATTTTTTTAAACATAAATCAGAACATATAATAAATCAAAATAACGAATTGAATACAATAATTATTTGGCTTACTTTGCGGCGAGCCAACCATTATTTATACTTTGTCGACCTTGAATTTTGGTGGTGGAATTTAAAACTTGAAATCGGGAAAATACAAAAAAATAACTTCGTTATCAAATTTCAAGTCTCAAATTTACAGTTCTGATATCGGCATTTAATTCAATAATACACACTTTTTCAAAAAAGTGTAAACAGGTGAATGAAAATGACGCCTTTATTACATTACCCACTGAAGCGAAAGCGCCTTTCCGCCCGTTTGAAGGAGCCTGTAGGGATGGGAGATTTCAACTCCTGCTATCGCTACTACTTCTTTGCCTCTAACAAGTATCGGCAAAGAGTCTCTGATCTCATGCGGGATTTTACTTGATATCAAAAAATTTTTGAGTTTAAAAGGTGACGGAGCGCCCAGGGGCCAGAAAATTTCCCCGGGCCTTCTGGTCCTGAGATCAAGAGGAAACTCAACGGCCTGAGGATTTAACCACAGGGGCTTGAAATACTCTTTTCGATTTCTGGATCTAAAGTCACTTGTAACATCTGATAATAAAATCTCCACGTATCCCTTTCCATTGGGGGCAGGCCAATGTCCATGTCCGGTAACGCACACTGAAAAACCGGCGTCATTTGAATCCGGAATTTGTTTTTCAGGGCTGGAAGAGGAAATAAACAGCTCTTCATATCTTCTAAATGCCACAGCACCTCCGGGCAGCCTGAATGAGGCGCAAGGGTCTTTAAGGCTTTTAACCAACGTATCTATACCCAGAAGATGGCTGGCCCTCACCCTGCCGCTGAATAGTCTCAAATCCCTGAGGGCCATTCTGTAAATCCTGCGGCGAATCGGTTCGGGATATTCTTTAATTTTTTTTATACTGAAACACAGTTTTCCTTCCTGAGAAGGGAATGACAATGAATTCGTATATGCCTCTTCCGCCATCTCTGTCAACAGGTGATGATCGTCTGCCAGCATTTCTGTCATACGGTTGATAGTACGCACAATGGCAGGATTGAAATTCTCAGTCAAGAAAGGCACAAGGTCTTTGCGAATCTGATTTCGCAGATATTTCCTGCTGTTATTAGATCGATCTATTACATATGGTATATCATGGACTTTAAGGTGGTCCAGAATCTGCTGCTTGGTTACACCCAGAAGTGGACGGACTATGCAGTTATCTCTTATCCATGGAATTCCACTGAGTCCTGAGAGACCTGCACCTCTGATCAAGCGCATAAGCACCTCTTCTGCCTGATCGTCAGCAGTATGTGCCGTGGCGATATATGTACTCTTGGTTTCAATACGCACACGTTCCAGAAATTCATATCTGAGGATTCGAGCGGCCTCCTGAATTCCCATGCCTTCCCTGCGGGCAAAGGCTTTGACATTGCCGTACTCAATATAAAAACCCAGTCCAAAATTATGAGACAGCCTTTTGACAAAACGGGCATCGTTTCTGGATTCAGAGCCCCTGAGGCCGTGCTCAAAGTGGGCCACTTTCAGGGCCAAACCCCAATGGCTGCTCAATACATTAAGAATATGCAGCAAACAGACAGAATCGGGTCCACCTGAAACTGCTACCACTATTCCGGTTCCAGGTTCAAAAAGGTTTTTGCGCCTCACAGTCAGTCTGACGAGCGATGGTAAAGATGACATCTCAGACTTCGGAAAGGATGATACATGGTTCCTCTTGGGAGCGACACTTAACAAAATCAGCCACCAGCCTAAATTTATTAATATTGGCGATCATAAATACAATTTATTATCTATAATAACTCATTTTAGGTGTTAGTTCAATTTAATAGCTGCCTGCAGCCGTTGCAGTTGAATATAGTAGATATTATCAGTTAACGGGGTTTTGCGAACAGGTCGGAATTATAAAAAGATTGAACCGCAAACAGAAAACAGACGTGAAGATATCTTTATCTTACCGTTTAGCGTACTTTTTATAATAAAAAAATAGTGAACAGCAGCCTTGCATCAATGCCCGGCGGCCCTTAGTTCCTGCAATAACGTTAATGGAATTTCCCACTTATTGAGTGGACTGATCAAATAGAGTCCGTCAACGAATGGAATGATATCGGCAATCAGTTTTTTGGCCAGGTCCAGGGCCGCTTTACGCTGGTCTTCGACCTTTTCATATTTCCATAGATGTTTTCTAATCTCTCTGGGAATTGAAATGCCCGGGATTTCGTTGTGGAGAAAATCCGCGTTCCTGGCGGATATCAGGGGGAAAATACCTGTGAAGATAAAGAGGTTCAGGTGCTGCGTACTATTCATCATAGCCTCTACGGCATCTCGATCAAAAATAGGCTGGGTCATGACAAAATGCGCGCCCATATCGGCCTTTCGTGCCAGTCTGCTGACCTGTAAATCAGGATTTGCAGGACGATAGCTGAAGGCGGCACCAATAGAGAAATTAGTGCGCTTTTTCATCGATACCCCTGCCATATTCAGGCCACGGTTGAACTGACTTATCATTTGTATCAGGCCAAAGGAACGGACATCAAATACTCCGCTGACACCGGGCTGATCCGTTGAGGTGGCCGGATCTCCGGTAATGGCCAATATGGCCTCCAGTCCGAGTATATGAGCCCCCATTATCTGTGCCTGAAGACCTAATATATTACGATCTCTGCAGGTCAGATGAAGCACCGTCTGTATGCCTGTTTCCACGCGAATTCTGTGCGCCAGGGATAGATTGTCTGTTCGAAGAACGGCCAGGGGATGTTCAGCAAGGGTGATGGCATCAGCGCCGGCATCTGCCAGGGCACGTGCTCCAGTGAGAATCCCATCTACATCAAGATGCTTGGGAGGATCCACTTCCACAAGCACAGGGATGCGGTCGGGTCTCAGGCCGTCGATCAGTCCGCCCCGGCCAATAAGGTCCTTTTCGCCTTCGGGCAGATCGAAGGCCGTCTCCGCGCTGGCTGTAACCCCTGTGGCCCTGGGTCTCTTTATATGAAGATGCTGTCTGAATTCATGAATATGGGCCGGTGTCGTACCGCAGCATCCACCAATCAGGCGAACACCAAGCTTGACCATTTCAGCCACCTTTTCAGCCATGTAGGTGGGGGGTGTGGAATATACCATGCGGTGTTCTATGATCTCTGGTAAACCCGCATTGGGAAACGCTGAAAGGAAAACTTCATTTTTAAGAAAAGACAGCCGCTCAACCGCAGAGAGCATAGCCTTCACTCCCCGT